>CAZURK010000062.1:0-59146 GCA_964623055.1 uncultured Pirellulaceae bacterium
GAGGCAAGCGAGCGTACATAATGCAGGTCCCGCGCATGCATATTCATGCTGATCAAGTTGCTGCCGCTGATCAGACGTCCCACGGACATATTGCCGATCTTCCCTGTGGGCATCTGCTTTTGCTTGGCCGCGACTTTGGGATCGTCCAGATCCAATGCTTTGAGCCTTGCACACTCTCGTTTGTCGGACTCAGTGATGATCGCCAAACCAGCCCCCGCATCCGCTTCCCCCTTTGGTTTGGGCTTCGTGGACTGGTACGAAAAGACGCCAAAGACCGGCAAGACGCCCAACGTGCCAAGCAGTCTTCTGCGAGTCGCCCTGTTTGCTGAACTCGCGCCCTCTGCGGTCCTCCGCAAACCCAAAACGGAAACACCCGCTCGCATCCACTTCCGTACGGTCCCAACGATTCCCTCGCATAACTGCTTCAAAACCGGCACTCTGTTCTCAGCCATCCAAATCTCCTCAAGTTTTAGCACCGCGTCTAATCGAAAATGGCGGGTAGGCCGGAACAAGTCCGCGCAGTTACGGCGCGAATGCGGACAGATGCCGGAACTGCGCGGACTTGTTCCGGCCTACGAATCCAGCCGTCAAACGTGATCTTGACGCGGCATTTGTTCAATACGTCAATCAGTTTGATGTAACTGCGTGTCGGATTCAAGTTCTCTCGCCGGGGCAGATCTGCTCGCACCATGCCGCTCCGACGGCTGCGGAAAAAACTCGTCAAGTCGCCAAAAGACTATTGACACATCAGTCAACTTGACTTAGACTGACATCAGTCAGACTGACTTACATTGGATCGGAGGCTGTTATGGGACAGACTAACCTTAGCGTTAGCGAGTACGAACTCGCGATCCTGGAAGTGCTGTGGAGTCGCGACGCAGCGACTATCCGGGAGATTACCAACGAGATCTACGGCGAGGTTTCCACGACGGCGTACGCGACTGTTCAAAAGCTGCTCGAGCGGCTTGAGAACAAGGGCCATGTCGAACGCGATCGCAGCTCGTTCAAGCACACTTTCAGCGCGGCCGTTCAGCGGTCCGAACTCATTGGGGAAGGACTGGAGAATCTGGCTGAGAATCTCTGCGGCGGCTCTCTGACACCGTTGCTCGTTCATTTGGTCGAGAGCACAGAACTGACAGACCGACAGCGAAAAGCGCTTCGCGAGTTGATCGACAAAGCGGAATGATCCGGTTCCAGAACTGAGAAACCAGAGGACGGAATAATGGACACGTTCTTCCAGACCGTTGTCTCCAACGCGGTTCTTGCCACGATCCTGGCCGTGGTGGTGGCCACAGCCACGCGTTTCGTGCGGCGGCCCGAGGTGGTCTATTGGCTTTGGGTGTTGGTCCTGCTCAAGCTGGTGACTCCTCCCATCGTCCATTTGCCGTTTTCGTTTGGCGTGGAGGAAGAGGTTGCGTTGGCAGGTAACGAAACGACAGATATTGACATTCCGTCGACGGGTTACAACTCGGACCGGGAAGCCAGGCAAGACACCGCATCGCCTTTCGAAATGGTGCCCGAAGCGGTGACTGCCGAACCGACGGTGCACGATGAAGCCTTGCCCGCGCGGGCCGAACTGGAGGCGTCCGGGCCCACAAAGCCAACCCCTGCGACGACAGTCGACAACGCACCGGAAGACTGGTCACTGGTCTCCTGGTTATCGGTCATTCGCATACCATGGGCCATCGTTGTCTTGGCTATCTGGTTGATCGGCTCGGTTTTCTGGTTTGCTCTCGCAACGGTTCGCTTGTTTCGTTTTGGCCGATTCGTTCGTCGAGCTGATCTTGCGCCGGAATATCTTCAAGCCGAGGCACGGCGGCTGGCCGAACGATTCGGACTGAGACACATCCCCGAAATCCGTGTGCTGGCGGCGCGCGTTCCGCCGCTCGTTTGGCGATATCGACGACGTGCGGTCATCGTATTGCCGAGGGATCTGCTCGGTCAGCTTGGGAAAGAAGATCAGACAGCGCTAGTGGCCCACGAGTTGGCTCATTATCGCCGCGGCGATCACCTGAGGCGCTGGTTCGAAGCCGCAATACTGGGCCTCTATTGGTGGCACCCGATTGTCTGGCTCGCGCGCCGTCGTCTGCATCAGGCGGAGGAGCAATGTTGTGACGCATGGGTTCTGTGGGCCGTGCCGGGCGGCGCGAAAGGTTACGCTCACGCACTGCTCACCACCGTGGAGTTTCTAGCTCGCCAACGCCCCGCGACGCCTGCTGTCGCTGCTGGTTTCGGACAAATTGGGCCGCTTACAAGGAGATTGGAAATGATCGTCGGAGGGCAAATACGCAGACGAATGTCCTGCGGCGGATTCGTGGTGGTAGGCTTGGCGGCGCTGTTGGCGTTACCGTGGTCGGCACGCGCAGTGCCCGCAGAGGCTCCCACGGTGGTTTCATCGGAAGACGGTACGGTGGCGGCGGAGCCTGCTGAGGCGGAGGAGATGCTCGTCGCAATGGCCGACCAAGCCGAAGGCGAAACCGTCGACGCGGCGTCACTTCCCGAGCGGGTGAAGGGAAAAGTCCTTGCCCCCGATGGGTCGTCTGTCGCCGGAGCCAGAGTCTATTTGGTGGCCACCGACACAAGTCATCCAATACTCACGGGCAAGCTTCCGATAATGGCCTGGCCGAGTGATTGGGAAGAGATCACACCGTGGTCGGGCCCCAAGATACTCGGTCAGACGCGCACCGACGCGAGCGGCCATTTCGATATGCCTATTCCGCCGGCAAGGCCCAAAGACTCCTCGCCGGGACTGATCGTGGCGGCGGACGGATTTGGCCTCTCCGCCCCGATCGCCCCGACAGCAATCCTTCGTTTCAACAGTGGCTTAATCACAAGACGCGGGAACTCGACGTCAGAGCGCTGGACAGGAGACCTGGAGGTCCGCCTGTCCGAGGCGGTGCCGATCCAAGGGCATCTGCTCACTCCAAGAGGCACACCGGCGGCCGGAGCGCTGGTGACGGTAAGAGGAGCGTATGTGCCTGCTGACGAGATGCTGTTGGCAGTGCCACGCGATATAGCCGACGAAAACCTGCCTGAGTACTGGCCCAAATCTATACGCACAGACGCGGATGGGGCGTTCACACTGACGGGGATGCCGGCCGAGTCTTACGTTGCGTTGCAGTTCACCCATCCCGACTTTGCGGTCGTGGAGTATTATGTCGACACGCGACTCGACGAAGGCCAGGAGAGCGACGAGGAGATGTCACTCCCGCCGAAGTTCCGCCTCGCGTTCAAGCGAGTTCGTCCAGTCGAGGGGCAAGTGACGAAGTCGGATACGGGCGAGCCGCTGGCGGACGTGGTGGTCGGTGTCGTCGCTTCGGACTTCGATCCTGGCGGCAGGACCTACGGGGCCTACGCGCGCACTGACGAACAAGGCCGGTACCGCGTGAACAGCCGAGAGGGGAGAGAATACTCCTTCAGCTTCTATCCCTCGCACGACTCCGGGTACCTAGCAGTGAACATGCGGCAACGAGGCCGGACGAGCGCCGAAAGACTGGTAAAAGACATTCAACTGGATCCTGGAAGAATCGTCCGCGGCTGTGTGGTCGATCAGACCACTGGGAAGCGGGTCGCCGGTGCCAGTATCGTTTACCGCTTCTCGAAAAAGAATCCGCTTTGCGAGAAGGAGGAGGACTACGATTTCCAGCGTCAGGTTTTCGCGGACGAATCGGGCCAGTTCGCCTTGACGGTGCCGACCGGTCCGGGCTACTTGCTGGTCGAAGTGCCCGACGGGCCTTACGTCCGTTCGCCGGACATCGGTGACCTTGCACCCAGAAGAACCTGGTGGCATGGCCGTATGATGCCGATGGGTCTGACTGCGATCGAAGTGCCATCGGAAGGGGCATTGGAAGAAGTGGTCATACGGCTGCGGCGCGGTCGGACGGTGAAGCTTCAGGCGGTCGGGCCGGACGGAGAGGCGCTGGAGATGGTTCGCGCGAAATGGGAAGGCCATGGCGCGCAGCACGACCACGTGTATATGTGGCTCGGCAAATTCACCGACGGGAAGATTGAGATTAAGGGCCTCGACCCGGAACGGACCACTCGCGTGCTTCTGATCGACGATTCTCGCAAACTCGGAGCGATCTACGACATCACACCGCAAACGCCCGCCGGGCCTGTTTCGGTCCGGTTGCAGCCGACCGCCACGATTGTTGGCCAGTGTGTCACGCGGGGCGGCACGCCTGTCGAGGATGCGCGAGTCGGGTTGTTCTTGAGCTTCGACACGCAGGTATCCCAGCTCACCAAAGAGGACTACGTCGATTTCTGCTACAGCGACTACTATCGTCTTGCAGGAGGAGATCAACGAGGGTGGCCGCCCCACGCGGACGGCAAGTTCACGCTGGAAAACGTCGTGCCCGACGTACCGCTTGGGCTGATGTACGGAATCCACTTTAATCAGGAAACGCATGACGTAAGAACGATCCAGTCCTTGAAGCCAGGCCAGCGGTTCGACGTTGGCAAACTGGTTACGGACATCACCCGGGACATTCCTGGTGGGCTCGCCGTGGCTGAACAGCCATTTCGAGAGGCCCGTGCGGAAGGCGGCGAACTGAAGATCATCCAGGGAATACCGGTG
Organism: uncultured Pirellulaceae bacterium; assembly: GCA_964623055.1. Taxonomy (GTDB): domain Bacteria; phylum Planctomycetota; class Planctomycetia; order Pirellulales; family Pirellulaceae; genus JADHUC01. Next base: position 4,577 of record CAZURK010000062.1, read on the forward strand.
CTCTTTCTTGCCGGCGATCCCGAGGAAATGGGCAGGCAGCAGGGCGCGTTGCTTGTCGAGCCGCTGCGCCCGCTATGCGGACTGCCGAAGGCGATCGTCGAGAGAGAGGCGTGGGGTGGTGCAGCCTGGCCGGTTATCGTCGGAATGGGGCGAGGGGCCATGCAGCGGGTCCCCGATCGCTTCCGGCGTGAACTGGATGCGGCCTCGCGGCACGCGAAGATCAGCAAGGAAGAGGCCGACGCCCTGATCGCCCTGAACGTGTTGTTCGAGGTTCGCGACGTGGCCAACTGCTCGGCCTTCATCGTCGAGCCGGAACGTAGCGCCACGAGTCAAATGCTCTTCGGCCGTAACCTCGACCTGCCTTCCTACGGCTGCATTGACCGCTTGAGCTTGGTGACGATCTACCGACCCAAAGGCCGACACGCCTTTGCCTCGGTGGGCTTTCCCGGATTCGGCGGCGTGATCTCCGGCATAAACGACGCGGGTTTGGCCATTGCCTCGCTCACCGCGTACGACTCGGCCGACGGTTCACCCGAGCTCAATCCGTTGGGAACCCCGCTCTACCTGACGTTTCGTCGCATCCTGGAGGAGTGCAGCACGATCGAAGAGGCTCAACGCTTGCTGAGAGGCGGCAAATATACCACATGGGTGATCCTGGCCGCCTGTGACACGCGGCGATCCGCGGTATTGGAAATCACTACACAGAATATCGTCACCCGTCGCGCCGAAGATCATCTTTTGGCGGCCACCAACCAATTTCGCACACCCCAGCTACGCGTACGGAGGAACTCGTCGCGTTATGCAAAGCTGAAAAAGTACTGGCAGCGAGAAAATCCGCTTACCCGATCCGACGTGGCCCAAGCGACGCGTGATGCTAGGCGATCCAACACCCTGCACACGATGATCTTCGAGCCCGAGTCTCTCAAGCTGCACTTAGCCATTAGCGCCCACCCACCCGCCACAAGCAAACCGCTGGCAACACTGAACCTGGCGGAGTTGTTCAAACACAAGGTCGAGGGATCGCGGTAATCCCGAAGGGATGGCCCCACGCCAGCCCAGGGTGGAGCGACGAGCGCGCTTACGCTCGTCGCGCAACCCTGGGAAACGAGTTAGATGAGAACGAAAGCCCCAACGGGGCGGCCCTAACTGCGGAGCCGTTTCGCGATTAGGGCCACCCCCTCGGGGGTTTTGGCATGAATCGTCTTCCCCACCCAGGGTTGCGCGACGTTCGCGGACTCACGTCGCTCCACCCTGGGCTAACATAGGAGCACCCCGTTGGGGCTCGCCTGTGGTCGTTGCGCCAAGCAGGTCCCTCGATCAGAGGTCTTCTTCGACGATCAGATTCCGTTCGAAGTCAAGCGTCATCTTGCGCGGTGTCTTCTGGATGGTGATAAGGCCGCGGCCATGATCCGCTTTGAGGTATGGGGAGTCATAGACCTTCTGCGGAGCCAAGTTGATACGACTGCCATTCACCTCCGGCAACTTGCGGCCATCGGCGTAAAGTGTGAGCGTCGTTGTTTTCCCAAAGGAATTCTCGAAGGCGTACTGCACCATTTCCGTGGTGCATGTAATCGAGTGCTGTCGTACGTGCGCGATGAAACAATCTTGTGAAGGAAAACGCTCTTGCCGTCCGGCGACAAACACGACCGGTGCCAAGTCATCAGCGGGAACCAGCCATCCATCCTCCCACGCATAGCCGTGCGTGTCTACATCGTTGTCCCTCGGCAGGATGCCTACCGCCAAGTAGGCTTCGCCTTCCTGGAGAAACAGCCAGCCATCCTTTTCGAGCAAGCGTTGTCTCATGCCTCGCCCAAAAAGCACCCGCATCGGCCCGACTTGTTTGCTTTTGCTGCGATTTTTCTGCACGATCATGGCGTTTTCGTGCTGGACCGCTACGTGCTGGTTGTAGGTCTTGCCGTTGCGCAGGCCCACGCATTGTGGAAACACTCGCGCGTTCTTGTCTGTCGCAAAGGTGATTCCTTGCCAACGATTTTGAGTATTGACCGCAGCGTAGTCCGTTTGCGGATCCAGCATCCACGAACCAAGGATGTAGTCCGGGGTGCAGTAGCTGTAGCGCAACATGCGGGGATGCTTTCCATCCATCCAGTAGCCGCTAGTGTTATCGCCTATTTCGCTCGAATCCTCCGCCAGCTTTGCCGGGCGTAGCGATTGATACACGTATTGGCCGCGTTCGATCGGATTGAGCGCGATGTCGATGACCACGTTGGGCAGACGGTACTTTGTCGTGGCGAGCACGTACTGCGCCTCGTAATGCTGCGTCGGGAACCAATCGCCTTGGCCTGTCTGGATCCGCCCCATGGCGCTCCACGAATCGCTTGTGCCGCGTTGCGAATAATGTCCTTGATAGCTCCGTGTCTTGCCGCCGCCTCGAATTCCTCCGAGCGATTCTACCGCCCAGTCCGCCCAGGTCAGGTGCAGCAGCATCTCCATCTTTTTCCGCAGCACGGGGTCTCCGCAAAACTCCCAGATATTGACCAGTTCCGGAAGGAAGTACTTGCCATAGGTCGGCGAGATCTCGACGAACAAGCCGCCTTTGGCCCTTTCGTCGCAATAGAGCTTGTAGTATTCGTTCCACGCCTGCCGATGTTCGTCGGCCGTGTGGCCGTCCGGCAGTTTCCGGTCTCGGAAGTCCGGCAAATTATACACCACCTGCAACGCCAAGAATGCGTTGCTCAGATCCATCATGTCGTGGTTTTCGCTGCCCTGGATGAACCAGATGTGCTCCAACTTGGCTCGTGCCATGCTGCTCTTGGCACAGGCGTAATTCCAGAACATATTCTCCAGCAGATGTTGAACGTCGGGTGCCAGCCGGCCTGGATAGAAGGTGCTCCGATCATGGAACAGGTAGTGGACACGCAGCCAGCCTCGCATCGCCCACTTGAATCGCGTCGCCACTTCGGGCGTCATCTGGTCGTCTTGGATTACTTTGGCAAGCCCCTGCCGCAATCGCTCGTTCGCCTCGTCCGTCTTTCTGTTGAGCCACAATCCAGCCAGCCCGAACTGCAAATCGCCTGCTTTCTCGTCTTCCAAGGTCCGTTCGCACAACTGCTGGCCGTACTCTGCGTGTTTCTGGCGGATTGCCTCACACTGTTCATCCGTGAGTGTCGCCGAACCAACAGAAACTCCCGTGAGCAGAACGAGCGGGACAATCGCAAACCTTGCGCATCGCATGCTGCGGGGCTCCTTCGGTTCGGGCGAATGTCTTCCATCCGCCAGACGACAATACGCGTCAGGCGGTTTTGATCCTGAGATCGCACTCAAGCACATGGGCGATCAGGGCCACGCGAGCCCACATGCCATTTTCCACTTGCTCCCAGTATCTGGCTCGCGAGTCGGAGTCGACGCTAACGGGAATCTCGCTTCTTCGTGGAAGGGGGTGCAAGATGGCACAGTTGGGACTCATTGCGTCAAGTGTCGCGGGTGTGAGTGAGCAACGATCGTAGTCCAGCTCGCCACCCGGCTCGACGTCATCGTACTCGTCCTGGACCCTGGTCATATACACGGCATCCGCTTCGCTGATGAAATCTCCAATGTTCTCGCTCTCGCGGAACGGCATCTCGTTCTCCTGCATGTGCTCCTTGATATCGTCGTGCAGACCGAGCGAAGCCGGCGCCACCAAATCCATTTTGACGTCTTCGAACTTGCTCAGCAGGTAGATGAGCGACCTCACCGCACGACCACGAGCTAAATCGCCGGCCACGAGTATGCGTTTGCCGTCGATACCACCTTTGCGATAGAACTCGCGGTGCAGCGTATAGACGTCCAATAGTGCCTGCGTGGGGTGTTGATCCATGCCCGAACCGCCGTTGATGATGTGTTTCGGCAAGTCCCGCTCACGGAAGTACTGAGCGCATTTGGACGCGAAACCGGCTTCCGGGTACCGCATGACGATCAGGTCATGATACATGGCGAAAACGTGTACGGTGTCCAACGGCGTCTCGCCTTTGGCTTCCGACGACGTCGACGTGCTGGTCACGCGAGCTGTGGATATTCCCAAGATCTCGGCTGCTGATTGGAAAGAAAGGAACGTTCGAGTCGACGGCTGAACAAAGTAAAGGAGCGCTCGTTTGTTCGGCAGACAGTTCTGAAGAAACTTGGCGCCAATACCGCTCGCGTACATGCCTCTCGCCTTCTCGGCAACGACAAAAAGATCTTCCAGCAGGCCGCGTGAAAGCTGCTGCGTATAGATCAGATGGAGAAGTCGGTCACGGCTCGATAGCAGGCGAAGTTCATCCTTTGTCGGCTTGGCGGTCATGGTTCTCTCCTTAGCGAGGCAGTTCGGCGATCATCGAGTTGAGGCGATACCCGGAATCGGGTGCGTTCGGCGCGAGGATATTCTACCAATGCTTCGCACTTCTGAAAGCAGTGGGACGTGGCCAGATTGTGTTGTGCTGTTGGTGCCGGGGGCTTATCCTGGAAGCCGTGCCCCATTTGTGGCGAGCACACCGAGGCGGCCAATCTCTGTGCATTAGTCAAAGGAGAGCAACCGGTGAAAGAAGATACCGCTAGATTCAACGGGCATGGTCGATCCGGGCTTCGAGGGCGAATTACGGTCCTTCTTGCCTGCGTACTGAGCACGGCGACCTGTCTGGCCGACGATCGCGCTGGTCCGCTGCAACTGACGCTACCCGGGGAGTTCTATGCCGTTCCCGGAGTCGAAACGAGCATCTACTACGACAATGTGGTGCTAACCGAAACACCCGAGGCATATCGGTTCGAGGTAGAGTGCGATATCGGCAAAGCCGAACAGCGGCGATGGACCGTGACGCCGAAGGCTGCGAATGTTGGCGATCACGCGCTTACCGTGACCGTCCGTGACGCCGACGCAAAGGAATTGGGCCGCGCCACGACCACATTGCGAGTCGTCTCGGCCAATGCCGGCGCGGGACGAACGATCCGGTTGCTGATCGTGGGCGACAGCCTCACGCACGCTACTACGTATTCGAACGAGATCGCCCGACTGCTGTCGATGCCCGGCAACCTCAATTGGACAATGCTTGGCACACACAAACCGTCAAAGGCAACCGACGGCGTTGCTCATGAAGGCTATGGCGGCTGGACGTGGCAGCGATTCGCCGCGCACTACGAGCCAAACCCTGACGGCACGTATCGAAAGCGAAGCAGCCCTTTCGTTCACCTTGGTGCCGACGGGAAGCCTGGGGTGGATCTGAAGCGATACTTCGATGAAGAGTGTGATGGCCAGCGTCCTGATTTCGTCACCTTCCTACTTGGTATCAATGATTGCTTCAGCGCCAATCCGGATGACCCGGCAGCCATCGACGCCCGCATCGACGCCATGATGGTCCACGCGGATGCACTGTTGGCCGCCTTTCGAGAAGCCGCGCCCAAGGCCCAGTTGGGTATCTGCCTGACAACGCCGCCCAACAGTCGCGAGGAAGGCTTTCAGGCGAACTACAAAGGCCGATATCACCGTTGGGGCTGGAAACGAATTCAACACCGGCTGGTCCAGCGCGAAATCAGCCGTTTCGCCAATCGCGAAACGGAACGATTGTATGTGGTACCCACTCAGTTGAATCTCGATCCGGTGGACGGATATCCAACGAACAACGGTGTGCATCCCAACGATCTTGGCTACAAGCAGATTGGTGCGAGCATTTACGCGTGGCTAAAGGCCAGGGTAGATGAATGACGTTTGAACGGTGTCTTGTATCGTGTGTTGGCTTTGTTTTGGCCAATGTGGTTGCCGTGTCGGCGGCGCAGACGGTGGCGTTTGATCCCAATGTCACCTATCGCGTCCAACTGACCCCCGATTCCTCTGTCGGCGAAGCTAGCATTCGTGAGCACTCGGTCGCGTGGCATCCGGTGAAGCGAAAGTTCTACCTGATCGCGGATGTCGTGCCGCTCACCAGCCCACATCACCCCAACACGTACGGCACCGAACTGCATCTGTGGTCCAGCGTAGATTTGGAGGAATGGACCTATCACGGTGTGGCTGTGCGCAAGGGTATTCCGGGCGAAACGCATGATGGCTACGGAGTCGCGAGTCCCGCCGGAATGGCTTACTACAAAGGCAAGCTCTACGTCCCGTTCAGTGGCCGGCGTTTGGCCAACTTTTCACAGCGGGGAATTGGCTTGGCGTGGTCAGGGGCCGATCCGGAGAAGCTGCCGTGGACAGAAACGCTCAAGCCAATCAGTGACCTGCCCGGCGAGGACGACGACCCAGCCGTAGTAACCGTGCCAGGCGACGAACGATTGCACCTCTACCATCGACGAACGGGGCCGCCAGGTTATCGGATCGTCCACACCGCATCGACCACGCCCACCGACCCCGGTTCCTGGCCGAAGGCTGTCGAGGTGACGCCTCGGCCGGAAAGCGTGCGGGCGCAGGAGCTGACCGGGGCCGTCTGGGCTGACGACTCGATGCATATGTTCATCATCGAGCACCCGTACATCGGTAGTATGCAGATCGCGCATCTTCGTAGCCCAAAACCGGACGGGCCCTTCACGTCGTCGAACGCCTCCACGCGATACGTGCGCACTCAGCCGCGTGGCCTGGCCTATAGCGGTCACATCACACCGGTTGTGCGCGATGGCCGTTGCGTCGCGTTCTTCTGGACCGCGTTCCAGGCTGGCCGGCGATACGGGTTATTGGGACACCCGGCCATTAGGCAATAGAGATACCCGGGACGTGCCGATGAAGGTGCCACGAGCGCATATTCAGGCTGCGTACCCGAAAACCGGCGGTTGGTCAGTGATTCGTGCATTGGGTTGTGTTATGCTTCGATGAAGCTGTTCCCCTTGTTCGTGAACCTTTGAGTCATCCTCGAGCGTTGGAGATACTACGATGCATCGTCGTGAAATGCTGGCGGCCAGTTCCGCTGCCGTGATGGGGTTGTCGACTTTCCCGTTTGGCTGGACCGCGGCAGCGGAGAAGAAAAAGCATAAGTTGCTGTACTTCACTCGAAGTGTGGAATACGAACATTCGGTTGTGGGGCCGGGTGCAGACGGTCTGAGTCACTCCGACAAGATACTGATCGAACTGGGCAAGGAGGCGGGATTCGAGGTGGAGTGCACCAAGGACGGACGCGTGTTTGACGGAGATTTGGATCGCTACGACGCCCTGGTGTTCTACTCGTGCGGCGACCTGTTCCTGCCGAGCGTGCGGAAGGCTCCGCCCATGTCGCCCGAAGGACGCAAACGACTCTTGGCGGCCGTTGCTGCAGGAAAACCGTTTGTGGGTTTGCACTCCTCGTGCTACTGGGGACGCAATTCGGCGCCCGACGATCCGTACCTGGCGATGGTGGGCTGCAAATTCGTATCTCACGGCGCGCAGCAGGAAGGCGGGATGAAAGTCGTATCGCCCAGTTTCCCTGGTGCCAAAGGCATCGGCGATTCATTCCGGCTGATGGACGAATGGTACGCCATGAAGGACTTTGCTGACGATCTCCACGTCATCTTGGTACAAGAGACGGAGGGGATGAAAGGCGCCATGTATCAGCGGCCGCCGTTCCCAGCCACCTGGGCCCGGATGCACGGCAAAGGACGCGTTTTCTTCTGCTCGATGGGCCATCGCGAAGACGTTTGGACCAACAAGACCGTCCAGCAGATCCTGTTGGGTGGCATCGCCTGGTCCCTGGGCAACGTGGACGCCGACATCACGCCCAATATCAGAAAGGTGACACCCAAGGCCGAGCAGTTGCAGATCTAGGGCATTGCCCAGTTTGTTAGCTCGGCGCACTCGAATAGCACTCGGCCTTTGTATCGCAAGTATTTCGCATCCGCCGCCACTGCGCGGAGTATCGTTCCGTCGGCCGCCAGTTCGATCGCCGCCAATTGACCGTCGGTCTCTAAATCCGCGGATCGAATTGTGCCTTCGGCGCCGTGACTGCGAGATAGGATTAAGTGCGTTCGATCGCCGCATTGCAGACGGACGGCATGGGCGCCGTCCGCATCAAGTCGATCCATTGTCGCCTGGAGCTGCGCGTTCGCGCCCAGTCGCTGAATTTGCATCACCGCGAAGAACTCTCCCTCCGACGCCTTTTCGGCTGGCGTCGCGTAGAGGATCGATTCGGGAAAGTAGTTTTTCGGTGGGACCGGATCGGTGCTGTAACGGTTTACCGGCTCGGCGGGGAATCCGGTCTTCACATCCAGGGCAACACGCGCTGGGCTGAAGAACCGTCCATGCAACGCGGCTTCCTCGCATCGAATCGAAAACGACTTCGTTTCGGAATCCACTTCGATCGGGACAATCGCGTGCAGCATCCAGTCGTATCGTACCGCGGCGTCGGATGCCACGAGATCGTGTACGAGCACAAAGCCAGGCTTGATGAAAAGAACATGCCGGTCGAAACGATTCAACCGTCCGCCGTAGACATCGGGATCGGATGCGTCGCCCACGACGTAACCATAACCGGGCGAGTCGAAATACACGTCTACTCGGCCATCGGCCCCGGGCTTGCACATCGCCTGCCCCTCGCCGTCGACCAGCAACGTGTTATGGGCCAGCGTCTGCATCGAGTACGCCTTGAAGTGCGGGCTGCCGTACCAGTCGTAGTATCCGCCATCGATGGCTAGTTTCTCGCCATAGGCATGAATCACGAAGTGGTTCTGATCCGGGTGTTGATGGCCGGCGAAGTATGGGCCGCTGTGCATGGCGACAGTCACTCCGTCGCGGCCGTCGACCAACGACGTGTTGAAGATTGCCACGCCGACGTGGCGGTAGTGAATCGATGGTAGCAAGTCGATGGGCTCGCGGGGCGTTAGTCCGTCGATCGGATCGCGCTGGCCGCTGTACCACAGGGCATAGGGATCTTGAGTCCGAATCGCCAGATCTCGCACACGGTGCGTCTGGGCCGGCCCGCGGGCGCCATGATTCGGCATGCCCGTGTCGGCAAACGATACCGCCCATGCGTTCGGCGGAGCACAATACATGGGAAACCGCGCCGTCTGCTTCAACCAGGGATGCTGGTACAGGTCTATCCCGCAGACGGCCTTCATCATGTCGGCATAGTCCACGATGAACATCAGACCGTAGCCCCAATACGACACGCCTTCGTTGTTGTCGCCCTGATATCCCAAACAGCAAAGGAATTGCCCCAAGTAGAGCTGTCGAACGTATTCGACCCACTCGCCCGCCAGGTCGTGATCGCCCGCCAGCACAATTCCCGATTCCGCCACGCCGAACGCCCGCAACCAGGCGTGATTGTTCGCTTCGCCTCCGCGGAAGGGATTCAGTGACCTGTAAAACTGATTCGCCCGTTGAACGATCACGCCGCTAAGCCTGTTGCGCTCGTCCGGCGTCATTGATTCACAGCACGCGTCGTAACACCAATTCAGCCCGCGCAGCAGGTGGTGCGCCCCAATATCACCACGACGCATGGCGCTTCCGCCTTCGGGATCCCAATCGCAGGCATCCAGCGCCATTTGCTTCGCCCATTCGATCACATCTGCGTCTTCCGTCAGCATGGCATATTGCGCGATCCGCTCCAGTCGGCGACCCGTACCACCCGTGATCTTGCCAGCCACCTTCCCATACCAATCAATCCAAGTGGGCCAGCGGGGATCGCCGGGCACATGAGGCCCAGGATGCTCGGGCACGCCCTGGTCGTACAGCTCCCGAGCGTTTCGGACCAATTGCGCCCTGCGCTCTTCCGTCACATTCGGCTCGGCCAGTCTGGCGACCGGCAGAAGTCGTGGACGTGGCAAACGGCGCAGATCCTCAGTCAGCACCGGATCGGTGATGAACCGATGCGCCTCCGGCAGGACGACAGTTCGTTCAATGTCCGACCAACCCTCAGACAAATCGGTCTCGGTCCAGACTCGCCAATACCACGTGCCTGGTTCTATCGGTTCTGCGGGCGTGAAGAAGTTGGTCGTCAATTCGACCGCGGTCGACGCGTCCTGTGGAAAGTCAGAGCTTTTCGAATACTGAAGCTTCTGCCGAACCGGCTGGTCCGATCGCGACCAGTTGAACATGGGAGGGTTCGAAGTAGAGTCCCGAGTCCGGTCCGTCAGCGTCGACTTCGGCAGGCCGGTGAAAAGTCGGATGTTGTCGAACCAAGCGGTCATCCGCGCCTTTGTCGCGGTTCGTACTTCAGTCACTTCTTTCACTCGGCCATAAAGCTGCACATGCGAAAATCTCAGGCCGGGACGGATCGCCTTGCCGTTTGAGCTACGCAGTCTGGCGATTTGGACCTCGGCGTGACGCCACTCGGCCGAGAATTGGTCGCTGGTCCAGAACCACTGTTCGCCATCGACAAACCAACTCATGCCGAGATATTCCCCGTCGTATCTCGATTCGATTTCAACCCGATAGTCGAATGACAGAATCAGGTTCTTCTGGACCTCGATCGGTCGTCTGACACGAAGCGGGCACGCGGTGGCCGGCGTCGCGTTGTGCAGCCGCAGGCAGTGCCCTTTGCCGTCCGGACCGCCTTCGACGATACCCGCATCCAGATTGCCGACATCCAAACCATCGTATGCCGCCAAGTCAGCGCTCTGTTCGAAATCAATCCGAAACACATCCGCCTCAGACGCGTAACATTGCCCGGCGATTACGGCAAGACTCCAGGCTGCGAGAAGCCGACACGCACACATTGGTTCGTTCCTTTTGGCTGGGCGTCACTGTTGCGGCGGTTCGTACCAGAACGAGCGCCAGTAGGCCTGATCAACCTGAAAGATGTCGATCGGGTCTTTTTCCGCGTCGAAATCCGGCTTCAGGATGCCGTACTTCTTCATCTCTCGGATGTACTGCCGATTCGGCCGGAAGTCGGGTGTGGCGTAACGCGGTCTGGCATCCGCATCAGACTTGGCTTTCTCGAGCAGAGTCAACAGCACTCGGTAGTCGGCATCGTCGGTGTCCGCAAACACTTGACCGCAGCTTCCCCACCCACCGGCCTCCTCGGCAAGCGGTCCCAGTAGCAGAGGTGACAGGTGCGGCCGAGTAAGATTCACGAGGATGTTTTCGCTGAATTGCGTCAGGGGATCGTCTGGTAGAACGACTCGCTCGTGAATCCCCGTAGGACGATTCAAACCGCGGGAGTTCCTTGTCATGTTCGGAACAAACGGTAAAGGTTTTCCCGTTTCGTTCTTGAAGTCCCCGATCGCGTGGCATGCGCTGCAGCGTCGTTTGAGGACTTCGTTGCCGTTGACAAAGACCCGCGCCGTGGCGGTGAAGTCGATCGACTGGTCGCTGGCGTTACGCAAGCCGGCATAGCTGCCCGCATAAGGTGCGCCGCTTTCGATCCACAGCCACACGGTGCGCCATTCATCCGGCGACACAGCCACGTCGTAGTGGCTCTGGTCCAGTTTGTCCAGCAACGGACTGGCGGAACTGCCGATTGTGCGCGGTGCCGAGTTCCCCAAGCCATTCCGGCCATCGGCGACCTGCCCGTGGGCGAACAGACTGAAGAAACTGTGTGACCATTGCGGTCCCAGATCGCCGGTCAACAACACACCACCGTCACGCTGTTCGTAGTTGTGGCACTCGACACAATGCCGATCGAGAATCGGCTGGATGTCGCGCGTGAAGTCCATTACGTCGGGCAAACCAACAAAGGGTTCGATTTTGCTCGGGGCTCGCCCGAAGACGGCCACGTCACTCAGGTCGCGCGGTTGCGGGCCCGTCGAGCGTTGCTCGTGGCACCCGACACAACCGGTTACCTCACCTGGCATCACGCTCACGAAACTCTGCATCCTCTTGACCGATCGGTCGTTTTCGTCCAGCGTCACAAAGAACACCGGCCGGCCAGCCGGCACTTCGAAGTGCGCCGATCCATCTTCCTCGACCGGCACCGTGCCCAGCACGCGTTCCAGCGAAAACGATCCCAGCCAGGAAACCAGATCTGGACCGCCGCTGAAGTTGACCTGCTTCGGCAGGAGTTCCAGAACCAACAACTTCTTGATGTCGCCGCGCCGAATGCCTTGCGTGTTGCGGCCGAGATAGACGTCAGCGAGCAGCAGTTGGCCAGTCGGCTGTTCGGCGGCAATTCGGGCAGGAAGCAAACGCTCGCGCTCGCGTCGGATCACGGGTCGCGGTTCGTGCACAGCGCCGGGACCTTCGTGGCGATATACCGAATGCGTTTTGCCCGAACCGTCCATCACAAGGATCTGAAGTTCCCGGGCAACAAGAAAGCAATGGGCGGACAGTGGATAGGGGTCCTTGATCAGCGGCCCTTTGTGCAGTCGCCGCGCGGTCGATTCGCTATCGGGACCTTTGGCCGGCGAGACGATCGTGGCAATGCCTTGGTGGTCGGTCACGCCGTGGCCGGGCGAGAAGGAAGCTACAATGCTGCGCGTACCGTGGATGGGCTTGGCGTCGATCATCACAATGCCCGGATGCATGTTGCCGTAGTAGACCGTCTCGCCCGTGCCATCAGGGTTCATCGTCCACAGATGGTGGAACTCCACCTGGCTGCGATCGACGTACTCCCAGCGCGTGTACAGGATACGGCCGTCTGGCAGCACCGACGGCGTGTTGTCGTGTTCGGCGTTGTGGGACAGCCGCTGGATATTGCCTCCATCGGCATCGCAACGATAGAGCACACCGACCTGTGTTTTCCAGCAGTTGACCCAGCACTGGCAGCGAGTCGAAACGAAGACGATGCCGCCGTCGGGAAGGTAGGCCGGTTCGTAGTCGTCGAATTCGCCGGAGGTGAGTTGCCTGAACTCTGTCCCGTCGAGATTGAGTTCACATAGGTGAAAATAGTCCGTGCCTGCTTTGCGATACGAAAAGAGTACTTTCTGGGCGTCGTAGTGCACCTCGGGATCGCGAATCGACCCACCTTCGGCATCGAACAATACGGTCATCTCGCCGCTGCGCACGTCCAGAATGCACAGCTTGCCTTCGTCCGGCTTGCCGTTTCCCGCATATGCCTTCTTGTTCTCATCGTCACAGTAATAGCCGATGTTCGCGTACCAGTGGGGATCGTCGTATCCGAGTCGTGCGGCAAAGACGATCTGGTCGACGTCCTTCATCGGTCCGGCGAGCGCCTTGGCAAGGACCGAGCCTTCGGGCCCCCGGTGACGCTGAGCGTCGGCCGACGCGGCTTCACACATTAAGAGACTGATCGCGGATGCCAAACACAGATAGCTCAGGGCCTTCATTAGGCTCGTCCTTCCCAATGTTCATTGTCCGTGGGTGCAGCCGACAACGCACGGCAGTTGACGGCAGCTTTGAGAATCTATCCGAAAACCTACGGCTCCTCAATCTGTTCTCTCATTCGCTGCCGCCCAGAAATCGCTGGGAACCTCCCCCACCATCTGCCCAACGAATTCGGGGCGGCAACAAATTGAGTATACATCGGCAATCTCCTGTCGATGGCGAACCTGTGAGGGAATATATTGATGGACCAGGAATACAGTTGTCTGTATTCCTCGCGTTCGCGAAATCCGGTCGTAGATGATGGAGGATCCTGTGCGAAATTGTACACGTTCCGTTCATCCTATGTGGGCACGCCATAGAGTTTGCCTTGCGACGTTGACCCTTTTATCAGCAGTCTCGTGTAATTGGGCGCGGGCGGAATCTGCCAGGCGAATATCGCTTGAAGTCCTGGAACCGCCAGGGCGGGTGGTCTTGTCGGATGTGCCCGTTTCGGTGGGCGTTGTCTTTCCAGAGAAGGCTTTCGCCGCATCGGACTGCGCACGTGTTGTAGACGATCACGGTATCGTTGTGCCCCTGGACACCGAAGTGACCGGGTGGTGGGATCCGGAACATCGCTTTGTGAAATGGCTGCTGCTGAAGTTTCCGGTGACGACGGACGGGCGCTACTGGCTCGAATACCCCGTGGAATCGACCAACGGCACAGCTCGACCAATCGCCTCGCAAGTTGACGAAGCGATAAGAGTCGACACCGGCCCCTTGCAGGCGGAGTTCCGGGCCTCCGCGTCGCCGTTCCCGAAAATCATCCTCAACGGGCAACAGTTGCTCAACGCGGATGCCACCACGCATCGACTGGTGTTAGATCCGGCGACCACTGACGTGACGCTTGGTCAAGTGGACTGGAAGATCGAAGAAGCAACTTCACAACGCGCGACCATTCGCGGCTTGGCGTTCTTCCACGGCAGGTACGCGAGACGCGTCGCTCAACTCGACCTGCGGCTTCAGTTCTTCAAGAACGAGAGTTTCGTACGGGTTTATCACACGATTGTTTGGACGATCCGCGATCCGGCGATCGGTGCCCGCGAAATCTCTTTGCGACTGCGTCCCAGCCTGGAATCCGGCGGCGAGCTTTCGGTCGGATTGGATGGGAACAACGCCGACGACGCTTGGCGCGACGCATGGACGACGGATTCCCGTTTCTGTTTCCACCAGAGCGACGTCGATTGCCTCCTGTTACTGAAAAACGGCAAAGAGATGCAGCAGGCGCGACGCCTGAAGGGTTGGCTCCGCATGACGGGGAATGATGGCCGTGGTTTAGGCATCTCCCTTCGCGATGCATGGCAGACGTATCCCAAGGCATTCTCGCTGGAGGATGGCGAACTCGGCGTAGAGCTTTGGCCGGCGCGTGGCGAGCCCATGGGATTCGGCCTGAAGCATATCGTTCCGGAGAGTCTGTACTACAAGAAAGAATGGGAGCGATACAACTGGTCCAAAGAGGCCAAGCACGCCTTGCACGAATATGAGTCGAATCCTGCCTTCGAACACACAGCCGAAGGCGCGGCGCGGACACATGAGTTGACGTTGTTCTTCTTCGACCGGTCCTCGAAACGCACGCACACCGAGATCCACTCTCTTACGCAGCAGCCGGTGGTCGTCCGCCAAGATCCAGCCATGGCAATGAAAGTGCCGTTAATGGGGTTCTCGCTTTCTCCTGTGGATCAGCAGACTTATCCCCGAATGGAAGAAGCCGTCGATGCCTTGGGCCGGATGACGGTGGCACGCTGGGAAGACCTCCACGACTATGGCTTCTGGCGCTTCGGCATGATCCGCTGGGGCAGCCCGCCGCTCGCCGATGTACAGTCGGGTATCTACCGTTGGTTTGACAACGTCCAATACGACTTGCAACTCATCCCCTGGATCTTGTTCATGCGCGGCGGCAGTCGCGACTTCTACGTGGAAGGCGAGCGGGTGAGTCGGTACGCCATGGACGTATGCACGAATCACTTCAATACGCGCGGAGCCGCGCCGGGATACCAAGGTGGCGCGGCGATTAGCCCCTTTCCCTGGCACAGCCATCATCTTCACAAGTCGCTGAAGATACATTTCTTGAAGTACCACTACCATCTGACCGGCTATCCGCGGGCAAAGGACGTTATGAACGAGGTGATCCAAGGTGCGATCTGGGCTGCGGAACACGACACGCGCAAACCAGACGATCCGTACTACCGCGGTCGAGGCCGAGAGCACTATAACGTCGGACGTTTCTGGGTAAACGCGTACGAGGAAACGTTCGATCCAAAGTGCCGTAACTTTGCCCGCCAGTGGCTCGACCTGACATTGAATCGGGAATACAACGCGGCCCTCGGCAACTTCCGCTCGCCTGGGATCTACCTCAGCGGCGAGCTGGCTCAACAGTCACGTCTGTGGCCGAACGACGAAAAGCTCCGCAGCGTGCTGCTGCAATACCTGGACAACATGGGCATGCCCGATATGCCGGACGGCGGTGTGCGCTTCACCAACCGCGCCATGCTTTGTGATCCGGCGTTTCGGCTCACTGGAGACCGGCGCTACGCGGAAGTCGCGTTTGACGTAGCACGGTCGCTGGCCGACCTTGTGCCCAAGGTCGACGCATCGAGTGGCATCTCACCGCAGATTCCTTTCAGCGGCAATGGCTATTTCCGTTGGCGGCTTGGGCCAATCCTGGTCGGCCTCTCACAGGGGCGCGCGCTCGGCTTGCGCAACGATCGGCCTCATCTTTCGCACGATACGCACATCGGTTTTCCCGCGAGTGACAAGCCACAAATCTATTTTCGGCCGAACAACGACGGCGATTTGAAGATGAAGGTCATCTTCCGCGAAACGTGGAACGCCGAGTTTCCACCCGTGAACATCTCGGTGGTCGGTGCTGCGTCCGAACCGGCGACCATTCGCGTTTCCGGCCAAGGAAGGCCGGCCGCAGTCGAGCGAGTGCTGTCACTCGATACGCGATGGCGGTCGGCCGCATTCACGGTGAAGGATGTACAGAAGGGGAGGACTTACGGTCTGCACTTCGAAGGTGGCAATTCGAAAGTTGCGGCACTCGTATTGGCGGACGCCCAGGTGGTACATCGACTCGCGATTGGCCAGCCAATGGCCCTGCAGAATCACGCCGGTCAGTATCACTCGGGCGGGCGGGTGTTTCTGAAAACCAGCGACGACACAGTAACGATTCACAACTTCCGCGATTTGCCATTTTCGATTCGGGATGCCAACACGTGGCAGTTGCTTTATACTTCACCCTTACCGGTGCCGAATGAGGCTGAACTCGAACTCGGCAAGGACCGGTTGATCGCCGTGGTAGTGGCGAGCAGCCGTAATTGGCTGAAGATCACTTCGGGCGTTCATCCCTGGGCTGCCACGAGTCGCGAGTCGTGGTTTATGCCGGAGCAATAGTAGATCAAGACGCGACGAATTCAGTTGCAAACGGAGAAACGTGACAGATGAGGAAGAATCGACGCCACATCCGATGGCAACTTGTGTGGCTCGCGATCAGTGGCCTTGGTGCCGGTGCATCGGCACACGCCGACACGATCGCAATCCCTGCACGGAATCTCTCCAGCAAATCGGAGAACATCCGTCCGATCGACAAGCGGTGGGATGGGCTGGTCGTCTGCTACGGCAAACAGGGCATGCAGCAGTGGAGGGTCGATATCGAGACGCCCGGCCCTCACTACCTCCATTTTCAGTACGCCAGTGGCGAGAGACGGCCGCTTGGTCTGTTCATCAACGACGCGAAGACGAGAGGAGCGGTTCTCAAGCGGAACACGGGCGGCTTCTTTGTTCGGGACCTGGCTTGGGGAACTTACGGTCCGTACGAGTTGCAGAAGGGCAAGAACACGGTCCGTGTCACGGCCGAGAGTTATATGCCCCACTTGGCCGGTTTGATCGTATCCGAGTCGGCAAGCGATCGTAACGAAGATGCCTTTGTCGAGTTGTTCCCAAAACCGCCTGACTTGGCAGGACCGATCGACGAACACACGGCCGCTACGCGAGAGCTGCTGCGCGAGTTGCTGCCCGGTGTCCAGCACATTCTGTTCGTCAAGCGATACACGTTCCAATCGAGCCATTACTACACAGATTTCATCGACGGGTGTCGCCACTTCGGCGGAAATCTCTGTCTGCTGTCGCTCGAAGACGGCAGCGTGACGGAATTTGTACCGGAATTGGCTCATGGGATCTTCGGACGATGCGATCTGTCGTATGACGGACAGCGAGTGGTATTCGGCTGGAAGGAGAAGATCGGCGTTGGGTTTCGGATTTGGGAAGTGGGTATCGACGGCACGGGTTTGCGTCAACTGACGTTTCCACCCGATGACGAAGAGGAACGAATCGCCAAATATCAACTCGACTGGTGGAAGTCCTACTGGCATCACACCGACGATATGCATCCCTGCTATCTGCCGGACGGGGGAATCTGCTTTGCTTCGACGCGATGCGAATATGGCATCCTTTGCGACGGGCCCGACAAACTGACCTCGTCGGTTATCTATCGCATGGACGGCGACGGCGGCAACATCGAAAAGCTGTCGAACAACTCGGTCAGCGAATCGGCGCCCACCGTCATGAACGACGGTCGCATCCTGTACACGCGATGGGAGTATGTAGACAACGGTTCCGTGACGAACAAGGGACTGTGGGTCATGCGGCCGGATGGCACGGGTAGCGAAGAGGTGATCGGCATGAACATCGCGTTTCCGTCGGTGTTCAATGTGGGTCGGGCAGTCCCCGGCAGCAACAACCTGGTTGTTGCCATCGGGGCGCCACACATGCCGCTGGGCGTTGGGACGCTCATGTTGATCGACGTCCAGCGTGACCGTCGCACGGGCGAAGGCGTTTCGTACGTAACACCCGAAGTCGATACGCAACATCAATGGGGATGGGACAACGTGCCTGGCGGCGCCAGTAAACCGATTCCGCCCGAAATGCAGGCCGGCCGTGATGGTCGAGGCAACACACAACGAGGTCCTTTGTACATGGATCCGTATCCGCTTTCCGATCAGCATTTTCTCGTGTCGTTCAACCCGCGTGACAACTGGAATGTCGAAAATGCCTATGGTCTGTACCTGCTGGATCGAGATGGCAACAAACGCCTGCTGCACAAAGAGGCGGAGTTTTCCTGCTGGATGCCGATCCCGGTGCGTGCGCGCCAGAAGCCGACCGTGCCGAAGGGGACCACGGACCATGACCTAGCTCGCCGGGGACTCGCCCGCGTGGTCGTGTCGGATGTGTACCGCGGGCTGGACGGAGTCGAACGCGGTACGATCAAGTACCTGCGCGTGAACGAACACGTCCCGCGTCCTTGGGCGTCACGGCGGTTCTGGGAAGGCGACGTCTTCGACCAACAGCACTCGGTGGTATCGTGCAAGACCCACTTGGGGCTGAAGATCCAACACGGGATCGTACCCGTTGAAGAAGACGGCTCGGCACATTTCCTGGTCGAGGCCGACAAGAACATTTTCTTGCAGGCGCTCGACAAGGATTTCATCGAAGTCCAACGCGAACGGACATTCGTGAACTTCCGGCCTGGAGAAGTCCGTTCCTGTGTCGGGTGCCACGAACGGCCGAAAGACAACAACCGTGCAGCAAAGACCGACCTTCCCATAGCTCTTGGCCGCGAGCCGAAACTTCCCGGCCCTCAGCCAGGCGAGGCATCGGGAGCCCGGCCGCTTGCGTATGAGGTGGACGTACAGCCGGTTTGGGACCGACATTGCGTCCGCTGCCACGGGCCCGAGAAGAAAGAAGGCGATCTTGACCTGTCCGGCGAGCGCACAGCTCTGTTCTGCCGGTCTTATGAGAATATCATGTCACGGAAGTTGATTTCCATCATTGGCGAAAATCATCCGAAGGCCGGCAACGTCCACTACCTCCCGCCGTACAACCTGGGCACCTATGCAAGCAAGCTGTACGAGTATCTTGGCAAGGACCACTTCGACGTGAACCTGTCGCAGGAAGAACGCATCCGCGTGACCACGTGGATCGACTCGAACGGCCAATACCACGGGTCGTACTACGGGCGCAAGAATCTGGCCCATGCCGATCATCCAAACTTCCGCCCAATCCTCACCTTCAAAAAGTCACACGCAAACACGCCACCCTTGCCGGACGACCAAAGGTAGGTCCCGTCTGCCGGACGGAACCTGAGCAGCACGGGCATTTGGTGGACAACGCTGGCATCGCATCGGCGATTCTCGCCGCGGAAGAAGAAACCACATCTTCCGTCCCACCCAGAGCAACAAGCCCTCGAAACTGCGTGAGGTTACGCGCGGCACCAGAGAATTTATGGATTTTTTGTATTGACCACCACGTGAATGTCGATATCATATTAACGTTCAGTATGTACTTAACGTTGTGTACAACAAGCTAAAGGAGAGTGCGATGAAGAAGACAGTTGAAGACGTCCAAAACGACTTCATCGACACAAGTGGTGAAATGGCCGAACGTTACGGCCTGACGCGAGTGGGGGGACTGCTCAAGGGCCTCCTGCTACTTTCGCGACAGCCACTGTCGTTGGATGACAT
The DNA here is from genome assembly GCA_964623055.1 of uncultured Pirellulaceae bacterium. GTDB lineage: Bacteria > Planctomycetota > Planctomycetia > Pirellulales > Pirellulaceae > JADHUC01. The sequence continues at coordinate 24,215 of CAZURK010000062.1, forward strand.
GGCCGAACGGCTTGAAGTGTCCAAGGCGTCCGTTTCCACTAACATCCGTCTCTTGGAGCGGTGGAAAGCGGTACGACGGGTTTTCAACCGGGGAGACAGGAAGAACTACTACGAACTGCGAGGTGACCTTTGGGACATCGAAACGGAGATTGTTAGTACGGTTCTAAAGGACGAGATTGAGAGGTTCGGCGACTGTTTGTCCCAGTGGAAGAGCGAATTGGCGGAGGCGGAAGAGGGGGATCCCGAGGAACGTGAGTTCCTGACGAAGCGTTTGGAGGAGATCGACGAGTACTTCGACGCGGTCCGGCACGTGTTGGAACTGCTGACGCGCGAAGGTAAAGTGACCCCGGCAGCCATCAAGAAGATCCAGATTGTGTGAGGTAGGCATGAGACTGATCCTCTACACGGGCAAAGGTGGCGTCGGCAAATCGAGCATCGCCGCGGCAACGGCCGTGCGCGTCGCCCAACTAGGTCGCCGGACGCTGCTGGTCAGTTCGGACCTAGCCCACAACTTATCCGACATTTTCGAAACGCGAGTCGGCGGCGACCCGGTAGCCGTCGCCGAGAACCTCAACGCGTTGGAGGTCGATGCGCTGAAGGAAATCCGCGATAACTGGGGACCGGCGCAGGACTACTTCTCAGGTTTCCTGGCGTACCTTGGTATGGACGATGCCGTTGCCGAGGAAGTGGCGCTGTTGCCAGGCACGGAAGAGCTGTTCTTGTTGACGCGCATTCTCAGGGAACTCGAAAGCGATCAATACGACGCGATCATCGTCGACTGTTCGCCTACGGCCGGCGCGCTACGGCTTTTGACCTTCACGGATACCGCCTGCACAAAGCTCAACCGCCTTTTGAATCTGGAGCGCCAACTGCTGAAGCTTATGCGGCCGGTCTTGAACCGTTTCAAGACAATGCGGCACATTATTCCTGCCGACAAGGTCTATGGCACGTTCGAGGATCTGATCCGCGACGTGGGACGCCTGGGCGAAATCCTCAAAGACCCCGAGGTCAGCTCCGTCCGTTTGGTCCTGAACCCAGATCGCGTGGCCATCGCCGAGACTCGTCGCGCCTTCACCTACTTCGGCCTGTTTGGCTTCCCGATCGACGGCATTCTTGTGAACAAAGTGCTCCCTAGGGAACTTGCCGACGGCTACCTGCACGACTGGTTCACGCTCCAGCAACAGCTTCTGGAGTCCATCGACGAGTCGTTTCTGGACGTGGCCAAGTTTCGCGTGCCTCTGCTGGATTGTGAACCCATCGGTTTGGCGCCGCTTTCCCAAATGGCAGACGGGATCTTCGGCGACCAGCGTCCGGAGGATCTGCTGTCCTCGGCAAAACCTGTGTCCATCGCTCGTGAGGACGGCAAGTACCGGCTTGGCTTCTGGTTGCCCAACCTAGCAAAGCAGGATTTGAATGTTGGCCGGAAGGACACGGATTTGATCTTGACCGCGGGCAACTACACGCGCGTATTCTCGCTGCCGGATTCATTGGTCGACCGCGAGATCGCCGAGGCCAAGTTTGACGATGGCAGGCTGACGATTACCTTCGAGGCGGCGCCGGCATGAGACTCATCCTGTACACAGGCAAAGGCGGAGTTGGCAAATCGAGTCTCGCGGCGGCTACGGCGGTGCGCACGGCCGAACTCGGCCGCCGAACGCTGCTTGTCAGCTCGGACCTGGCGCACAATCTGTCTGATATCCTCGACACGCGAGTCGGTAGCGAACCTGTGACTGTCGCAGAGAATCTGAATGCATTAGAAATCGATGCGTTGAAGGAGATTCGCGAGAACTGGTCACCGGCCCAGGACTATTTCGCCAATCTGCTTGCGTATTTGGGCGTCGACGACGCAATTGCCGAAGAGGTCGCCCTTCTGCCCGGCATGGACGAGCTGTTCATGCTCACTCGCATCCTGCAAGAAATCGAAAGCGGTCGCTACGAAGTCGTCATCATCGACTGTTCGCCCACCGCCGGTACGCTCCGACACCTGACGCTGACCGACACGGCGTGTACAAAGCTGCAGAAGATGACGAACCAGAAGCGCAAGGTCTTCAAGCTCCTGCGCCCGGTGCTCAATCGCGTCAAGAGCCTCCGGCACTTCATGGCCGACGACGAAGTCTTCGACGTATTCGATCATCTGCTGGACAACGTCGGTCGTCTGGGTGATATCCTCAAGAAGCCGGACGTCAGTACAGTCCGCTTGGTGCTGAACGCAGACCGAGTGGCAATTGCCGAAACTCGGCGCGCTTTCACGTACTTCGGGCTGTTCGGCTTTCCCGTCGATGGAATCTTCGTAAACAAAGTCCTCCCAACCGAACTTGCCGATGGCTACATGAACCGCTGGTTCACGCTTCAGCGACAGCTTCTGGAGTCCATCGACCAATCGTTTCTGGACGTGAAGAAGTTCCGAGTACCGTTGCTCGGCAAGGAGCCAATCGGCTTGGACCCGCTGTCCGAGATGGCTCACAGTATCTTCGGCCACCAGCGACCCGACGACGTGCTTTCCGCCACAAAGTCCGTTTCGATGAATCAAGTGGACGGGAAGCACCGGCTGATCTTCAGCCTACCGGATGTCAACAAGAAGGACCTTGACGTCAGCCGCAAAGATGGCGAGTTGATTCTGAACGCAGAGAATTACACGCGCGTCTTTTCGCTCCCAGACACGTTGATCGACCGCGAGATAGCGGGAGCCGAATTCACCGATGGCGTACTGACTATCTCATTCGGCTAAACGCCAGACGGTCAATTCGCTAGGAACTCGCGGAACGACTCGTTGTCTAACATCTGTTCGGCAAGCAATCGGTAGCCATCGGCAAGCGGGTGGCTGGCGTCGGCGTAGTGTTGGCTGGGGAGGGCGGCGGGAACGAGGTGGGGTATTCGCTGTTCCTGCAGCCACGCCTGCACTGAGCGTTTTCTATCTTGATAGGCCTCCAGGCTTTCCTGCCGAAGCATGTGTTCGTTGAACGGTCCGACAAGGACGAAGACCGAGTTGCCGCGCCGCTTGAGAAGCTCCACCGCTCGGCGAAGACTGCGCCATTGGAACGATTCGTCCAGCGGGACCCAAGGGAAGTTGACTTGTCTCATCCCCTTGTTTGTCCACGAATCGGCCACAGGCTCGGTCGACGGTGGCTCGTCCGGCGAGGGCAATTCCAAAGTCAGTTCGCTGATCGGGTTGCCGTAAGGGTGGTCGATCGTCCAGGCGGCGATATCCATGTCGTCGAAGTAGGCGATCCTCAAGTGGTCGACCCAGCCGAAGAACGGCACTTCGCGGCCGACGACGATGCCCAGCCGACGCGCCCACGTTTCTTTGTAGCACGGGACGGAAGGGTACACCTGGGGAACCAGCTTGGCATGATTGAAGTCGGATTCCTTCCGGTCCGAGAGATCTCGCCGCTTGGACGCCGTCCACAGCAGATTGCAGTTTACAATGACCTTGCTGTCCGTGATGTCTTGCCCGTAGTGTTCGACCAAGCCCGCCATTGCTGCAGGGTGGATGCCGTCGATGCCCAGATTGACGAAACGATCGTTACCGCCAACTTCGTTCAGGTAGTGCGACAGCGTTTGATCTTTGGGAACGTAGTGCCCCCAGACGGCGGAGTCGCCCAGAACCAGCGTCTTGTCCTCGGTCGCGATTCGGCGACAGTAACGACGTATCATCCAATAGTCGTAACTGAGCCGATAAGGCACGCGGTAGTCAGTTTCCGGCTCGAATGGTTCGATTCGCTCCCACGCCACCGGAATTCCGTACAACAACGCGGCAACCATGCACGCGACTACCAGCCAACTGCGCGGCGACAGTCGCACATCGTTCGACGAGAACGGTACTTCGCGTTTTTTCGTGTCAGGCGATTGGTGTTTCTGCCGCTCCACGGCATTCTCCATCAAAACTGAAAGTAGATGAACGGTTGCTCTCCCGACGCTGCGAACAAAGCAACGTAGATAATCATGGCGACAACGATGGCGCCGCGTACGGGCGCGGGCTGGAGGATCCTCCGTGCTTTCGATTCGTAGATGTACTGGTAGAGCCACACGCTGAGAACCAACGCCAACAGCAGCAGCGGACACGCGGGATCGCTCCACGCAAAGGTGGAAATCCTGCAGATAATGAGCCACGCATCGGAAATCGTTACGGCCCGGAAGAAGATCCACGCGAAGGTGACAAACGCGAAAGTCAGAATCTGTTTCACGAAACGAGGGACTCGTTCGCGATAGGTCCGTGACTTCTCAAGGCTGCGGGTCAACGAGTAGCCAAACGCATGGAGTGCTCCCCAGGCGACAAACGTCCACGCTGCGCCGTGCCACAGCCCGGATATGAGCATCGTCAGGCAAATGTTGCGGTAGGTCAGCAGTTCGGTCCTGCGATTCCCGCCCAGTGGAATGTAGACGTAATCGCGGAACCAAGTGGACAGGCTGATGTGCCATCGGCGCCAGAAGTCACCTAACCCGGTGGCCAGATAGGGATTGTTGAAATTCAACATCAGGCGCAGGCCCATCATGCGCCCCACGCCGCGAGCCATGTCTGTATAGCCGCTGAAATCGAAGTAGATCTGCCACGCGAACGCGAACGTGGCCAACAGCAGCGCGGGCGCTTCGCATTGGTTTGGTGAGCTGTACGCCCGCTCGACGTAGATCGCCAAATAGTCCGCCAGGGCAAGCTTCTTGAACAGCCCTACAACAAACAGCGAAAGGCCGTCGGCCACGTCGTGGCGAGTGATCGTGGGCGTCTGGCGGAGTTGCGGCAGGAGGTTCTTGGCCCGTTCGATCGGTCCGGCCACGAGCTGTGGAAACAGCGAGACGAATGTGGCATAGCGAATGAAGTTCGGTTCTTTGTCAACGTTGCCGCGGTAGAAGTCGATGGTGTAGCTCATCGACTGGAAGACGTAGAACGAGATGCCCACGGGCAGAAGGAAATCATCCATGGGAGCGAAGCTGTATCCTACTCCCAGGTCCGCAAGCAGAGCGTTTAGGTTGTCGGTGATAAACGCGGAATCGGGAAATACGATCTCATACGGCATCCCACACTGCTGCAGAAGAGCATTCAGATTCTCGATCAAGAACCTGCCGTACTTGAAGAACCCCAGCATCCCCAGATTGTTACAGATGCTCAATGCCAGCCATGGCTTCCTCGACCGCCCCCGCGACATCGCCACCACCGCGAGGTAATCGACGGTCGTCGACCACAAGATCAGCACCAGGTACAGCGGGCTCCACCAGCCATAGAACACATACGACGCGGCCAGTAACCATGGCAGCTTGAAACGCGTGCCTTTCAGGGCCAGATAGACCGGGTAGACGATCAGGAAAAAAAGAACGAACGTCCAGGTGTGAAACAGCATGTTACTCCATCAGAGCACGGATGTGAGCTTCCACCGACGCGGCAAGCCCCTCTAAGCTGTAGCCGCCTTCGAGAACCGAAACCAGTCGGCCGCCGGCACGCTTTTCAGCAATCTCCTTGACCACACGCGTCATCCGCGCATATCCGTCCGCGGTGACGTCCATGCCGCCCAAAGGATCAAGCTCGTGCGCGTCGAATCCGGCCGATACTAACACAAAGTCGGGGTCGAAATCGGTTGCGTCGGGGCGAAGCTCATCCTCGATGGCACCGACGAATTCGCGGTCACCACAACCCACTCGAAGCGGAACATTCAGCGTGTAGCTCAGCCCTTTGCCCGATCCCTTCTGGTCGGCACTGCCGGTACCCGGGTAGAACGGAAAGCGATGGACGCTGAAGTAAAGCACACTGGGATCGTCGTAGAATATGTCCTGCGTCCCGTTGCCATGGTGTACGTCCCAGTCGACGATCAGGACTTTGGATAACTTGTGCTTTCTCTGAATGTACCGCGCCGCGATGGCCACGTTGTTGAACAGGCAGAAACCCATGGCGCGATTCGGTAGCGCATGGTGACCGGGCGGCCGAACAGCACAAAACGCGTTCCGGACTTTGCCATCCATCACAGCGTCGACTGCCGCGAGCAATCCGCCAGTGGCTGCGAGGGCCGTTTCGTAAGAATCCTCACATGCGGGCGAGTCCATGGTATCCACGTAGCCGAGACCTTCTTCGCAGCTCTGCTTCACTCGATCGACATACTCGGGCTTGTGGACCGAGGTAAGCCACTCGTTGGTCGCCGGGCGGGGGGCAATCTTCGTCAGTTGCGAGAGCAGCTCCTTTTCCTTAAGTCTCGCAACAATTGCTTCCAGACGCGCGGGGCACTCCGGGTGACCGGCGCCCGTCTTGTGACGCAGGTAGATGTCGTCGTATAGGAAACCCGTCGCGGCCTTGGTAGCAGCCTTCGGATCGGCTTTGTTTGTGGGTTGTTCCGCCGGTTCGCTGTTACGCTCTTCTTCGTTCATTGACTCCTCCGTTGGTGCCTTTCTCACACATCGAAAGCCGACGGCATCCTGAGCGAAACAGGCATCGGCGAAGCCAGCGTCCTCGCCAACTCGCCGCGCGGACCGGCATGCAGCGGCACTGCAGTTCCACGCGCCGCCTCGGAGCACGAACTGTTCCCCCTCCTGCGGCCCGCGAGGGTTGTCATCGGAGCTTTCGTTGTAGTACTTCTCGCTGTAAACGTCGTTGCACCACTCGGCCACGTTCCCGTGCATGTCGAACAGTCCCCACGCGTTGGGCCTCTTCTGACCGACGGGATGCGTCTTCTTGGCCGAGTTATCAGCGTACCATGCCTGTTGTTTCAGCGAACGTGGATCCGAACCGAAATGGTATTTGGTGTCCGAGCCGGCGCGGCATGCGTACTCCCATTCCGCCTCGGTGGGCAGCCGATATCCGTTGGCCTCGAAATTGCACTCGCCCGTTTCCGAGTAGCACGGCTCCAGCCCCTCTTCGATAGACCGCTGGTTGCAGTACAGCGCCGCGATGTCCCAACCGATCATCTCCACAGGAAGGTCCGGCCCTTTGAAGTGGGACGGGCTGCTGCTGAGGAAAGGACTCCCGCGAGCCAATTCCGCACAGTGTTCCTGCGTCATCTCGTATCGGTCCATCAAGAAGGCATCGACCTGAACCTCATGAACGGGCGCTTCGTCAGGCTCTCCACGACCGCTTCCCATACTGAACCGTCCAGCGGGAATCAACACCATCTCGATACCGCCCTCCGTGGTAATCACCTCCGGAGCCTCAGGGGCCGTACCAGGCGTGCCAGCGTCGGTGTCCGATCGCTGAACAGGCCGACAGGAACTCGCCGCGAGGAGGGCAACGAGCAACAGAGGCAGTTTCAACGCATCGCGGACATGGCTCGGTGGCGTCTTTTGGCGGCAAAGCATGGTCATTTCGATCCTTCCGCATCTCCGAACGCGGGTTGCCCATTTCAGTCTGCTCATGTTAACCCTGGTCTCTGGTCGCAGCAAGGAGCAGCAGCAGTCTGAACCTGCTGTCAGATCGCTTAGCGGCAAACCGTCGAGCCGAGTTGCAGTGAGCGCACAGGTTCGCCAGAATTCGTGTTTACCGATTTTATCCGAGAACAGATGTGGGAGAACCAAGAGATGCGAATCCAAACCGGGGAAGACCTGCTGGACCTGATGCGAGGGTTCCAGATCCCCTGCGTATTGGCTGCTGCTGCCGAGTTGGATGTGTTCAATGCGGCGGCCGAATCGCCAGTGACCGTTCAGGAGCTTGCGGTCGAGCTTGGCTGCGACAAACGCGGAATAACGATCTTGCTGGATGCCTTGGCAAGCATCGGCGTGCTGGTGAAAGCCGATGCGAATTATGCGTTGGCGTCCGACCTCGTTCCGTTTCTTGTCGATTCTTCGCCGCAAAGCGTCACCGCTATGCTACGGCACCAGGCCAATTGCATTCGTCGCTGGGCGCGTCTGCCGTGGGTCGTCCAGGCGGGCGGACCTGCGGAGGCCGCCCCGAGTATCCGTGGCGCGGAGGCAGATCACGCAGCATTCATCGAGGCTATGAACGTTGTATCCATTTTGGTTGCCGAACAGCTTGTGCGTGAAATCAATCCAGGTGGTTTTGGTTGTGTACTGGACATCGGCGGCGCATCGGGTACCTGGACTACGTCATGGATGCACGCCCAACCGGGTACACGAGCGATTCTGTTTGATCTTCCAGATGTGATTCCCATGGCCCGAGAGCGCCTCGATCGCTCTGGCCTGGCAGAGCGAGTCGAGTTGGTTGCGGGAGACTATAACAAAGATTCGCTGCCTCGCGGCGCCGATCTGGTGTGGGTCAGCGCAATCATCCATCAGAACTCGCCTTCCGAGAACCAGTCGCTGTACGGACGCATCGCCGAGGCGATTGAACCGGGCGGCATTGTGATGATTCGGGACGTGGTAATGGAGGAATCACGCACGGCACCGCCGATGGGCGCTCTGTTCGCGGTCAATATGCTAGGCGCCACCGCGGGAGGCAACACATACACGCTATCGGAGATCCGTGACGATTTGACGTCTGCGGGATTCACCGACGTCAAGCTCGTCCGACGCGATGAAGGAATGCATTCGGTGGTCGCCGCGCGCCGTGCAACATGAGATTCCGTCCGCGATTCTGGGGATAACGCGGCCTCCGTCGCAACCGGGTAGGGTGGGCCAAGTCTTCGCGGGCCCACCGGGAACACGCTCACCATCATGGTGGGCCCGCGAAGACTTGGCCCACCCTACAGTGACTGGCAGTCGTCTACTCGCGTTTTTCCAAAGCCAGTTCGATCGCGTCGGCCACAGTGCGGAGGGCCTTGATTCGGGCGTAGCGTTTGCAGTTCGCTTCCAGCAGCGTCCACGGAGCGTACGTGGTGCTTGTCTTCTGCAGCATATCAACAACGGCCATCTTGTACTGCAGCCATTTCTCGCGGTTGCGCCAGTCCTCGTCCGTGATCTTCCATTGCTTGTAGGGATTCTCTTTCCGAGCCTCGAAGCGCTGCATCTGTTCCTCGCGGTCGATCTGAAGCCAGAACTTCACAATCACCGTGCCGAAGTCGGCCAGTTGGTGTTCAAATTCGTTGATCTCGCGAAACGCTCGCGACCATTCTTCCTCGGTGCAGAATCCCTCGACACGCTCGACCAGGACTCGCCCGTACCACGACCGGTCGAAGATGGATATGTGACCGGCCTTGGGTACGGCTCGCCAGAATCGCCACAGGTAGTGCCTCGCCCGTTCCTCGTCGTTCGGTGCAGCGATCGGTACCACCGAATAGCCGCGTGGATCGAGGCCGTTGGTCAACCGTCTTATGCTGCCGCCCTTCCCGGCAGCGTCCTGTCCTTCGTAGACAATCACGGCCGGGATGCGGGCCAGATACAGCCGATACTCCAGTTCGCGAAGACGCTCCTGGAGTTCGTCAAGTTGTTCCTGGTACCTGTCACGCTCCAGCGATGGGCTCAGGTCGATCAGATCCAGGATCGTCTGTTGCGTCATCGGCGAATCCGGCGGTTCCGGCATCGGCTCGGGTTTCGTCTCCGGCAGTTGGGCGCGACGGTCCAACTCCTGTTGGACTCGATCCAATATCGTCTCGAAAACTCGAACTCGGCCAAGACGGTTCTGGGTCGATTCGACTACCGTCCACGGGGCGCAGGCTGTCCCGGTACGCTCCAACATCTGCTCGACGGCCAATAGCCACTTGTCATAGTTCTTGTTCTGCCGCCACTCCTCTTCGTCAGCTTTCCAGGAACGTGCCGGGTCTTTTTTGAGAGCTTTGAGCCGCGATTTCTGTTCTTTCTGAGAGACGTGAAGCCAGAATTTGACGATCACGGCACCTGAATCAGCCAACTGATGCTCAAACTGGACGATCTCGTCATAGGCTTCCTGCCATTGGGCCTCGTCGATAAGCCCCTCCATCCTCTCCACCAAGACGCGGCCGTACCATGAACGATCGAAAATGGCGAATCGCCCGGCTGGCGGGATGTTCTGCCAGAAACGCCAAAGCCACGGGAAGAACCGTTCCACTTCGTTCGGCGCCGAAATGGCGTGGACTCGGTAACCGCGCGGATCGAGCGTTCGCGTCAGACGATTGATCTGCCGCCCCTTGCCGGCTGTGTCCCACCCTTCGAATACAAGAATCACGGGCACGCCGGCCGCTCGAGCCGCGCGCTGCAGCGCGCCCATACGAATCTCCATCTCCGGAAAGACTTCCTTGTACGCCTCTTTGGAGATCTTCTTCGACAAGTCGATGTGCTCGAGCATGGCAGGCTCCACGTTGTTTCAGGGCGCGTCGCGGGTGGGTCTATGCGGCTATCAGTGGAGATGGCACTCTCGTTCGCTTAACCGCGACCCAGCGGGGAGCGCGTAGGAGTTGACGTCGATTTGCGCATCACGCGCTCCCCGCTGGGTCGCGGTTAAACGATAATCTCCCCACCAGCCATATATCTTCGTGGGCATTCAACGGTCTGTCCAGATGTTTTCTGCGGACGAATTTTGGTGGACGACTTATCGGCAGACCATATACTCGGTTTTCCGGGCAAGCGGCTGTAGCAATGCTCCGTCAGACCATAGAATCAACGTGCCCGGCCCATTCTGCGGAACGCAGATGTCTGATCGAATGTTGAGCCATTACGCGAAACCGTTGCAGCGTGAAATTCATGGGACAGCGTCGGAACCTCCGCCGGATACTCGTCAAGGCGCTTCGAGCCATCGGGCTCCGCGTGCTCGTATGGGGTGGATTGCTGTTGGTTGTGGGCCTTTTGCTCGGGTACATCCGCCTTCCAGCCTTCGAGGCGACGCCCGATCCAACTGCCCCAACTGATACCAAAGAGGACGAGACACGCGGACCGGGTTGGCCGCACTTGCGGGGCCCATACTACAACTCGACAAGCGACGAAACCGATCTGGCCGAGACTTGGCCGGACGAAGGCCCGCTAGTGCTTTGGGTCAAGGAAATTGGCCAAGGCTACTCTGCCTTTTCTGCCGTCGGCGGTCACATCTGGACGCAACGGCAAACGTCGTTCTTTCAAGCGGTCATGTGCCTGGATGGTAGCACCGGGCGTTTGGTTTGGGAGCACAAGTACGGCCTGACGTATGAGAGCGCGGGCATGTATCCGGGACCGCGCGCGACACCCACTTGGCACAACGGCAAGGTCTATTTCGCCGGGCCGCGAGGGAAGGTTGGCTGTCTGCGGGCGGACAACGGCCATGTGCTGTGGTCGGTGAATGTCAACGAGACGTACGGCGGCCGCGGTACCGATTTCGGTTATTCCTGCTCGCCTACCGTGATCGACGGAAAGGTGATTCTTCCCGTTGGCGGCGAAGGAGCCAGTGTCGTCGCTTTGGATGCCGACGACGGCTCTGAGGTCTGGACTGCCGGTGACCAACCGGCAAGTTACACGTCGGCGATCCCCATAACGTTTCAGGGCCGGAAACTGATTGTGGGCTACCTTCAGAATTCCGTGGCGCTGCACGACCTGGAAACGGGGCAACGGTTGTGGGGCTACAAGTTGTCAAACGGCTACGACGAACATGCAAGTCTTCCGCTGTACCAGGAGCCGCATCTGTTGCTTACCGGCCCGTTCCGCGCCGGAGCGGATTTGTACGAGCTCAGCGTCGAGACGCCGGAAAACGCGGAAGACTCGACTGGCTTGACAGCTCGGAGGGTCTGGCACAGCGATCGCATGTCCAACGACGTGGCGTCGAGCATTCTGGTGGACGGATACGTCTACGGTTTCGATCTTCGTGATATCCAATCCAAGGCGCGCCGTCCGTCACGAGGCGAATTTCGCTGTCTGGACTTCAAGACGGGAGAAGTCCAGTGGTCATCAGATCAACCGGGGCATGCTTCGGTGATCCTGGCCGATGGAAAGCTGATCCTGTTCAACGATCGAGGCGAGGTGCTGTTGGTGCGTCCCACGCCGCAAGCTTACGAGGAGTTGGCGCGAACCGAGGTGTTCGGCGGCGAGATCTGTTGGACCGCACCCGCGTTGGAAAACGGTCGGCTCTACCTGCGATCTCCAACAAGAGCCGCGTGTCTGTACATAGGCGAGACGGAACGGCTGGAACAAGAGCACATATCCAGAGCACGGCCTGCATCGGAAATCCCGCAAGCTCGCGTAGTCGATCTTGCCTGGCTCGTAAGCGGCGAACGCGATTGCCCGGCCGACCCGCCGGACATGAATGAACTGCTCAGATGGTACTCAGTTTCGCTCTTATACGCGTTGGGCGGGGCGGCATTGATCGCCGTGCTGGTTTGGGTCGTCGCAGCCAGACGATGGCCCAACCGGGGCCCGTTGGTGGTCCGCGTGATCTTCTGGAGCACCCTATTGATGCTCGGGTTGGCGGCGACGCCCGTGGGAAACCGTCTGGCAACGTCGTTTCTATTCACGTGGCCAGCAGCGTTGTTCGTGGTGCATCAGTTCGCGCTTGCCGGCATATTCTGGGGGCACCGCTATCGGTATATTCGCGGATTGCAGTGGGTGTCTCTAGTATGCGTGTTCTGCCTCATATTGGCTTGCGTTGCCTACTTCGATGCATGCCGACGTTTGGATCTAGCAATAATGTGGGTGTTCCTGATCGGTTTCCTGCCCTCCTGGCCAGTGACTCTGCTTGCTGCATACAAGATGGCTGCGCGCCTCAAGCCGTTACGCGACATACTCTGGGCAGTGCCCGCCTTCTCCGCCTACTACTGGGTATCTGCGGCATACGCGCTCTGGTGGTTCGGTTACTGTTGCACTTAAGGCGGTTCGGCCCAGACGAGTGCCAAGCATTCATCTACAATAGGACACCACAGTTCGTTGACATCCACGCTCAACCCGAATTCAAAACCGAAGGAGACGGATTAGTGAAAAAGCCGTTCACACTACTTTGTGCGTCGTGTATTACGCTCGTACTGTCGTCAGTGGCGCTGTCTAAGGATTGGCCGACCTATCTAGCGAACAACGAGCGGACGGGTTCCACGTCGCAGCAGTTGAAACTTCCGCTCACGCAAGCCTGGGTATTCTCGTCACCCACCTCACCGCGTCGAACCTGGACCGGGCCGGCCGGCCGGACCATCGAAGGAAAGGAACTCGGCGACCGAGTTAAATTCGACGATGCTCTGCACGTGGCCGTGGTTGGCGACCGCGTCTACTTCGGCTCGTCTGTCGATCATCAAGTCCACTGCCTGGACCTTCGTGACGGCAAAGAGGTGTGGCGGTTCTTTACAGGTGCTCCGATTCGGTTGGCTCCGACCGTCGTGGATGGGCGGGTGTACATCGGCTCGGACGATGGATATGCGTACTGCTTGGACGCTAACAACGGCTCTCTCCGCTGGAAGCTTAGGCTTGGGCCTGCTGACGAATCAATCATTGCCCGCGGCGAGATGATCTCGCGATGGCCCGTACGAACCGACGTGCTGGTTGACGGCGATACAGCCTACTTCGGGGCCGGCATTTTTCCGCACGAGAACGTCTACCTTTGTGCCGTAAACGCCAACGATGGCACAATCCTGTGGAAGAACGATGCCATTAGCCACCAGGATGCCGGGCGGAACGAGTTCTCGCCGCAAGGGTATCTTCTGGCCACCGACGACGTGCTCTACGTCCCATCAGGTCGTTCGCGGCCCAGAGCGGTCAACCGGGAAACCGGTAAGGTGTCCGGCGGTGGGAGCACGTCCTTGACGTTCGCTAATACCCCGATTGCCGGTACGGACGCATTGATTGCTGATGGACGACTTCACACGTTTTCGCTGGAAACACGGCTCGCCGTTGCCGGCAATTCATCGTTCGCAGTGACCGGTAAAGAGGTCATCGGGATGAATCGAAAGGAATTCTACCCGGCCAACAACGAACGACGCAGAATCGCGTCCGAGTTGCGAAACCTCATTCGGCAACTGCCCAGGGCGGGTAACGAGGTCGATAAGATAAAGTCAAAGATCGCCGAGTTGCAGGCGCGGGTAAGAGAAATCGCCGACGTTGGAGTCGTGTGGCGGAAGCCCTGCACAGCCAAAGCGGCTGTGGCTGTCGCAGGCGATCTCGTCTTTGCCGGTGACAAGGATCGAGTCACCGCATTCGAAACTGAAACGGGGAAGGAAGTCTGGAATGCCAAAGTCGATGGTTTGGCGCGAGGTCTGGCGATTGCGGACGGGAATCTGTTTGTGAGCACGACCACGGGCAAGATCTATTGCTTTGCCGACGCTATGTCGGCCTGGCCTGTAATTGCTCAGGAATCGACAACGGAGAATCCCTACGCCACAGACCAATGGACTGGCGTGTACCAACGGGCCGCGGAAGAGATTCTAGAACACACGGGAGTGACGAGAGGTTTCTGTCTTGTCGTGGGCGGCGAGCGCGGACGGCTCGCTTGCGAGTTGGCCAAACGAAGCGAACTGAAGATCTACGCCGTCGAGCCGGATGAAGAAAAGGTCACTGAGTCGCGTCGATCGCTTTCGGCTGCCGGATTGTATGGCCATCGAGTAACCGTCCATCACGCGGACCTGGCGGCAATTCCCTACTCGAATTACTTCGCAAATCTGATTGTGTCGGACAGCTTGCTGTTGACGGGGAAGATCCCCGGAGATCCCGTAAAGCTGGTACGACATCTCAAGCCCGCCGGTGGTGTGATTGCTCTAGGCCGTCCGGCGACTGCTCCTGGCGGTGCCTTGTCCGGCGATGATTTGAAAGCTTGGCTCGCCAAAATGCAACTGGCCGATCGCGGCGACATCAAGGCGCCGGGGACATGGGTTACGCTAACCCGTGGCACGCTACCCGGAGCAGGCAACTGGTCGCACCAATATGCCGAACCGGGCAATACAGCCAACAGCGGCGACAAGCTTGTGAAAGGCGGCCTCGGAGTGCTTTGGTACGGCGATCCGGGACCGGACAAGATGGTCAACCGCCACATGGGAGCCGTCGGGCCATTGGTGGTCGACGGCCGCATGTTTGTCCAGGGAGAAAACGGCCTGATGGCCTACGACGCTTACAACGGTCGGTTTCTTTGGGAGGTGAAAAATCCCGAAGCGATTCGCACCGGCGTCTTTCAGGCCCGAAATCCCGGCAACCTGGCGGCGGGCGAGAATAGCCTGTTTCACATGGCCCGCGACAAGGTCTACGAGCACGATTTCGGCACGGGCGAGGTTAGACGGATTCATGAACTTCCGGCGTCCATCGATCGCGAGACCCACGAGTGGGGTTACGTTGCGTATCGCGACGGCCTGTTGTTTGGCACAGCGACGACCCGGGCAGAGGTGGTCGAGTTGAACCGTAGAAGACGCGGTAATCCGGGCGACGCTGCGACTGACAGCATCTTTGCCATCGACGCGAAGACCGGCGAGCACCGATGGGTTTATCAGGGCAAGAGCATCAACTTCCAGACGATCGCTCTCGGTCCGGGGCGTGTCTTCTTCATCGACAGCTCCGTGACCAGCGAGCAACGGGCTGCCATCTTGCGCCAAGACAAGAGTGAACTGAAGGACCTGGAAGGAGAAGAACGCGTGCGGGCCGAGCAGCGAATGAAGGCGTTGGATGTCCGGCTTGCGGTTGCGTTGGACGCCAAGACCGGCGAGGAGATCTGGTCCGAGCCGGTGGACGTTACCGACTGTAGCGAAATCGGCATCGGTGGCGGAAAACTGACGATGATGTATCACGACGACGCTTTGATTCTGTGCGGAGCCAACGCGAACGGACACTACTGGGGACAGTTTGTCGCCGGCGAGTTCTCTCGTCGTCGGCTCGTAGCACTGTACGCGTTGGACGGCTATAAGATGTGGGCCAAAGACGCCAACTACCGGCATCAACCGATCATCGTCGGTGATCGAGTCATTGCCGAACCATGGGCGTACGATTTGAAATCGGGCGAGCAGAAGACTCGAGTGCATCCTTTGACCGGAAAGGACGTGGCGTGGAGCGTCATGCGACCGGGGCACCACTGCGGAATGCTCACAGCGTGTGACAACATGCTCGTGTTCCGAAGCAACTACACGGGATTCTTCGATATGGCCGCGGACACGGGCACCCGGCATTTTGCCGGACATCGGCTCGGCTGCTGGATCAACGCCATACCCACCAACGGCCTTTTGGTAATCCCCGAAGCGAGCGCAGGATGCGTTTGCATGTTTTCAATCGCCTCGACCATCGTGATGGAGCCGCGCGAGCCGCGTCGTCCGTGGGCACTGTACAGCGGTGTCGGAGCGACGACACCGGTCAAGCAGATGGCGCTCAACTTCGGAGCTCCCGGAGACCGTCGGGGCGCAAGCGGCAAACTGTGGCTTGCTTATCCGCGTCCTGTACCAAACCCAGGGAAGGAAACGAGCCTGGATCTCAAGTTACAGTTCGACACCAAGTTCCAGCCCGGCGGCGGCTTCTTCACCAACGACGGTGACGCGTCCGAAAGCAGTTCCTCTGAACTCGCTTGGGTCGTGTCTTCCGGGGCTCGCGGAGCAACTCGTTGGTCGATCCCGCTCATCGGCAAGAACGACCCGCCGGCAACTTACACCGTGCGTTTGCTTCTTTCCCGGGCAGACGGTGACGAGCCGGGGCAACGTATTTTCGATGTGCGCGTCCAAGGCCAATTGGTCTGCGAGAATCTGGACGTGACCGCTGAAGCAGGGGCTGACGCGAAGTTCGTCATGCGCGAAATGGAAGACATTCTCGTATCCGACAATCTCGTGATTGACGTCATCGAGAAGAGCGAGAAACCGGCGCAAACTCAGATGTCGATTCTCAACGGCCTCGAGGTGGAACGCTCAGGTTCGCGAAAGTAGATGCCAACACCAGACCGTGTCTTCAAACTGTTCGTAGTACCGCCTTCAGGCGGCGGGCGCCGCGGATCCCGCTATTCCGGCTGAAGCCGGTACTACGAACGATGTGTACGGCCGCCAGATGCCTGCATTCTTCATTGTCGACTTCGCAAACGGTACACTTGACGATTCACTTCGCCCATCAGTTCTAACATGTCCGTATGTGGGTTGTACTGACGGTCGACGATGCCTTTGTGGAACCCCTCGCCGTCTCCACCATATTTGAACCAGTGCCAGCCGACGCATTCTGGGTGTTCGAGCAGCCCAAGAGTCATGTTCTGGTAGAACAAACCTCGATCGCGATCCGATCGGACGCGGAAACCCGCGCCGCTAGCTTCCGTGTCTGCTGATGCAAGGCTTTGAGCATACCATTCGGAGATCAGCACTGGCCGGCCGGACCACTTCAACCAGTTCGTTATCCGATCATATTTTGCTGACCATCGGTGGTAGTAATTGACCGAGATGACGTCTACAGGCGCGGCGCCTCGGAACGTCGTCTCATGGAGGCAGCGGCCGTGGATACGGCTGCCAAGGTACAGGTGGTTGGGATCGTACTTGCGGATCGCCTTGGCAACGATCGAGTAGTAGCGTTGAGCGACAAGCAGGGCGAAGGCGGCTTGATCGTCGCTGGTGATTTCACCTTCGGATCGGCCTTCGTCTTTCAAGCGTTTGTTAAGCCAGTCTCTGGCAAACCGATAGCCCACGTCGTTCTCGGGTAGTGCGAAGAAGTTGGTCAGCGGATCGGGGCGGAAGGGCAATTCGTTGTCCGAGAAATGCCCCAACAACCACGGATCGTCCTTCAGAACGCTCAACTGCCCGGCGTGTTCCTCACAGAACGTCTCGAAGTCCGCGTCAAACACGGGCATAGTCTCGTGAGGGAATCCGCGAGGACCGTTTTTCGCGGGGCGGCGATTCTTGTAGGTGCTCATGAAATTCCAACGCGGTGTGTATGGCATACGCGCCGCTGTGGGACGGAACGATCGCCAGTCGGACCAACAGCCGAGCGTGTTGAAGCGGTGGGACTTCAGCAGCTTCGAAGTCGCTTTGGCCCAGCCTGTCTGGTCGCCAAACTTGGACGGTACGAGACTTTCGTCTACACCGCTGTGATTCACCGAACAGAGACCGACCGAAATGAAAGGATGCCCCTCCGGGTCGACCAGCCACCAACGACCCTCGATCAACTCGGTCCGAAAGAAGCCGGTCGCAGTGACTTGCTGTTCGGAAAGGCCACCATACTGGCTCAGGTTCACATTGCCGGCCGACAGGAAGCCTTTCAGTTCGCCAACTGTCCGAGTTGACCGGACTTGCCACGTGCCTCGGTCAAGGACCTGCGCATCTTCAGCCGGGCACAGTATTCCTCGCGCCACGATCCAACAGACTACTACCCCAATGACAACATGATCTCCAACCCTATACAACGTGCGTCACTCCTTCAGGCAAAGTGGTGCGCATCCGATGGGCAGTCATCGGATACCCGGTGGATTTCGCTTCTGTGGTCCGAATCGAATCTTTGGTGGCGGCTTCCGTTGGCTCTGCCGATGCGGGGCTTCGGCTTCGGTGAGATAGCCGTCTCTATTCACATCGAGGTGATCAAATGCATCGGGCGGTCCATCGAACTCCTTGCGAGACACTTTGCCGTCACCGTCGCGGTCCAACCTGCTGACGAAGCCTGGAAGGTTAGTGCCCATTGGCCTTCTCGGGCTCGGCCCTCGATCAGGTCGCACGGAAGGCTGCGGCGCTAGCTCCGGTCCGCGCTCGCGGAAGCTCGCCGCGCCGCCACGCACGGGGCGGACCATGTTGTAGATGTGGATCACGTCGCCTTGCGGTCCGCGACCGCGTGGGAATTGGGACGGATCGCCTGCCTTGGGGTCGCTGCGTTGAGAGCCGGCGCCGTGGACATCCAAGAGGTCGTATTGTTCTCGGAAACCCTGCATCCATCCCTGTGACCGGCCGAAAGCAACATAGGCGGCCGCCTCGCCGCTGCCCATTCGCTTGTGTGTCGTACTGCTCCAGTAGAAAGGATAGTTGACCTTGCCCAAAGCGTCACGGATGGGTGTCACGCTGAAAATTGGATCGATCGCAGCCGACTGGGTTGTATCAGGAGAACGTGTATAGTCGACAATGCTTTGCAGCTCTTTGATATTGGGCAGCCGCCAGTCAGCATACCCGGCGTACTCCAATTCCTCCGCCCAACGGAGTGCTTGTTCCCATTTCAGTTTTCCATCTTTGTTCTCGCCGGCCTTCAGATGGCCGCTGTCGAGTTTCAGCCAAGTCAGGCCGGTCGCGCGGTCTGTGATCGTGCTGTCGCCGTTGTCGTGGAAGTCATTCTTGCCATACTTCTTATTCCCACGGACATAGAAGACAAAGTACGTCTTCGTCGGCCTGCCCCGGCGACCGGATCCAGCCGGATAACCCTTGATGCGACCGTCAGCGAAGTTCACGCCGAACATCGTTTCGTTGCCGCGCATCGTCGTACTGACGTACTTTGTGGACGTCGCCATTTGCGAATCGATGATACGCTCGCCCTTCGTTGGATCACCGTAGACGAATCCAAAGTAGTCCTTGTCGATGAACGGATTCAGGTTTGACGTGTCGGTGCTGTATGGGTCAACGTCTGCGCCGCTGAAGACTATCAGCGAGTACAGTTCCTTGATGCTCGGCAGACGCCAGTCGGTGTACCCGCCGACTCGGCACGCAGAGGCGCCCGCAACGGCCTCCTCAAAAGTTTTCTTGGGGCCAGGGTCCTTTTGCCACATCAGTCCTGTGACCAGATCGGTGATGGTCCCGTCGCCGTTGTCACGGTACGCCGGTTGATTCCCCTGGTACTGAGCATCCTGGCCGAAGAACGGCTCGCCTGGTTTGGGATACGCGATTTCGCGTGCGTTGTCGTAACAACGCTCCTGACCGGTATCTACAATGGGGTAATCACCCGCCATGCATAGCGATCTCGAACACATGACTGTCAATACAAGGCAGAACGCTGACATGAACTTGCTCAGTAGAGTCATTGGGATTTTTCCTGTTGATGGTCACTAAAGACGTGATCATTGTAACCTATCTGCCGCTGAGCCGAACCTCGGCGAGTTTGAACGTCTCTTGCGCTCGTGCCGCGGAGCGCTCGGCAAAAAGCCCCGGCCACTTGGTGAAAATCGAATGCCTTTCTGATAAGCTATACGATGTCAGAGAGTTCGCCCGGTTGAAGATAGACGTTTTCCGATGTGAGCATCGGACGCTCGGCGAATTCTGGTACGACGGAAACACGCCCCACCTCACACATGCTTGGCAATCGGAGGTTCAAACCAAATCATGAAGCCCCCCCGAACAACCTTGTGCATTCTTGACGGGCGGCCCTGCCGCCTTGTGCGTCTTCTGACGCTCTGTTGCCTAACGTGGAGCGTCTGCGCCCTAGCCGCCGCCGCAGAGCCGGCTGATACGGTCAATCCTGACGCAGATCCGCACCTGATGGGCTGGTGGAAGTTTGACGATGCTTCCGGGACAGTCGCCGCGGATTCGTCGAAGCATGGTCGCAATGGCAAGCTGCTGGGCGACATGACGTTCGAAGAGAACTCCGTTGCTGGCCGGATCGGCAAAGCGTTGAGTCTGGACGGACGCGACGATCTTGTCCGCGTTACCGACTACAAAGGTGTCACGGGGACTGGACCTCGAACCATCTCCGTCTGGATCAAGACGGACGCGGCCAACGGAGAAATCGTATCTTGGGGCAAAGACGATTTCGGCCAGATGTGGATAATGAGATTTATCAGGAGGCACGTCGGCGTCACCCCCAACGGCGGCTACTACTACATGGCGGATGATGTTCACGACGACGCATGGCACCACATCGCTGCCGTCGTTCGCAAGGCCGAGCTTCCCAATCTGCATGACGATGTCACACTGTACTTGGACGGAAAGATCGCAGAAATCCATCGAATCGGCCTTTTGGACCTGTGGCCCATCGAAACCGGCGCCGATTCGGAGGTCGCCATCGGGAAACGGTTCAAAGGCAGTGTCGACGACTTGCGCATCTATTCACGTGCTCTTTCGGACGAAGAAATCCAGACGTTGTTTCGTCTGGCGAAATGACTCAGAAATGCGAAAGGAGATACACAATGGACCAAGAACGAATTACTCGTCGCCGATTCGTGCAAGACGGTGCGATCACCGCGGCTTCGGTGGCCGGAGGACTCGGAGCGATGTCTGCTCAGACGGCCGATGCGGCTCCCACCATGGACGTGGATACGTCCAAGATTCTCAACTACAACCCAGACATGGATTACCGCCGACAAGGCTCGACCGACTGGATGGTCTCGGCGGTCTGCCTGGGCGGGCACGCGCGGTCGTCCCAGAAAGATCGCAACGAGATCGTCAGCCGCTGTATGGACCTAGGCATCAACTATATCGATGCGTGTTGCAGGCACGAAGTGCTCCGCGATGCCGAGGCGCTGAAGGGCCGACGCGACAAGATGTACCTCGCGCTCTCGTATTGCGGCAAGGAGGTGCGACAGGAGGAATACCGAACGGCAAAGAAGCTGCTCGGTTCCTTAGACGATTTGTTGTTGGAATCGAAGCAGGAGTACACCGATCTGTGGCGGATCACCTGCTACGAGCCAGGCGGACGGCACACGTTCAACACATCGCAGGAAATCATCGAGGCGTTGGAGACGGCAAAGAAACAGGGCAAGGCCCGCGCCATCGGGTTCTCCACGCACGATCGGCGTTGGATCGAGTTCATGATCAAGTACTTTCCTCAGATCGACTGCGTCTGTTTCCCGTTCACGACCATGAGCAAAAGGGCACAGACCGACAGTCTCTTCCCGGCGCTGAAGAAATGTGACGTGGGGGCCTTCGGCATCAAGCCCTTCGCTGCAGGCTCGCTGTTTACCGGCGAGAAGGAGGAGGACTTCCGCCGAGCGCGTCTGGCGCTCCGCTACATTCTTCTCAGTGACACGGTGATTCCCATCCCGGGCGTGCATAGCATCGAACACGTGGACAACCTGGCTACAGCAGTCAAGGAACGCCGCGAGTTGGACGTGCAAGAGGTAAGTGAACTGGAGCGTGCCAGCGAGCAGACGTTGGCGCGATTGCCGGCTCACTACGGGTGGCTCAAAGATTGGCAATACGTCTAGCCCACAACAGCGCGGGCGAGCCGCAGCCAAAAGTCGTTTAACGGCAAGCCGAAGGCGACCGCGTTTTGCGGCGGCCACAGTCGCCTTCGGCTTGCCGTTGAACGAGTTCGCGCAGAGTGTGCAGATTCAGTTCGTTAGGCACCAGAGCGAGAGGAAACATGCGATACGTTTTTCTAGTACTCATCCTGGCGGCGGTCTGCGCCGTTCCGACCGCGTTGATGCAGGTCGAGGCCGAGGATACCAAGAGTAAACCCAAGGGCAAGCAGAAACCCGCCGCAAAGAAGAAACCGTTGCTTCTATTGGATGACGACCCGCCGCTGATGCTGGACGATGGAACGGGGGCCGATCCGGCCGCCGGCGGAGCGGACAACAGCCGCTGTCAAGTTTGCCATCTGAATCTGGCGATGGAAAAGTTGGCCGTGACGCACGCGAAGGAGGACATCGGCTGCGCCGACTGCCACGGCGATTGTGACGCTCACATCGACGACGAATCCTGGGCGTCGGGCGGGCCGGGTACGCCACCGGAGATCATGTTCCCGCCCGAACGGATCGACGGCGCCTGCTGCGAATGCCACGACACCCACGACGCACCAGCGAAAGAAATCCTCCAGCGTTGGCAGCAGCGTTGCCCTGAAAAGACCGATGCGTCAAAGATCGTCTGCACCGATTGCCACGGCAAACACCGCCTGAACCCAAAACTACGCAAGGCATGGTGGGACAAGAAGACCGGAAAGCCGATCAAGCCGGAGGGTGGCAAACGTACCGAAGCGGCCAGCGATTGAACCGAGCAGCAGGAAGACCTCTGACATACTGAGACTTGACGCGCGTGCAGCGCGGTGTATCATTGAAGTAGGTGAACGGTACAGCTTCAAGATCAAGTATCGGTTCCAGGTCTTCGTTCCGAAGCGTCAGATCTTGCGTTAACGCAGTAATGCGGTTGTCCGCAGCGCTCTGACCTGTTTAAGCGTGCCGTTCACCGTTTTTTCGTGTCGCTACCTCTTCGTGCCCTCCTTCGCGTACGCCTCCGGATGCGGTTAAGAAGGTAGGTCCCGCTTGCCGAGCGGGACCTTGAAATCAGGTTTTTCGCCGCATCCAGGTCCCGCTCGGCAAGCGGGACCTACTTTGACCGTAGCTTCGTCCGGATTCCGAGCAAGCGACGGTTCTGTTTCGGCGCGGCTGCAAAGTTGGTAATCCTCGTCGCCACAGACTATGCTGGAGGCTACTGCGATTCCTTTGTGCAAAATGCGAGGAGAAACCACGATGACTGGTTGGCGTTTCCTCACACCGGTTCTTCTGGCGATCGCTTTGTCGTTGACCACATTGGGCGAAGACCGTACTTCCACGGGCGACTGGCCGCAGTTTCGTGGAAGGTACGCTGCTGGGGTGGCGGACGGCCAGAATCCTCCCGTGTCTTGGGGTGTTGAGACCGGCGACAATATCCAATGGAAGACAGCGATTCCCGGCCTTGGACATGCCTGCCCGGTGATAACGCGAGGCTGCGTGTTCGTTGTCACCGCCGTCGGCAGTGATCCGAACCCTCGGTTGCGAGTTGGACTGTACGGTGACATCGCACCGGTGGAAAACGAGGACTCCCATACCTGGCAACTCTACTGCCTCAGCAAGTACGATGGCCGGATTCTCTGGACGCGGAATTTGCACGAGGGTGTACCCAAGATCAAACGCCACACCAAAGCGACACACGCCAACTCGACCCCGGCCACCGACGGCGTCCACGTGGTCGTCTTTCTGGGGTCGGAAGGTCTGTATTGTTTCGACCTGCGTGGGAATCTTTTGTGGAAGAAGGACCTTGGCGTGCTCGATTCCGGTTTCTACGTCGCTCCGGATGCCCAATGGGGCTTTGGCAGTTCGCCCATCATCTTTGACAACATGGTGATCGTTCAATGCGACGTGCAGGAAGCTTCGTTCATCGCGGCATTCAATGTGAACGACGGACAGGAGCTGTGGCGGACTCCTCGCCAGGATGTGCCGACGTGGAGTACGCCGACGATCTCCAAGGGCGGCGACCGAACGGAACTGATTGTCAACGGATTCAGGCACGCCGGCGGTTATGACCCGTGGACCGGCAAGGAGCTATGGAAACTTGGCCGCGGCGGGGATATTCCCGTGCCCACGCCGGTCGTGGCGCATGGGTTGACTTTCCTGAGCAGTGCTCACGGCCGGAACAGACCCCTGTGCGCGATCCGTGACGGCGCAACCGGTAACATCACACCGACCGGCGACGGCGAATCTGCCGATCACCTCGCGTGGCGCAGGGAACGAGATGGCATTTACATGCAAACGCCCATCGTGTACGGCGAATATCTTTACGCCTGCAAGGGCAACGGGGTACTGAGTTGCTACGAGGCGCGGACCGGGGAACGCGTCTACCGCGAGCGATTGGGACAAGGAAGCACTGGGTTCACTGCGTCGCCCGTTGCAGCCGACGGCCGGTTGTACTTCACCAGCGAAGACGGAGACGTATACGTCGTCAAAGCCGGCCCGACGTTCGAGATATTAGCGACAAATCGAATGGACGAAATCTGCATGGCGACCCCGGCCATCTCGGACGGCATGCTGATCGTCCGAGCGAAAAGTCACGTTTACGGCATTGGAGA
This sequence comes from uncultured Pirellulaceae bacterium, assembly GCA_964623055.1. GTDB lineage: Bacteria > Planctomycetota > Planctomycetia > Pirellulales > Pirellulaceae > JADHUC01. The sequence goes on from CAZURK010000062.1 coordinate 48,602, forward strand.
ACCGAGCAGTCCCGACATATCGCCGACCGAGAAGCCGCGTAGTGCACGTTGCAGGATCGGTCGAGGCCGACTGAAACGCAGGCTTGGGCTCCTAAAGCGGATACGAGGTTTGCTTCGCCGCCGCTGAACTCCCATGGTTTTGCCCGTCAATCATTTTGCTGGAAGAAAACCAAGCAAAATCATGTTGGGGCAAAATCATGAGAACAATAGCAGATCCCTGGAGAGAACTCATTTCTTCTGCGAGGTGTCTTCCTCCCGGACGAGCACTTCCGGATTCTCCACCCACATGACGAAGTAGGGCTCCTTGGCTTCGCGTTCCTGAAGGTAGATCAAGAACGGTCGGTCGAACACGAATCGCCGCGGTTGCGGCGGGGGCTCGTCACCGTTGAGGAGTGTCGACCGAGCCTCGGCGTCGACAATGGCACCCGATTCATCCAGTTGAAAGCGTATCAGTTGCGTGGCGGCACCAATTTCCAGGCCAGCAAATCCCGGATTCGTCAGAGATTGTCCTACCAGTTCTGTATACTCGCGTTCGACGAACAGAGAGATCACGGGGACGGCCAGTGGTTCTTCGAGATCCAATTGCGATTGGACATCGCGGCCGACCGGCTGGCGAATTCTCTTCTTGGCCAATGCCAGGGCCTGCGCGAGGGTCGCGGACCGTGGGATTTTGGCCAGCACGATTGCGTCAATCTGGCTCACCAATTGAATGATGAAATCATCATCACTGACGTAATCCAACACGGTGACTTGCGTGCGCAAGCACTTCTCGCGAGGAGCATGACTGGCGAAATCCTCGATGCCAAAACTGGCGACCGTGGCCTCCGTATCTGCGGCGCGAAATCGCATTGGCTGCTTCAGACGGTCGAAGTCCACTACGAACGGAAGTCGTTTCTGCAGGTAGGCGTATGCCACGATTAAAGCCTCCTCCTTACGCGGCACGAGCCGTGGCCTTACTGATGGAAATCTCTCTGCCATCTGCGACCGGATCCGGTCCAGGATGCCGTCCGACACACGTCCGGCCAACGCCACGTAGGCCCGTTCAGAAAGGCTCTCTCGCGGAAACGGCTCGTCGTTCAGTTGGCGAGCCATGTCAGGAGCCCCCGTCAACTCGATCGGTGCCTTGACGACATCGTCCCGCAACCGATCCCAAGCGATCTGAAAGTTGGCGCAGTAGACGAGATTGCGGCCGGCAACGATGGTCGAGTTCGAATGTGGCACCACGTCCGTTTGCGCCAGTTCACTTGCCGGCCGAGGTACGGTTTGGATTTCCGCCGCGTCGGCAACCGGCAAGTCCCACGGCACGCCTGGGAAAGGAAGCCCTCCGGCTGGCGTACACACCCGTTTGATCACCTTGACATCCGTGCTCCTAGCAACATATTGAACGCTTCCATCCACCAAGAGTGCTCGCATCCGCTCCCAGTGTCGGTGTGAAGGACGCGGGTTGGATCGATAGTGTCCATTCTTCATGTCCTCGTAGCTCAGATCTCGCGGTTCGAGCCATTCGATGCCGGCGTCCGCGGTCTCGATCAGTAGCAATGTGTTACTGGTCCCGTCAGTGATGTGAGAATAGCTGACCGCGCAATGCTCTGGCCAAACTGTCTGCGGGCCGACGATGGCGACATAGTTCGTGGTTCCCGCAGCACGTTTCTTGTCTGCCGGGCAACCGTACACGGCCGGCATCTGGTCCAGCAGTTGACGATTGTGCGCGCTGTCCCAGGGTTCGTCGAACCGGTACTGCTTGTAGAGTTCGGAGTGCCCCAGAAACGGCAGCAGCAACACGCGCCAACTGTGCAAGCGTTTTCCCTGATCGTTCACCACGTACGCCGGCGGCAAGGAGCCGAAGCGGTCGTGGTACTGGTGAAGTGCTGAGCCAATGCGTTTGAGGTTGTCCCTGCAGACACGATCATTATTGGCCGCGCGAGAAGCTCTATACCCGAGCACCACAACAAAAACGCAGCCCACGATCGCTAGGGACCCGTACACGCAGGGTAGCAACCGCGAAGAACGTGATGTATTGGTCGAAGATGTTGCGTCCATTAGCGTTTCACCTCCGAGACGTTCTGGAGCTTACGCTCGCCCGATACAGCCCGCACAATTCGCATCGAACTGATACTGTTCAGCCTATTCTACTGCTGCCCAAACCTATTGGTACAGCCTCGTCCTCGTGAATCAGCAGCTAAACCCAGGTTGCCCGTGCCAACGGCGTAGCATAGAGTTGCAGCTATCCGACGGATTCGTGCTCCACTGGAACGTACCCGATCCGCCGCGTCCAAGGACGCCTTGCCCAAGACGAGACAGCGGCCATGACGACCTCTTCGGACTGTTCAGTGATCCGCCTTCCCATGGAAGTAGAGTATCAGCGAGCGTGGTTGACCTGGGTGGCATCCACAACCACGTGCCTGCGGGCGCTTGGCATCGAGTGCGATCAGGTGGACGTGGCCGGATTCAGTGGCTACGCGTTTCACATGGGTGTCCACGAAGAGGTCTGTCCTTCCGGGCCAACCGCGCTCGACTGGTCGCGGTTGAGCCGTGGAGTTCACTCTCTGGGACGAGCAACGATCGAGTTTCGCTCTCCCTGCTGCGAGGTTTCCGGTAAGGCTCGTGAAGATTCCTGCCGCGCCGCACTTGAACTGGTCCGTAATGAGTTGCAGGCCGGGCGGCCCTGCGTCCTCTGGGGCACATACGTCCCGGAGTTTGGCGTGGTCGTTGGCATCGACGGCGAATCCTACGAAGTGAAGAGTTTCAAGGAGGTGGTCCAGCAAGAACAGCCCGCGATTCCGTACAATGGGACCGAGCCGCCGGGTGGAATCTATGTATTGGGCTTCCCTGCCGAAGCCGAATACGGAGAACTGCAACGCGACCTGGAATCCATCTTGGAGGCGCTCAGACAATGGAGCCGGCCGGCGTATGGCCAATACCAGTTCGGGGCCGACGCGTACAACCTTTGGATCGAGGCCCTGCGGGCCAAACGTGCCGCTCGCTTCGGTTGTGGCTACAATGCCGCCTGCTATGCCGAAGGCCGCCGTTTCGCTCAGCAGTTCTTCGAGCGCATGTCCACCCGCCGACCTCTGGCCGCCGACCTGTTGCGACAGGCCGCAGAGTCGTATCGCGAAGCCGCCGACGCGATGAAGTGCGTCAGCGAGGTCTTTCCGTTCGGCCACGACGAAGAAGGCCAGATCACTAACGCAGCCAAGATTGAACAGGCCGCCGAGTTGCTGACTGATGCCCGAGACGCCGAAGCCCGGGCGATGGCTTTCCTGACCGAAATCACAAAGATTCAGGTGCGAAGGCCGACGGCCCAGGCCTCGGAGCCCGCCAAGAGCTGAGCACTTAAGATCGCGGGAATAACAACATCGGTATTTGCCCTGTAGCCACGTTCGCCAGAACGTGGGGCGTCGCCTGGGGTTGCGACCACATTCTGGCGAACGTGGCTACGACAGTCTGTCACGCAATTCCGAGGGGGCGTGAAGTACCCGGGTCAGAGCCGGCTGCAGGGCTCATCTCGCATCAGTCGCGCGACCGCTCGACGGCGTCTGGATCAGGTTCCGTTTTCAGTCGCACGGGAACGTCGCTTTCGTCGATCGTGATCCGTGCCTTTGCTGTCAGTTCGGATTTGTCTGGCAAGACAACAGTGCAACGCAATTCCGCATTGCGATGGGGAGCGGTACATTCAAAAGCAACGCTGTGTGATATCCCGCCACCGGCAGGCAGCGAGTCAATCCGCCAATTGAGCGTGTCGTTCTCGATCGCAAAGCCCGGAGTTGCCTGTCTGGGAAACAGACAGGCGGCGTAGGCGATGGAGACCTGTGCCGCCTGGTCTTCAGGGCCATCGTTCTTGAGTTCGATCTCGAATTTCACTTTCTGACCAACGTGTGCTGTGGTTGGTCCGTTGACGGCTAGGTGCAGCTTGTCTGTGGAGCGTGGATTCGCCGCCGCCTCCCGATCGGCTACCGGAGTTGCCGCTTGGCCTTCTGCGGCGGCATCTTGGCCATCCCTTTCGCCGCCGGTCTCTGCCGCCCCCTGCAGAGCCTTGAGCACCCGGGTTAGCTCATCGTTCGAAAAGGCGCCTGTAATCTTCACCGAACTCCCGATTTCGTCGCGAATGGTGGGTGCCATGATCACTTTGCCACAGACAACGATCGCCAATTGACTATGGAGATTCGCGCGGGTGAGTCGCCGGAGTTTGGCCCCAACCTCATCATCGAATTCGATATCCAGCGACGACATTCCTTCGGGCAGCCCCGTCTCGCCCCCTCCCCCTACTGCGCTGACATGTCCCTGCAGTTCGCCCCACAGCAGCGTGTTGTCGAGGTACGAGGTCAGAACATAGCTTCGATCGCCTTCCTCCAGGGTGAATGGAGCGCGGATGGACGGCTCTATTTCGCGCCAACAGTATTCATCTCCGTGCCACGGCCGGGCCAGATCTCCCTTTGCGAGTTGCTGGCGATAACGTTCGAATTCGTCGTCCGATAGAGACGGTGCTCGACCGGCATCCACATGATTCGGCAGGAAGCGAAACTCCAGCGGATCGTCTGTTGGTATAGTTCCTATCGCCCTGGGGTCGACGCGCTGACCGTCGTTGATGGTCAGCAGATTTCGAATCGTCCGCTCGTCGTTGTCGGCCAGGACGAACTTGACCATTCCATTGCCGAAGCCGGCAAAGAAGCCACTCTCGAACCAGCCGCCAAACTCCGGCAGAGGTTTCTTTGCGTCGTACGTGATATCTTCGGGTTTGGTCCATGGGACGTCACGTTTTGCCTCGACCAGCGCGATGGTGTGTGCGGTGCCATCCACAATGTCACATCCCCGCGAACCGTGAGATGGCCAAAGGAAACACATGCCCTTTGGTACGACAAGTCCCTCGTAAAACCGTCCTTGCGGCGCGGCTGCATCTTCGGTTTCCAGTCCGGCGATTAGAGGCTTCACGTCTTTGGCGATGACACCCAAGTAGGAAGCGCTGGTTGCATCAGGGGCGTCTAGAGGAGAACGAAACACGTCAGGCATCTTGGCGAGCAGAGCCTTGTTGTGATCGCTATCCCACGGCTCGTCGAAGTGGTAGAGATCGTATAACTCTTGATGGCCCAAAAATGGCAGCAGTTCAACACGCCAACTATGTGGCACGTTTCCTCTTCCGTCCTTGCCGAGGATTGTCGCCGGCGGAAAGTGCTCATGCACATCGCGGTACTCGTGCATCGCCAGCATCAGACGGGCGAGGTTTCGTACCGTCGTCGCGCGAGGATGTTGAATCGAGGCAGACGGATCAACGGTCGGTGCGGCGTCTTCTTCATTTGACTCGGTTGCCGCTGCGGAATCTTTCGCGGCTGGAACGAGTTCCTGGCCTTTGATTCTCTTCCAAGTGAAGATCGTGCATTTCTCCCATTCAAAATCAGGGGGACGGACAGAATCATCATCCCGTCCCCAGGCGATTGTCAAGGTATCGCCGCGAACGTCATAGATACCTCTATCGATCACGGGAGGAGGTGGTATCACTGGAGGGCGCATGGGCTCCCGTTCGGCAATCAAGTCGATGGTTTTCGGATCAGTCGTAGCATTGAGCACAAAACGGCAAGAAGACTCGTGCCCTCCGCGCACAGAGGTCCACACGTCTCCCCGTATGCGAGCCTTCAGGCTTTGTTCATGACCTAGGATTCCTTTACCAACGATCGATTCCAACTGCCAATCGCCCTCCAGTTCACTGGCAGACTGTTCCGCTTGTTCATCGGCACCCTCCAATTCTTCAGCCTTTGCGGCGGGAGGTGATTTCGATAATTCACCGTGGTACTTTTCGACCAGCGACTCGATCGCCGTGCCAATGGCACGATCCACTTCCGTTCCGCCCACGCAAAGGACAAGTGTGGGAATCTTATCGACCTGAAAGGCACTCGCTGTCTTTCGTTGTCTGTCCAAGTCGATGTCGAAAATCGTGACCCCTTCTTCCCGCAGCTTCTGGATTTCCGGATCAAGTTCCCGGCAAGGCGAACACCAATCCGCGCGAAAGTACAGGAGAAGCGGTTGGATAAGCACATTCTCGCCCGCCAGCTCTCGAAGAAAAGAAATCCGTTCTTGATTAGACTGCGAACCAGGCGGCGGCTCAGGTCGTTTTGGCGGCTGCCCTGCGAGCTGTGTCGTCGACCGTACTGTCGAATTCTGGCCGACATCCCAACGTAGTTCCGGATTAAGAAGATCCTCCACGCGGCGGTCGATGATCTGATCTTTGATGCGATTGCGTTGAGTAATCGTTTCATGAGCTTGTCTTAGTTTCAGCAGCAAGTTGGCCAGTTCTGCCTCGTGAAGCTGCTGGCGGGCGTCAAAGGAATCAGCGACTCGCCCGCGCAACTGCAGCCTGAGTGCCGCCAGACCTGTGCGTGTGTTGCTGCGGTTACTCGCTTCCAGCAGACGGCGCAGTTCGGCGGCGGTCTCGCTGGCAGCGCGTTCGGCGGATCGGTAGTTCGCGTGCAGTTTTTCGACGTCGGCGGGCGCGCTCGGCTGACTCGCGCGGTACGCATCAGGTGCTCGAAGCCACTGCAGACCTCGGGCTACTGCGTCCTCCGTCTTGCTGACCGGTACTCGACTGTCATCGGCGCCAATATCCTCCCGCGCGTCGACTTGTTCGATCAGTTTTGCGACCTCGGCGATGTGGGATTCCTTGCCGCGAACAATCAAGGCGTTGTTCTGGCCATCAGCAACAATCGCAATGTCTTCACGGAACAGTTGCGTCAGCGTGGTCGCCAGGGAATTGGCGTCGGCAGTCTTCAGACGAAATACACGGACTTCCTTTGTGCTTGCAGTTCGCTGAGAAGGTGTTGCGGACGAACGCGGTTTGGGGTCACGCGTGATCCCTGGTGGGACGCGACCAGGAAACATGCGGGGCCCAAGCAAATTGGCTTCATGGCCATGTTGAACGCTGACAGTCTCAACCCGATCCGGCCAGCAGAATCGCGATTGAAAAAAAGAGTCGCGATTTCTAATAGCTTTCCTAAGGTCTTCCGTGGGTGAGGGGTCAAAGACAACAATCAGCGGTTCAATTCCTGCCTGTCGCGCCGCGTCGCGGAATTCTCCCTCCTCACTGGCTGGAAACGCGTGACTGATCGCGGCGTGTCCTTTCGGAAGCACGTATCTCGCAACGCTGCAGAGGCAATCATAGGCCAATGATGCCGTTCCTTGCTCGGTCTTCCGCTCCATCACGACCGGCTTTCGTACGATCGCCAACCTGCCGGATTCCTTGGACAACACAATATCCCAATAGATCTTACCATAACCAGAGGCTAGGCCCGGGCGCCGTAGAGGAGGCGGAAGCGGAATGAAATTCATCCGTTGCGACACGGTTGCAGCGTACTCGTCCAGGGGCAATCCGACCTTATCGCCTCTCGCCTTATCGCGAACCGACGGTGGTAGAAGCAACTCAGCCTCAGGGAACAGGATCACGTCTTCAATCAACTCGTGTTGCCTGAGCCATCTGTACAGTTGCTGGAATTGTGCAATCTTGTAGAACTTCACAAGATCCGGCGCGAACAGGATCTCGGGGCCAGGTGCCGGCAGACTGTCAAGCAGTTCCTTCGACACCTGCACGCCCTGCGGCGCCAGTACGCCCTTCAGTGCCTCGCGCCAGTCGGCTTCGATCGCCTTGGCGTTGTCTCCCTGAGACCAGTCAGATTTGATCAGTAGCAATTGAGCCCGTAATGGCGTAGTCCTGACTGAACGCCCCGCGACTTCTGATGCGGAAGCTGCGGGTGGTTTTGCCGTCACGCCCTGGTCACTCGGCTCTTGGCCGTAGGTCCAGTTCGTCGTTGACAGCAATAGCACCAACGGAGTCACGAGAAGTATCCTGCATTTCATGGAGTAGGCTCCTCTGCGAGCGATGGATTCGCTTCAGTGGGATTGTTTTGGCTTTCTTGGGTGGAAGCTGGCATGTTGTCCCATAGCCGATTGATTCGCGACGTCAGTTCGTCACCCTGCTGCGTGAGTTGTCGAACCTCGTCGTCCGCAGCATTCCAATTTGTCGCCGGATCGGGGTCGTTGGCTGTGGATGAGTTGACCGCGCCAGATGAGAGCGGATCCTTTTCCGCCGTGCGCGGGTCTCCCGACCCCGCACGCCCTTCGACCGCAGGTCTCCTAGCGTCGCGCCATGGAGCTTGTGTAACCGCGACGAAGGCGACAACCGCGATGAGGCCAAACGCCGCGGCGCTTGCGCGAGGATGCCGTAGGATGGCTTTCCAAAGCCGTCCGGGTCTGTCTTGGACCGCCAGCTTCCGGCATAACGACACTAGCCCGAAGCGCAAGCGAGGGAATAGCCCGGCACGCAAACGTCGCCCCTCGCTGGCGCGTCGGGCTACGGTGGAAAGACTCTCCGGCAGTGGTTGAGCATCCGGTTGCTGCACATGAGCCAGACATTGGCCCAACAGCTCTGCAACTTCGCCTGCGGACTGGTATCGTTCATCCGGCGACTTGGCATGCAGTCGCTCGATCACGGCACAAAGCCACGTCGGTATTTCCGGATTGATCTCGCGAATCGGGCGCGGCTCGCTGTCGGTGATTCGCCTGAGGATGCCGTAGCTGGTCTCGGCGCGAAACGGCGGTCGGCCGGTACACATTGCGTACATCACGCTGCCAAGGCTGAACAGATCGCTGCAGTGATCAACTGCCTCGCCACGAGCCTGTTCGGGTGACATGTATTGTGGCGTGCCGGCGATCACTCCGGTCCTTGTCAAGCTGGCATCGTCGGCAGCTCGAGCCAGCCCGAAGTCGGTGATTCGAACCCGCTCGACTCCATCGGACAGCAGAATATTTGCGGGCTTGATGTCGCGATGGACCAGGCCCTGTGCGTGAGCCGCCGCCAGCCCCGCAGCCGCCTGCATGCCGATCCGCAGCACTTCGGCCGGCGTCAGCGGCCCCGAGTCGTCCACGCGCCGCTGTAGCGACGTCCCGCGCACGTACGGCATCACCAGGTACGGCAAGCCGTTTGCTTCGGCCACGCCGTAGATCTCGCTCACGTTGTCGTGGACCACGGCAGCCGCGGCGCGCGCCTCGCGCGAAAACCGCTTTCGGGCTGATCCGCTGGCCGCCAGCGTCGGGCTCAGCGTCTTGATCGCCACGCAGCGATCCAGCGCCTTGTCAAACGCCTTCAGCACAACGCCCATACCGCCGGATCCGACCACGCCCACGACCTCGTAGCTGCCGATCCTGCCCATCATCTGCGGATCGTCGGTCGGAGCCAGATGATCCAGGACCTGTTGAACCATCAAGCCCCGCGAAGGAGCATCAGGCGGAGCCGATTGGTCGGAGAGCGGTTCCAACTCGAAGAGGCTGTCCGGCAGGAACTCGCTGGCCGCCTGCCACCAGTTCTTCTCCGCAGTCTCCGATTCCAGTCGCGCCGAACACGTTGGACAACCATCCAGATGCTGGATCAACGCGCTCTCGTCCGCCTCGGACAGTTCGTGTCGCAGAAAGCGAGCGATCTGTGCGGCGTCGCAACTTTGCGATTCGATGTTCATTGGTCCACCAACTCTCAGATCACCGTGGGATCATCAGTTTCGGTCTCGTACTCCGTCACCTTTTCGCGCAGACGCTGCATCACGCGGCTGCGTGCGATGTAGACCGCTCCGACGGTCTTCCCTAGCTCGTCGGCCACGGCAGGGATCGACAGCCCATCAACGGCGGTGAGCCAAAACGCCAGCCACGTTGTCTCTGCGAATTCCCCGCGAACCTCTCTCGCAGCCCAACGAAACAACTCACGCTGATACTCCCGATCCAGTTCCGCCTCGCTCACTCGATTGTCGACTGCCTCTTGCAGCCGCAACTGTGCTGTCGTGCCTCCTTCGGCGACATCCGGTTTCGCGGTACGCAAGTGGTCAATCACCGCATTCTTTGCGACCGTGTGCAGCCAAGTGCGAAACTTGGCCCGTTTGGGCCGTGTATGCCATTGGTCAATTGCTCCGGCAACGGAGAAGAGCACTCGCTGTGCCAGATCCTGAGCGTCCGCGTCCTGCAATCCCTGGCGGCGCGCAACGCGATAGATCAGCGGCCGATAGATCGCAGTGAACTGGCACCACGCCTCATGATCGGCCGCATCCGCTAACCGCATCAGCAAGCTATCACGGGTCTCCGGAACCTGACTCAATCGTGTTCCTCCCTACCTCTTTACACGAAGCCGTCGCCGCAACCTTTCACGCCCTAGGCGAGAGTTCTTCGATCAGACCGGCAGTCCACCGTTCATTCTGGCGGATTCGCCGCCTTACTCATAGAGCGACCAACCAGACGAATCCCGCGAGGATGTTCTGCAAGATGGTCATATCATTTCGACGGCAGCCCGTGATGACCAACATCGCAAGGCCGGCTATTCTCTGATCAGAGCTGCTAATTCGGCGTTTGTACCTTTGGGCCTTGAATCGCTTTTCGCCAAAGGCGAATATCACCGTAGCCTGGGGCAACGCCCCAGGAACACGGTGTATTTCGCCAATTTTGGCCGAAGGCCATATTCAAACCGAGCTGCAGCCATGAATTAAATATGGCCTTCGGCCAAACGATGGTGAACGCATTCACGGT
>CAZURK010000063.1:0-12261 GCA_964623055.1 uncultured Pirellulaceae bacterium
ATCACCCGCGTGTCTCGTGCAGAGCCTCCTTCAGGAAACTGGATTCTGGCCGCCTTAAGTTACAAGTCAAGACCTGACCCCACGACGAGTTCACTTGCGTTTCAGTTCCAACTCGTGGAACCACAAGTCGTCATTCGGCACGTCCAGCTTGAGTTCGACGACGTCGCCCACTGCATTCAGCAGGAACTGTGCCGTCCCTTCACCAAACCAAGCAAACTCATTACGCCAGTGGATCACAAACGTGTCGTAGTGTAAGTGAGTGAGATCCGCAACCAAGTCGTTGGCGGGCAACAGACGGAGGACCAGTTTGTCGTTTTCGACGCAGATGGTTGCGTCTCCATACAGTTTGCCGGTGTACGTGCCCGCATACGCATCGAGAGCGTGGCTGGGCTTAGTGTTCTCGACGCGTGGGGTGATGGCCTTGGCGATTCGTTCGTGGAACTCTTTGCGTTTTTTGCGATCGCGTTTCACTCCTTCGGCGCTCCAATCGCGATGGTCGCCGCCGAGATAGGCGTCAACAATGCGATAAGACAGTGCGGTGGAGATTCCCGTCATGCTGTTCGTCAGCACCACGATGCCGAGTTTCTCTTCCGGGACCAGGAGCACCCGCGAGTACATGCCGTCATATCCACCGCCGTGGCTGACCAGCTTGCGGCCCTTGTAGTCAGCCAACGACCAACCCAACCCGTATGCGCGAAAGTGAGTTGAAGGGTAGCGTTCGCGGCTGGAGTCACTCAACGGAATGATCGTTTGCGGCGCCCACATGCGTCGCGAGGACGCTTCGCTGAACAGGCGTCGGTCGTCGTCGCTCTTGCCACGGTCGAGCTGCACACGGAGCCACTTTGTCATGTCATTGACGCTGGAGATTATCCCGCCTGCTGCAGCCATGGTGTCCCAGTTCTGCCATGCGAGCGTTCGCAATCCGTCCGGAGTCGGTTTGTGCGGAGTGGCGAAGTTGCCCAACGCTTCAAGGCGGCTCACGGTCGTTGTCGTTCGATTCATGCCCAGTGGATCGAGAATCCGTTCGCGGAGGAACTCCGGCCATGGCTTGCCGCTGACCTGTACCACGACTTCTCCGGCGGCGAGGAACATTAGATTCGAGTAGCCGTAATGAGCACGGAACGAACCGGCTGGCGGCAGATGCCGAGTGCGACGTATGATCTCCTCCGGCGAGTAGGGTGTGCCGTACCAGAGGAGGTCGCCGCTGAACGTACCGAGACCGCTACGATGGCACAGCAGATCGTCCACGCGCATCTCGGCCGAAACGTACGGATCGTAGAGGCGAAAATACGGCAAGTGCTCCTGGACTCGATCCTTCCAGGTCAGCTTGTCCTCTTCCGCCAGCATGGCTAGAGTCGCGGCCGTGAATGCCTTTGTGTTCGACGCGATGGCGAACAACGTGTCGGCATCGACGGCTTCCGTCTTACCGTACTCACGAACGCCATACCCCTTCGCCAAAACGACTTTGCCATCCTTCACGATCGCCACCGCCAAACCGGGCACATCCCATGCCTCACGCGCACCGGCGACGTACTCGTCCAGTTCAGCGACGTCCGGCGACTGGGCGAACGTGATCGTGGGAAGCAAGAGAACCGCGAGCGCGGTGGTCAATAGACGAGTCATGGTTATCCTTCTCTGACTAGAGCATCGAAGCGCGTGAAACGGGAAGCGGTTCAGATTCTAACTGACGAGACCGCTGTTTTGTATGGAGCTTGCCAGGGAACATCTCGTGGGGCACGTTTCCAACGTGCCTCGGCGCGACGACTTGCACCACCCAACGCGACGATCGACAATGAGCGGGCGAACCCAACGACGATTTGGCGCCAACACTCGAAGGGACCAACAATGACTCTTGCGCGAATGATGACCCTAAGCATGCTTGCGTTGACGACCGCCGCTTCGGCCGCGGAACCGGATTTCTCGAAAGTGCCCGGCGTGGTGGTGAGTCACTCGCCAGCGTCATCGGGGATCTATCTTGGTTCGGCCGGTATCGCCATCCTGCCGGACGGGGCTTATCTGGTCAAGTGCGACGAGTTCGGACCGGGGTCGACCGAGCATCGGCGGGCCGCGACTCGGGTGTTCCGTTCCGAAGACCGTGGCGCGATTTGGCGGCTGACCGCGCGCATCGACGGCCTGTTCTGGGCCAACGTTTTCACCCACCGTGACGCGGTCTATCTGCTGGGCACCGTCAAGCATCATGGGCGGATCGTCGCAATGCGGTCCGAAGACGGGGGACACACATGGACCACGCCGGACGACGAAGAACACGGGCTGCTGACGTCCACCGGTGAATACCACACCGGACCGATGCCAGTCGTAATCCACGATGGTCGTATCTGGCGGGCGTTCGAGGACGCTATGGGAGGAACACGCTGGGGCGAACGTTATCGGGCCAGGATCATGAGTGCTCCGGTCGACGCCGATCTGTTGAAACAGGCGAGTTGGACGATCAGCAATCCTCTGCCTCGCGATCCCGGTTGGCTTGACGGCGCGTTTGGCGGATGGCTGGAAGGCAACGCCGTGGTGACACCCGAAGGTGACATTGTGAACATACTGCGAGTTGCCTGCCCCAACGGCGGCAAGGCGGCAATTGTGCAAGTCAGCAAGGACGGCAAGACGGTCAGCTTCGATCCGCAACGCGACATAATCGACTTTCCCGGCGGTGCCAAGAAGTTCACCATCCGCCACGACCCGAAAACCAACGCCTATTGGACATTGGCAAATCCCGTCATACCTAAGCATGCGACACAGGCAAAGGCGGCGTCGATCCGCAATACGTTGGCGTTGATGTGTTCCAAGGACCTACGAACGTGGCGGATACGCTGCGTCCTGCTGTACCATCCCGACGTCCGGCATCACGGGTTTCAGTATCCCGACTGGTTGTTCGAAGGCGACGATATCGTCGCGGCCATCCGAACGGCTTACGACGACGGCCTGGGCGGCGCCCACAACGCTCACGATGCGAACTTCCTGACCTTTCACCGTTTCGCCGATTTTCGGGATCTGACGATGGCCGATTCGGTGGTCGATCCGCGGGAAGTGGAGCCGCCTCCGAAAGAGAAGTTCGAGACGGCAACGCTGGCCATCGAAGGTCGTGGATTCAAGATCGCTACGCTGGACAACGACGCCTTGGCATTCGGAAATCGCCGTTACGTGTGGCAAGAGGTGCCTGCGAGTTTCTGCGGCTGGCGATTTACGCAAACCAACGGTGGCGAGTTTGCAGAGATGACGGTGACCGCCAAGACACAGATGACCCTGTTTGCTGCAACGACAAAGGCACGAGCGGCCGACATCGCCGGTTGGGACCAGACGGACGACGGCTTCCTCTACACCGATCGAGGCCGGACGCAAATGCGCATCATTCGGCGAGAAGTAGAGGCCGGACAAATCCTCGCCCTGCCACAGGGCAACTGGACGGGAACGTTGCTGTTGATTCCACCAGAGGTGAAAAAGTAGGCGTCGCCGCAATCACTCGTTATACTAGGTCATTTGAAATCGTCAGTAGGACGGATTGCCCAATCCGTCCGTTACGCGGATACCGACGTCGAAGACTGGACGGATTAGGCAATCCGTCCTACGGCCCTTTCCACAAGATCGCATGTCGGGCCGTACCGGTGGGCCTTTCAGTGGAAAAGACAGACAAAGGAGCACAGCCATGATTCATGCACTGAACGCAAACGGTCGAAAGACTGTGACATTGTTGACACTGGCGATCATTTCGATGGTAGCCGGTTCTATCACGGCGCAGGAGACCGTCACTCTGCAGACACTGCTTGGCGAGATGGTAGACCGGGACAGTGTGGCTCAATACCCCTGCCCAGCCTACATTTGCCGCCAGTTCAGCAGCTACGATCGCGACACGGTGGGCGTGGACAAGCCGGGTTGGTTTGCCAATTGGGATCGCAGCCAGTTCGTTCGCGTGGAAGAGAACGACGGTCGCAAGGAATACGTGATGTTGGACGCGGAAGGCCCCGGAGCCCTCGTGCGGTTCTGGGGTACGTGGCACGGCCCGCGAAAGGACGGACGTCTGCAGCCGTTCACCAATGGGACGCTTCGAGTGTACTTAGACAAGAAGCCCGAGCCTGTGATCGAAGGTCCGATCGCTGATTTGATCAGCGGTGGCAAGTTGATTGGGCTTCCGTTCAGCGAATCGGTTTCGCCAGAGACGCCCTACGAACGACGCGGGCACAATCTTTACCTGCCGATTCCCTACCAAGCGCACTGCAAGATGACCTACGAAAGCGATGGTATCGTCGACTTTGGAGCCCAGCGTGGCGAGGCGCTCTACTACCAGATCAACTACCGAACGTATGAACCGGGAACGAAGGTTGTCAGTTTCTGCAAGGAGCAGTTGGAGGACGCGAAGCCGCTGTTGGAAGAAGTGGGGCAGAAACTCTTGGCGTCTGGCCTAACGGACACGCCGCCTCTGAGCACCAACGAGTTGGACATCGAGTTACCGCCGGGCAAAGGGCCACTTGCCTTTGGACAAGCGCAAGGTACGGGCGCGATCCGGCAAATCACGGTGCGGCTTGAAGCCGAGAACCTCGCGCAGGCATTGCGATCGACGATACTGGCCATCAGCTTCGACGGCGAGCAAACCGTGTGGTGTCCCGTGGGGGGTTTCTTTGGCATCGGCTATCAGGTCCGCCCCTATCGAAGCTGGTACACCGAGGTGACGGAAGACGGGACGATGCGATGCTTCTGGGTCATGCCTCATCAGAAGTCGCACCAAGCGAGCTTCTTTAATTGTGGCAAAGAACCGGTGCGTATTAAGGCGAGCAAACAGGTCTCAGTGTACGACTGGAACGATCGCAGCATGCACTTCAACGCCGCATGGAGGCAATACACGAAAGTCGACACCGGGCCAAACAAGGACATGACCGGCAAGGGTGCGTTCGATGTGAACTACGTGGAAATCCAGGGGCAAGGGAAGGTGGTTGGCGATACGCTGACCCTCTACAACGGCATCGCCGCCTGGTGGGGCGAAGGCGACGAGAAGATCTTCATTGACGGCGAAGAATTCCCGTCGCACGTGGGTACCGGTACCGAGGATTACTACGGCTATGCCTGGTGCCGACCGGAGAAGTTTCAATCGCCCTTCCACTCTCAGCCCTGCGGCGACGGGAACCTTGCTGGCGGATTCTCGGTGAACAGCCGTTACCGAATTCTCGATGCGTTGCCCTTCACCAGGTCGATCAAATTCGACATGGAGCTTTGGCATTGGCGGGAGACGCGGATCAATTTCGCCCCAGCCACATTCTGGTACGCTCGGCCCGGCGCAACGTCAAACGTGAAACCCGATCCAGAGACGGCAGCCGAGCCCGTGGCTCTCAAACGGAGCGACATTATCGAAGCCCTGCACGTTCCCGGAGCCATCGAGGGCGAAGCGATGAAGATCGTCGAGAAGACAGGCGGCACCACTGAGATCCAGGATGTTGACATCTTCCGCTGGAGCGGCGACCAGCAGCTTTGGTGGCGCGACGCCAAGCCCGAAGACCGTTTGGTCCTGGAGTTCCCCGTCGAGGAAGCTGGCACGTATCAAGTCATCGCCAATCTGACGAAAGCAAACGATTATGGGATCGTGCGCGTGACGATCAACGACCAGGCCACCGACAAGACGTTCGACCGTTTCGCCCAGCGAGTCAGTCACGACCGACAGGACCTTGGCAAATTCTCGCTAAAAAGAGGCCCCAACCGGATGGCCGTCGACATCGTCGGTGCCAACGAGAAAGCGATCAAACGCTACATGTTCGGACTCGACTACCTATTGCTCGAAAAGGCGGAATGAGGCAGCTTTCCCTTCCAGTCAGTCTGCCACACGGCGAAAATGGACGGCGTCGGCGATGACCAGTCCTTTCGATCCTTCGGCAAGGATTTCGACGAAGCCATCCGTGCCTTCGTCGAAGTCGAACGTGCCGATGGTCCGGGAGTTGGCTGGCACAACTTTCGCAACCGAATCGCCATCATGGTGGCGCACCCGAACATCGAATTCGGTGCCAGTTCGAAATGGAGTCTCGTCCGCGAATGCCACTTCGTATCGGCCGCTTCGCAGATCAGGGGTGAACCGGACAAACTCGGCTGCTGCTGACTTGCCGCCGTTGGTCAGATAGAAGCCTTCGTGACCTCGCTTGCCGCTCGGACATCGGCAGAAGCGATGCCCGACCCAGAAGTATGGCGTCGCATAGCAGGCATCGTCGTGATCATCGATCGTCACATGCGCAGCCGGTGGAGCAGATGGGACGCGGAGCACGACGCGGAAACTTTGTCGTGAGTTAGTTGCCCCAAGACAGTCGATGTCCACCACGGCCGAATACTCTCCGGCGCTAAGGCCAGTTCCATCTACGCCAACGCCCAAAGACTGACGGTTTCCTTTGCCGGACGCTTCGATCGTGAGCCAGTTGTCACCTTGCAAGTATCTGATCGACGGACTGTTCATTGTCGACAGTGTACCCCCGCCGAGGTTCTCCAGACGGACAGTCTTCACTCGCGGCACCGGACGCGTTTGTCGCGCCAGAAACTCCAAAGTATGCGGTGTTGACCGTGGGGCTACGCCGTACACGTCAGCGACCGGCACGGGACGACGCCGAAAGGCGATTTCGTCAGGAGCCGACAGGGCGAGCACTGGGGCGACGACGGATTGGCCGTTCACTGTGATATGCTGGGTACAGGTAGCTCGGTTGGTTCCGTCGTCTACGACCAACGTCACTGGATACACACCGGAACGCGCGAACGTATGCTGCGGCTTCGGGCCTATCGCAAAACCTCCGTCGCCGAACGTCCAAGAGTACGATAGCTCTGTGCCGTTGTCACCTTTTCGCGAGCCATCTGCCGAAAACGTGACCGATTCGCCCGTTTGGCACGGCGAAAGCGGAGCGATCGACGCGCGAATCACACTATCGCGAGCCTTTCGATCTTCGAACATCTGCCAGAAGACGATCCAGGGATCCAAGTGCAAGACCTCGGGACGCTCTTGGGCCAGGTCCGATTGATCGTCGAAGTTGATCGGCAGAGCAATAGACGATGAAGGCTTAGAAGTCCCTTCTACCCCTGGGAGAAGGTTAGGATGAGGGTCTTCTGTTTGAGACGGGCCCTCACCCCGGCCCTCTCCCAGAGGGAGAGGGGGCAAGGCCGTTGACGGTTCAGGCCCTTTCTCGGAGCGGCGCGGCCGTCCGACTTTGAATTCAAAGTGCGTGTGCTCGTGGCTGCCCACGTGGACTCCTGCCGTTGTCGCATACTCTGTGCCGGCGGAAAGGGGCGTATTCTCGGGAACCAACAGTTTGATCAAATGATGTGTCTGCAAGGCCCAAACGTCGCCGTTAGGCCAGCGGCGAATGCCTCGCCAGCGATTGTTGTTGTGCCCTGCCCTCAGGCTGTTGAAATAGGCCTGAGTGTCGAAGTCGAGCGGCGCGAACAGCAGGCTGCCTTTCGAATGATTGATGTCCATTCCCACGTGGCAGGCACGACCGAGGTACGGTCCCAAGTAACAATCATCGCCGTTGTAGCAACGGCCGACGTCGATGTGGTTCTGCCGTTCGTCCAGCCACGGTCGCGTTTCCTCCGGGCAGATCTGCAATGTGGCGTCTTGGATGGCAAAGCGAGCATCCTTTCGCGGGACACATTGCAGATTGCCTTTCTTCGGATAGCGGACCGGAATCAAATCGAACACGTCTTTCACGATGTCTGGCCAAATCCGCACACCATTCACAACGTAGGGCTCGTAGAAACACTCCTGACTGCAGGCGTAGCGGCGCATTGTCATCGGCTGGCCGTCGACCTGAACGCGACAATCGAAACGATAGACAATGCCGCCCGGTTCGACTCGTTCGACAATTCCCACCGAGGTGTCCTGAAGCACAAACGTCCGCGTTTGCCCGTTGCGCAACGTAAACCTCAGCGTGTCGCCACGGTTCATTTCCAGAGCGGTGATCGAGTCTTTCGCCGAAAGCTCGATCACTTCGGCTGCGTTCGCTACGCCGTGCATGCCGTAGGCCAAACCCACCAAAGCAAGTGTGCACGCCAGAAGGACGGGAAGGCGTGACAAGATCGCCCGACTTTTCTGTGCCAATGAAAGTATCACTTGATGCGTCCGCTACTTGTGGTTTTCCTTTGGTGGAAGCTGCAGTACCTCTTCGCTGACCTCTACTGGCAGACCTTCTTTCGGAACGGGCAGTTTCACTGTCCAAAGCACCGCTTGTGTCGCCAAACGACGACATTCGACAATCCCCAATTTGCGTGCGCATGCAGACAAACGAATCCGAACGAACGTCCTCCGTCCGGCCGCTCGAAGGCCCATGCAGCCGCTTGATTCGGGCACTCCTTGACGGTCGTCGTCAACAGTGTCGTTTCGGCATGGGTGTATTTGCGATCCGGGCCGCCGTGGCAACCGCCTAGCAACCGCAGGTGGAACGGGATCAGCTTAGCATCTCGTCCGCCGACGGCCCAGTGCAACGCAATGAAACCTCCACCACGTGCCATCAAGTCTTCGAGCGCCGCCTGCCGCTCCGGATCGGCTTGTTCCCAATGCATGCCCATATCCATGAACAGAACAACTCCGTCTGCGTTGCGAATCAACTCAGGACCTTCCGGCCATTTGCCATCGGCCAAATGAATCGACGTCTCCAGCCCCGGCGCGCCTTCCAAACACTCAGCCAACACTTTGATGCCGGCCATGTGATGATGAGCGCCGTAGCTGTGGCTGTCCTTGCCGGCAAGCAACAAGACTCGTTTTGGCGCTTCGCCGGCGAAAATGGTCGAAACAAAGAGAGGAAGGAACGATACGGTGAGCAGATTTCTTCGATTCATTGGCATTGATCTCTGGTGAACCACATTGCGTCTTTCGATGCCAATGTGTCACGGCTGCGCTGCGTTGTCAAGCGCGCGTGAAACGCAACCAAGCGTGGGGCACGATTTCACTGTGCCAAGGCACGTTGGGAGTGTGTTCTCGCCCAGATAGAACACAATCGAGAACTGGTCACCAATGAAGTTGACGTTAGAGCAACACCGCGTCGCGGATCTTCTCGCCCAACTGCCTGGCCTGCTCCTGGAGTGAGGCGTCGTCTTCGAATGCATTGACGCCGACCGACTCGACGGTGGCTTCGGGGCCGTGGATCATGTTCACTCCGCTGACCGGGCATTCGTCGCCGTGGCCGCAACGGATACAAGGCACGTTGCCCAATACAACCATCGACCCCAGATTTGTCATCCCCTCTTCCATCATCCAGTAGGCGATCTGGGAAGCCGCCGTCTCGGCCGCAGGCGGCAGTCCCTCTGCACCAGGAGGACATGCGGTGGTGATTACCGCAGCGCCGAACTTGCGAGCGTTTCCGCCCGTCCGATGGCGGAAACAATACATGCGTTCCATGAAGGTTTTGGTTCGGGCGTCCAAGCTACTGTAAGGCGTGAATGCGCCTATAACGAACGCCTTGGCCTCGCGGAATCGCCGGGCCAAATCGCGCCCGCCATCGCGCACAACACACTCGTTGTCCTGGACGCACCCCAGACACGCATGACATGGAGAGATCTCCAGCTCGCTTAGCTTCACAAACTCCGTCATCAAACCCGTGTGATGAAGGATCTTCTCCACTGCCCGGTCCGTGTTGCTGTTCGGGACGGGACTTCCGCTAATGCCCAAGACTTCTGCAGACATGGGAACTCACTCGCAAAAGGAAGGGAGAACTGCGCCAGACAAGCATCGACGGCGTAAGCTGATGCGACTATTCTCCTGTCCACCAAGCCGTTGTCAAGAGTTGACTTGATTCGGAAACAAACCAATAATCCTGCTCAGATTGCGAAGAATCTTGGTGTTTCGTTGATGAAAAGGCGGGCAGAGGGTATTCTGCTTCGCGGCTGCGCAGACTCCCGATTCATGCGAAATACTGCTTGGACGACGCGGACACAACGACTGAGGACGGAGATCGTCGAGTGACACAAGACGAACGACCTGACCTGCACATCGAGACGGAACTGAGCCGCGACTTGGGCTTGACCTCAGCGCTGGCCATCGGCGTGGGCACCATGATCGCCGCGGGGATTTTCACCTTGTCGGGCCTGGCGGTCAGAGACGTCGGATCCGCCGCGATCGTGTCTTTTCTACTGGCGGCGGTCGTGGCCTTGTTCACGGCGCTGACGTACTGCGAATTCGTTTCGATCTACCCCGAGTCCGGCGAGGGTTACCTGTATGCTCGTCGTACGTTTCGTGGACCGGTGGCGTACTTTGTCGGATGGCTGCTATTTCTGGGTTACACGTCGTCGTGCGCGTTTTACATCGCCAGCCTATCCAGCTATTTCTGCGAATTCATCTGGGAAACGCCAAACTTTCCGGCGATGTCCGGAGTAGCGGCGCTGATCGCTTTGACGTTGTTGAACATCAGAGGGACAAAAGAGAGCGGGCGCTTTCAAGTCGTCGTCACACTCGCAAAGATAGTCTTGTTGTTGTGGTTTGTGATCGGTGGATTCGGAAGCATTGATTTCGCGGATGTCGTCAAGCGATTCAGCACGGACTTCGGCAAGATCGCGCAAACGTCCGCCATGGTTTTCATCACGTTTTTTGGATTCTCGGCCATCGCTGCATCGGCCGGTGAGGTGAAAAACCCCGTCAAGACCATCCCCAGGGCGATCTTCATTTCGATGGCGATTGTGACGGTTTTGTATTCGCTGGTAGTGCTGGTCGTGATCGCGGCCGGCCTTACCGAGTACACCGAAGCGGCAATGGGCACGGCGGCAAGAAAATTCTTGGGATCCGTGGGCGGTATTGTGATTGTAGCCGGCGCGCTGTTTTCCATGATCTCAGCCTCCAACGCGTCCATCATGGCCGGTTCGCGGGTGATGCTATCGATGGCTCGCCTGGGTCACTTCCCGGCCGGGTTTGGCACCGTCAGTCCGAAGACGCGAACACCTGTTGTGTCGCTGGTGATCGTCGGCGGAACGATTCTCATTTTCGCGATCAGCTTGGGTCTGGAAGACCTGGCGCATTTTGCCGACACCGTCTTGCTGATCGCCTTGATCATGGTCAACGCCGCGTTGATCGTCCATCGCTGGAAGTATCCGGACATCGAGCGCCCGTTTCGCGTGCCGCTTGTGCCTTTGCTGCCCGCGCTAGGCATTCTGGCCAACATGTATCTTTTGGGTCAAATCCTGGGTCACACGGCTCCGATGGTAATGGCCGGGACCTGTATCGCACTGGGTCTGATCGGATTCACGCTGTGGAAGGGAATACAGCCCGAGGAGATCGCGTTGCCCGGCGCACCGTCCCGCGTCGCCTTGGAGCGATCGGCGTCTGCGGGCGACAGCCGTTTTCGTGTGTTGGTGGCGTTGGCCAATCCGGCCAACGTGCCGCAACTGATCGAACTGGCTTCGCAAATCGCGACCGACCGGAGCGGCGAGATCGTGGCGCTGCGCGTCGCCGTGGTCCCCGAGCAATTGGCGCCCAGGCGCGAGGATCCGTACGTTGAACGGGAACGCCGGATTCTCGAACAGGCGCATGGCACCGCGCTGAACTACGACGTGCCAGTGACGTCGTTGGTCCGCGTCGGTCACGACGCCGCCCGTGCGGTCCTGGAAACGGCCCGCGAACGCGACTGCGATTTGATCATACTGGGCTGGAAAGGATACACGTCGACGGCCAAGAAAATCCTCGGTGAGGTAGTAGACGCCGTGGTCAGCCACGCGCGTGCAGACGTGATGCTGGTAAAGCAGACCGACCACAAGCCGCTGCGCCGGTTCCTTTTGCCTACCGCGGGCGGAGAGCACGCCCGCTGCGCCGAGGGCTACCTGGCCTCGATCCTTCGCGTGGCTGGCGGCTCGGTCACCGCGTGTAGTGTTGTACGGCCTGATGCTCCCGAGAAGGATACGGAAGAGGCCAGCAAACGGCTGGCAGAGGCGGCTTCGCGCATCAAGAAGGAAGACGAACTGCAGGCGGACAGCAAGCTGATCCGCCACAAGTCGGTCAGCGTGGGCGTAATCGAGGAGGCCGATGACTACGACGCCGTGGTGGTCGGTGCGGCTGGCGGCAGCATCTATCCCCAAATCCTCTTCGGCAGCATCCCCGAGACCATTGCCAAACGGTGCCCTCGAACGGTCATCCTTGTCAAACGGCATGCCCCGGTCAAGGCGCTGATGGGGCGAGTGATCAGCGAGTGAGGCAGGCCGTTTGTTCGTGCTGAGAGCCAGTCTTCATGTCCGAAAACGAAGGCCATTTCTTGTAGTGGTGGCTTCCAGCCGCCATGTGATCCAAGGGTCTTCGGTGGACTCAATGGCGGCTGG
>CAZURK010000063.1:12276-58685 GCA_964623055.1 uncultured Pirellulaceae bacterium
TTTTTTCCTTTGGGGTGTGGGTGCACACATGGGCGGTTTCACCCCACCACTACGTATTTGTAGACTGGCTCTGAGGCTGACAATCACTCGGATCAGACGGGAGGCAGGAGTCTGAGCCACTCAGCAACGACACTTGGGCGCATCGCGACCATGCTGTGCCTGATCCTGGCGGGAGAGGCCATCTTCACGCTTCCCTTCCACGTCAGCCGGTTTTTCGGAGTGACGTTTCTCAAAGTCTTCGGATTCAACGAGGAACAGCTAGGCTACTTGCTTTCGATCTACGGTCTTGTGGCGATGGTTGCCTACGGGTTGGGCGGTCCACTGGCCGACCGTTTTTCCACGCGAAAACTGTTGGCGTTCTCACTTGTGGCAACAGGACTGGGCGGCCTTTACATGGCCCGCGTTCCGGGATTCGTCGGAATGTGTGCGCTGTTTGGATTCTGGGGGGCCTCCACAATCCTGACGTTCTGGGCCCCGCTGATTCGCGCCACGCGCGAATGGGGATCGCACGACGAGCAGGGGCGCGCATTTGGCTTCCTAGAAGGTGGCCGGGGCTTGCTGGCTGCGATCCTTACTACCGCTACGGTCCTGGCCTTTCGGAGTTTCCTGCCGGATCCGGAAGCCATCGATGAGTCTCAGCGAAGAGCCGCTCTGTTGACCGTCATCTACACGTACAGCTTGACGTGCTTCATCGCGGCAGTATTCGTGTGGTTCTTGGTGCCCGGTACGGCGCGACGAAGTCCGTCGCGCAGCAGCGAGTCGAATAAAGGCCGCATCGCTCTGGTGATGAAGATGCCCGCGGTCTGGCTGTTGGCGGTCGTGATCATCTGCGCCTACTGCTCGTACAAAGCGTTTGTGCTGTTCCCGCTTTATGCCGAGGCTGCCTACGGCTGGTCTGAAAAGGACACGCCGACACTGAATGCGTTGGGGGCATGGCTTCGGCCGGTTGCCGCGCTTGTCGCGGGGTTAATCGCAGACCGCGTGAGCGCATCCCGTGCCGGCGCGTTCTGTTTCGCATTGCTGATTGCGACATACATCTGCTTTGCCGTTACCCAGCCTGGCGCTCAAACGGTGTGGATTCTCTGGACCAACGTGATTGTCGTGACGACCGCGGCGTGCGCCCTCCGAGCGGTCTATTATGCGGTTCTCGAAGAGACGTCCATCCCTCGATACGCCACGGGGTCGGCGGTGGGTGTGGTTGCGCTTTTCGGCTACACGCCCGAAGTGTTCTTGGCACCGTTGGCCTTTGGTATCGTTGCGGCCTCGCCCGGTGCCGCCGGCTACCAATACGTCTTCTGGCTGCTCGCAGGAATCGCCGTGGTGGGCCTGGCGGCTACCGTAACCATACGAAGAATCTACCCGGGAGTTTCGACCGCCTCGCGTCGGGGCGACTGATTTGTTAGCCTGAGTAGCGTGCACGATGCTCGCGACAATGCGGGGACCTAGTGTTCGTCGTACATATGGGTTGGCTTCATGAAGGAAACAGTACAACTTGCTGGGTTTTTCACGGCACATGCGGTGTGGTGCGTGTCCGATGGCGAAGTGCTGATTCCATTCCTCGCGCACGAATCTCCAGACGGCGCGCGACATATGACTCGACTTGCGGCTGCCACGCTTAAAGAGGGCGTCACGCAAGGACGCGATTGGCTCGGCCAGAATCCCGATCAGGTCAGCCGTGCTGTCCTAATCTATGATGGCTACATCACGCTCGAATCCGGAAAGACAGACGCTCTGTTCGTCGAGGCAAAGGTTTATTCGGATCACGAAGCCTCATTCACAGTGGCCATCCCGTATCGCAACGCCGAACACCCCGATGGCTTCGCTGTCCACCGCCCCAAGTTTCTCTCGTTCGAAGGTGTCGAACCTGCGCCCGAAGAACTCGCCACAGCGTTCTTCCAAGGCGTTGACCAACACAGGGAAGGGGCCGCGGTTTGGGAAGCTCACATGGATGAGAGTATCTGACTGCGACAGGGCCAGCGACACCGGAAAAATCGAATCTACAGAAAGTAAAGCGGCAGCACCTGGCTCGTAGATAACAGAGGTAGTTTGTTCACATTGCTGAAAGCGGCGACCCACCGCGTCTATTTCGCGAAAGCCCACTACGCGGGCGGCATCATCGAAGGCCTACACCACTACGGCGTGATTGACGCCGCGGATATCGCGGTTGCCTAACATCGCGTTCGTGATTTGATGCCCGAGATGAGAATTCAGCAGTTCCGAGTTTGGATACCAACAGGTAGCCGAGCTCGCAAGAGTTCGGACTTTTCCGTCATCCAGACCGAAGTCATGCGACTTCGGCTACGAGATTCGGGACTACTGAAATCTGGTTTCATACGCCGCTTTCTGCCCGCTCACGGATCACGTGGTCTTTCTGTTCCGCGTCTTGACTCAGCCAGTGGTTCAGTCCGTCCAGGACTCCCGCTGCGAATGACTCACGGGACGTGTAGACCGTGGGACGTTCAAGTGCTTGAAGTTCGGGGTGGGCGTTGCCAACGACAATCCCTCGGAAACCGTGCTGGAACATGGCCAAATCGTTGGCCGAGTCGCCACAGACGATCACGTCGGTGGGTTCGTATTCGTAGTACTCGGCCAGGAACTTCGTTGCCGCTCCTTTGTCAACCCCGGCAGGTAGCACGTCGAGGTCGCGTCGAGAACTGTAGACTAAATCGGCCTCGATGGACGCGGAACGCAATAAGGAACGAATCCCGTCGAGTTCGGTGCGGGAAGCATCCCGCAAGAAATAACTCACTTTGAATTCGGACTGAAACTCGTCCGGCTGCGGTTCCAGCCGGTCCCACTCGGCGAGCGTTTCGCGCACCTGCTTCTCATCCCAGCACTCGTAAAGTCGCTCGTCCCAGGCGAAGATCGGCCGGCCAGAAGGGTACAGTCGCACTTCGGTCCCCACGCCGCCGATAATCGCACGCGGCCTCGGCAGAATGCCGTCGTCCACTAACCCAGCGACCACGTCGCAGAAGTTCCCTGATGCGTAAACGAGTCGTACCTGCCGCCGGTAACGCTCGTACCAAGCTGTGAATCGGGCCAAATCCGCGTCGTTTCCGAGCAAGGTCCCGTCCACATCGCTCACCAGCAGTTTGTGCCCCATTATCATCCTATTACCTCCGTCAGCATAGCGTCTTTCGCTACTCGCGGGTCCAGCCGGCCCAATATGCGCCGCAGTGCCCGCGCTCCGTCTATCCTCGTACCTTGTTGGCACGTACCGAATTTGTTGTCTCACTGGTCCTCGAACGGACTGGTAATCTCCTCCTCGATGCCATCGTTGTTTGTGTGCGCTGTTCGAGACGGTCGAGAACTCCCGCCCGACCGAGATGAGCTGCGAGATTGCAGATGGATCGCTCCGGTGATGCGTGGCAACGCCACCACGATCTCGTCCTGCCGGCTCAGGTTTTCGATCCTGCTTGGGGTTTCCATTCCAGAGCAACCACTCGCCTTCTGATTACGGCAATAACTTTCGCATAGAAACCAAGATACGTCAACCATCTGACCGCCCAGAAACTGGCCACGTCTTCGTAAGCTGTCTCCAGGTAATACCTTATGGTTTTCAGGTTGGCTGTACTGCGGCTAGTGACTGCATTGCATGCGAACTAATGTCCAATCCAATAGCCGACCATCGGTCGAGACTAAACGCGCGCGAATTGCGGGAAGATCGCCAGAAGTGGGTGGTTTCGGTCGCAGTGATTCAGGCGAGAGTCGAATAGCTACGCGGTCTCGCGACCACTACTTCCCACTGTCTTGCCCATTGTCGAGATCAGTAGAAACGGCAGGAGCAGCAATGTCGCGCTCGTCCGGCGGTGCTTCAATGACGATATCGGCGAGGTTCTTGTGCGTGGCGATTTCAAGATGTTCGATCATCAGGACCTTTTCCAGAAATTCGCTCGATGGATCACGAGCACGGACGTGACGAGATCGTTTCGTCTGGCGGAAATCCCGGTCGATGAACACCCGAATCTCAACGTTCGATAGCAGCGTGGTGTAACAGCCCTCGAGAATCACCACATCGCGAATACCTCGTTCGACGATCTCACAGCCAATTCGGTCCTCGTCATACTCGACAAGAGGTTTGGACAGCGGTTTCTCGGGGTGGTCCTTGAGGGAGAAAACATGGGCTTCCATCAGGTCAAGCCGTACTTCCCCAATCCCGACCCACGAAATGTCCGCCATTCGTTGCTTGTAGTTCGACTTTGGGGGAAGACGAAAGTAGTCGTCTTGGCAGAGAGTCAGGCAGTCGCGTCCTTCCTCCGCCAATGCGACCGACAGGCAATGGGCCGTCTCAGACTTGCCGCTGCCCGATTCGCCGGCGATGGACACTGTCACAGAAGGACCTGAGATAGCCAATCGCCGTCGTACGGCTGGGAGGATCTTGGCGGCCGCCTCGCGATGATAGTCGGTGATCACCAACTTGTCGCCGATCATTTCTCGTTGCTTTCCAGTGTAATGGGAAAACCTGCTTCCTTAAGTCGCTCAACAAATGTAAGAGTCTGCGATTCCCAGTGCAACGCCTTGACTCGATCGAGCAATTCTTCGATTCGCCTCTCACGGTCGGCATCGTCGTCGAGCATTTGCAGCGTGGCCGCAGCAAAACCATCGATGTCTCCGGCGGGGACGATCAGCGCACTGTCCGGAACATATTGGATCGCAAACGGAGTCAGGTCCGAGACCACGAGGGCCGTCCCTGACGCGGCCGCCTGTAAGGCGGTCATGCCAAAGCCCTCCATTTCGGAAGGCGATACGTAAACGTCGGCTAACGAGAACAAAGGTCCAATGTGTTCGTCGGGAATGAACCCGCTGAGGAAAGCGCGCCCCACGAGATGTGGGTTCTCATCGCGACGCGCCACCAACGAGTAGTACAGATCCTTCTCGGGACCGCCGCCAATAAACAGGAAAACGTCGTCTCGCTGCCGGACCACCTGGGCAAATGCATCCAACAGCAAGTCCTTTCGCTTCGTTTGGTCCATGCGGCTGGTCTCGAACACGATGCGGCTTGCCCGAAGCGTCTCGACAGAAAGGCCGCTGATCTCCATTAGGTAGCGGTAGGTTGCCTCCAGCTCGTGCTGCTCGTACGGCCGGAACACCGTCGGGTCCACGCACGGCGGATAGTAGAAAATCCGTTCGGCCGAAACGGCAAAATGCGTTCGGAACTGCCTCGCGATTTCCTCCGACGTTGCCACGAACATCCGAGTACGACTGCAGATGGTGCGCTCGTGACTGCGACGCTCGCAGAACTTCAGCTCGCGACGCACTTCGAGCGGAAGGTCGCGGGAGTTCTGATCTTTGAGCGACCCGAGCGAGTGTGGAGTCCAGACATGTCGATCGACGGCCTCCAACTGCCTATGCAAGCTCTCCGCGTGCCGAGGAAAGACATCCAGCACCGCCGCTCCAACCATCTCGGCGGCGAGTATCGTGGACACAACCGGTGCTAGCTGGCCCTCGGATTTGTCAATCGCCGACTGGGCGGCGTGGACCAGTCGCTGGATAATAGGGTCGGGTCGTTCCTCTCTCGCTTCGGCCAACCCCTCGGCGGCCCGTCGCGCGCGTTCGACCAGCGGAGTTGCGGGCAACGCGGCGTTTTGGATCAACGCCTGGCCCAGGTGAAAGGCGGGGGCATCTCCTACGGCGTGCCAGTGACGCTTCTCCTTCAGCCGCCTTAGCGAATCGTCCGGGACTGCGTCTTGTAGCAACTGGTCAATTACCGCTGTAGCAACGTCGTTTCGCCAGCGTTCGACGAGTCGCGTTCCGATGATGGCGGCGTCCCAATAGTGCGTGTTGACAAACTCGTAGACCTCCCACGGGGAACAATCCCGCTCGGCCGCTTCGTCGCGGATAAAGGCGTCAAGCCAGGCGATCTCCTCATCCAGTGCGGTGGCGATATCCTCTTTGGGGATGAAGGCGTCGCCACCGCCGGGAACGAAGACATAACGAATGTGCTCGGTCAAGTACTCCGGCTCTCCGCGGAGTTGATCGCTGTCGAAATGCGGAAATCCACCACGAGCGAATATCGTGACCCGATAGCCCAACGTGTCGAGTGCGCAGGCGAGGGAGTTTACGTAGAGAACCTGTCCGCCCGTGTCTGGAGCGCCGCCAAGCGGAATTTCTACGCCCGGATATCCATGATTAGTGATCAGAGCGGCCCCCGGGCGCTCCGACTGCTGGTACGCGGCTTCTGGGTGCGCCAACATTGTATCCTCAGTAATTAGTGGCCATCGAGGATGCTAGCAGTAGTGTCACAGCAAACGTGACGAGCGCGATTCGTATGACTATCAAGCGGCTTCTTTCCTGACAAGAGCAAATCCAACACGTCGAAGACCGCCAAACGCGCAATCATTCGCCGAGTTCAATCGAATCGGGATCGAGCCGCAAGTAGTGACACGCCTTGATGAAGCTGGCAGCCGACCAAGCCTGGTAGGCTTTTCCCATCGGACGCCCCGTTTCGGCATGATGCCATTCATTGAACTCCCATTCTTGCTCGACGCCGAGTGCACACAACTGGGCGAGTTTCACCAACTCACGGCGAGCGAGGTCTTTCATTCCCAGCTTGTGAATGTATCGGACCCAGAGCCCCCCGATAAAAGGCCAGATGCCGCCGTTGTGGTAGTGGCTGGGGAGATTCAGGAGATTCACGGTGAAGTAGTCCCGCCACTCTGGGTCGCCCGCCGTTACTGGGGGATAAACGTTCTTCACGGGCCAAGGTTCATTGACACCGACTCCCCACAGAAAACGGAACGTCATCATTGCCCGCTCTTTGTCAACCAGATTCATGATGAACGCCAGCAGATTGGCATAGACATCGCACCTCCAACTGAAACTGAAGGGCGAGATCTGGGCAACGAGATATCGCGCGTCGCCGAGACCAAACTGCACCTCGGCAAAACTCGGAATACCCTCCGTGATTTCCGGAGAGGTAGAAGGCCAGAAACTCCGCAAGATTAGCCTGCCAACTTTCTCAGCGCGTTGCTCACACTCCGCGGCGCCATCTGCGTCGCCCAAGTGATGAAGAATCTTGCCATAAGCTTGGAGGCATCGGTACCACAAAACCTCGTCGTACAGCACGTGATAGCTTCGCGCGAACAAGTCCGTCCAGTCTCCGGCTTCGGGGACTTCCAGCATTCCGCAGTTGTTCGAATCGTGTGCCCCAAGCCATTCAATCGTCTTGTGCAGATTGGACGCATACTCTTCGGCAACGGACCAGTCTCCAGAAAGCTCGGCATGCCGCCAGACGGCGATCACTGTCCACAAGCCGCTATCGATCGACGTGATGCCACCAACGCCACCGTATTCGGCTACGCCGTCATCTATTCGTATGTGCCCCGGTATTTGGCCGGCAGGCGACTGATGTTCGAGGATTGTCCTGAGCGTCTCTTTTTGGCAGGCACTAATATCCACGTCGTCGACGTCCAACGTCCATATGAGCGTTTTCGCGCCATCCCTGGCCCAGATTGCCCGGTAGTTGGCGTCGGTTCCGTAGACCTTGTTGTCCGCAAGCGAGCAGGCCGTGAATCCACGCTCGGTCACGTTCCGCCGCAAAGCGTCAAGCGCTCGTCCGTAGGCGGTCTTCAAAAACGCCTGTTCATCAACGCTGAGTTCACGATACTCGCTCGGATCGAAGAGAATCTTTCTGGCCATTGTACAATCGCGCTTGATCTCGCCGCAAACTCGTAGGGCGAGACGCATAGCGTCCAACTCCCGTGTTCCCGCGCAGAACATCCGGGCACACCAGGCAGTCCTAGCCTGCTCTGTCGAGAGCTACAGCGGCACCGGCTGTGAGCCATTGTTGGCGCTCTGGACAGCCGCCTCGACGAACTTCATGTGCTTCACGCCGTCTTGTACATTGGCGTACTTGCTGCCATCGCAACTGAAAGGCTGGCCATCGTTGTACAGCCGAACGTCCTTTTCGAATTCGCGATGGAGACGGGCGAAAGCATCGTGGAAGGCTTCGCCGTGCCCCGGCGGGATCGTTGGTTCGTCCAATAGCCACTGGGGCACCTGACCAAGGACTTCATCCTCGCCTGGCACCGAGCCACGCCAGTACACTCGCTCGACGCCGGAACCGGTGCGAATGACGACCTTTTCGGGCTCCTCTTGCCGCCAGATCAGGCTGCCCTTTTCGCAATTGACTTCGATGCCCAGGTTGTTCAAGTGGCCGATCGCGATCTGCGTCGCGCGGACCAGTGCGCGCCCGCCGTTGGACAGCTCGCAGTATGTCGTGAAGTGGTCGTCCAACTGCCGGCCTTCAAGAAAGGTCTCTACCATGCCGCGGACACTAGTGACTTCCAGGCCTGTCACGAAGCGAAGTTGCATGTAAGCGTGGGTCCCGATGTCTCCGCCGCAGCAGCTTGCGCCGGCTTTTGCCGGATCGGTTCGCCACTCGGCCTGCATACAACCCTCCAACTCGGCGCGCCCGGCCAACCAGCCCTGCAGGTAGTACGCATCGACCCAGCGGACCGCGCCCAGTATTCCACTCGTGACGATCCAGCGGGAGAACCAACTCGTCCAGTGCCCCAGGTACGTGTGGGCAATACCGAACGGCACGCCTTTCTCCTCGACGGCGGCGGCAAGCTGTTCGGCTTCGGCGGCCGTTACGGTCAGCGGCTTTTCGCAAAAGACGGGAATGCCTGCCTGGATAAGTTTCATCGCCGGGTCGAAATGGACGAAATTCGGGGTGACAATCAAGGCGTAGTCGATCCGTTCACCGGCGGGCAGCTTCGCCTGGTCTTCGATCATCGCGTCGTAGGTCGGGTAGCCCTTCAGCGCGTAAGGCCAAGCTTCGGCCTCCTTCATCGCCACATCGGGATCCGGGTGCAACGCCCCGCAGACGACGCGCCGGGTTCCGTCGAAGTGGATCGCTTTCTGGTGCGGGTTGACAATAAAGGCCCCACCGCCACCGCCGACAAGGCCGACTTGAAGCACTCGATTAGCCATCGTGTTTTCCCTTCTTTCAACAGTTTCACTGGCCTCTAACAGCATTGACCGGCCACCGCGCGACAGAATAGCCTACTGTCATCACAATGCAAGCCCTCGGACCGTCATTCTGGCCAAACGGCACGCCCCAGTCAATGCTCGGGCGGGTCGCGCAGTCAGTGAATGGGGCGAAGCAGACCGACGTCAGCAGCCACAGCTTGTTGAGACAGCCCTAACGGCATAGGATTAACAGTAGAAGTGCTGCCGGATTGGCTTGGCGGCGACCTGACTGGAGGTGCGACATGGCGATGCACATTGATTGGACTTACGACGGGTGTGACGAACAAGACGAGTATCGCATCGAAGACTACTGGAGGAGCAGAAACCT
Source organism: uncultured Pirellulaceae bacterium (assembly GCA_964623055.1). GTDB lineage: Bacteria > Planctomycetota > Planctomycetia > Pirellulales > Pirellulaceae > JADHUC01. The sequence goes on from CAZURK010000063.1 coordinate 21,578, forward strand.
CGAGTTGGAGAGCAAGCTCGCCGCACTGGAGGACGAGCCTACAGAACTGCGGATCGCGGTATGCCAAGGCGAAGACCCGGCCTTGTGGGAAGTCCAGGCTGCGCTGCACGTCGACACCAGGACACTCGATGCATCGTCGACGTCCAGCAAGATAGAGCGAGCATTGGACAAGGTGCTCCACATACTGGCCGAGAAGCTCGACCGACTTGACGAAGAATCGCCGGCAGTTGCGACAGACAAGGAAGCCTCGCGCGATGTGATTCCTCTTCTCCAGCAAGCTCGCCAATCGGGGCAGAGCAAGGCATTCCTTTCCCACCTAGTCCCACTCGTCAGTTCGGTTCAGGCCTACGCGCGCCGCGAATTGCATTTGCGGCAAATCGAAGACGAACTCCCCTCCGAGCAAATCACCGTCGCCGACGTCTTGAACGAAGTCATCGTGCGCGCCTGGGAGCAGTTCCCCCGGCGGCCCGAAGCACGGCCCGTCGAACTGTGGCTTGTCGGTTTGGTCGACGAAGTCCTCGCGCAGCCCGACCGGCCGATGGTCAACGAATCACTCGACGAACCCGAAGAGGCGGCTACCGGGGAAATCCGTGAGGCATGGCGAGATGAATGGATTGAGAGGATTGACGACGAGACAACCAGCGCGGCTGAACTGCTGCCGGGGGTGGCGAGCGCCGATGATTGGGACGGATACGCTTCGGACGGGAAGCATCTCAAGCTGGCCGAAATGCTCGCCCAGTTACCGCGTGATCGCCGACAAGCGTTCATCCTGCACGCCGCCAACGGCTTTGATGCCGGAGAGATCGCAGATTTCCAGGACCGGTCGGAAGAAGTGGTGGTGGCCGATATCGCCTTGGCCAGACAGGCGATTGAACACCACATGAAGGAATCCGAATTGGACGACATCGAGGAAACGATGGAACGGCCCCATCGGCCTCCTCGTAACACGCGATAGAAACCCGCAGGCCAGACTGCAACGAGTAACCTGCGACGTTTTCAAGTGGGGGCAACTGCGTTTGCGGCATGGACGCCGCAACTCAGCGGCCAATCCATCTTATGCGGCGTGGTTGCGTTAGTGTTCGGTGACCGTACCGTCATTGTACCGAACGAAGACGCCGACCAATTCGCTGGATTCGGCGTGTCGGTCTTCCGCGTACTGGGCAACGGGAGGCGTGGCCGTCACCGCACCTCCCAGCAAGAAAAACGGTTGAACAACAACTCAGTGTAGCCGAAATCCCAAGAAATTGAAGCACCAAGCGGTGACTCCGCTCTGCGGCCACGCCGTGTTGGTTGCCCCGCGCTAGAGACCGGCTGCGCGCCGTCGCCATCTGGCCGGATCGCTAGCACCATGAAACACGCCCAACACATGAATCACATCGCCGAGGTCACGGAAAAGCACCAGATAGGGAAAACGGCGAATGCGAGCGAAGTGAACGTCGTCAAACGCAAGGGCGAAGGCTTCAGGCCGCTCGGCAATATCGTCAAACCGGGCGTTCACCTGTGAGCGGAAGCGATTGCCAAGATCAACAGAAATCTCGTCGTACCACCGAGTAGCCTCGCGCAGATCCTCAGCAACGAATGGGTGAAAACGAAGTCGATCAGCCATTCGCCTCGTCCACGCGTTTCCAAAGCTCGTCGCGTGTGATCGCGAGATCGGGATTGGCCTCTAGCTCTTCGGCACGCCGCCGGGCTTCATCTTTGTGCCAATCGCGCAAAACGAGACGCTCGTCGGAGTTGCTGATGTCGTCCCAAAGCTCCTCGACGATGTGAAGTTTTTCCGCGACTGGGAGTTTGCGAAGCTCTTCTAGTTCAATGTTCATACAGGCATTATAGTCGAGGAAGTTGAACTGGTGCAACCAACGGGTTTCTGGCCGACAAAGTGTCGCAAAAACCGGTATTCGCCCACACTTGCCGACATCTCGTTAACGGATAGTTGATGTATTATATGGGTCTCACAGCACTTGCATCAATCTCGGGGTCAAAAACGTGTTTCGGCGGCCAGCAGACCTTCGCACAGCCCCAAACAACCGGGAGAACCAACCTATCGGATCGAGCCTACTCGCGTGCCGTTCACTCGGCGTTGTGGGTCCGTACATCCTTGATGGGGATCCGTTAAGTCGGATCGCGACTACTTCATCGTGACGGTTCGCCCGTCTCTTGCCTGCGAGGCGGAAGGTCGACTCGACGCTTTCCCAAGTATCCGACTGTCGTTCACGCGAATGATGCCGATCTGATTGTCGTTCTGAGCGGTCACAAACAGATGGCCGTCCCGGTATACCAAATCGTGAGCGTTGTCGCGCCCGGCTGGGAACACGTCGCTAGTCTTCAGCACTGCAAGCGTCTTCGGCCTGTCCGGTTCCGAGATATCCAGAGCCTGAACCGTCTGCCCCCCGGCAACGAAAAGAACGCGCCCCGCCACGGTCAGTCCCGTTGCGTGAACGCCGGCAAACGGCATCGTGAGTAGGTGCACAGGATCGTCCGGATCCGTAATGTCCAGGAAGCCGATTTGGAAGTTGTCTGATTGGCTGCATGCGACGAAGGCATGATTACCCCTAACACACACGCGATTCGCGCCATTCAAGCTCGCACTGGTCACGGCACCAGCTACGACCCACCGGTCGGTTGGCAGCAGTCGGCCGCTGGTCGAATCAGCCACGCGATAGATGCGTACCTTGACCGGACTGTTACGCGCCTGATCAGCGACGATGATGTGATTCCCAAACACTGCAATATCATGCGGCGAGCGAAGATCACCATGCCGTCGAGTATCGAGCACATCGCGCAATCGGGGCGAGGAACGATCGCTGATGTCAAACACACTGATCCAACCCGTCTTGTTTGCACTCAGCAAGAAATCAGCGCGTCTAACCATCCCGTTGATCCGATCGACTCGTGGTCGATCCGATATTCGCTCTTCAACCACAGGTTTCGCGGGATCCTCGATATTGACCGAGCAGAAATCGCGCGCACCGAGAAACAGGTGATTACCCAAAGGCAAGACAGTTTGTGCGTCCTCCACCGCGAGTTGGTCGTTGTTGTTCCACCAGACGATTCTCGGATTCGCCAGATCCTTGATATCGACAATCGCAATCGAACCACCTTTTCCCGGCACGAAGGCCAGATCCCCAAGCAGTTCTATGTCGTGCGGCCGTGCCAGTGCGTTGTCGTCATGTAGAACCGCGACCACGGTAAACGGTTGATTGCTGCTCTGTGGATCGCCGACGGCCAATTCGGCTCCAGTGGCACACAAAACAACAGAAACGGCCACAATCAGACTGACCGGAACCATCCCGCATGTCTTCACAACCACGGTCTCCTCGCAATCGTGCGGCTTCTCCTTGACCTGCTCCCATTCTCCCACAGGATGTTGGATAATGACAGCACCGAATCGCCGCGGCGTAGCCGCGATATGGTAGGTCCCGCCTGCCGGGCGGGACCTCGCGTGGCATACGCGCTCGGCAATGTGTATCCACCTGCAGGTCCCGTCCGGCAGCCGGAACCTACAAACGTGACTCACCGACCAAACACCCACCCCGCCTTACACGCACTCAGAAGGAGCACACCCATGTCGACCTGGATCCCTCGGATTGTCCTACCATCCCAATGCCTGACCGTGCTGATGCTCGTCGTCGCGAGTGCCTTCGGTGGCGAACCGAATACGACCGCCGATCTGTACGTCGCACCAAATGGCCAGGATTCTTGGTCGGGTACGCTTTCCAGCCCGAATGACGACGGTACCGACGGCCCGCTTGCATCGCTGGCGGGTGCCCGCGATGCGGTTCGTAAACTCCGAGCGACTGCGCCACTGTCGAAGCCGATCCGCGTACTTGTTCGAGGCGGCGTCTACCGCGTGGACGGGCCTATTGTATTCACCTCCGAGGATTCGGGCACCAAGAAGACGCCGATCACCTACGAGGCATGGCCTGGCGAGAAGCCGGTCGTTAGCGGTGGCGTACCGATTACCGGCTGGCAGAGAGAAACCGATGGGCCGCTGTGGACAACGACGCTGCCGGAGGTCAAGGAAGGCGGTTGGAATTTTCGAGAATTGTTCGTGAATGGCCAGCGTTGCGTGCCGGCCCGCTCGCCCAATGAAGAGACGTTTCGTGCGGCTGGTCCCGGTGTGCCGTACAAGGATCGTAACAAGGCACGTGGCGACTCGCAGACCAAGGTGTCGCTTTTCTATCAAGGCGATGACCTTCAGCAGTGGCCCGATCTGGACGACGCCGTTGTTGTCGTCTACCACTCGTGGACGACGTCGCGACATCGCATCAAATCGTTGGACACGGAAGAACGGCTTGTCGAATTCACCGCCCGCAGCGGCTGGCCCATGGGGTGGTGGGAGAAGAACCAGCGATACTATATCGAAGGAATTCGCGCCGCGTTGGACGCGCCGGGCGAATTCCATCTGGACCGGCGCACTGGCGTGTTAAGCTACTATCCGCGCCCCGGCGAGGATATGGCCACGGCCGAAGTCATTGCCCCAAAGCCGCGAGTCCTACTGCAGTTCGATGGCGACCCACCATCGGACAAGTTTGTCGATCACTTGCACTTCAAGGGGCTCACATTCGCGTACACCGCCTGGGTGATGCCCGAGGCAGCCACGGTAGACGGCCAAGCGGCTGCTTTCCTGCAGGATGCCACGGTTTTCGCGCGCGGCGCACGGAATTGCACGTTCGAGAAATGCGAAGTTGCGCACACGGGTGGGTACGGTGTGTGGCTGGAGCATGGATGTAAGGACAATCGAATCGCCCAATGCCACGTTCACGATTTGGGCGCAGGCGGCATTCGCTTTGGACATGCCAGCTTGCCGAAGGAACCGCCGCAACAAGCCGAACGGAACGAGATCTACAATTGCTTTATTCACAATGGCGGCAACGTATACCATGCGGGAGTCGGCGTCTGGATCGGTCGCAGCTCGCACAACAAAGTCCATCACAACGAAATCTGCGACTTCTTCTACACGGGTGTCTCGGTCGGGTGGAGTTGGGGATACGCGCCAAGTACGGCTCATCACAACGTGATCGAGTTCAATCACGTTCACCATCTCGGCTGGGGCCAACTGAGCGACATGGGCGGCATCTACTGCCTGGGGCTATCGCCGGGCACGCGTGTCTGCAACAACGTTTTTCACGATGTGCTCAGCTACGCCTACGGCGGTTGGGGACTGTACACCGACGAAGGCAGCACCGACATTCTGATGGAAAATAACGTCGTCTACCGCGTCAAAGACGGAGCCTTTCACCAGCACTACGGCCGCGAGAACATCGTGCGGAACAACGTCCTGGCCATGTCGGCTACGTACGGCCAGATCCGGCGCAGCCGTCAGGAGGAACACCCGTCGTTCACGGTCGAACGAAACATCATCTATTGTGATCCGGCCCAACCATTAGGCGGCGGCTGGAGCAACAACAAGTTCACGCTACGCCATAATCTCTATTATCGACCGGACGGCGATTTGAAGTTCCCCGGAGATTTGACGCTGGCCCAGTGGCAGGAACAAGGTCACGACGTCGGCAGCATTGCCGGTGATCCCAAGTTCGTGAACGCAAAGGAATTCGATTTCCGTCTCCAACCGGATTCGCCCGCACTGAAACTGGGATTTCAGCCAATCGACACGAGTTCCGTCGGCCTCGTTGGGCCGAGCGACTGGGTGAAGCTACCTGGTAAGATCCAGCGCCCGCAGTTGAAGTTACCTGGAGAGTAGGCCGGCAACAAGGAGCCTCTGGCGACGCAGTTCCGGCAGACTCTCGGCTGACGCGCATTGTCCTGGCGGAACTGCGCAGACTTGTTCCGGCCTACATCCTTCAGCGTGTGCGAGCTTTTCGTTTCGCTCTAGGCTTCCACTCGGCAGCCGCATCGTATTCCGGATTGGGTGTTGTTGGGATCGGCGCGTCCACTTGTTTTCGCCACGTTGCCATGGTGTCATGAAGCTGCTTCACTTTGTCGGGCATGTCGTCCGCCAGATTGTGTTGCTCGCCGATGTCGTTCTTCAGATTGAACAATTCGAACCCGCCGTCCTCGAAGTACTCGATCAGCTTCCAGTCGCCCATGCGAATCGCGCCTGCCGGTGCGGTCCGGAATGGTTTGTCAGGCTCGCGCCCACCTGGTCCTTGTAGGTAACATGGGAAGTGCCAGAAGATCGCCTCGCGAGCCAGTTTGCCGTTCGGATCTTTCAGCAGCGGCACCAGGCTCAAGCCATCCAACACGTGGCTGTCGGGTATCGCGGCGCCGGCGATCTCCAGCAACGTTGGGTAGAAATCGATGCCAATCACCGGTTCGTGGCACGTGCTATCGGGATGGGTGACTCCGGGCCACTTGACAATCATCGGTTCGCGGATACCGCCTTCGTACAGCATCCCTTTGGCGCCGCGGAGCGGATGATTGGACGTGGCCCCTATATGGCCACCGTTGTCCGAGAAGAACACAACGACGGTTTTCTCGGTCAACGTCAATCGGTCAAGCGTTGTCAACACAGCGCCGATGCTGTCGTCCACACTTTCGATCATAGCGGCGTAGGCGGCGTTGTTGTGATGCTCCGTGGGTGTCTTGGCCTTGTATTTGTCGATCAAGTCCTTCTTGCCCTGAATCGGAGTGTGCACCGCGTAATGTGTCAAATAGAGAAAGAACGGATCGTCCTTGTTCTGCTCGATGAACTTGCACGCTTCGTCGCCGAGTCGGTCCGTCAAGTGCTCGCCGCGTTCACTCGTTACCAGATTCGGGTACTTGTACGGGCTATGGTAACCGCCGCCGCTGGGGCTACCCCATTCGCGACCAGCGATGTTGACATCGAAGCCCTGTGTGGTTGGGTCCGCGCCCAAATGCCACTTGCCCATAGTTGCCGTAGTGTAGCCGCTTGCTTTGAGTGCCTCGGCGATGGTGACAAACTCGTCGGCGAGCACCGTCTTGTTCGCAATTGGAACCAGTTTGCGGAAGCGAGCGTTCCCGCGTGCCGGATCGCCCACGGTGAAGATGCCGTGCCGTGGCGTGTATTGCCCCGTCATCAGGCTGGCTCGGCTGGGTGCGCAGTTCGGGCCGTTGGCATACGCGCTCATGAACACCATGCCTTGGCTCGCCAGCCGATCGACGTTGGGCGATTCATAGAACTTGCTGCCCATGAAGGCGACATCGGTCCAACCCATGTCGTCGATGAAGAAAAACACGATGTTCGGCCGGTCCACACGTTCTGCGGCCACTTTGCTCACGGGGGCAAAACTACACAGACACAGCAAGAGGAAGCCGAGGCAAATACGCGATCGTCGCATAACGGATCTCCAGTGATTGCACGAGAGTAGGGTTGTATTCGCCACACACTAATCGGTTACGCCGGCGCACGCAACAAGCCGTTCGGATGTTGATGTGGCAGCCATGCCGAGTATGCTATCCTACACAGTCCATGCCTCAGGTGATTTGGATTGTCCCAGTAGGTCCCGTCTGCCGGACGGGACCTCGAAGCGAAAAAAGCCCTGGCAAGCAGTTCCAGGTCCCGTCCGGCAGCCGGGACCTACCGGAGTATTGACCATGAGCCATCGACCTGCCGCAACAGCTTGGATGTTCCTGACGTTCAGTTTCGTCGCGATCAATTCCACACTTGCAGCCCAGCCTGTCGGCAAACGCCATGTCTACAAGACTGTAGGCGACCGCGAACTGGTGCTGTACGTCACCACGCCTGACGATTGGAAGTCGTCGGACCAGCGGCCGGCGATCGTCTTCTATCACGGAGGCGGCTGGGTTGGCGGCAAACCCGGTCAGTTCACCGAGCACAGCAAGTATCTGGCCTCGCGTGGCATGGTGGCCGTGCAAGTCGAATATCGGCTGCTGGATCGGAAGTCCGACGATCCACCAACCGCGTGCATTCACGACGCCAAATCAGCCATGCGGTGGGTGCGCGGCCACGTGGAGAAGCTCGGGATTGATCCCGACCGTATCGCGTCCGCCGGCGGGTCGGCTGGTGGCCACTTAGCCGCGTTTGTCGGAATGGTCGAAGGCACGGACGATCCACAAGACGACTTGTCGATCTGCGCTAAGTCGAACGCCATGGTATTGTTCAACCCGGTCTTCGACAACGGCCCCGACGGCTGGGGCCAGAAGCGAGTGAAAGACCGCTACAAGGAGTTCTCGCCGTGTCACAACGTCAGTGAGGACGACCCGCCCGCGATCGTCTTTCTCGGTTCTGCCGACAAGCTGATTCCCGTGAAGACCGCTCACGACTTCAAAGCGGCTATGGAGAAGGTGGACATTCAATGCGAGGTGATGATCTTCGAAGGCAAACCGCACGGGTTCTTCAACTACGGCCGCGATGGGAACAAGCCGTACTACGAGACGGTAGTCGCAACGGACAAGTTCCTGGCATCCCTCGGCTGGTTGACCGGTCCGCCGACGCTAAAGACGCCATGAATCCTTGCGTGGGTTGTGCTCGCCCGCACCGTCCGGGCCGTCGCTCACCGTACCCATGTCGCCGTCCACTCGACTGGTAGCCAAACTCCGTCGACGCGCCTAACGCGAATATTCCACCCGGTTGCACCCAACGGGGCAACATACTCCGAGAAACGGAGCTCTTTCTCTGAGTTACCCGCACCCTTCACCTCGTGCATGTTGATGATGGGCGTTCCATAGCCATGAAGCGACCGGTATTTCTTGATCTGCTCTCCGCTCATGTGCAGTACGACGTCTTCAACGCCCGTGAATTCAACTCCGTGGAAAATGCTTGGCGTCCCCTTTCCATCGTAGTTGTCGGTCGTGCCAACGATCCAGACCTTGAACGAAAACGGGCCTCGCGGGGGGCGTCTGTACTTGGTGTGAAGGTAAAGCAGGAACTGTGCGATGCCTTCGGTCTCTGTGCTTGATTGTCTGGAGGGACACAGGGGGTTGCGGTCGTTGCCGTCCATGATGCCGTCCCCGTCCGTATCGTCATTCGTGGGATCGAGAAGCAAGCCGCGCTCCGTGTAGTCGGCGATCATATCCGCGTCCCCATCCCAGACTTCCTCCTTGCGGTGTTTCGAACTTTGGTACTCGCGTTGGGTCTCGATAGTCATCCGCCTCGTGCGTCCGTATTTCTGTTTTGCCTTCTCGTAGCCGGCCAGTACATGTTGGACGGCACGTTTGTCGCCACTGGCACATAGGAGAATCGTGGCCCTGAATCGTACCCAAAGCGATTCCGCCTCATCACTCTCGACGTCGATTAGGAATTGGATGCGATCCTTCTCGGGGATGAACTTCGCGATCGCCTCGAGCAATTGCAGCCGCAGACCGGCGTACCCGAAGTAGCGAGTTGGCTCTTGTCTCTCCATGGAGTCAAATCTCTCCTGAAGCAGCGGCAAGCAATCTCGAGCATCCAAATCGACTAAGCTGCGCACTGCCGAACTCGCCCAGTGTCCCAGCCGCACTTGGGCCGCAAGAAGTCGAATGAAACGCGCCCTGCGTTCTGGATCGCGCCGAATCTCGTCGAGGAACGCCTGCTGTTTTTCGTCGGTTTCGCGTGAGTGCACACGGTTACGAAAGAAAAGTGCGTAAGTTGTATTGACTCCTTCCAAGGACCGCAGGGCGGCCTTCTGCACATCGGCATTTTCGTCGCCCAGCAGGTCCAGCAGAGCATTTTCCGCCTCCAGGGAATCCAATCCCACGGTGCCAAGCGCCCGCACGGCAGCTATGCGGTGTTTGGGGTCCGACTGATTCAGTTTCTCGATGAGAACTGGCTGTGCGGCTTTGGCGTCCGCCCCCAAGCGTTCAAGCGAACGTGTAGCCGTCCTCCCGATCGTCGGATAGGACTCGCTGTAACGGTCGGGGGCGTCGAGCAAGTCAATCAGCGTGTTAACGACCTCGGGTGAAGCATATCCAATCCTGCCGAGCGCCTGCACAGCCTGCGACCTCACGGAGACGTCGTCCTTCCGATTGGCGGCAATCTTGAGGAGTTCAGGCACTGCAGCCTTCGATGGTTTACCAAGATGTCCGAGAGCGTAAGCCGCGAATCGGCGGACCTTCTGGTATCTGTCTTCCGGGTCCCGGTCGGACAGCATTTGAATGAGTTGAGGAATACTCTCGGGAAATCGTGTTCCCAGGTCGGGCCAGGCGCTCTGCAAGTTCCCAAACGTATTCGCTGCACCCGCCCGGACCTCGTGATGGGGATCTTTGAAACAGCGAATGACAAGTGGCGCAACCTCTTCCGGATGCCTCTTCTCTGAATCGATGCGCCCCAATGCTCGGTAGCGAACCACGTAGTCGGGATCCTCCAGTTGGCGTCGGAGCGTCTCATTGACCACATGCTTCTTTGGGTCTTGGCCCGAGGCTGCACCCCCTTCAACAGGTAGCAAAGCCCCCAAGCCAAACGCCATCGCCAGCGTCAATGTCCCACGCATTTCCACGCCCTCCATTTCGCCGGTTCACGGGAGCTTCATCATTGCATCGTACTTCAGGTAAGAGCTACGTTCCAGATGGTCAACTAGTGTTCGACTGCCGGCTCACCTACAATAGATCCCGCTTCTGTTCTGCGAGGCCTGATCCATTCAAAGAGCCTTCCGCTGTTCATCCCTCGGTGTGATTTGGAGAAGACAATCAATGTGCATCAGACGTATGCTTGCGTGCTCTGTTGGCTTGTTTCTTGTTGCGGTTCTGACGATGAACGCTTGTGGTGGCGACTGGCCTCAGTGGGGTGGGGCCGGTTGTCGGAATATGGTTTCCGGCGAAACGGGCTTGCCTGATACGTTTTCGCGGGGCGAAAGGAAATCGGGTGGTGGGATTGATCTGTCCACGGCAGAAAACGTCAAGTGGGTCGTGCGGACCGGGTCGGCAACCTACGGGAATCCGACCGTTGCCAATGGTCGAGTGTTTCTTGGCACCGACGACTTCCTTCTCTCCAGTAGCGATCGCTTCAAACGCACGCGCGGGGGGCTCGTGCAGTGTTTCGACGAAGCCACGGGCGAACTCCTTTGGCGACTTGCAGTGCCGCAACGCACCGAGTTGCCGCCCAAGATACATTTCAGCCACCAGCATCTTGGCGTCTGCTCGTCGCCTACGGTCGAGAACGATCGGGGCTATGTGGTCACGAGTGCAGCCGATGTCCTTTGCCTGGACGTCAATGGCCAAGCCGATGGCAACGACGGGCCTTTCACGGACGAAGCGACCTATATGGTCGGTAACGGCGAATCGCCCGTAGAACTCACGTCGGCGGACGCGGACATCATTTGGCGATATGACCCAATGGACGAGCTGAACGTCTTCCCGCACGATGCCGCCAGTTGCGCGGTGCTTATTCACGAACAGGTTCTGTACGTGGGCACATCCAACGGCGTGGACGGACCACATGCCAAAGTCCTTGCGCCCACGGCCCCGGCCCTCATCGCGCTGGATAAGCGAACGGGCAAGCTTCTGGCCGTCGAGGACGAAGGACTCAGTTCGCGCCTTTACCACGCACAATGGTCCTCGCCTACGTTGGGCGAAGTGAACGGCAAAACGTTGATCTTCGTCGGAGGTGGTGACGGTGTCTGTTACGCTTTCGAGGCGTTAGACAAAGTGCCCGAAAAACCGGTCAAGTTGAAGAAAGCCTGGTCGTACGACTGTAATCCTCACAATTTCAAGTACCGCGACGGCAAACTGATTCCTTACTACGAGGGCGACAAGCGAAAGAGGTACAGCACAAACAAGAATGACGGTACCTATGTCGGCCCCAGCCAGATCATCGCCACACCGATCTTCCGCAACAATCGAATCTACGTAGCCATTGGCCAGGACCCGGCGCATGGCCGAGGCAGGGGGATGTTCTACTGCATCGACGCAACACAGACGGGCGACGTTACGGAAACAGCCAAGATCTGGACCTACGACGGAATCGAGCGGAGCATGGCCACCGCGGCAGTCACCGACGAACTGGTGTATGTGGTCGACATTGCCGGCAAGCTCCACTGCATGGACGCCGATACGGGCGAGTGTTACTGGCGCTACGAAACGGGTGCCGAAACCTGGGGCGGCCCGCTGGTCGCGGACGGCAAGCTGTATTTCGGCAACAAGAAACTGTTCTACGTGATGGCCGCAGGCAAGGAAGCGAAGTTGATCAATGAGATCCGTCTCGGCAATCCGATCTACACCACACCTATTGCCGCGAACGGCGCGATGTACGTCGCCACGCAACACTATCTGTATGCCGTTGGGAAGAAGTAGAGTCCCAGCGAGGGAGTGCCTCGAACCAACAACTGAGCACAAGCCGGAGAAAAGAACCGCAGAATATCGAACAAGGAATGACGAATGGCGAAGGACCTCAGGGAAAGCCTTGCGTTGTCTGTGTGCGATATCAGCATGTGAGATTCTTCTTCACTTCGATGTTCATAATTCCTTGTTCGATATTCGGCACTCGCTCCTTCAATCCGCACGACGTCAAAGGATCAGTCCGTCAAAGGATCAGTCCGCCAAACGTTCTACCGTCACGTAGTATGCTCCACGCGACTGGCCGGTCGGCTCGTCGGTCAGCCACGTCTGTAGTTCGGTCTCGGTCTGTTCGAGTGCGATTTCAAAGGTCACCTCGGCGGCGCCATCGGGAATTGGTTTCGTCTGGTCGATGTTGCCGATTTTCAGCCGAGCCGTCGTTGCTCGGATTGCCTTGGCGCCTTCGACGGCCCCGTTGATGGGTGCGTCGACTTCTGGCGGCCAGCGGCGCAGCGAGAACCGGTACTTGCCGGCGTGCGCGATCTCGACTGCCCAGAATCCGTTAGCCGCGGCTCCGGCTCGGATATGGCCTTGGTTCCAGGGCGTTCGCGTATGCCAGTCGAATGGGTTCAGTGTAGCAGGGTTTTCCTGGTCGGCTCCGACACGGATACGACAGTAATCGTCGAAGCGCCGGGACACATCCGACCACCAAGTCTCGTAGGCAGCACGCATCTGGGTGATCACATCGGGATGGTCCCCCGCAACGTTCTTTGTCTGCCCCGGATCTGCGTCGATGTCATACAGTTCCGTGCCGTTCACCAGTCGCCATCGCTCGGTTAACACGGCAGCTTGCCATTTCACCGGCGGATCGTGACTCTGGCGGTATTGGACCATAATCGTACGATCCGGCTGGTGTACGTCCCCGCCCTGCAACAACGGCGCGACGTTGATGCCGTCGAAGGCCGCGTTTTGAGGGTGTTCCAGTCCGCACAGGTCGATAAACGTTGGCAGTAGATCGCCATGGGCGCAAAGCGTGTCTACGTCACGGCCGCCTTCAAGCTTACCTGCCGGCCAGCGAATGAAACACGGTACGCGGTGACCGCCGTCGTACACCGAGCCCTTTCTACCGCGCATCCCCGCGTTGAAGCCTGTCCACGAGTTGGACGTGGCCGGTTTGCCCGTTCCCGGTCTCTTGGGGCGCCCGGAAATGCCATTGGCGGTGCCGTTGTCGGTCATGAAGATCAGAATCGTGTTCTCGGCCAGTTGCCAGTCGTCCAACCTGGCTATTAATCGGCCCATGTTCTCGTCAATGTTCTCGATCATCCCATAGAACTTGGCCATGGCGTCCGGCACACCTTTCGCTTTGTACGGATCGCTGTATTTCGAATCCACGTTCAACGGCCCGTGCGGCGCGTTCGTTGTAATGTAGGCAAAGAACGGCCGATCTTTACTGGTTTTGATGAACTCCAGCGCGCCGTCGAACCAGACATCGGTGCAATAGCCGGTGAACTTCCGCGGTTTGCCGTTGTGGAAGTAAGTATCGTCGAAGTAATCGTTTCCCCAGTAGTCCGGCGTCTGGCCCACTCCGCCACCGCCATGGATCAGCACCTCCTGAAAACCACGATCTTGAGGCCGAAACGGGTAGTTGTCGCCCAGATGCCACTTGCCAAAACAGCCGGTGCGATAGCCGCTGTCCGCGAACACATCGGCCATCATCACAGCATCGGCGCGTGGCAGTGAACGTCCCCACGTTGTACCCCATGCGCCGACGCGCACTGGGTTCTGACCGGTCATCAGCCCGGCCCGAGTGGGTGTGCAGCATGGCGAAACGTGGAAATCCGTCAAACGCACACTCTGCTGGTAAAGCTGATCCAGATGCGGCGTACGGATCATCGAGTTGCCATGGCAACCAAGATCTCCGTAGCCCTGATCGTCAGTAATAACCAGGATGACGTTGGGACGCTGCTTCGCTTCCGCGGCACTGCCGACAGAAGGTGCAACACATATCGCCAACACGGAAACGCGCATGATCGGTGCGACAATCTTTTGGTTCATATCGAGAGTCCTTCGCATCAAGGATTGACGATCTTGAAAAACTCGCTTGTCAGCCCCGCGCTCGAACGAAACTCGGTACTGCCACTTCGCAGCGAGACACCACGAAACGGTGACCAGCACTGCCAGCAGACGCAATGGTGCCACAGAACCGCAGATTGTCCGTCGTTGCATGACATCGCCCCCAAGTCGGGATCCTGGGCGGCTACCTCCCTATCCTATCCCCTTCCTTGCATGCCTGCTAGAATGTGTCCAAAGACACAAACGTTTACCCCGAGAGTTGGCCAAGTGTCATTTGACAAACAACTGATGCTGTTCGACGCGATCGATCCGGCCCAAGAGGCCAAGCATTCATCGACGTTCGTCAACAACATGAAGCTACCCGTGCACCGGTGGTTTCGTTATAGCGCCGGATTCTCCGCGCAGTGGGCTGAGAGCGTTATTGTGGAGGCGAAGGAGACTGGCCCGACACGGGTTGTCGATCCGTTCGCCGGTTCTGCTACTGCTCTGATCGCTGCCGAAGACGTTGGCATGGAAGCCGCGGGCGTCGAGTCACATCCGTTCGTCTGTCGAGTTGCACGAGCGAAGCTGGCACGGCGTACTGATCCCGCAGAGTACCGAGGTTTTGCTCAACATGTGCTGGAAAACGCCGGGCGTCAGAGCGCATCCATCGAAGACTATCCCAAGTTGATCCACAAGTGTTATCGTGATAGCGCCTTGCAGGACTTGGACAAACTGCGACGAGCGTTCGAGGGCCACGCCGATGGATCATCGGCATCGGAGCTGACGTGGCTAACGTTGGTCTCTATTCTCCGAAAAACGTCCCACGTTGGGACAGCAAATTGGCAGTATGTTCTCCCAAAGAAATCAAAGAAACAGGTACTGGCACCATTTGACGCTTTCGAGGAGCAGATAGCAGTCTTCTACCGCGACATGCTGCATTCACAGGACGCCGTGGCTCCGAGAGCCATGTTTATCGAAGGTGACGCGCGGAAGTGCGAAGGTATCGCAACTGATTGGGCCAATCTTGTTGTTACTTCACCGCCGTATCCGAACAACTACGACTATGCCGACGCGACGCGGCTTGAGATGTGCTTCTTGAAGGAAATAGGCGGTTGGGGAGACCTTCAAAAGACCGTGCGTGAGCATTTGGTCGTGTCCTGCTCGCAGCATGTTCCAGAGAAATCGGTCGACTTGTCCGACGTAATGAACGCTGACCAATTGGCTCCCATCGCTGCCGAGATCAAGGCCATCTGTGAAGAATTGGCTGCCGTGCGTCTCACGAAGGGTGGTAGAAAAACTTACCATCTCATGGTCGCTTGTTACTTTCTGGACTTGGCGCAGGTGTGGCATGCGCTTCGCCGTGTCTGTCGCTCGCCGTGCAGAGTCTGCTTCGTTGTCGGCGATTCTGCTCCGTATGGCGTCTACGTGCCTGTCTTCGAGTGGCTTGGTAAACTTGCCCTTGCGGCTGGTTTCCATGAGTTCCGTTTCGAGAAGATCCGCGACCGCAATGTGAAATGGAAAAACCGGAAGCACCGCGTCCCGCTCAGCGAAGGTAGGTTGTGGGTAACTGGCTAGACGGGAGATTTTATGGCACGCTCACCATCACATAAGTTCGGCCAGATCATCGGCGAGATCCTCGAAGAGATGATGCGCTCTCCGCTGGCCGAGGTCGCTAAGAAGCACGGTCTTTACCTGGATTACAGGCACAAACGACCAGCCCGCAATGAAAAGAAGAAGGTAATTTGGACAGATCACCGAGGAAATGCGCATGATCTGGACTACGTGCTCGAACAGGGCGGGTCCGAAGCTGTTCAAGGACGCCCGAAGGCATTCATCGAAAGCGCATGGAGACGCTACACGAAGCACTCTCGAAACAAGGCTCAAGAGATCCAAGGGGCAATAGGCCCTTTGGCTGAGACGTATGCGGACTGCAATCCGTTTCTCGCCGTCACTCTTGCCGGCGTCTTCACCGAAGGCTCGCTCAAACAGCTCAAGTCACACGGATTCTCCATTCTGTACCTTCCATACGAGAGTATCGTCGAAGCCTTTGCTGCCGGTGGGATTGATGCTGCGTTCGACGAACGTACGCCCGACGAGGAACTACAGACGAAAGTCGACGCATACGAGGGATTGAGTGGGAAGAGGAAGCGCAAGATAGTCACGTCTTTGAAGAGGAAACACCAAACGGAGTTCGACAACTTCATCGAATCACTCGAAGCGTCGCTTACCAGAAAACTGGTTCAGGTGTTCATTGCGACGTTACACGGTCCAACTCGCAAAGTCAAATCGATCGACGCCGCGATTCGGTTCATTGAGAACTACGACGAATCGCAGCCAGCGAGCGGATTTGTCCGATATGAGATTCACGCTCGCTATAGCAATGGCGACCGCATCACGGGCGATTTCAAACAGAAGCGCACGGCAATCGCATTCCTGAAGAGCATGCAGTAGACGATCTGCCTCTTCGCCGGCCGCTTGCTTCCGTCGATGGTTTTGGTTCGAGTTGAATCCAAGGGTCGCCTCTTTCGATCTGGGGGGAAAGCCATGACAATTCACTGGTTCTTCGCGTCCGCAGTCGCCTTGGCAGCCGGCAGTGTGTTGGCCGACGAGTTGACCTACAAGGAACGCTTGCTCGAGCAACTGGCAGAAAAGGTGCCTGCGATCCTGAAGACCTTCGAATCGGAATCCGGATGCTTCGGTTCCGGGATCTGGATCTGCCGCGATCAGCATCCGATGTACCCGTTGGCCGTCGCCTATGCGACGCGGGCGGAGGGCAACAAGTACTACAAGGACCGCGACATCCTGGAAGTGATCGTCAAGTCTGGAGATCTGCTGATTGACAAGATGGACGAACGGGGACGCTGGATCTTCGAGAAGAAAGACGGCAGCACGTGGGGCATGATCTGGATGCCTTGGACCTATTCCCGGTGGATCCGCACGTTTGCGCTGATTCGCGAGGACATGGCTCCGGAAGACCGGAAGCGGTGGGAACAGGCCCTGACGCTCGGGTACACGGGTATCAGCGGGCACTGCCTGGGCCACGTGCACAACATTCCGGCCCATCACGCGATGGGTCTGTATGTCGCAGGCAAAACGTTCAATCGTCCCGAATGGTGCAAGCAGGCGGGCGACTTCCTTGCGAGAGTCGCGGCGAGACAGTCGGAGGCGGGTTACTGGTCCGAGGGCGTCGGACCGGTCGTGCTGTACAACTTCGTCTATGTCGACGCGTTGGGCACGTACTACGCCATGTCCAACGACCAGCGTGTGCACCCCGCGCTGGAGAAGGCGGCCGCGTTCCATCGACACTTCACGTACCCTGACGGGCAGAATGTTGAAACCGTAGATCAGCGCAATCCGTACCACGAGAGAGTCTCCGTCGGGAACGTCGGTTTTACGTTCACTGCTGTCGGGCGTGCCTATCTCGCGAATCAATGGTCTCGTTTCGGCATCGAGAATTTGGATGCCGATCTAATGGCGTCGCTGGTACTTTACGGCCAGGAAGGCTCTGTCGAACAGACGCCCGCTGGCGAAAAGAAGCAGGTTTTCGTTCTGACCGAAGGCGGAGTCAATCGAGCGGCCACGATGCGTCACGGGCCATGGTTCGTATGCCTGTCAGCTTACACTGCCCCGATCCCCAAATCGCGATGGACTCAGGACCGCCAAAACATGGTGAGCATTTTTCATGACAAGGCAGGTTTGATCCTTGGCGGCGGCAATACCAAGCTTCAGCCGGCTTGGAGCAACTTCACGGTTGGCGACATCAGCCTGCTATCGCACAAGGCGGGAGATACCAAACCCGATTTTCTTCCGAAGGGCAAACTACACCATGTCCCGTCGGCCGCGACGCTTGTCCTCGATCCAGCGTTCGGGCTGGACCTCACGTACGGACCGGAAACGTGTCGTATCCGCGTGCAGCCCGTTAGCGAAAAGACACTGGAGTATACGATCGAAGCCACCAGGAACTCCGACTTGCCCGTGGCAGCGCATCTGACGTTGATTCCTCACATGAACACAACGCTAGAAACCGGCGCGGGACAAGAAGTCGATATTACAGACGAGCCCTCGTCTGTTTCGCCCGATAAACTCGGCGGCCGAGTTACGTATGCCGGGTATCGCCTGCACCTGCCGTCGACCGCCAGCTTGCATTGGCCGGCGTTGCCGCACAATCCCTATCGCAAGGACGGCCGTGCCACACCGGAAGAAGGTCGCATCGAGATTCGGATTCCGTTTGACGAATCGCATTCCCAGCACAAGATCACTCTGGAAATCGTAGATTAGCAGGCTCGTCTTGGCGGATTGCAGCGACTGGGGGGCGGAAAGTAGAATTGCAGTCGTCCCGAAGGTCGCGAAAACGGGGACAGGCACGTTGCGTCTTCCTCGTTTAACCGCCGTGCCCAACGGGCCGCGCGTCGGCGAGGACGTTGCGTGTCGTTTTTCGTCAGCGTAGAAAGGGATGTTGATTCCAGCTCAACTCCCGCGCGGGCCGCTGGCCCTGCGGTTAAACGAGTTGATGGCGCGCTAAACACGTATGAACTTGGGCACGAGAGGTGCGAGCAAAGACTCAGACTTACTAACATGAACTCTTACTCAAACGAGAGGTAAACGATGGACAGACGAACGCTTTTGAAGGCCGCTGGTTCGGCCGCCGGCCTGGCAATGGTCGGAGCAGCTCGATCGGCCGGCGCCGAGGAGAAATGCTCCGAGAAGAAAAAGAAGATCTGTTTCAAGAACGAGCAGTTCTACGATAGCGACGGGAAGTTCGACGCGGAAAAGGGTAAAGATGCGATCATCGCGCTGTGCGAATATCACGGCTACCACATCTTTCCGGAATTGCGCGAGAACTTGTGGGTCTCGGACTACGACACGGGCGAGTTCACCAAGTTGGGCTTGGCGGCGTACATGTTCATGAACAATGTCGAAGACCGCTACATGGTTATGGACCTGTTCCTGCTGCCGAATCAGATGTTGCCGGAGCATTGGCATCTCGAAGCCGAAGGGAACCCGGCGAAGCGCGAAGGCTGGCTGGTCCGCTGGGGAGCAAGCCACGTCGTAGGCATCGGCGAGCCGAATCTGAGTGACGAAGTGAAGATTCCCAAATGCCATTGCGGCGGCACGGCGACCACCAAACATGAAGTGCTGGCCACGCCCGGCATGTTCGTCAAACTGGCCAAGGTCGGTACGCGTCATTGGCAATTCGCTGGCCCGGAAGGCGCGATCATCACCGAAGTTGCGAACGTTCATACGGATTCCGCGGTTCGGCATTCGGACGAAGCGATTAACAAGTACTTCTTGGGCGGTTGAGGATCTAACGAATGGAATTCGACAACAAAGTGGCTTTGGTCACTGGTGCGGCCGGGTCGATCGGCAAAGGGATCGCTGCGCGTTTGATCGAGCAGGGCGCGAGGGTTTTCATCACCGATCTGGATCAAGGCCAACTAGACGCGATCTGCACGGAATTGGGCGAGAACTGCAAAGGACTGGCCGCCGACGCGACCGCTCACGAACAGGTCAAGAAGGTCGTTGCAGCCGCGCTTGATACGTCTGGCGGCAGCATCGACGTGTTGGTAAATGTGGCAGGCACCGTCGGCGAAGGTGGCAACGTGGAGGATCTGTCCGAAGAGAACTGGGACTTTGTGTTTGCCGTCAACTGTAAGGGCACGTTCTTCTTTATCAAAGAGGTTGTGCCCGTGATGAAGAAAGTGGGCGGTGGAAGCATCGTCAACTTTTCGAGCAAATCGGGCAAAACCGGCTCCGCGCTGATGAGCGCCTACTCGGCCGCCAAGGCGGCGATCATCGGTTTCACGCAAGCCCTGGCCTTCGAGTTGGCCGGTGACAATATCCGAGTGAATTGTGTTTGCCCCGGTATCACCGAGGCGACTGGCGTGTGGAGCAACGTGTCGGAGGACTACGTGAAGAACCTGAACCTGCCGATCGAAGAGGTCGTCAAGAAGTTCACTTCCAAGGTTCCACTGGGACGTTTGGCTCGCGTGGAAGACGTGGTGAATATGACGTGTTTTCTGGCATCGGGCCAAGCGGACTACATGACGGGCCAGGCCATCAACATTACCGGTGGCCGAGAGATGCACTGAGTGAAGAAATCACCAATGACCAATGAAGAGAAGGGGTAGGCCAAGTCATGGCAAAATGGACTAAGCAACAAATCGCGGCAACGATCGACCATGCGGCGCTGAAGCCGACGATGACCGATCAGGACATCATTGCGAACTGTGAATTGGGGCGCAAGCACCAAGTGGCCAGCGTGTGTGTCAGGCCCAGTGACGTGGCGCTCACCACCAGTCAACTGGGAGGTTCGGGCGTCGTGCCTTCGATGGTGGTTGGCTTCCCACACGGAGCGAATCGCCCCGAAGTGAAGGCGTTGGAGGCCAAGTTGGGTATCGAAGACGGTGCCAAAGAACTTGACATGGTGATGAACATCGGCAAGTTCCTTTCGGGCGACTACGACTGGGTGCAAAGGGACATCGAAGCGGTGGTGGCTGAAGCCAGGAAGGCGGGCGATGTGCTGGTCAAAGTGATCCTGGAGACCTGCTACCTGTCGCCTGAGCAGGTCGTCAAGGCATGCGAAATCGCTCGAGACGCTGGGGCCGATTACGTCAAGACTTCGACCGGTTTTGGCGACGGGTCAGCCACGCCCGAAACGATCGACGTGATGATGAAGACCGTTGGCGACGCGATGGGCGTGAAAGCCTCGGGCGGCGTTCATTCGTACGAGATAGCGAGCGGTTACCTGGATCAAGGCTGTAAGCGCCTGGGCGCAGCCAGCGGTACGGCGGTGATCATGGACGAGGCACCTGATGAAGCAACCGCAGGAGGCGAGTGATGAAAGCCGTTGTCTACCACGGGCCCGGTGACGTTCGAGTCGAAGATCTTCCTAAGCCCGCATGCGGCGAGGCGGAATTGCTGGTCAAGGTCGATGCTTGCGCCGTCTGCGGAACGGATTGGAAGAGCTACAAGATTGGAAACCCGCGAGTCAAACCTCCCCTGACCATGGGGCACGAATTCACCGGCGTGATCGAACAGGTTGGGCCGAACGCCGTGGACGATTTCGCCGCGGGCCAGCGCATCGTCATGGCCACCAGCATCTCGTGTGGCAACTGCTTCTACTGCCGGCGCGGCTGGCCCAATCTATGCGTGAATGTGGCGCCCATGGGTTTCGTCTATCCCGGCGGCATGGCCGAACACGTCGTTGTCCCCGCGCGGGCACTTGAACGCGGCCACGTCATTAAGACCCCGCCGGATTTGGCGCCCGAACACGCGGCTTTGGCCGAGCCGGTCAGTTGCGCCGTCAATTCGCTGGGACAATGCGACCTGGAACAAGGCGACACGGTATTAGTTCTTGGCGCGGGGCCAATGGGGCTGATGAACGCCTGTGTGGCACAAAGTCTGGGTGCAGGAAAGATCATTCTGTCCGAAGTAAACGACACACGGCTTGCTCAAGCGAATGGTTTTGGATTCGACGTGCTGATCAATCCCACGAAGTCGGACCTGGCAGAATGCGTCATGTCCGAGACCGACGGCAATGGAGCCGACATCGCGATCGTCGCCGCGCCAGCCGCCGCGCCACAAGAACAAGCCGTGAACCTGGTTCGCAAGCGGGGAACCGTTGTGCTGTTCGCGTCATTACCCAAAGACAACAGCAAGATCACGGTTGACAGCCGCCCAATTCACTACGGCGAACTGCGCGTCGTGGGCACGAGCGATTCAGCACCCGCGCACGTGGAAAAAGCCGTCGAACTGATTGCGTCCGGTCAAGTGCCCGCCGCCAAGCTGGCCACCCACACTCTGCCGCTGGACCAGATTCATCAAGCATTCCAACTAATGGAGACGGGCGAGGCCCTTCGTGTGGTGCTCCAACCTTAGTCGTTCTCACCGAGACACCGGCTAAATCCGCGGGACATAGACCGGGAAGACGGCAAAGGGCATTCCGGTTTTCACTGGTTGCTTCGTTCCTTTGCTTCAGCTATCGTGTGACCTCTCGTTGTTCCATTTCAAACAGGAGACCCACAATGCGCAAGTGTCTGATCAGTTCGAGTGTGGCTGGTATGTTGGTTGTCCTCGTTGCTGCGGCAGTACAGTCGGCCGAAGCTCCGGCGAAGATCAATGCGTTGTTGATCGCTGGCGATGACGTAGCCCCCTTTCATGACTGGCGCGAGAATTCGGAAGCCACCCGCGAAGTGCTCGTTGCTACCGGGCGATTCGATGTCCGTGTGTGCGAGGACCCGGCGATTCTCGATTCAGCCGAAGCGCTCAAGGCTTACGACGTGATTGTGTTTACTCCGTACAACAAGAGCTTGCCGATGTTGTCCGATGTGGGCAAAGAAAACTTGGTGGCCTTCGTCGAAGGTGGCAAGGGGTTCTACGTCCAGCACTTGGCCAGCGCCTCGTACGGTGCTTGGGAGGAGTTCGGCAAACTGTGCGGTCGCCATTGGGTGATGGGTACGTCCGGTCACGGCCCCCGAAGCGTTTTCCCGTGCAAGATCGCGAATGCGGAACATCCGATCACCAAAGGCATGAAGGATTTCAAGATGTTCGATGAGTTGTACGCCAAACTCCAAGGCGATGAACCCATCGACGTATTGGTGACGGCCGATTCTGACTGGAGCAACCAGACGGAGCCGATGGTATTCACTCGCACCTACGGCAAAGGCCGCAGTGTGCACAATGCCCTGGGCCACGACCGAAAGGCCATCATGGATCCGTCGTGCCGGAAACTGATCGCTCGCGGCGTCGAATGGGCTGCCACCGGCACCGTGGCCGAATGATTGAGTCGCGGGGTACCAGCAACATCCGCGAAGTACGTGTCAAATATGAGTGTAGCCGGAGTCGCAAGACATCGGGATTTGCCGCCCGAAGTGTTGCCACTTCGGCTACGACAGTTGTTTCTCGAACGATCCTTCGAGCCTCATGCGATCTCTTGCATGGGCGGGGCTGTAGGACGGATTGCCTAATCCGTCCGATCTTTGACAGCTCTGGCGATATCCGCTTTGCGGACGGATTGGGCAATCCGTCCTACCGATCTGCGTCTGGTCAAGGCAAAGCCAACATATCGGCCATTTTCTGTTTCAGTTTCAGCAACCGCTCTTCCTGCTCCTCGCTGAACGAGCCCTGCCGTTGTGCGTAAGTGTCCATCCAGGTTACCAAACGGCTCAAATCGTCATCGTCTAATTGAACTTCGTAGTGGCCGTCACGGAGTAATCCCAGCAAAACGCTCGTTTGCGCTGCGCCAGCGCCAGCTTCGGATCGACCTTCGCTGTAGCGTGCCAACACGTGGTCGCGGAGACTTGGTTTGCCGTACCCAACCAGGCAGTCGTAGGACTTCTCTGGGGTGAGGTCGAACTTCTCGCCCTCAGCTTCGGGTTTGTGGCAGCGGACACAGTGCTTTTCCAGGACCGGCCCGACAAGCGTCTGGAAACCCAGCGGCCATGAGCCGTCCGGGCCCGGCGTGATCCTCGAAGGCTCGCGCGCCAGCGCCAATGGGCTGGTGCTCGCGGGCGACATATTTCGCGGTTCATGGCAGCCGATGCACGTGAACGTCTGGCCGGGTTGGACGCTGGTTGCACTGCGCATCGTCTGCACCGCAATCCCCTCTTCGTCCAAAGCTTGTACAAAAAAGGGCACGCCGGCGGGGACGCGGAAATGAGCCGATCCGTCGGCTTCAACCGGCACCGTGCCCATGACGAACTTGCCGGGATCGTCGCGAGTCAGGCCGATCGACGGGAAGTTTATCGTTGGGTGAGTCTTTACCGGGACGCCGACCAAGCGCAATTGTCGGATGGTTCCACGCGGGATCATCTCCAAGCCGCGGTACACGTCCTGCACCACCATGCGGCCTTCCTGATGACCGTCCCAGTTCACGTAGGAACTGATCTCGGGCGGACGCCGCCGCGGGCGGATTGGTATGGGCGTGGCACTGGAGATGGTCGCATCGCGGTAGATCAGGTTCAGATTGCCAAAGGCATCGAAGAGGTACAGTCCGAGGTTGTTGGGCAGAGCGGGCGAACCCCACTCCGGCGGCGGTGTACCGGGCGGCAACGGTGCAGCGCTCCAGGCGACCAGATAGTGTTCCTCAGATAACGGATATGGATTGGCAAAGTACGTCTGCGGCCAACCTTCGCTTTCGGGAAACGCGACTTCGGGGGTCAGCCGCGTAATTGGCCCTTCGCCATCGTTTCCCTTGCGCGGATCGAGCAGTACCAGGCTGCCGCCCGTGTTCGCGTGGTGCCCGGACGCTGTGAAGATGATCTGGCGTGAATCGGGAATGCCGCGCGCCTCGAAGACGCAATGCGGATTGCGGGTCATGTTGCCATACACGGCTTGGGGATTCGTCCCGTCCGGCAGAGTCGACCAGAGGCTCATGTATGGCATGTTGTGTCGATCCACGTAATCCCAGCGGGCGTACAGGATCCGCCCTTCGTGGTCCACGCTGGGCGTCCATTCAAACATCTCGAACGGCGAGATCTGGCAGAGGTTGCCGCCGCTGGCGTCCATCACATGCAACGTGTACACGGCCACGGGCCGAGAAGGCCCTCCGCCGCAGCGGACGTAGCAATCCGGGCAATCTCCATCGGAGCTTGCGGCGGCCGTGGCCTTTCCGCATTGGACGTACTGGCCGCGACGCGTCGAAAGAAAGACGATATCGCCGCTGGCCAGATAGCGGCCGTCGAAGTCGTCGTACTTGCCGTGGGTCAACTGCCGCAGTCCGGTGCCGTCCATGTTCATTTCAAACAGATGATAGAAGGCATCTTCGGGTACGTTCGACTTGTCGAGCTTGTTCTGCTCGAATCGCAGGTTTCGGTGGTGCCTGCAGTAGGCGAAAAGCACACGACGCCCGTCGTACGAGATGTCCGGCCGCAGAAAGCTGCCCGGCTCGAAGTCCGCGGTCAAACAGCGAAGTGTGGGCTGCTCGCTTTTGAAGTCTTCGAGCACATACAGACCACCACCCGGCCGCGAGAACCAGCCGTAGTACTGGTCGGACATATGCGTGAATGTGCCAGGCACGCGTTTGACGAACAGAATGTCGTCGAAGTCCAATCGCGGATTGGCCAAGGTCATTTCGCGAACCGCCCAACGAGCCTTGAGGTAAGATGCTCGTCGCTCGTCCGCCGAGGCATCCGCCTGCGAACCCGTTGCCCGAGCGGCGTCCAGTTCTTGTATCCAAGGCGTCACGTCAACGCCCAGCCTGCGAAGGCTCTCCGCAAGCTTCCGTCCTCGTTCGACCACTTCGTCCGTCGGGTAGGCCGGTTCGTCATCGGCTGCGGCATCCTGTCGTTCTACGTTCTCGATGAAGTGAACCGTCGACCACTTACTGGTACTCGATTGATCGGCGGGACGGCGAAGGGCGATGTTCTGATTACCTTCCTTCCCGTAGACCTCGACTTCGTCAAGGTGAAAGTACTGCTGGTCCGGAAGTTGGATTCGGACGAAACGTGCGCTGTTTGTGTCGGCTGCAACAGACAGAGGCTTGTTATCCGTGTACCCGAAGAACTTGGACCCGTCATGTTGGTACAGTTGCGACCAAGTCTCGCCGTCATCCGACAGGAGCACCTTCAAACGGCCGGCGCGGTCTTCAACGTTTCCGTCGCACCGGTTGTAGATCACGATGCGATCCACCGCCATGGTCTCGCCAAGATCCACTTGCCACCAAGGACTTGGATCGCCGCTGGTGTGAAAGCCAAAAGTGCCATCCTTGTTGCCGTCACAGCCGCCCGCGGCGTCTCGCTGCGTGGTGACATCCTTGGCGGCGACCCGGCGACGTTCCTCTGGAATGGCAGGCAGGCTCCGTACGACATCCTGCAACAGCCAATCGGCCTCGATTTGACCACGGGTTATGATCGCAGCGTCTGACTGGTCTTCCGCGTTGTCGGTATCGGCTTCCACCGAGCCTTGGCTCATTGCAGCCGTGGCGGTTACGACACTTGCCAATACGAGTTGCCCCAGTCGATTCAGCTTGGCATTCATCTCTGTCGGTTCCTCCGATCAACGGTGTGCCATAAGGATGGGGACTGTCCCTTCGCTGGTCTCTATAGAGCGTATCTTGAACAGCCGCCCGCGAAAAGTGCTTCTTCCGTATACTTGATGATCGTACGATGCACGGAATAGCCCATCGCCAGCCCAACCACTTGGTGCTAGCCGTTGTTGAGAGCTTGCCGCAAATATGCTCCGGTGATCGACTGGTCGTTTTGAGCCACCGTTTCTGGCGGCCCTACAGCGATCACTTGCCCTCCTTCGTCTGCGGCTCCCGGTCCGAGGTCGATGATGTAATCGGCTGCTTTCATCATCTGTAGATTGTGCTCGATCACGATCAGCGAATGACCGACTGCCAGCAGTGCTTCGCAGCAGTCCAGCAATTGAACGATGTCCGAAAAGTGCAACCCCGTCGTCGGTTCGTCCAGCAGAAACAGAGTTCGATTGCGGCGGGCAGCGGACATGTAGGCGGCCAACTTCAGCCGTTGCGCCTCGCCCGACGATAACGTGGTTGCCGGCTGTCCGAGCCTTAGATAGTCCAAACCAACGTCGATTAACTGCTTCAGCTTGGTCTGCACTTTGGTTTGGCCGCGGAAGAACGAAAACGCCCCGCGCACGGTCATCTCAAGGACCTCTGCGATATTGCGGTTGCGGTAGGTGACTTCGAGGATTTCCTTGCGATAGCGCGATCCGCCGCACTGGCTGCACTTCATGTACACGTCGGGCAAGAACTGCATGTCGATTTCCACGAGGCCTTCGCCCTTGCACGCTTCGCAGCGGCCGCCGTCGACATTGAAGCTGAAATGACTGGCCTTGTAGTTGTGCGTGCGGGCCTCGACCGTATCGGCAAACACCGCGCGGATCTGATCGAACGCCTTGATGTAGGTTACAGGATTCGAACGCGGTGAACGGCCGATGGGGCTTTGGTCCACCAGCACCACATCGTCGATCTGCCCGTCGCCGTACACATCGTCACACGGGTACGGTTTGGGCGCGTCCTTCCGTTTTCGCCGACACAATGCCCGGTACAGCGTGTCTTGCACCAGCGTGCTCTTGCCGGCGCCGCTGACGCCGGTCACCAGACACAGTACTCCCAACGGGAAACTGACCGTGATGTTCTTCAGATTGTTGCCGCGTGCCCCGGTTAACTTGATCCGCCCGTGTTTAGGCTCCCGACGGCTTTCGGGCGTGGCCATGCCACGGCGACCGCCAAGATACTCGCCGGTCAGGCTGACATCGGGATCCAGCATCTCGCCGGGTGCGCCCTGGAACACGACCTCGCCGCCCCGGTCGCCGGCCCCGGGGCCAATCTCGATTACCTGGTCCGCCCGCCGCAGCAGAGTCTCTTCGTGTTCCGTGACAATGACCGTATTGCCGCGATCCCGCAGTCCGCCAATTGCATCCGTCAATCGGTCCACGTCGCGCGGATGCAGGCCGACGGAAGGTTCGTCCAGCACGTACAGCATGTTCACCAGACTGGAACTCAAAGCCGCCGTCATGGCCACTCGCTGGGCTTCGCCACCACTGAGCGTACGCAACGTCCGATCGAGCGTCAGGTAGCCAAGTCCGACTTCGCACAAATAGCCCAGTCGCGATTCGACCTGCTCCAGCATCGTCCGCCCCACCGTGCGATCCCAGTCCGTCAACTGGAGCGATTGGAAGAAGGCCAGTGCATGTTCGATCTTCAATTGGCAGATGTCCGCGATGTTCTTGTCGCCCACCTTGGTGGCCAAAGCTTCGGACCGTAGCCGGCGGCCGTCGCAAGTCGGACAGGGGCTGTAGCTGCGCCACCGACTCAGGAACACTCGGATGTGCATCTTGTACTTGCGGCGTTCCAGCCAGTTGAAAAAGCCGCGCATGCCGCCGAAATCACGTTCGGGAACGCCTTCACGGATCAGACGCAAATGGTCCTCGTTCAACTCGCGGAAGGGAACGTCGACAGGCAAATCGTAGTCGTCTGCCAGTTCGACCAGTTCCTCCAGTTCATGCGCGTAAGCCGGCGTGTTCCATGGCGCGATGGCCCCATCACGGACGGTCTTCGAAGGATCCGGAACCACCAAATCCATGTCGACGTCGACGATGTCGCCGAAACCCTCGCATTGTGGACAGGCACCTAGTGGGCTGTTGGAATCGTACAGTCTGGGTTCAGGCTCGGGATACTCCAGTCCGCATTGCTCACAGCGCAACGAAGTGCTGAAACCAACACGCCGCCAATCGTGGCCATCGTCCGTCGCCATCAAGGCGTAGCATGTCCCACCGCCTTTCAAGAACGCGGTTTCCAGCGAATCCCGCAATCGTTGGTTGCCTACGCTGCCGGCGGTCAAACGATCGGCGACCACCAGGAGGGCGTCCGACGCGCCGTTATCCGAGATCGCTTGAGTGATTGGTTCGGTTGCCAGTTGGATCGTTTTGTCCCCGACAATCACACGAACAAACCCATCTTCCTGCAGTTCCGCAGCGACTCTTGCTGGATCTTCTTCCTCGGATAACGGCCGCGGAAATGCCAGCATGTACCGAGTCCCATCGGGCAGTTCGCCAAGACGCTCGGCGGCGCTTTGTGGCGTGTCCTTCCGGACCTCGCAGCCACAGCCGCTGCAGAAGACATGGCCGATCTTGGCGAACAACAGACGCAAGTAGTCGATTGTCTCGGTAGCCGAGCCGATCGTCGCACGGTTGGATCGCGTTGTGCTTTTGCGAGTTACCGCAATCGCCGGCGGGATTCCGTCTATCCGTTCGGCGTCCGGCTTTTCCAGGCGATCCAAGAACTGACGTGTGTAAGCGGAGAAGCTCTCGATATAGCGTCGCTGGCCCTCCGCATAGAGGGTGTCCAAGGCCAAGCTGGTTTTGCCGCTGCCGCTGACGCCGCAAACCACGATCAGTTGACGGTGCGGTATATCCAGGTCGATCGACTTCAGATTGTGAACGCGTACTCCGCGTAATTGGATGGACTTGGCGGACAACGGGAGCCCCTTCGTATCGTCAAGGCATCAGTGCCTGGAAGCGGCTTCAAAACCGGGAGGGCGAAGCTCCCGCCGAGCCGAAACCGTGGGACAACGCGGCTCAGCAGGAGCTTCGCCCTCCCGAATTCCAGGCTTAATGTCCTCTGATCGCAATGGTGGATAAAGTGGAATCCCGTATCTTAGCGAGAGGCTGTCGAATTAACCAGAGGAGATGTCAATCGTCACCGGGGCATGGTCCGACACAAGCAATCCGCCTCGGCGGTAGATCGCAGCTTCCTGCCAGAGTGCGGCGGCCGCGCGGTTTCCAAGTAGGTAATCGATTCGCCAGCCGCGATTCAGTTCACGTGCCCGACCTCGGTTCGACCACCAGGAGTAAGGCCCATCGACCTCGCCAACCTGCTCGCGGACGAAATCGGACCAACCCGTCTTCAACAGCCGGCCAAACCACCGGCGCTCATGGGGAAGAAAGCCCGACGAGTTGGCATTGCCTCTCGCATAGTAGATGTCTCGCTCGGTGTGCGCGATGTTCAAATCGCCGCCGATGACGATGGGCTCGCCTTGGGCCGCCAGTCGTTTGGCCCACGGGAAGAAGCGAGCCATCCACTTCTCTTTGTATTGCTGGCGTTCCGGACCGGACGAACCCGATGGAAGATAGACACACGCCAACTGCACGCCCTGGACGCGTACGCGCAAGACACGGCCGTCTGCGTCTTCGTCACGGTTACCCAACCCGACGCCCAACACTTCCATGGGCAATCGAGACCAGACGGCTGTGCCCGCATAGCCTTTCTTCTGGGCAGGATGCCAGTGAACATTCCAGCCGACCGGCTCCGCCCACCCGTCGGGCAATTGCTCGGGCAGGCAACGAATCTCCTGCAGCATTAGCACGTCCGGCGCCAATTGGGCCACGCAATCCCCAAAGCCTTTCCTGATCGCTGCACGCAGACCGTTGACATTCCAAGTTGTGATTCGCATGGGCGAGTTATAGACGAAGGCCCGCTTCAACGTAACCGGGTGAGTCGGTTCCTCGCGGATTACTGCACTCGGAACGAACGCAGTTGGCAGGGATACATCTCAATGGCGATCCTACCGCTGGCGGTACGGATCGGCTGGCCGGTCACCGCATCGGTCACCCTGCCATCGGGCAAAGCCACGCTTACGTCTTGTTTGGCACGAAGCGACGTATTGACGACCGCGATCCACGTGCCGTGCTTATCGGTGTCGATGCGGCGCGCGTACACTTCGGCGTCGCTGGCAGCGTCCTTGACCAGTTGGCTTGGCAAGGCGGGCAACGCCAGGTAGTTGGCGTTGAAGTTTCGTACGTACTCGGGAAAACCGCGGCCAAAGTTGCAGCCCACCAAGTACCCGATCATTGTCGGATCCCCATGGGCCATCGCGTGAGCCTCGCCCATCATGCAGTAAGGGCCCGCTCGCTCGACATCCGTAATGAAGTAGCCGAGGATGTTCTTGTCGGCCTTGTCGAACATCATGTTCTCGTTCAGCGTGTAATGGCGAACGATGGCCAACCCGCTGGGCGCGCGGTAGGCATCGAACGTCTTGGGCGACGCGACGGTGTAGTTGCGGTTGAACGCGTGCGCAAGCAGGACACCGTCGGTGCTCTTATAGTTTTGTGGATCGTCAGCCGGTCGCGAATGGTGGACTTCCCAGTTACCCCAGTTCAATCCGGGTGACGTGAGCGCCTCGTAGTACAAATCGCCGTCGACAACCTGCCCGACGGTTAGCGGGACGATGGGGCCACGATCACCGGCCACATGTTCCGGGCGTTGGAGAATCGGCTTCCACAGATCGGGGCGGTCGGTGACCATGCGCGGATCCCACGAGTTGAACGCTACGCCGGGCTCGCCGGGGCAACCAGTGAACAACACCATCGCATCATCAACGCCGCCGGCGCGCAGATAGTCGCGCATGCCGGCAAGGAAGTCGCGACGTTTGGTGCCCCACCACTCGATGTACCTCGCATAAAGCTGCTGATCATCCTTCAGCGACTCTCGCGTGATGGGTTTGTTTTCGGCGGCCTCGGCAGAGAAACGTGCCAATGCCCTGTCCGAGAAGCTGACGGTCATCTGCCCGCGCGGTCGAATCCATATGCCGGCAAACTCTGCCTTGCTGCGCAGGCGGATCACTGTCAGGTCCAGCATCTTCTTGAAGTCTTCATATGTGTCGGGATCCGTAATGTCTGCGTTGGCCGATTCCACCCAGGTTATGTGCGTGTACGCGTCGTCTCGCGTTAGCGGCCGTGCGCGACGCTGATTGCCCAGCCCCTTGTACCCCTTGCTGCCAGAGTATTCGTAGTAGGGCAACACGTCGAACCCATAGCCGCCCATCAATTCGACAATTTCCGCCCAAAATGTTTGAGGCTGTTGTCGTGGAACACCCAGTTGTTTCCGCCGTGAGGCGCCGAGTCCCAGTGTTGGCAAGCCCCAAATTCCAATAGGTCTTTGCTGTAGGTGTTCATGCCCAGAAACCGCATCAATTCCGCTTTGTGGCGATACCAGTCGATCGGATTCGCGATGCCGGGCTGGTCGGTCTTGCGGTCGATAATGCCGTCGGCCATCTCCTCCCGCCAGAACAGTCGACGGCGAGGCAGATCCTCGGGCGGCAGGTTTACCGACTGAACCAACTTGTCCGGGTCAATCACCTCGAACAGACGTATGTGACTTACCGCAGCGCCTTTCGACATCGGTATGTTCTTGGCCGAAAACTGCGCGACTGATACATCGAAGCCATCTTCCGGCGTAAGCGGACGTGGTTTAGCGCCGCGAACGAGCCCCTTTTCGGGGAAGCGGTCGTGCAGGCGGAACATCAGCGACCAGGTTTCCCACTTGCCGGATAGCGGTACATCGATCGACTCGGCCAGATTGTTAACGTACTTGGCACGGAACGCATCACCCAACGCCAAGCCCGTGTGGAAGCCACGCGAGGTTTCGTTGCCGGTGTTGATGATCACCATACTGCGCGGCGCATCCTCGGGATAATCGACTGCCAGCACGTACACCCCGCCGGGACGCAACAGCTTCATCTTGCCGATGCGATAGCTGAAATATGCCGCCTCGCCCTTAGTCGGAGGGATCACGCGAGCCTTGCGTCCCAGGATCGTTTCGACCTTGCTCACACCGGCCGGGGAGTCGGAGAATCCGCGGTCGGCAGCGTCGGTCGCGCAGACGATTTCATCCACCAAAGACAATGTTCCATAGGGTGCCATCTCGACCAGCGGCCGTTTGAGTGCTTCTTCGCGTGCCTTCTTCAACGCCGCTTGGCGTTCGGCTTCCTGCCGGGCAGCCTCGGCTTTGCGCGCCAGCATCGCCTGATACGCTTCGTCCGAGTATTCATACACGGCAATCTCGGTGAAATTGGCGCCCGGCGTCTTTCGCGTGATACGCAGGTAACGCGTGGTCACGTCCAACTTGACTTCCGCCCAGGCAAGATAGGTGGCGCAGTCGTACGTTGCCACCTCGCGCCACTGGCCTGGTCGGCCGGCGCTGATCACCACGTCCCCCTTGCCGTTGGCGTCGTAGATCCAAATGCTCGAGAGGTTCTTTTCCTCGCCCAGGTCAAGGTGCGCACTGAACGGGAACTGCTTCCAGTACTTTGAATTCAGCTCCCATGTCGTTTTCGGCTTGCCCGCGGGCGGTCCGATGATCTGCCGTTGTTCGTCGACCAAACCGGACGGGTCACCCACGTCGGCCTCGTTGGTCAGCATCGTCGGCTTTAACTCAACCCGCAATTCCTGCGCGTATCCTTGTAGCGTGACGGCAAACGCGGCCAAAAATAAGGTCGCGAGATTATGTACATTGTGATTGAAATTCATTGATCGTTCCGTCTCAGGACTCCTGACCTCGGGTAACTGATGACGAAACATTATTGCCCTTCATGCCAGACGGAGCCACCCCATCAATGATCTCGTTGGCGTCGTCCAAGAGGATGCGGACTGGGGATGTTGAACCGAGAAGTGCACCGTTGCCGGGCGAATTGACCGGGAACATTGCCCTGTAGTACACTGCGTCGTGTGACGAGTGACGGAGCCTTGCCCATTGCTGGCAGGTGATACAAGGCCGCGCGACGCCACTTCTCCATTAACCGGTTCTGACGTGACCGTACCTGAGCCATCGCCACGTGAGTGCAATCGAACTCCGATCGTCGGCGTTTCTCGCCGGTTTGGTACGGGGCATATGCTGGTTGCTATGGGGCTGTTTGCCCCGCTATTCGGTATTTTGCACGCTCTCGATACGCCGCCGGTTGGGTATGCGTTTTGCGCGCTCTTTTGCGTAGCGATTCCGCTGGGGCAAGTCTTTCTGTATCAGGGACGCAAGCCGCGTCGTGCCTCTTGTTTGGTCGGCACGCGGTTGCTACCGCTGCTGGTCGTTGGCGGATTCGTCATTGTCGAAGTTCCCGGTTTTGTCGCGGACCTCCGATCGGGAGGCACTTATGACGTCATGGCCTGGGGCGTTCTTATGCTCCTGTTGATGTTTGCTGCCATGGCAGGCTTGGGTTACGCGCTGGGCTACGTCATCGGAACGATCAGCGCGGGGGTGTTTTTGGCAGTCGACCGGAAATGGGATGCGGGCAGGCGAGGCGAGGCGTCGTCGAGCGACGTTGAAGCCGAGGAGGCAACGACGACTGCGCCGTCTGACGTCCCCGTCACCGGGAGATGGTGGCTGGATTGGATCGCTTGGTCGCCCGTACAGTGGTTTTGGAAGGGCCGACACCGGCCCGTGCGAAACGCAATGGTATTGACGTTCCTGGCCGCTGTCCCGTTCGCAATCGGCCTTCCGATTTCCCACAGCGGAGGGTTCCTGAAAGCGTATCTGATTGGGGCCCCGATCGTTTCGACGCTGATCGGTCTAGTCTTGTCGGGCCTGCTACTTGTCCGCTGGCCTGTGCCGCTGATCTTCTGTGCCCTGGGTATCGCGGGAGTGGTATATCCGCTGAGCCAGATCAAAGAACTTTGGGTACCCAAGTGGGTTCTTGATGATATTGACATCTCGTTCCCGGCTCTGACGGTCTACTCGGGGGTCGCGCTAGGCTTGATCGCTGCGGGTTTCTTTGCTTGGGTACCCTGGATGCTGCCCGAACGAGCGAACTCACGTGGTGGCTGGCGGTTGGTCCTGCTCGTGGGGGCAGGACTTGCCGTTGTATTGTCGTTCCTCGGCGAGTGCGCCAGATACATGGCCGATTCGCCTCGCGAACGAGTGCTACGCGAGATCGATTCACGGGGTGACACTATCGCTGCAGATTCCCCGTTTGACATTCAGTTTATTTTCTGCGAATCAAAAGACCTGAGCGAAGATACCCTCAGAAACATTGACGCGATCGGCGAACTCTTATCCCTGGGACTTTGCGGCTACAAGATCAGCGAGGAGGGAATGCAGGCCATCGGTCGACTAGTCAACCTACGGTACCTGTCGCTTGTCGACTGCAGGATTGCCGAAGACTCTTGCCTGGAGTTGTGTTCTCTCGGGAGGCTCGTCGATCTGAACCTGTCCGGCTCCGACGTATCGGACGAGGATCTGCAGATTCTCCGCCACCTCCCCGCCCTCCAATCGCTCAGCCTTTCCGAAACCGAAATCGATGGCAACGGGCTGAAATACCTCGTCGGCTTGACGAGTCTTATCTCTGTGGACCTCCGTGGAACCAAGGTCCGCGGCGAGAATCTAAAGTACCTTCGACAAATCTCCGTCCTGCATCTCGCCAATACGCCAATTCGTAATGACGACCTTGCCTATCTGGCTGATTCCCAAAGCGTCAGGCGTCTCAATTTGTCTGGCACGAACATCACCGACCACGGTCTCGAACACTTGGCAGGGCTCAAGCAATTGGACAGCCTGAGCTTGGTGGGGACGAAAATCACGGGCACCGGCCTGCTGCATTTGAAGAACCTGAAGAACCTGACATGCCTGTACCTAGACGACTCGCAACTGGACAACGATGGGCTCACCCACCTACCGCCACTTCCGGCCCTAGCGACTCTCTCACTGTGCGGTACGGAAGTCACCGGCGACGGGCTGCGTCACATCAAGAAGCTGCCAATGCTGCAAGGGCTCGATCTTTCCGAGTGCAATATCAACGACGCCGATCTGCAGCAATTGCGGGGTTTCCCTCTCCAGTGGCTACACGTGTATGGCACCGACGTGACCGACCAGGCAAAGAGTGATATCAAGAGCCACTGGCAGCGCCAATTGCTGGGTGAACCAAATCCTGATTCGATGGATGACGGCTTCTAGTCCGGATTCCTCACGTAGGCCGGAACGAGCGCAGCGCTGTTCCGGCAAAGCTCAATTTCACGAGAATGCCGGAACTGCGTCGCTATCGCTCCCTGTTGCCGGCCTACAACTTTTTCAACAGGCCGTTAGGACGGCGACGGTATCGGGGCGCCGTCTTGCCAGCTCATTCACTGGACTGTCGCATTACGGGGGTTTCGGACGACATGGAGGACCAGGTTGCCGATCGCGATCGCGCCAATCACTAGCAGCGCAAACAGACAAAAGCCCCAAACTCGTTGGAGATCCGATCCCATTGGATCGCCTGCTTGCTGGCGTGTGGTCAGAGTAAGCCGAAGCGCAGACACGACCATGGACGTGCAGACCAGCACCGCCAGGCTCCCGGCCAACTGATACCAAGGAATGGAGAACCGAGACAGCCAACTCGATGCTCTCGTCGCCACGACGGATCCCAGCAGCGCGGTCAAACCCAGAGATGCCAAGAAGACAACACGCACGACCGCCATGCCCCACGTGGGCGCAAGCCAAGAGGGAGCGCCCGAGAGGACAGCAAGGATTCCCCAGGTCAGCCATATCCCTACGATTCCAAGCGGCACGGTGGCAGCCGGCTTGAAGAACGGTTTCATACGCGTCAGCAACAGACCGGCCAGGAACGCTGAGAGATAGAAAATCACGTACATTGCCACCGTACTGATTGTACCTGGGGTGATTAGCACCAACGGCAGCCATACGATCAGCATCGCGCCATACCAGAGCGCCAAGTGGGTGATCGTGGCCAGAACGACCGACAAGAGAGCCATTGCGGCGCTTTTCATCTTGATTCTCCTTTGCATTTCATAGACGTGCTCAGCCGGAACCGTCCGCGAAAGGTCGCCCAGCACTCGAAACCATGCCGCGATCAGCCCCGGCGCGCCTCTTCTCTCGAATGTGTCCGTCATATGCTCGCAGAACACCAAGGCCATCTCTTCCCCGTACTCTCGACGGAACGACGCCGGGTATGCCCTAATGAGCCCTTCGTAGACCCGCACTGACAACTCGATGGTACGTCGAGCACATGCCATCAGGCGTCTCCGGTAGTCAATGGAACTCGACTGCCCACTAATTTCTTCGCCTCGGCCACGCGGACCAGCGCGGCAAGGCGTTCCGCTTCTTCCGTCGCCACGCTGCGGCCGAGACGTGTCAAACGGTAGTAGCACCGACGCCGTTCATCGTCAAACTTTGCGATGGGGCGTTTCGCCGACTCTTCGATCAGACCAGCGGCCAACATCCGTTTAATCGCCCCGTACAGCGTACCGGGCCCCAACCGAGTCGTGCCCGCCGACCGCGCTTCCACTTCCTGCATAATGCCATACCCATGCCGCTCGCGGTCGGCCAATGCCAGCAGGATGTGAAACTCGGAATGGTTCATCGGCTGGGCGCGTTTCTGCCTGCGAATCGTGTCGGCCATGGATCAGACTCCGATGTCCTGCGAGTATCGCCACTAGATATATCGTACTAAGATATATATGCCTTTCAAGCCAAACCGCGGAGATTTTCCGGAAAAGTCGCCCGAATGATGTATCACGTGGCGTATTCAGTTTGGAGCTATTGAATGGGTTGCTTCGTGCTTGTCATCGTTCCAGTCCCGAAGGGACGACTCTAAACCAGCCCTGGGTGGAGCGACGAGCGTGACAACGGTCGTCGCGCAACCCAGGGGAGCAATTTGGAGAAAACCGAAAGCCCCAACGGGGCGGCTCTAAT
>CAZURK010000064.1:0-58497 GCA_964623055.1 uncultured Pirellulaceae bacterium
CGGCAATCTGGGATACTCCTCACCAATCGAAGCTCGCTTGGCGAATGCGCGTTAGTCCGGATATTTCACGCCCTTCGTGATTGCGTGACACGCTGTCGTAGCTACGTTCGCCAGAACGTGGTCGTAACTTCAGGGCACGCCCCACGTTCTGGCGAACGTGGCTACAAACGGTTGAAATATCCGGGTTAGCACCGCGCATCTTCGTAGCGTGGGCCAAGTCTTCGCGGCCCACCCGATCCAACGTCAGCCAATTGGTGGGCCGCGAAGACTTGGCCCACCCTACTTGTGGCACGACGCAGCGATAGGCGAAGGAACGCAGGATTATGAGAGTCTTCTTCTCAGTGGGCGAACCGAGCGGCGATTTGCACGGAGCGAATCTGATCCGTCAGTTGCGGCAGCGGCGGGCGGATGTGGAATGTGTGGGCTACGGTGGGCCGCGTATGGCGGAAGCCGGTTGCGAATTGCACGAGGATCTGACCCGGTTGGCCGTTATGTGGTTCCTGCGCGTGCTGCTGAACATCCACAAGTTCTGGGCCCTGTACCAACGGGCGAAACGCTATTTCGGAGACCACCGACCGGATGCCGTAGTCCTGATCGACTATCCCGGATTCAACTGGTGGATTGCGCGAGCGGCCAAGAGGCAGGGCGTTCCAGTGTTCTACTATGGCGTACCGCAACTTTGGGGATGGGCAGGCTGGCGGGTGCGCAAGATGCGACGATTTGTGGACCATGTTCTGTGCAAGCTGCCGTTCGAGGCCGAATGGTACCAGCAGAAGGGCTGCAACGCGACCTATGTGGGCCATCCCTATTTTGATGAACTAGAAAGTCGGTCGCTCGATCAAACGTTCCTGGACGAATACGGAAGCCGGCCCGGCCCCCTGGTCGCAATTCTGCCAGGATCGAGAACACAGGAAGTGACGAAGAACCTCCGCTGGTTCCTAAAGGCGGCGCGGCGTGTGCATGAGGATGCTCCCGAAGCTCGCTTTGCGGTCGCCAGCTTCAGCGAAAAACAAGCCGAAATCGCACGAACCCAGATTGCCGAGACGGGGCTATCGATCGACGTGTTTGTTAGCCGAACGCCGGAACTGATCCACTTGAGTCGCTGCACGATGGCGTGTTCGGGATCGGTCTCTCTCGAACTGCTGTATCACACCAAGCCTGCAGTGATACTCTATTGGATTCCGCGTTACGCTTATTGGGTTGCCACGACTCTGTTCATGAAGATTCGATTCATTACACTGGTCAACCTGCTGGCGACCGACGATCCGTTCCTGCCGCGTGGCGCCAAGTACGATCCACAGCGTGCCAGCGAACCGGATGTGCCGTTTCCAGAGTACTTGACATATGACGACCGATCTGAAGAAATTGCCGGTTACGTGCTCTCCTGGCTGACAGACGAAGAGGAGTATGAACAACGGGTCCGATGTCTTTCGCAACTCAAAGCCGAACACACCAGCGCCGGCGCGTCCAGCACGGCCGCCGACTACATCTTGAGCAAGCTTCCTCCGCCATTGCCATCGGCGCGGGACAGCCGATTCGAGTTGACGGAGATGGATCAAAGTCGCAAGATCCCCGCCTGATTATCGAGATTCTCTGCGGTAGGTCGCCGACTGACCTATTGTTCAGGCCGCCTCAGTCTCTTACGCTGTCGCAATGGTGAAGAAGCATACGATTGTCGGCTTTTCCGCTTGGTGCGCAGCGACGATATTCCTGGGTGCATTCCTGTTGTTCCAGGTCCAACCGGTCATCAGCAAGATGATCCTGCCATGGTTCGGCGGCAGTCCAGCAGTGTGGTCGACCTGTCTGTTGTTTTTTCAGGTGCTGTTGTTGGGCGGTTATGCGTACGCGGATATGCTGTCGCGCGTCGAACAGCCTTCGCGTCAGGCGATTGTGCACCTACTATTGATCGGTGTCGCGCTCGCTACGCTACCGATCACGCCAGCCGCTTCTTGGAAGCCGGAGGACGTAGCTCGTCCAGTCTTTCATATTCTGCTGCTTCTGGCGTTCAGCGTAGGTTTGCCCTACTTCCTGTTGTCCGCCACCTCGCCGCTACTGCAGTCGTGGTTTGCCCGAGTGTATCCCGATCGCTCGCCCTACCGGCTGTACGCCCTGTCCAACGTAGGTTCGCTGGGTGCCCTTTTGACATATCCGTTTGTGGTCGAGCCGGCCATGACCACCTCGATGCAAGGAAACGTATGGTCCGTGGCTTTTGCGGTATTTGCCGCTCTGTGCGCCGCGCTGACCATCAAACTCTGGCGTGCAGGGCCGTTGCGCGACGTGGTCAAGCGGGACGGCAAGTCGACGTCTGACACTGCGGACGTCCCGCCGTCTTGGGTCACGCGACTTTCGTGGGTCCTACTTCCCGCGTTAGGTTCGATCCTCCTGTTGGCCGTCACGAACCACTTGTGCCAGAACGTTGCCGTCGTGCCGTTGCTCTGGATTCTGCCGCTGAGCCTATATCTGGTTTCCTTCATAATCTGCTTCGATCGCGAGGCATGGTACGTGCGCCGCTGGTTCGCGTTGGGCGCGGTCATCAGCGTTCTTGCCGCGAGTTACTTGGCGATGGGCTCGATTCTTAAGGAGTATCTCGAACAGCAAGGCTATGGCTGGCAATGGGCGTACTACAGCAAACATGTCTTGGTGCAGGCCCCAGTTTACTCACTCGCCCTGTTCTTTCTGTGCATGGTCTGTCACGGAGAACTGGTGCGTCGCAAGCCGCACGCTCGGAGATTGACCTCTTTCTATCTATCAGTCGCCGCGGGCGGGGCTATCGGTGGAATCGTCGTCGCGCTCGTCTGTCCGCTGGTCTTTTCATCGTTTTTCGAGTTGAACTTGGCGCTGATCCTGGGGTTCGTTGTGGCCCTGGTCGCTCTGGCCGTCGAAGCGTGGCAGCGATGGTTAGCCGAGGCCACGCTGATGTTGCGAGGAGCTATTGGACTGACCTTCCTCGTCGTCTTGGCGATTGTGGTCGTGACGCAATTGACAGCCCGCGATAGCGAACGTGGCTTGGAGCGGGCACGAAACTTCTACGGTGTCGTGTCTGTGAGAGAGCGGTTTCGGGAGGATGACGAAATGCGAGGTCTGGCGCTATTCCATGGCGACACTTTGCACGGGTACCAACTGGATGCCGAGGACCGGCGGGATTTTCCTACGTCGTACTACACGGTCGAAAGCGGCGTTGGAAAGACGTTTCGCGTTTCCCACACGGATCGGCCGTTACGAGTCGGAGCTATCGGTCTTGGCGTGGGTACGATAGCGGCCTATGCCAAACCCGACGACGAATTCTGTTTCTACGAGATCAACCCTCTGGTAATCGAGTTGGCGGACAAACACTTCACGTTCCTGAAGAACGCCCATGCACGAGGCGCGAGAATCCGATTCGTCCAAGGTGATGCCCGCCTGTCTTTGGAGCAAGAAGAACTGTCTTCGGCGCCGGAAGACCAGCAGAGCTTCGATGTCCTGGTTCTGGACGCATTCAGCGGGGATTCGATACCAGTACACCTGCTCACCCGCGAGGCTTTTGCCGTGTACCTGCGTCGTTTGAGTGAAGACGGAGTGATCGCAGTTCACACGAGCAACCGTTATCTGGACTTGATCCCTGTGGTTTTGAGGCTCGCCCAGCACTACAATCTGGAGAACGTTGTCGTCCGGAACAGGAGGGCAAAGGAACTGGTCATCGCTCCGTCCGACTGGGTTCTGCTGGCCAGGAATGAGCGGTTCCTTCAGAACGACGCCTTCAAGGAGCGAAACGAGAGCGATGAACAAGTCCGCCGGTTCAACGTCGACGAATCCGTTCCGCTTTGGACCGACCAATACAACAATTTGTTTCAGTTGATACGGACCCCTCAGCACAAAGGAATCGCGCAATGAACAAGACGTGCTGGTATCTTCTGCTGTCCTTCTCGGCTCTTGCGACGACGCAAATTGGCAGTAGCATCGCCGTAGCATCCGACGGGCAAACGATCGGTTCCATCGAGCGCCTCGACCCGACCTTCGATAGACTGGTACCCGAAGACGCTCGGATCGAAATGCTGGCTAAAGGGTTCACTTGGACCGAGGGTCCTGTGTGGGTGCCGCAGGACGATGCCGGCTACTTGCTGTTTTCGGACATTCCACGCAACTCGGTATTCAAGTGGAAAGAAGGCGAAGGCGTAAGTTTGTTCTTATGTCCGTCGGGATACACAGGGAGCACGTTTTATGGCCTGGAGCCGGGAAGTAACGGCTTGTTGTTGGACGCGCAGGGGCGGCTTGTGTCGTGTGAACACGGTGATCGCCGGATCTCGGTGTTGACCAAGAACGGCGGCAAACGGACGTTGGTCGACAATTACCAGGGAAAACGCTTGAACAGCCCAAACGATGCAGTGTACAAGTCGAACGGCGATTTGTACTTCACGGATCCGCCGTATGGCCTGCCCAACCGTTACGACGATCCACGTCGCGAGTTGGACTTCTGCGGAGTGTACCGACTGTCGAAGGACGGTCAGTTGACGCTGCTGACCGCCGAATTGGCTCGGCCCAACGGAATTGGCTTCTCGCCCGATCAGAAGACACTTTACGTGGCGCAGTCCGATCCGAAAGCTGCAATCTGGAAGGCGTTCCCCGTGAAGGAAGACGGCACCTTGGGCGAGAGCCGGATTCTGTACGACGCGACGCAATCCGTCGGCAAGCGGCCCGGTTTGCCCGACGGTATGGCGATTGACAAGCAGGGCCATATCTGGGCGACGGGCCCCGGCGGCGTGCTGGTGCTTACGCCGGAGGGCAAGCTGCTGGGCCGTTTCAATACAGGCCGGCCCACGGCCAATTGCTCGTTCGGCGAAGACGGCAAGACGTTGTTCATTACGGCCGATGCCTATCTGTGCCGGGTGCGAACGCTGGTACAAGGAACGACCTGTCCGTAGGATTGAAAGAGGGATTCTCTCGTCTAATCACAATACCGTTCAGTTTTGGGCGGACCCGTCGTGGGATAGGCTTCCAGCCTGTTATAGCTGGTAGTCAGACTGCTCGGCATCACACGATGTTGTGCGAGCATGACAGGCAGGATGCCTATCCCACATAGAATCATCGAACGGATTCCTGGGAGGAAGAAGATGCCTCGCATGGCACTGCACTGGCAGATCATCATTGCGATGGTGATCGGGGCCGTCGTCGGTTTGCTGCTTAACTTCACTGTCGGCGAGTATCGTCTCGAAGAGCCAGTTGTTGTCCAAGAGGCCGAATTGCATCCCTACGGCTTGGCGGCGGCGGTCGTTGTCCGCGACGGCACGTTTTGGTCGCACGACCGGACGGATTGCATCCTCATGCAAATCAGCGAGGACGACAGTACGATCGTACGCCGAGTCTTTGTCGGCGCATTAGATGACGAGACGCGAGAGCGGCCAAAAGGCCAACGGCTCACGGAGTTTCCAGAATGGCCCACCCTGCCCCAGGATGAAAAACTTGAATTCAAAGAAGTCATCCAACCCAGTCTCGGCGAATTGAAGAAGCGGGACGCGCAGGCGTATGCCCTTTTTCGGCGTCACGGCCGTTCAACGGCACGTAGCATCGGCGACCGGTTGAAGATGTTGGGTGATCTATTTTTGCGCATGCTGAAGATGGTTTCCGTGCCGTTGATTGTTTTTTCTCTGACGACTGGAGTCATGGGCCTGGGACACGCCGAACGTCTGGGGAAGATGTTCGGCCGAACGATTCTCTATTACGTTTCGACCAGCATGTTGGCGATCTGTACCGGGCTGCTGATGGTCAATCTGATTCAACCCGGCGTCGACCATCAGCAACAGGCGGACGCTCAGGCCGCGGGCGGTGTGGAAGCTGCCGAGCAAGGCAAGAAGCTGTCGACCGTGTTGTTCGAACAAATCGAGAACATGATTCCGCCGAATCCCATGCAAGCCGTGGCGGACGGGCAGTTCTTGGGAATCATTGCTTTCACGTTGGCGTTTGCCATTTTCGCCATTCTTGCGGGCGGGCGGACGGCCGATACCGTGCGCGACCTTGCCCGCGCGGGCTTCGAAGTGATGATGAAAATGACGATGGCCGTCATCAAGCTTGCGCCGGCCGGCGTGTTGTGTTTGATGCTCTTTGCCGCAGCGACCCAAGGCCTTAGCGTTTTTGGCCGCTTGGGCATGTACATGGTCACTGTCGCGTGCGCGCTGGCGCTGCACGCATTGGTGATTCTCCCGTTGATTCTGAAGTTCGTGGGGCGACGGAATCCGTGGAAATTCGCCCAAGCGATGAGCCCGGCTTTGTTGACCGCATTCAGTTCGGCTTCGAGTAATGCCACATTGCCGCTGACACTGACCAGCGTCGAACAGCGAGCCGGGGTCAGCAACCGGGTCAGTTCTTTCGTACTGCCGCTGGGCGCCACGGTGAACATGGATGGCACGGCCCTATACGAAGTAGTAGCCGTCTTGTTTATCGCCAATCTGACTCCTGGCGTCGACCTCACAATTGTGCAACAGGTCATCGTCGCATTCACCGCGCTGCTGGCCAGCATCGGAGCCGCGGGCATTCCGCACGCGGGATTAGTGATGATGGTTATCATTCTCCAGGCCGTCGGTCTGCCAACCGAAGCCCAAGGGCTGATCATCGCGGTGGACCGCGTCCTGGACATGTGCCGCACCTGCGTCAACGTCTGGAGCGATTCCTGTGGATGCGCCGTGATCGCTCGTTTCGAGGCCGGCAGCGGCGATGGCCCGACTCTGGCAGCCGAGCCGGATAAGGATACCGTGACCTGAGTCGATTGCGAGTCTTCTCCGAACGACGTTCGGGCGCTGATCACAGCTCGGTCACCAGTAGCGCGTGGGGCACGTTTCCAACGTGCCGTATCACACGATGCAGCGAACACTGGCACGTTGGAAACGTACCCCACGCTTGCGTCATCTAGTCGCCCAGTGTTTCAGTGTTTTCCCATTGCTGAAGTTCGTGACGTTGTCCCAATCGCCCGGACCATATCCCGCGCCTCTGGGAAACAGTTTCACGGGATTGTCCGCGCCATAGTCGCCGTCCAGACCGGCCGAGATGATTTGAAACGTGTTCGGATTCATTACCGCTCTCGTGTCGACATTGGCTAGAAAGGCAGCCGTGCGGTATGGATAGGCGACACCTTGGATAGACGATTCAGCTTTGTCTTTGGGATATCGCGTTTTGTCGTACGTGCGGCTGTCGAAGTACACATACGGCGTCTCCTGGCTGCTGGCTCCTTCGGGCACGTATTCCCACCAACCATCCCCATCAAAGTCCCACAAGCGCAGTTCGTCGAATTCAAACGAGACCAGCGGCTCGCCCGAACCAGTGACGGGATGGCGAGGATCGTTTCGCAGTCTGGATAACCAGAAGACCAGAGCCTCTGCTGCATCGATGTCCCCAAGCTTGGCTCCGTCATCGCCGACCTGAAGGGATGGGTCGAGATTTTCGCTATGGCGCGGAAAGACCTTCCTGAGATGCGATTCGACCAACTCCCAGTCCGAAAAATCCGGTGGGTACTCCCCGTATCTTCGTTTGTAGGC
The DNA here is from genome assembly GCA_964623055.1 of uncultured Pirellulaceae bacterium. Classification (GTDB taxonomy): domain Bacteria; phylum Planctomycetota; class Planctomycetia; order Pirellulales; family Pirellulaceae; genus JADHUC01. The sequence continues at coordinate 7,503 of CAZURK010000064.1, forward strand.
TTCGACGGCCATATCCATGCGTGCGACTTCACTCGATATTCGATGGAGTCCTCCGTCGGGAATCGTCCCGCCATACCAGGCGGGCCAGATGATGGCAGCCAATAGGAGAAACAGAACGATCAAGGCAATAAGCAACAGCCGCCGCATCGACCGGTCATTGGCAACGTTTTCCGCCGATGGTTGTGCATACTCGGGCCCGAGATAGATCGGGGCCGATGTGCCCTCGTGTTGCACCCAACACTCGACACTCGCCACCTCGACCTCAGTCCTTGCCGCATCCGCAAAGGGCCGTGATTCCTGGGTGTCCGTCAACTCGGCGACGCCTCCGGGCACTCGGTAGATCGCGTTACAGGCCGCGCAGCGCGCAAGTCTACCTTCCCATTCCTCAGGAATACCCTGCGGACTGCCACAGTCCGGGCACGTCGCCGTGATCTGCTCCGCCATGAGATCGAGTGACAGTTTTCAGGTTTGCGTTTTGGCGTTCACTCGACGCCGAACCGTTCGGCGAGCCTGTATTTTTCGTCTACGCCGATCAAGTCGTTGAACTCGGTGAATGTCATCAGTTTATGCTCATCACCAATCGTTGTTCCGTCGTCTCTCAGTTTCGTGTACATCTGCTCCATTGTCCGCGCGGCCGAGAACAGCCCAGCCAATGGATAGAGGATCAACTGAAAACCAAGAGACTCGAGCTTCGCTTTGGGCAACACCGGTGTCTTGCCCCCTTCGATCATGTTGGCCACGTTCGGCGGCGGCGATCGGCGTCCGATCGTCTCCAGATCGTCGACCGATGCCGGGGCTTCGATGAAACTGGCGTCGGCCCCCGCTTCGCGGGCTGCAACCACGCGTGCAACGGCTTCGTCCATGTCAACGGCTGCCAGCGCGTCGGTTCGAGCAACGATAAAGAAGTCGCGTTCGCCACGAGCGTCCACGGCGGCCCGTATCTTGTGAATGTACTCGTCACGCTCGACAACCCTCTTACCTCGCATATGTCCGCAGCGTTTGGGCCACACCTGGTCCTCCAGAAAACACCCCGCCGCACCAGCCGCGATCAACTCCTGGACGGTCCGATGCACGTTGAGCGGATTCCCGTAACCGGTGTCGGCGTCGACGATGATGGGAATGTCGACGCAGCCGCAGATCCGTCGTGCTCGGTCAATCATTTCCGTCTGCGTCAGCAGCCCCAAATCCGGTTCGCCTATCGACGTGGCCGCCACCGAGTAGCCCGAGACAAACCCCATGGGAAAACCGACTCGCTGGGCGATTTTTGCCGAAAGTGTGTCAAAGATGCCCGGAAAGGCGATCGAACGGACATCGTCCAAGATTCGTTGTACGCGTGTCGTAGTCATGGCAGGAGATGCTCTCCGTCTAATCACTGGGGGCGGGCCTTCCGTAGAGCCATATCACTCACAGCTTACAGCGGCCCGCATGTCGGCTCAAGAATCCTCAGCAAACGCCGGAGTTCCAGACTGAGGAAGGCAGGAATATTCGTGGCAGGAAAATGACTGATTCAAGCAATATTCCTGCCAGTCATATTCCTGCGCGTCGAGCGACAACATCCTCCGATGCCGACATCACCCGACCATTGAACTCGGCGTCCAAATCCTGCCACGCAAAGCCTGGAAATGCCCGAAGGACCGCCTTCTCTCCTCGCGGGTCTTCGTCGTGGCTCGTGCGGTAGCGCTGGTAGACTTCGGCCAGTACTTCTTCCTGCTGCAGGAACAGGCAGAAATAGCGAGCCTGCGCACAATGGATCGCTTCATTCTCACCGTCAAAGTCGACGGCCTGGAGCAGATTCTGAAGGCTCGGCAGTCGTCCCGCCAGGATGTGGCGTCTTAGCACCTCAAGCCGCCAGTTTCCCTTTCCTTCCAGCGTCCAGAGCTTCCCCTCGGCGACCAGCGAACTTGTTTCGTGTAACGAGGCGAGCCCCTCCCGCAGCCAGACAGCAGCTTCGGGAAAGTCGAAATGCATCAGCGCGTGGGTCAGTTCATGCAAGAGCGGGCCATCGCCCCACGCGAGATTCGCCAGGACCGTGTAGCGACCGGGTTTGAAGTACCCGAATCGGGGTGCATTGCGATCAAAGAACAGCAATTCGGCATAACGCCGGTAGGTCATCTCGTCGGAGAACAGCAGAAGCGCGATGGGGCGGTCCGGCGGACGCTGGAAATAATGGCGAGCCATGGCCTGCCAAGCCGGTCCGATGGTCGATGAGTGTTTCCGTTCCAGGGCAGCGGGGCTAGTATCGCCCACAATGACAAAAGGCTGTCGGACAAGAACGTGGTCTTCCTGTCCGATTTGACGGCGCAAATGTTCAGATTTCTCCCGGCAAAGCGTCTCCAGAGAGGGTTGGGACCAGTGCGTTGCATCCTCCGCCGCGGAGTTCTTCCCGTAGGTCCCGCCTGCCGGACGGGACCTTGAAGCGCGATTCGACGCGTTCTGCCGCTCGAAGGCCCCGTCCGGCAGACGGGACCTACCAGGCAGCGTCGACGTCATCCTCGCCGCCACGTAGACCCCTACGCAGGCTGCCGTGGCAAGCCCAATCATCAATATCAAAACCCCACGAACGACGTGCATGTTGGCAATCTCCCCTTCTTCCGCCGTCAATACTATCACCCTGCTTGCAGTTTCTGAACCATCCAAGCGGATTCCAATGGGCGAAGGTCATCCCCTTTTTCGTGCAAATAGGGCCTCGATTAGGCCGACGTAACCCTTGAAAGGGCAAAGGGAAATCGCTAAAGTAGTCGTTTCTTTGCATCTTGTGGAATTGATCGAGCATCAGGCGTGTAACTGCGCCTGTGCCTTGGAGAGTGGAAATTGGCGACAGTAAAGACCTACATGGCGAAGCCCAAGGAAGTGAAGCAAGAATGGTGGCTGGTGGACGCGACCGATAAGATCGTGGGCCGGCTGGCCAGCGATATTGCCACTATCTTGATGGGGAAACATCGCCCTACGTATACACCGCACATCGATACCGGCGATTTTGTCGTCGTGATCAACGCCGAGAAGGTGGTGTTCACGGGCAAGAAGTGGGAGAAGAAGGCATACACTTGGTATACCGGATACCCCGGATTGCGGTCAGTGACCGCTGGCAAGCGAGCCGAGAAGCATCCTGACAGGATCCTCCGCGAAGCGGTTCGCCGGATGTTGCCCAAGAATAAGCTTGGACGAAAGATGTTGGCCAAGCTGAAGATCTACGCGGGATCCGAGCATCCCCATCAGGCTCAACAGCCCCAGCCCCGGGAGTTGGGTGTCAAATAGGGTTGCGCAACGCGTTTCGAGTTTTGGTTCCTCTGTGCGCATGGCGCACCTTACAGCAAAACAATTGCGAGAATCATGGTAGCAGTCAAAGTAGACAAGAACAATGGCGACGCACTGGGAACCGGACGGCGTAAATCGGCTGTGGCCCGTGTGCGAGTCCGAGCCGGCAGCGGGCAAGTCACGATCAACAAACGGCCCCTGGAGGAGTACTTCCTGATTGACCAGGACCGGAACTACGTCAAGTCCGTGCTGGAGGCCGTCGGCAAGCAGGAAGACGTGGATGTGATCATCCGGGTGACCGGCGGCGGAACGACCGGACAGGCCGGCGCCTGTCGAATGGGCATGGCGCGAGCCTTGGTCAGTTACGACACGGGACTTTTTCAGGTATTGCGCGACGGCGGCTTCCTGACGCGTGATTCGCGCATGAAGGAACGCAAGAAGCCCGGGTTGCACGGAGCTCGCCGCGGTACTCAGTTCTCCAAGCGGTAGCGGCGGTCAAATACGACAACGACCACGAATGGCCCGCTGGGAAGGTCAGTTGCCCGCGGGCCCTTTGTTTTGCGCTCCGGCCGACGATCAGGCAGTCCGCGGCGTCGCCTTTCCTGTCCGGATCGGATCAGTTGTGGGCGCATTTGTTCAGCCTACTCTACTCAAAGAAGGCGGAAACCGATTATCATATGTAGCTGGTCCATGTCCTCAATTGTGAATCCTCGTCCGTTGACAAGAGAGACGTTGATTGATTGTTAGCGTCTGCCCCGTCCGATATCGAGCTGCGAAGGATGACGACGTCTGCTGACGAAAAACTGACAACCGAACTGGATGAACAGCAGTCCAATCGACTGGAACGCTGTGAACGACGGATTGGGTACGCGTTCAGCAACAGATCTCTGCTGCTGGAAGCCCTGACCCATGCATCCGGCGCAAACCACCGCCTAGCGTCCAATGAACGGTTGGAATTTCTGGGTGACGCGATTCTAGGTGCGGTTGTCTGCGAGTTGCTGTTTGCGCAGTACCCGGACTATCTGGAAGGCGACTTGACGAAGATCAAATCGGTGGTTGTCAGCCGTCAGACGTGCGCAAAGATCAGCGAAGCCCTCGGGCTGCAGGAATTCCTGATCGTTGGCAAAGGGATGGCGTCGGGCCAGTCGATACCGCCCTCGCTGCTGGCCGATGTGTTCGAGTCGCTCGTGGCGGCTATCTATCTTGATGGCGGGAACGATGCATCCAGCAGGTTCATTCAGGAGTACATTGGGCCGGAAATCGAATTGGCGGCGGCTGGAGAATTGGGGGGAAATTTCAAGTCATTGTTGCAACAGTTGGCCCAACGCGAATTTGCCAGCACACCTACTTATCAGTTGCTTGACGAAAAAGGGCCAGATCACCGCAAGTGCTTCAAGATCGCCGCGTTGGTCGGCAGCACGCGGTATCAAGCTGCTTGGGGAAGGAATAAGAAGGAGGCCGAGCAGCGCGCGGCGTGCAACGCCTTGGCGGAACTGAACGGCGAATCGGCCCAGTTTCCTTCCGATTGAATCATGCCTCGATGTATTGCAGTTCTTTCCGGCGGCCTGGACAGCATGTTGGCGATTCGCATCATGCAAGAACAAGGCGTCCAGGTTGAAGCGTTGAATTTCAAGACCATCTTCGAATGCTGCCAGGATCGCGCCGGGCAGGCAGCCCGCGGACTCGGGGTTCGCCTGTCGGTCGTCTCGCAAGAGGACGACTATCTGGAAATCATCAAGAACCCTCGATTCGGCTACGGCAAAGGCGCCAATCCCTGTATCGATTGTCGCATCTATATGTTGCAGCGAGCCAAGCGATTCATGGAACAGGCCGGTGCAGACTTCATCGTCAGCGGCGAGGTAGCCGGGCAGCGCCCGATGAGCCAGAAGCGATGGCAGTTGGACACCATCGCGTATCATTCGGATCTGGAGGATCTGCTGCTCCGCCCGCTATCGGCCAAGCTGCTACGGCCGACCAGACCGGAACGCGAAGGATGGGTGGACCGCAGCAAGTTGTACGGATTCTCGGGCCGAAGCCGTAAGGGGCTGATCCAATTGGGCAAAGACCTGGAGCTTCCTTATATCCCCGATCCGTCAACGGGATGCGCGCTGACCGAGGTCCAGTTCGGTCGCAAAGTCCACGATCTGCTTGAACTGGAGCCGCAGGCCACGTCTTGGGACTTCGAGATTCTGAAAGTCGGCCGGCATTTCCGGTTCGATGAAAAGACGAAAGTGATCGTCGGTAGAAACGAGGCGGAAAACAATCAACTCGAGTACACGCACAAGCTGCCCGATGCATCCAGTTCGGCCATGTTGCACGCCAAGAACTATGTCGGTGCCGTGATCCTCATCGTCGGTCCGCCCGGCAACGACGTCCTGCAGTTTGCCGGCGGGCTGATGTACCGATACGGCAAGGCGAAAACCGTCGAGGAACCGCGAATCGAGGTGATCCAGCGCGACCGCACGTGGGTGATGCCCATCGCAGAGACGGTGGAGGCACAGCAAGCAACCACCCTTGCGGCATCTTGACGTGGGGCATGTTTCCAACGTGTGCACGACCCCTCTCGCCCTCTCCCATTCCGCTTGCTACCATGCGGTGCTATGGCCAAGACACCCATGATGCAACAGTACGAAGACGCCAAAGCCGCGTGTGGCGACGCGTTGCTGCTGTTTCGTATGGGCGATTTCTACGAGCTGTTCTTCGAGGACGCGAAAGCCGCTGCGCGTGAACTGGGGCTGACGCTGACCAGCCGCGAAAAGGGCGAAAATGCGATTCCCATGGCGGGTTTTCCGCACCATCAACTGGACAACTACTTGGGAAAACTGATCTCTGCAGGCTTTCGCGCCGCAGTCTGCGAACAGGTCGAGGATCCCAAGAAGGCGAAAGGGCTGGTTAAACGAGAGGTCACGCGAGTCGTCACACCGGGGACATTGACGGACGACGGGCTGCTTGACCCGCGAGAGAGCAACTTCCTTGCGGCGGTCGCGGTGCCCAAGTCGGAAAAGGCGCGATCGTCCAACGGGATCGGCATTGCTTGGTCCGAGCTGTCTACCGGGCGGTTTCACGCTGCCGTATTCCCTGCTTCGCAGCTTCAGGACCAACTGGCGAGGATCGATCCGTCGGAGTGTCTGATTGACGAAGACCACAGCGTTGACTTGCAGACGCTGTTTCCTTCGATGGCCATCACGAAACGGCCATCGTGGGCGTTCTCATTTGACGCAGCACAGGCTTCGCTAGTCAAACATTTCGAGACGGCCAGCTTAGAGGGCTTTGGATTCGGCGAGGGTGATCGGCTGGCCGTACGAGCGGCCGGCGCGGTGTTGGATTATCTGTGCGAGACTCAGCGTTCGTCGCTCGATCACATCGATCGGCTAATTCCCTATCGCCAAGGTAGCACACTGGAAATCGACGAGGCGACTCGACGAAGCCTGGAGTTGACCCGGACGATCCGTAGCGGCAGCCGCGAAGGCTCGCTGTTGGCCGTGATGGATCGCACGGTCACGGCGATGGGTTCGCGTCTTCTGAGCGACTGTTTGGCCGGACCGCTGACCGACATTCCTCGCATCGACGCCCGGCTCTCTGCCGTCGAGGAGTTGATAGGCGAAACCGGCTTGCGAAGCCAGCTCCGCGACCAACTGCGCGGCGTCTACGACCTGGAGCGCCTGTTGGCGCGTGTCACCACGGGGCGCACCAGCCCACGCGACTTGAGTTTCGTCGGAAGGACACTCGCGGGGCTTCCGAAGCTGAAGGCCAGGTTGACTGCGCGCAAGAGTGAGTTGCTGTGCCGCCTGGAAGCAGACCTCGATCTATGCCCCGAAGTGCGCAGCAAGCTGGAATCGGCTCTGGCAAGCGAATGCCCTTTAACATCGCGCGAAGGCGGCTTCATCCGCGATGGCTTTGACGGGGAACTGGATCGCTTGCGCGAACTGGCCGTCGGAGGCAAACAGTGGATCGCCAAGTATCAAGCCGAAATCGTCGAGACGTCCGGGATTCCCAATCTGAAGGTTGGATACAACAAAGTGTTCGGCTATTACATCGAGGTCACCAACACGCACCGCGACAAGGTGCCCGGTCAATTCATTCGCAAGCAGACGCTGAAGAACGCCGAACGCTACATTACCCCGGAGTTGAAGGAGTACGAGGAGCGAGTCCTCACGGCGGACGAAAAGGCAAAGGATCTGGAATACGAACTTTTCCTTGAATTGCGCGACGCGGTCGCCGCCTCGGCCCGCCGCCTCCAGGCTACCGCCGCAGTGCTTGCCCAACTGGACGTCCTCGTAGGCCTGGCCGAGTTGGCGTGCGAGCGCGGCTATTGTCGGCCAAAGATGGTCGAAGAGCCCCTGCTGGACATCGCCGACGGCCGGCATCCGGTTCTGGACGTCACCGAACCTCAGGGCACGTTTGTGCCGAACGACTGTCAGACCAATCCGGACGAAGGCACGATCCTGCTGATCACCGGCCCAAACATGGCCGGTAAGAGCACTTACATCCGCCAAGTGGCCCTGATCACGCTCATGGCGCAGATGGGATCATTCGTTCCGGCTCGTCAAGCTACGATTGGCGTTGCCGATCGGATCTTTGCCCGTGTGGGGGCAAGCGACGAACTATCGCGCGGTCAAAGCACGTTTATGGTTGAGATGACCGAAACGGCTCGGATTCTGAATAATGCAACGGCCCATAGCCTTGTGATCCTGGACGAAATCGGGCGCGGCACCAGCACATATGACGGTGTATCATTGGCCTGGGCGATAATCGAGCATACGCACGATAAGATCGGCTGCCGTACGCTGTTCGCCACCCATTACCACGAACTGACGGACCTGGAAAGTTCGCTGCCGTCGGTGAAGAATCTGAACGTGGCGGTCAAAGAGTGGGAAGAGAACATCGCTTTTCTGCATAAGATCGTTGGCGGCGCAGCGGACAAGAGTTACGGCATCCACGTCGCCCGGTTGGCCGGTGTACCGCCCGAGGTGAACGAACGCGCCAAGCAGATTCTGGCTCAACTTGAAGAAGAACACCTTGACAAGGAGGGTCGCCCGAAGATCGCGAGAAAAACGAAGAAGCGCCGTGGCGGCGACATCCAGTTGACTTTGTTCGGGCCGGTGGAGCATCCGTTGCTGGACAAGATTCGTGAGTTGGATGTGAACAATATCACGCCTATCGAGGCGATGCGGTTAATTCAGGAGTGGCAGGAGGAATTGAAGAAGAAGGATTAGGCCCACGGATGGCAACCAAGACCACGGATGAGGAGAGTGGGGATGGGCTTGATCTACGAAGATAAATCGCGAGTTCTTCGGCGTTGTTTTTTCGACGTGCAGAACGAGGTGGGACTTGGCCGGCAGGAGCAGGGGTACCATCGGGCGTGCGAGATCTGGCTGCGAGAAGGTGGGATTCCGTTTCGGTACAAGCCTCCTCATCCGATTATGCTTCCCGGCGAAGTCGTTCATACGCTTTATCCCGATCTGGTCGTCTGGGATTCGATCACTGTGGAACTGAAGGCGGTGCCTCGAAGTCTGAATCCGTCTGAATTCGCACAGCTTTTTGACTATCTGAAATGCCGTCAAGATCGGTTGGGGCTTCTTGTCAACATGGGGTTGGATCGGGTCACCGTCGAACGCATCGTGTACGATCCGCCGGACTACGAGTGCGAGGAAGACTGGCACTATTGGTCCGATTACATCGAGGGTCCTGACCGTGAGACGGGGGTGGCGATTCGCGATGCCGTGAGGACCCTATTTGAAGCTCATGGCACCGGCTACAGCCGTGAAGTGACGCAGAAACTGCTGCTCTACGAACTCGCACGACGGGGCTTGTCAATCGTGGCATCCCCTTTGGCCAAAGCCGTTTTTCGCGGAACCGTGGTCGACGAATCGCCGCTGGACTGCCTGGTGATCGAAGATCGGATCGTCCTCGTCTACACCGTCCTGTTCGACACAAACAGCTTCAACATCAACCGAGGAAAGTCCTACATGAAGACACTCGGTTTACCCTGGGGAGTAGCAGTAGACTTCGGACGCACGAAAATCCAAATCGCCGGACTCCGCGATTCCCGCAAGGAATGAGTTCCATCTTCATCCGTGGTCTTGGGTGCCATCCGTGGTCACACCCGGCTTACCATTCACCGTTTCAACGCGACCATTCTCAAGTCGAAACAGGCAATCGGCCAGCGTCTCGGCCTCGTGCACGTTATGCGTAATGTGTAGTGTAGTGACACCGGTCCTCTGGCGGATGTCAGCCAGCAGTGCGCACATCTGATGCCGCGTTTCCTCATCAAGCGCACTCAGCGGCTCGTCCAGGCACAGCACGCGAGGCCGGAAAGACAGGGCACGGCCCAGGGCCACGCGTTGGCGTTCGCCCCCGCTGAGCCCGTGTGGCTTACGCGGAAGCAGATCGGCAATTTGTAGCAACTCGGCCAACTCCTCCACACGCCGGCGAACTTCGTCTCGCGGCACCCTACGCACGACCAGCGCCAGAGCCATCTGCTGTTCCACCGTCATTCTCGAGAATAGGGCTCCGTCTTGAGGAACGAAGCCCACGCCTCGGACCGCCGGCTTCAGGTGCGTTACCTCGCGGTCGCACAACCAGATCTTGCCTTTCGTGACGGAACGCAAACCGATGATCGATTCCAGGATCGTTGTCTTCCCCGATCCTGTCTTCCCCATCAACACGCCGTAACCGCCAGTGGGCACGCGCAGGGAGATATTGTCGAGGCGAAATTCGCCGGCCTGCAGCGATATGCCATCAACAGCGATCACGTTCCATAATCCTCCTCGGCTGCCACCTACAACCCGATATCACGCGAGCCGTACAGGCGAGCCAGAATCAACACGGCCACGGCCGCGGCCACCATGACCAATGACACCGCCACAGCGGCCTCGACGTTTCCCACATTCATTTCCAGGTACACAGAGACCGACAGGACTTCGGTCTTCATTCGCGTGGTACCGGCAAAAATCAACAACGGTCCGAATTCACCCAGCGAGCGAGCCCAAGCCAGGGTAAAGGCGGTGGTCATTCCGCGGCCCGCCTCCGGCAACACGACCCAGCCGAACGCCCCCACTCGGCTGCACCCTAACGACAGCGCGACTTGCTCGTATCGCGGATTGATGTGATCAAACGTGTGCTTCATCGTCCTGACGGCAAAGGCGCAAGCGACGGAAAACTGGGCCAGGATCACGGCAGGAACCTGGTAAACCACGCTTCGGGCGATGGCGCTGAACGGGGGAAACTGAAATAGGATCAATAGGCTCAAGCCGACCACGAGCGGCGGGAGCACGATGGGGATGTCCACGATTGCATCCAGCAATCTCTGGCCGTAAAACCGATGGCGCGACATCAGATAGCCCAGCGGGACCGCCACCACGACGGAGAGAATCGCCGATAGGGTACACGAAATCATGCTGAGCCAGATCGAATACTGAATCTTCCGATCTGCTAGGGCGACGACCATCGGATTGTCGGTCACAGCGGCCAACCAACCGCGTGGCGAATCGGAGGTCGCCTTCAGAGTCTGGCTGACCATATAGGCGCCGTCGGCCAGAAGCATGGCTACAATCAGCAGCACGTAGGAAGCGCCGATAATCACCAACGCTGCATAGAACAGCCTGTCCGACGCGGCGATCAGTTTCGGCGTGCGAGGCTTGCCCAATTCGCCTTGTGTCTGCTGCATTGCAGATTGCTGCGTCACGAGCCGGGAGCCTCCGATTTCTCTGCGGCCGTATCCTCGTCCAGCCGGAAATGAAACCCCGCGTCCTCGAAGGCTTCGGGCGAACTTGCGATTCTTCGGAACAGACGGCGGGTGAGGTGTTTGTGATCGCTTCTCTTAGCGATGCTGAGCGGCTGAATCGCTTTGTTCAGTGGCGAGTCGATCCTCACAATGTCCACGCGGTCGCGGTTCGCCAACACGTCGGTTATGTACGCTACGGCGGCATCGACGTGCCCCGTCACCACGCCTGGCACGATCGTTGCCGACGAGGGCTTTTCGACGACGACTTCTCCCTCCCGCGTCTGTTTTTCTTTGAGCTGATCGTACAGTCCCTCTTTGACCAGCAGGCGTCGCGTAAGCGCGCCGATCGTGCACATATCCGGTTCGCCCACCGCAACGCGGATCCCCGGTTTGATCAGATCGCTCAGTTGCGTGACCTTCGTGCTGCCCTTCGGGACTGCGATGACGATCTCGGTGTCGGATACGTTGGCTGCCTCCTGAAACCATTGTTTGACGTTTTCCAGGAAGTACACGTCGCAGGCCATGTAAACGTCCGGGAAGACTTTGTCCGAGTTTTGCTCATCGATCAGCTTCATCGTGCCCGTGAGGGTTCCACAACCGCCGTATTCGGTGCGGACAAGAACGCCCTCTCGTTCCTGGAACTCATCGATGGTCTTTTCCACGGCTCGGCGATTCACGGCGCCGCAGTAGAACGTGATTTCCGGCCGCTTTGACCACACATCGCCCTCGACCGGTCTGAGCCCGTACTCCTCGAATACAGGCAATCCACGGTCGCGAGCGGTAACGTACCGAGCGAATTTCAACGCGGCGGTAGGATATCGGGACGAATTCAACACACAGATCGTAACCAGACCGGGATCACCGTCCAACTCAGGAACGTGTATGGCCTTCAACTCGTCGCGGAACTCGGGCATAGCCACGGTCGAGTCCCAGACAATGCCCGCATCGACGGCCGAGCCCAGTTTCACATCGGCGGCTACGTCGGCCACGGTTGGCTTGAAGACGCCGCGTTCGATAACGCGTTGCTTCAGCTTCTGCCAGAGTGTCGTGTCGCCCACCGCGACTTGATCGAGTCGCTCTCGCATGGCTTTGCCGATGGCCGCTTGATCGGGATCAGCAACGACCACGGCGACGTCATCGGCCAGCAGATCTTCGATCGACTCGATCTTCTTCGAGCTGTCTTTGCGAACCGCGATGACCGGACGCATGTGGGCGATTGGCAGCGTCTCGGCGGCTAGCCCCTTCTCTACGGCCTCGTCCGTGTAGGAATTGTCTGCCGCCAGGAAAAGGTCTGCCCTGTCGAACTTATTGACTTCGATTTTGCTGTATAACAGTGTGCCGGATCCGCCATATTGTATTTCGACCGTAACGCCGTATTCCTTCTTGTACCGTTTGGCGATCTCGTCCATGGGAAAGCGGACACCGGCTGCGCAATACACAGTCAGCTTGTTCACATCGTCTCCGCTGCCGGGACCACCGAGGTTCAACAACGCCACCAAGACGATGATCGCCGTCGCTGCTCCGAGCAACAAAGTCCACAGTGAGTTAATCCGACCGGAGCGTGCGGACCTGGTCATCGGTCTACCCGAGATTCTGTGCCTGTGCGGCGTGTGGCGTGAGCGAAACGCATTAGTCTAGGTAAGGTGGAAATACATCACAAGCGGTTGTCTGTCCAACCGAAAGGGCCGGGCGGCATTAACATCAGGCTTATGGCCCGGCGACCTATTGTGCCAGTTCCTCCAGCATCTTGACTGCTTCGTCAACCACCCGTTCACCCGTGCCCGGTTCGGCATAGCTGTGCAGTCCCGTCCAGACCTGGTAACCACCCAGACGGTGCGCTTCGCGGTCGGGAAGATAGCCGATCCAGTCGTTCGTCAATTCGACAACAACGGTGTTCGCGAACGGCGAGCGTCGTTTGATGTCCATGCCCAACTTAGTAAAGAACTCGGCGGGCACACCCACAACGGCGACATCGCCGATCCGCATTGCCTGAAGCCATGTCTTCCGCTCGTTGCCTTGATGCGGCGCCAACTCTTTGCGCATTCGCCGGAACACTTCGATGATGGACTTGGCGCCACCGCCGGCCCGTTTTGTGCAGTAGTCCGTAACGGCGCGTTCCTCGGTTTCTTCGTCGAAAGTGCGCACTTTGAAGCCAAACTCCCGCTTGATTGCGGCTAAGGTCACATTCTCGCGAGGTTCGGCTTGCGCGATTGCCTCTCGCACTGCCTTTTCGATCCGTGTCGCCGCATCGACAGCACCGACATTCAATCGGTGTGTCGAGCCGGAAGCCCCTTGCAGGAAACAGAAAACGCCGCCAAGTTCGGACTCCATCCGCTGGGCGGCCATGCCGTAGAACGCCGGCGAGCGGAGGTTGCCGGTGAGCGCCCCGATGGTGTGCGTCGAATGACCGAACAGCGTGCTGATGAGATGACCAGACGCGTCGCGAAACACCAACACTGGTAGCGCCGGGTCAAATGGACCAGTCGGCCGGACTGTATCGTCTCGTCTTCCGATCCAGTAGATGCTCCCGTCGGACAGCAACAGCCGACTATTCTGGCCAACCGTCTTCTCTTCGGCCATCTTGAAGCAGAATTCGGCCTCGGCAAGTCGAGAGTGCGCTTCGGTGACCGCCTTCACAATTGCCCGCTGAACCCGACCACAGAACACCTCGTCCCGGTCGTATCCGTGTACGCGCATTGTGCTGGGCGCATGATGTGTATGTGTTGTGTGGATCATCACGTTGGATACCGGGATCTTGCAGGCCGTTTCGATTTCGACAGCAACCGGGTCCAGCAGGTCGCGCGTCAGCATCAGCACGTCACACGCCGCGATGGCTAGAGTTTCCGAAGGAGCCTTCTGAAGCACAATTGCCACGACACGTAGTTTTCCCTCTTGCCCCTTGACGTATCGCGAATGAATGCCACCGGCGATAACCATCGAGTCGTCCGCATCCAGATCGACCGCTGCGGCGCCGACTTTCAACTCGGCGGACTCAGCCGCCCACGTCTGCAACGTTGTTGCAAGAAACAGCAGAATTGTGAATCGCTTCATTGTTACCACCACCAGATCATAAGGACGATCAGAAGAACAACCGCAATCACCTCGAACGTTGTCGGGTGGGCGTACCACGCGACTTTCTTAGAGATCCCCAGCTTCTCGTAGTCCAATTCTTCCTTCCCCGGCCAAGACGCAGCAGGACACTCCCGCAGCATTGCCTTCACTTCCTCCGGCGTTGCCGCCTTGCCCAAGTCGAATGAATTCAACATGCTTGCCACATCCGTTTGTGGGACGGGGCCTTTGATCCAATTCTCGATCATGCTCCAGGCGAAGAAAACCAGGAAAGAAGTCTCGAGCACCAGAAAGGGGCGGCATTGTGGCTGAGCGACCTCGGCAGGGAGAAACTTGAACCAGTCTCCAAGGAACAGAATCGAACCAACGCCGACACCAGCCACCAACGACGCCATGCCGGAACCGCGACTGGCGCCGCGGTACAAAGCGCCGCCAATGTAGGGAACCGTCAGGGGCAGCACGAACGTGCCTGTGAGCGCCACGTAGAACGGGATCATTCCTTCGAAATACGGAATCAGCATGGCAAACATGGTGCCACATACGATCGACAAGCAGGCGAAGACCCGCGTCAGCCATAAGTACTTGCGATCCGTGGATTCCTTCTCGGACGAGTAGCCAAGAACGTCCCTGGTCATCAGACCGGCTATGGCGGTGCCAATGCCCGCCCCAGTGGATATACTGGCCACTACCAGTGCTGCCACGCCAAGTCCCAGCACTCCCGGCCCCATAGAAGCCAGATAACGCTCCATGTACTTTGGGAACGCGTGGTCCGGGTCGCCGATGTGCAGTTCGGGCAGCAGGACGACGCCCATGATGCCAACGGCAGTCGACACGCCCGTAATCAAACACCACGGCAGAAGCGAAGCCACCGTGCCCTTGCGTGCATCGATTTCGGATCGGGCGCCCACGATCCGCTGTGCAACGGTCTGGTTGACGATTGGATACGTCATCAGTGTCAGAATCAGCCCCCACAGATACACGCCGCCTGGGACGCCCGGCTCCTCGTGACCGGCCAAATGTACCAGGTCCCCCAATGCGGGCGCGTGTTCATGAAACCCGTTCAATCCCCCGAATTCCATGATGGCGCCGGCGAATATCAATACCGACGTTACCATCATCAAGACCACCTGTGGAACCGCAGCCATCACGACGCCCAACTGGCCGCTGGCAAAGACGTATACCAGCGTCAAGATCATTGCCGCCCATACGCCGAGCCACAAATCGATTCCCACGATCACCTTGAACATGGTGGCCATGGCGTACACCACCAGCGCCATGGCCACGAAGCGATACAGCACCTGAAGGATTGCGCTTGCGATGCGCAGCGACGGCGTGAAACGCAGCGAAAGGTACTCGGCGTTGGTGTAAACGCCGGTCCTGTACAACAGTGGCGTGATGTACCGGGACAACAGCAGCGAACCAATGCCCATGCCCCACCAGGCAAAGCCAACTTGCGACATGCCCGTACGGAATCCGTGCCCTGTGGTGGCCACAAAATCCGTCGCATCCACGGCGTCGGCCGACTGGGCCACCGCAATCTGCCACCACCGCAGACGCCGGCCGGCCAGCAGGAAATCGCGCGTGCTCTTGACGTGCCGCCTGAACGAGAAGCCAAACGCGCTCGTCCCGACGACCCAGGCAACGACCACGATCCAATCGAAGCATGTCATAGACTATCCACTCGCCTACGCCCTGGCTACCATCCGCGCCACTTGTGCCACTCGGCGACCGAGGTTCTTGACGGCGGCCATGCCGACCTCGTCGTTCGTGACGCCATCGAAACTCTTGTTGTTCCAGACTCCTGGGCCAAAGTGCGCGGTCGGGCGGCTTTCGCCCACAACGATCATTTCCTGACAGAACAATGCAGTCTGGATGGATTGGATCGTCAATTCTTGACCGCCGTTGCGGGCACCGCCGACGGCCAGCACTCCGGCCACCTTATTGCTGAGCTTGAAGCCGTCCTTGCGGAAAACCATAAGACGCTCCAAGAACGCCTTGCACAGCGACGACATGTTGCCAAAGTAGACGGGCGATCCGATGATGATTCCCGCCACCGCCGGATCTGCCAGCTTTGGCACCAGTGTGGGAAAGTCGTCACGCTCGCCCGATTCCAAGGGAATGCCGGCGGCCACGTTCCCATTGATCCGCTTGCCGGCAAGCGTAATCAACTCCGTCTCGATGTGATCCGGATCAACATCCTTGGCCGCGTCCAGGCATACCAGCACCGATGCCGCCGTTGTACTCTGCTCGCGCGGGCTGCAGCCGATTCCGACGATTTTGATGCATGCATCTGCCGGTTCGGCGTCATCTTCTGCGGCTTTGGCAACACCTGCAGCCGCACCCACCGCGGCCGCCCCGATAAACCCTCGTCGTGTCAGATCGTTTTTCATAGCTGTGCTCCTCGATTTCCGCTGGTTTGAGATCTCCATTGGTTGCCGGACGTCACGAATGCAGCACCAAAGGGTCGATTCTAGACTTTCAGTTTACCGAGTCGCAACTACACCGCCCCCGGCTGAGTCCTAGTAGGTCCCGCTTGCCGAGCGGGACCTTGGTTGGCAAGACAGCGTTTTCTCCCGAATCAGGTCCCGTCCGGCAGACGGGACCTACCGGCCGACATTCGGGCAAGCCATGGAAACCTATCGTTCATCGCGTGGGTACATTCGATAGGCGACACTGCCGTAGCTTCGAGGTTCAGCCGCAAGCCGGAAGCGTACGCGCCGGCAAGGGAGAATCACGATGACGGCAAGGCACAAACCAGACCTTTTCGCGGCGTTGACACTTGGCCTACTGATCCCCTGTGCAACTGTTGCGCAGGAGTCTGACGAGTCGGCCATCTCGATGCCAAAGCTGGAATTCTGGCCTCAGACCTTCCACCGCGACCATCCGATCCTGCGGTTGCTCACTCTGCCGCTGCTCCGTGACGGGAAGCTCAAGGAGTTCAAGACGCTCTATTTCAGGAAACTGGGCGAGGGCATGGACGTTGCCGACGTGGATGCGACGATGAAAGCTGCGTTTCGGCGGTATGACGAAACTCGCAGCAGAACTGAACTAATGACAGAACTGCGCGAGATCGAGCCATTGTTAACGGAATACGATCCGCCGCCGTACTCGAACGACCAATTCGTCTATGTGGCCATGGGAGCGAGCATCTCGCAGGGCGGCGGCGCAAGCCCGGCCAGCAATGGATGGGTCTATGTCGTTGCGAATCGCCTACGCCGCATCCATCCCAACGCGCGCGTCCGGAACCTTGCCGTCGGCGGCACAACCAGCAAACACGCTCGCGAGGTCCAGTTGCGTTCGGCCATCGCGTGTCTTCCCGATCTCGTGACATACACGTCGGGCATGAACGATTTGCAGTACGGCGAGCCAGTGGAAAACGTGCGCGAGAACGTGGATGCCGCGCTCCGGGAGCTTCGCGACAAGACCGACGCTCAGATTGTTATGACGCTCATGCCCTCAGGCGATCGGTTCCCCGTCTTCTCGTTGGGACTGCAGAAGCTCGAACAACGGAGAAAGAACGTGAGTCCAGAGCGAGTCGCGGAGTTCAACGCGGTCTTCCGATCGCTCGCCGAGAAATACGACGTGGAGTTGGTCAACATCGGTGCGATCCTGGACAAAACGATGGAACAGAACAACGTCGATGCACTGTTCTCTTTCGACGGAATCCACCCCAACAACGCCGGCCACGCCCGCATTGCCGACACTTTCTGGCCGCGCATCAAAGACTTGATCGGCGGCCGGCGATAGTGCCGTTTTCGGTTGGTAGCCTCCGTCAAGCCAGTGGGTCCCGTCTGCCGGGCGGGACCTTTCGACACGTGGCGACGTTGATTCGCGCTTCAGGTCCCGCCCGGCAGACGGGACCTACTGAGTGTGCAGCAGTGAATGAAGTTCGGCTGGAGTGTCGACAAGATAGGTCGGCTGATGTGCCTCTAACAGCGGGCGAGCGCTGATGCCCCAAGTTGCGGCAGCAATGTCGATGCCGGCGGTTTTCGCGGCTTTCACGTCGCGCGTGTCGTCGCCGATGTACAAAACCGCTTCTGGCGCCAAGTCGAATTGCTTGATCGCACGGCGAAGCGAGCGCTGTTTTCCTGTTAGACGCGAATAGCCGATGATGAACTCGAAGAAGTCCTCCGCGCGGTTGGCGCGCAGGCAGATTCGGATGTTTTCTTCGGCATTGGACGAAACGATTCCTTGTTGGCACCCCGAATCACGGAACGCGGCCAGCACGTCCGAAACCCCGGCGCACAGACGCACGTTGCTTATGCGACTGCGTTGCGCTTTCAAGAATCCCCTGACCAACAATGGCACCTTGCGCAGCGGGATGTCATGACTACCGGGAATCTCGTTGAGCGGCGTATTGCGAACCGTTTCCGGATCGTCGATCGGACGGAAGCCGTGTTGGGCGGCCAAGTCGTTGTAGATTCGCAGCGCGTCGGCGAGCGTATCGGCCAGCGTCCCGTCGAAATCCCAGATGATCGTGGTGTATTTCATCTGCGTGCCTGGTGCGTCGTGCGAGCGTCTTCATTGGGTCCGCTAAGTCATCGCCGCTCACCGGATCATGAGTGCCTAGAACTGTGGGTCAGGCTGTGCCTGACGCAATACATGTTATCGTCATGCACAGCATGACCTACATACTACGACAACTCGCAGCACTCCAAGACGACCGCAGGAAACTAAGAAACCAACGCCCAAGGCGAGGGTCGAAAAGGAATCTACCCGTAGCGAAACTCGCCAAGAGTCTCGGTGAACAGCCGAAAGTCTCCGCGACTTCCGCTACGGTGGGTAAGATCTTATCTGCCGCTCGCCTAATAAGAAAACACGGACCGGGGAAACGAGACTCCGGTCCGTGTGAACGTCTTAGGCCAAATCGTCACGTGACGAAACGTCTAGTCCTTCTTCTCGGTCTCCTTCTTCGGCCCGACTTTCTTTCCACCGTCCTTTTTGACACGCGGTTTCTTCTCGCCTTTCTTGCGTGGGCCTTTGATGCCGGCTTTCTCCTTCTGTTCCGGGGTCAGCATGTCAAAGACCTTCTTCATCATTTCGCCGTGAAGCTTCCGGGCTTCTTCCATCGCGCTTTTCTGCTCGGGCGTCAGTTCGACGGCGGACTGGACGGCCTTCATCGCTTCCTTACCCGTCTTGCCTTCCTCCTTGGCTTTCTTTATCGCCTCGGCGCGGGCCTTCTTCTGCTCGGCAGTCAAGTTGGCTTTCGCGCGAGCGGCGACGATCTTGTCGGCGACCTCGGCGCACAGTTCTTTGATCTTCGCGACTTGGTCGTCGGTCAGTTCGGCCTTCTCCAACTTCTTCAGGATCATGGCCCCCGGATCGGGCTTTTTCGGGCCTCTCTTCTTCTTCTTTTTGTCTTGAGCCAGCGCCGGCACAGCAATCACCGCGACCAACACCAACGACAGCAGAGTTCTCATCGCATCAGTCTCCAAAAAATGGGGTCAGGAAAACAACTCACGGATCACGTTGCCGTCCCGCACGATTGCGGACGGCGCTCCCGTACTTGTGAAACACTCCTCGGTATACCCGATTCCGAGATTGTGGCGGAACGAGGCAAGGGCGTCGTCCGGCGAGTAACCGTCGGCTGCCGGTAGACTCCCCGTGTCATCGCTTTCTCCGACCACTTGCCCACCAGAAATGCCACCTCCGGCCATCAACATGAACATGCAACGCGGGTGATGATCGCGTCCGCCTTTGACGCAGCGGTCGCTGATCTTCGGCGAGCGTCCAAATTCGCCGGTGACCAAGACCCCAGTGGACTCGAACAGACCTTTCTGGTCGAGCCCATTCAATAGTGCGGATAGCCCGGTGTCAAGTTGCGGCAGCAGGCTTTCCCGCAGCTTGGTGAAGTTGGCGTGATGCGTGTCCCAGCCGCCTTGCGACACGGTTACGAACCGCGCGCCGAACTCGATCTGTCGGCACGCCAGCAGGCAGCTTGCGCCAAACGGATCTTGACCGAATGGCGCGGCGAAGGCGGGGGATTCCTCGCCGATGTCGAGTGCCTTGTGGGACCGCCCGGAATCGAGCGGGCTGATGCCGGGGTTCACGTATTCGGCTGCCTGTTGGTGGGCGCCGAGCGTGTGAGTTACACCGCGCAAAATAGCGAACTTGTCGGCGCATTGGGCCAGCTTCGGCAGGTGCTCGCAGAACTCGACGCCGGGCACGTTCGTCTTGATAGGCTTGAACGGGCCGCGGTATTCGTCCGGAGCGTTGGGCTTCATGTCGAACGTATCCAGGTGCGACGGGCCGCCCGCCAGTCTGATCAGAATCCCGGCTCGGGCCGTTGGCGTGCGCTCCAAGCGTCCCGCCCGAGCCAACCCGCAGTAGTTGGACAGAGTGAGTCCGGCCCCGGCAAGAAAGCCCGCCTTAAGAAGATCTCGCCGCCTCAGACCGTCTGATATCGCGTCATTCGCCATGATTCCATCCCCCTGCGATTGCAGTGTGAGGTGTTCTACATCAGTTTGCAAGTCCCGCCCGCCACGCAAGGCTGTGAAGTAGGCGTGGGGCCGGTTCCAGCCGGCCGATCAGACGACGATCAAGCGCTGGCCGGTAGGAACCGGCCCTACTCGACTTCAGAGATCCTGCAGGAGCCCCCCCGAGTTCTTGCGAAGCCGGCTACGAAAATGCTTCACAGCGTTGCCCATTACGGCTGTCGCTGGGACGATGCCTCAGGATATAATTGAACCTGTCCAGTGTTTCGCTGGCGTAGACCTATAGGAGTACTGATTTGCTCGTTGGGCCGGTTTTCACCCGTGAAGCCGTGACGACGCCGCGTCGCCCGAGGCACTATGTTGTCCGCGCGGTGTATGTCGTGGCACTGTTGATCCTGATGTGTACCGCTTGGCTGGTAGTGGCCGGGACACAGATCATCCGTAACGTGGGTGACATGGCACGTTTCGGTTCGATCCTGTTTCAAATCCTGGCGCCGCTGCAACTGGCGTTATTGGCGTTCCTGGCCGCATTGGTGTCTGCCAGTGCTGTTTCGCAGGAGAAAGACCGCCGCACGCTGATCCTGATGCTGATGACGCGGATGACAAACAGCGAATTGGTATTGGGAAAACTGCTGGCCAGCCTGCTGAACGTATTCGCCATGCTGGCGGCCGCGTTGCCGGTGTTTATGATGATACCCCTGTTTGGCGGGGTGTCGTTTTGGCAAGTGGCGCGTGTCTTTGGGGTGACGCTGACAGCCGTGCTGGCCGCCGGCAGCCTGGGATCAACGCTGGCCTTGTGGCGAGAAAAGACGTTTCAGACGCTGGCCATGACCGCGCTGGCGCTGGTGATCTGGATCGGCATCTGGGAGGCCGTCTGTCAGGTCGCGGGAGGCAACATACTGGGTGGTGTGGCCGTGGAAACGTGGGCCGCGGGGTTCAGCCCCGTGCGTGCGATTCTTGCGGCGTCCCGGCCGGCCATCGACGCCGGTATGGGCAGCGGCCTGCTAGGTAACGGTGATTTGCTATTCATGGTCGTGTCGCTGGCTGGGGCGGTGGTGCTGAATGTGATCGCCATTGTCATGGTACGGGTGTGGAATCCGTCGCGAGAAGTCCGTCCCGGCCAAGCCGATCAGGCGGAACAGGACAGCATTTGGGGCGTAGAACACGATTTGGCTAAGGGAGAAACCGGAAAGGAAAGCTCGGACCAAGCCGAAGTCGCCCGCGCTGGCCATGTTGATGCTCGCGTGCGCACCGTGTCGACAAAGACCCGACGAGTCTGGGACAATCCAATCCTCTGGCGCGAGGTCTGCACGTGGGCTTACGGGCGAAAAGTGCTGGTCATTCGGTTCGCTTACCTGCTGCTGTTCGCGATGGCGGCGGTCGGGCTGTACTGGACGGTCGGGCAAGGCCCTGCAGGGGTTGCCGTCTCCGTCGTTCCCCTCGCGGCCAAGCCACTTGCACCGTTTTTCCTGGTGAGCCTGGTGGTGGTCAACGCTTTGGCCGTGACGTCGATTACCAGCGAACGCGACGGTCAGGCGTTGGATTTGCTGCTGGTGACCGATCTCTCGCCCAAGGAATTCGTGTTCGGCAAGCTGGGCGGCGTCTTCTGGATCACGAAGGAGATGGTCGTCCTGCCCATGCTGTTGTGCATTTGCCTCTGGTGGGCAGGAGGTCTGACACTGGAGAACCTTGTCTACCTCCTGATTGCCTTGGCCGTGATGTACGGGTTTGTGAATGTGTTGGGCATCCATTGCGGCATGATGTATGCCAATTCTCGAACTGCCATCGGCGTCAGTCTCGGCGTCGTTTTTTTTCTGTTTCTCGGCGTGGTCACGTGCATCTTGATCATGATTTCGTTCAGTGGTTCGTTCCAAACGCAGTTGTGGCCGTTCTTGGCGTTTGTCATTGGCGGGGGCGTCGGGCTGTTCGTCTCGTTGGGCTTCCGGAATCCCTCGCCTGCAATTCAGGTGGCTTCGGTGTTGTTGCCGATCGCCACTTTCTACTCGATAACCAGCTTCTTGCTGGGCCACACCTTGGCCGTTTGTCTGGTTACCGTGATGACCTACGGGTTCACCACGGCTGCGATGATGATGCCGGCCATTTACGAGTTCGACATTGCGATGGGCCGCACCAAGACTGCTGGTGAGGAATGAGAGGTGGAAACGCTGATTGAAGTGTTGCCGTGGCTGATCGCTATGGTCGTGCTCATCGGATGCTCGGCCTTCTTTTCGGCCAGCGAGGCCGCGTTGTTTTCCCTTCGGCAGCAAGACCGGCGGTTTCTGAAGGCGGGTACCCGTGCGCAACGCCTAGCGGCCGAACTACTGGACGATCCCGACCGACTGCTGTCGGCCGTGTTGTTCTGGAACTTGGTGGTCAACATGACCTACTTCGCCGTCGCCTCGATCGCGGGCTTTCGGTTGGAAAGCAATGCGGCCGTAGGCCAGGCGGGGACGGTCGCCTTTGCGGCGGGATCCGTGCTGGCGATCATCTTTTTCAGCGAAATGTTGCCGAAAACGTTGGCCGTAATAGCCGCTCGTGGGCTGTCGGCGCTGTTTGCCATGCCTCTGGCCGGCGCAGTAAGGGCGGTCGATCCGCTGATGCCGGCTCTGCGACTGACAAACCTCCTATCCCGGCGGCTGATTTGGCCTCAATTCCAGCCGGAACCCTATTTGCAGGTATCCGATTTGGAACGCGCTATCGAAGTCTCCGCGCCCGATGCCCGGTTGGCCGATCAGGAGCGGATCGTGCTGAGCAACATCGTGGCGATGTCCGATATCCGAGTGGACGAGTGGATGCGACCGCGCACTCAATTCCTGTCGTTCCGTCCACCCGTTTCGCTGGCGGATCTGGAAGGCAAGATGACGCCAAGCGGCTACTTGCTGGTCACCGAACCCGATGGCGATGAAATCACTGCGGCCATCGACTTGCAGAACCTTGTCGACATTCCCAGGGAAAACCTGGAGGATTCCGCGACCCCCGTTTCCTACGTGCCGTGGTGCGCTACCGTGGCCGACGCTTTCCAGGAAATGCGTCAAAGGGAACAAAACGTGGTAGCAGTGGTCAACGAGTTCGGCGACACGATTGGGATTCTGACGTTCGAGGATATCCTGGACACCGTGTTTACACACGAGCCCAGCCGCAGCGGCAGGTTGTGGAACCGTGCCCCGATCACCGAGATGGGCGACGGAGTCTGGCATGTGATCGGCGTCACCAGTCTGCGGAGACTGGCCCGTTTCTTGGAGATGGAACTCCCGGAGAGCGGATGCACGACGCTGGCTGGAGTCGTTCAGGAGACGTTGCAGCGACTGCCTGCCGAAGGGGATTCAGATCGCTGGGGGCCTTTCGAGTTCCGAGTGATCGAGGCATTGGACCGCGCCCACATACTGGTCGAACTGACGCTCGTGGAAGACCCCCACACGGAGGACGACGGGTGATTGTAGCGCTGGTACTGCTAATCACCGGACTGGCCCTGAGTGCCTTTTTCAGTGGCTCTGAAACGGGTTTCTACCGCGCCACGCGAGTCCGTTTGGTGATCGACGCTCTGGAGGACGACTGGATTTCGAGGCGGTTGTTGTGGCTGGCGAACAACCCCGCACTGTTTGTGGCGACCGCGCTGATCGGAAACAACATCGCCAACTACATGACCTCATTGGGGGTCGTGCTGCTGACCAGGGAAACCGCCGTCGACGCAAGTGCAGCGGAATTGACGGCGACCGTCCTATTCTCGCCCATCGTCTTTGTATACGGGGAACTGCTACCCAAGTACCTCTTCTACAACGCGCCGAACCTGCTCCTGCGCCGCGGCGGCCCCCTATTCCTGCTCTTCACGCTGCTCTTCGCGCCCATTTCGGCCGTGCTGTGGGGCCTGGGCCTGGCGGTGCAGACTCTGACCGGAAAGAAGCCCCTATTCGTCCGCCTGGCGCTGGCTCGCAAGGAATTGCAGGAGGTGCTGCAAGAAGGGCACGAGGCAGGAGTCCTACGACCGGCGCAGCGTGATCTGGCCCAGAACCTGTTTGTGATCGCCGAGCGCCCATTGAGCAGCTACTGCCGGCCCACCTCACGAATCGTGACAACGCGGCGGGGAGAGGCCAAAGACGAGGTATTACGGATGGCAAGACGGCAGCGCGTTGACGTAATGCCTGTTGAGCAAGAGCAAGGTGGCGAGTTGGAGGGCTACCTGCGCGTGGTGGATCTCTACTTGAGCGACGAAGACACCGTCCAGACGACTCGCCGTCTAATGCAACTGGACAGCAAAGCAACGCCCATCGACGCGTTAATCCGACTGCAAAGCCAGAAAGAAGAACTGGCGGAGGTCGTGGACGATCAAGGCGAGACGGAAGGTCTACTCTACGCGGACGACCTAGCCGAGAAGCTTACCCGTGGCACGGTCTAACCTGTTCGCAAATCGACAACTCACCGAACAGGGCTGCGATGAGAGCCCTTGCGCCGAACAACGGACAAGCGCATCGGATGACCAAGTCGCCTTCGTGAGGACCGGGGCGCGGGAACCGCAAACTGGGGCCAACTCGGCCACCGGGCGAATAGCGGCAATCAGACACGGCGCTCGGCGATGATGCTGAGACAGATAGCGTTGGCTTTGTCATTTCGGGCGCAGAGGCAGCGGGACGCTGAAAACCTGCCTCATGAACCGGTAGCGAGCAGGCGAGATCGCACGGAGCGCAGAGGAGCGGAAGACATACCACATAAGAGCGGAGGCCCAGTCCTCCTCAATAACGTACGCCATATCGCTTGAGGCCCTCCGGTTTGGAATCGCGAATGGACGGAGCACCCCTGAAGCCGAAAACTCCACGTCCAGCCAGGCGGTTCCCGCAGACGACAATTCCCAGAATGCCGAACGCTCCAAACGCCCATCGAATATATGCCCAAGCTCCTCGACTAGGCACGCGGCGAGCAAAGGCACCCCCAGATCGTGCTCCCAGCGGGCAGGGTCAAAAATGTGGAGATCGAGCGAGACCAACTCGGTCACAGGGTCTGAGAAGAACTCGGTTGCAGTTGCATCGTGTGGCACGCCCACGAACTCAAGGTCCCGGACGACGCATACACGGGTGCCGCGAACAGCGCGCAGTACAGTGTCGCGATTGGCGGGGATGAGGGCCAGGCTCCTTGCCAACGTTGTGATTCCACCAGGCCGCCAGTTCTCCACACGGCCTTCGACCTCAGGAGGCAATTCGCTCGGAGTGCACAATGTAAGGCCGAATTCAGACTCGAAGGCGTCGGCGGCGGTCATCGTTTATCTCCTGCAAGTAGCGCTTCGCGTGAAGGGTGCGTCAATGCAAGATACAATGTGTATTTTATACTGGAGTTGCGTAGGATTTGCAATGATCCTCAATCGCAAACAATGCGGTGCTGGAGGATCGGTGTATCCGGACAACAGAGTACCCAAGTGCATCGTGTCCGCACCGAATCGGCCGTATCGACTACCGACGAGTGCTACAACTTCATAGCGACAAACTGAAACAGCGTGTTCGGTTCCATGAACTGAAGCCCCGTTTGCGCAAAGATCTCGTCGCGCGGGGCGATCGCAAACGCATTGTCGTAGATGCCGGCAGTACGGCTGTCGCGGTAATGATATGGATTTCCCAGCAATTCATCGCCTCGGCCGGGAAAACCAAAACCCACTCCCCAAGGATCCAGGCCTATGCTCACGTTGACGATGCAGTCGCCATACGTGGTGCAGTGTCTCGAAGCCCCTCCGGCACGTCGGTCCACTGTTTCAGCAAATCCCAGTACATACGTTTTGTTGCGAGAACCGGTCTGTTGTCGAACCGATATGCCTCCTCGACGACGATTGCCGCGTGCATGTTGTTGGGCACGCAGATGTCGGTTAAGTCAATGTTGATGTCGTTCAACGCACGGTCAGTCTCTCCGAAGTCGATTCCGCTACGGCCGGGGCTGCAAAAATCCCATCCGCGCCAGTGGTCGCCGAGGTTCAGATGGCAAGCCAGGATGCCGCTTCGCCCGTCCAGCGTCTTGATCGCGTCCTTGACGTGAACGTGGAAGATGGGATCGGGGAAAGCACGAATAAACTCCACCGGCTCGACGCCTTGCCAGTGCAAGTGGCTGGGATCGAAGTTGAAGCCGAATTCCTCGCGATAATCCAATGCCTCCAAAACTCGCTGTGCCTTGTATGAATCGAACGCGATTTCCGTGGGATAGACCTCCAAGGCGGATCTCACGCCGCACTGGCCGAACACGACCAAAATGGGATTGATCCGCTTGGAAAGGAGCTGGAACCCGCTTCGATCGTGAAACCGATGCGGCCAGTTACGCGGTGTCTCGCCATGCGCCGTTATTGCAGTACTTCTGGGGCCTGTACCACTTCACACAGGCATCGCCGATGATCGGAATGTGGTCCTGATCGAGCGGCTCGCTCGGCTTCAGTTCGATTGCATTCTTCATGCTCACGTGGTGTTTCAGCGTCTGACTGATAGCATCGACAAGCTGGTGATGGTCGCGGATCGTAATCTCGCGGCTGTTGGTGCTCAAGCGACCAAGCTACGCCCGAGTGCGTTTGTACGTCACGGTGTCGCGGATGTCGTCAGACGACTTCTTCGCATCGGATGCTTCGCTCTGGACATCGGCCAGAGCCTGCTCACGAATGTCGGACACGGCATCGTCGTCATGAAACTGGACACCGTCAAAACCCAACTCGTTGTACGGGTTCCGTGTCATAAGAGACTGTCCATCAGGCTGCAGGGGATATGGTGAGACAGATGAGGCGCCTGGCGAGAATACCAATAAGTTCCACGCGAAAGGTGAGAATCTAGTTGAATTGTATCGGCAGGTACCAATACAACTGCAGCAGGCGGGGAAGGAATGGAGCGACTCTCGCCACACGGTGAGCCTAGCGCAGCCGCGCCTCGTCAGCAGGGCAGGCAGAATCTGGCTTCGGTCCCATCGCCTTTCTCCTTTCTCTACAGCACGGAAAGCATCCCGCGTCGTGTCAAGGGGCGGAGTCTCCCGGATATGTCAACTGACCGGTGCAACGACGATTTAGCGTGGCGAGTAGCTGCAACCTGCGCGGCAACTTGTTGCCGAAGTAATGCGAATCCCCGGTATCGCTTGAATGAGTTCGTAAGGGGCGCGTTGGTCTCGTCGAGCCTGTCGCTTTGAGGAGCGCGAATAGCTACGGCGAACGAAAGGCCGGTGCGCCGGACTTGGCAGTCAACTCTGATGTGACAGAAGCCAAGCGACGGCCTTCTGCCCCGGATGGGTCATGACAAGCGGCATTTCTGCCGGAGATTCATCAACACCCGGCAGTTGGCTCATCCACTTGCCTGTACCCTTGGCACCGGCGATGTCCAAAACCGAGCCACCGAAAGACCATCCGAGCCCCATCATGGACGCTGGCGTTGGCTCGTGTTATCTCGATCAAGTTGACTCTGCAACTCGCCGCGATTCCATTCTGCGAATACCTCGTACAACTCGTCGTTGGTCAACCCCAAAGCGTTCTTCAGCGTGGCGTAGGCTTCGCAGATCAACTGCATGTCGCCGTACTCGATGCCATTGTGCACCATCTTGATGTAGTGACCGGCGCCGCGCGGACTGACGCAATCACAACATGGGATGTCGTCGTTGGGGCCAATTTTGGCGGTGATCGCCTGAAAGATCGGCTTTACCAGAGGCCAAGCATCGGGCGAACCGCCTGGCATCATGCTGAAGCCCTTCAACGCCCCTTCTTCACCGCCGGGCACGCCGGTGCCGATGTAGAGCAAGCCCTTATCTTCGACATCTTCGTTCGACGTTCGGTGTCGGAGAAGTGCGTATTGCCTCCGTCGATGATCACGTCGCCCGGCAAGAGCAGGGGGATGACCTAGTCGATCAAATCATCGACAGCAGGGCCCGCCTTGTTCGGCATCATGACCCTCCGCGGCGGCACGAGGCTCCCCACCAACCGCTCGATGCTGTGGCAGCCAAGGAAACGTCTTCCGGTGCCTTCTCGGCCGAGCGGTTGAACACCGCCACACTGAAGCCACGGCCCAATACGTTCACCGCAAGATTCTCGCCCATCACGGCCAGACCGATTAGGCCAAAATCACAGAGTTCGCTCATGCTAGATTTCCTGGTTGAACGGGTTCCTAGCTCGACCACCAGTCATGGTGTCTTTTGGGCAATTAGTGCTTAACCACCAGCGGGAGGCGTGCGCGTTCGTCGGGGCGCGCACGCCGGGACAAGCCGCGAAAGCCCTTTGGCGGCCCATTACGTTCGCTTGGCCGTGTTTGGATCGAGAACAACCGCGGCTCAAATGGACCTCCAACGCAAACTTCAGAACGCACTCGCCAGGCACGTCCGGAATGGAATCGACCCGACCGGCTTCCAGTCGAAATTCCGTTTGCCAAGAACGGGCAGGTGATGTGCCAGAACGTCGAACCGATGATCCCGTTCTTGACAGCCGAATCATGACAGCGACGAGCACGCTATCGCTAGATGGCTGTGGCTGCGTCCGACCGCATCGCCGCATTAGCTACGTTTATCCCTGAGATCACCAGCGTTCGCTGCGGCTCTCAAGTGAAGTCTCTACTTGGTCTTCTGCCGCGCGGGGTTCGCCGACCCATCCCGATCGCCCAGGCAGCTGGTGAGATCTTGTGGCATCTTCTTGCCGTTGGACACGCGGGTTTGGCAGTTGTGCCGACTCGCCAAGAAAGATGGAAAAAATCGTGGCCAACATTCTGCGAGTGTTCTCAATTGGTTGCACCATCTTGCTGCACCGCCTGAGAGCAGTGCTCAACGGTTTCCCGCAGATGATATGTCGGCCGGCGTCGATCGTCATGTTGTTGTCGTCGAAGATCCCCTTTGGCAGTCCACATCTTTTACGCCAGCCACATGCAGAAGCGAATAGAGCAGCATCGACGCATGGCCGCAGGAAAGGACGAACCGATCGCGGGCTGGCCACAATGGATGCGACGGATCGTAGCGGAGTAGTCTGCTCGAGGGCACGCAAGCCACTGGTGCCAGGGCCATCGGGCTGCCCTGATGGCAGATATCGGCCTCTCGCACGCCGTACATCGATTTGGTGTGAATTGTGTTGATGGCAAGTTGTTCGATGTTCACGAATCGGCAACCGTTGGCCAAACAACTCAAGCACTAGTTGCTCACGGCCTGCCGCGAGCTGGCCGGGCGCTGTGTTCGAGACCTTGGGGGTTTCTCAAGCGGTCAAAGGGGCGGACTCTAAATCCGTTGGAAACACCTCGCCAGGTTCGAATCCTGCACCCCCCACTGGCGAGCAAGGCATGGTCTCCTCTCTATCCGAAGTCGGTCGGAATGACGCGTCTGTGGTGAATCATCTGACAGAAGCTGTGTCTTTCGTACCGAACTCACTGCCGCCCCTCGCGTTCGTACCGCCCCTCGTGTCCGCACACCCCGTGTGGGAACGCCGATCGAGTAATTCAGCAATCCAAACTTTGTAAACTCCTTTACATTCTGAGCCTTGACAGCGGCTGACGAATGTATACATTATATATAATTGGTGATTTGGGAGAATGGGTGTCCTTTGCGCCATTTGTGGGGTTTTGTACCGCAATTTGCGGCATGGATGCCGAAGTGAATGTGTCCTTCAGCTCACCCTCAAATGGAGGTCACGTGAAGTGGATATCGAATTCCATCCCTGGGTGGCACCGTTCCCGATGATGTCCGAAGCGGAACTGGCGGGCTTGGTAGCTGACATCAGGAAAAACGGGCTCAAGGAGCCCATCGATCTGTACGAAGGCAAGATACTTGATGGTCGAAATCGATACATGGCGTGCCGGAAGCTGCGGATGAAGCTGACACTAGGCGAGGAGTTGCAGGAAGTGTCGGCAGAGCCTCGCGACAAGGCAGTTGAGTTCGCCGTATTGAGAAGATCTCATCCGCTGGCCAATCAGTTTCCGATGATGTCCAAGGAGGAATACGAAGCTCTTAGAGAGGACATCAGGGAAAGCAACATTAGAACCAAAAAGCCCATCAAAGAGCCCATCTGTCTCTTTCAACACAAGATTCTGGATGGGCGCAATCGTTACAAGGCATGCTGCGACTTGGGAATTAGCCTCAATCCGAGAAGAGATTTTAGAGAGGCACCGGCAAAGTCACGTAAGGAAGCCGTTGCATTTGGTACGTCGCAAAACCTCCAACGCAGGCACCTCAACGCTTCACAGCAAGCCATGTATCTCGTCAGGTCGGGACTGGTCAAGCGTCAGTTCACGTCGGATGGCAAACGACAAAACCGTACTGGCGACGACGCAGTTCGCCAAGTCTGCAAGCGGTACGGTGTGAGCCATGTTTCCGTCTACAAAGCGCTGTACGTCTTCGAACGCGATCCTACGGGGCTGGCGCAGGACGTGATTGACCGAATGGTGTCGGTGGGCAAAGCGGAGAAGGAGATCCGCGAACGGGAGAGCCAGGACTCGCATCGTGCTCGAGATGCTAGTGGACGGACGGTTCCCAAGCAACTCCAAGACTTGTTCGGAGCCAGAGCGACTGTGGATGCCGTGTCGGCTCAACTCACTCGGCTCCGAAGCCAAGTGGACGAATTGCCGCCCGGGTTCGGCGAAGAGCTGAAGAAGGCGCAACAATCACTCGCGCGTGCCGACAAGCTGCTGAAATCGCTCAAGGCGCATGTCGTGTGCAAGAAATGCTCCGGCAAAGGCTGTAGCGATTGCGGGAAGAAAGGCTGGCTCTCGCTCGCTGAATCTCAGAAGTGATAGGCCCTGCACAGCAAATGAGATTCCGGGGCGCGTGAGGCGATGCGAGAGAAGTCTGATTGAATGGGCGGCTGGGAATCACCTTCAGTGGACGCCGAGGGGGAATCGTTGGAGAGTACACGTTCACGCACGTCTTATCAGGCCTCCATTGCCTGAAGCATCTCGCTGTAGTCTTCGAAATCGTAAATCATCCCCGTTTCGCTGCGCATCAGCCCGAATGCGGCGCGCCAATAGGCCGGCGTTCCGTAGGGCTCCGGGGCTGTGTAAACGCCCCGAGTTCGCACTCCGCGCGTGCGGAGCGAACTGGACCGGGGAATGGGGATGGAGGGTCTCTGAAGGACCTCTCGGATCTGTCGTGCATACACCTCGTTATCGGCCTCGACACCTACCAGAAAAAAGCGCGCTTCCGGCGCGATAGACTCGGGCAGGTCACAGGCGTCCTCGCGCCTGTCGCTCAAACGGACGGTCGCGACAGGTTGCTGACCTGTTTCAGATGACGTGTAGATTCTCACTCTCATGGGGCTCTGACAGCTTCCCTTTGTGTGTTGGGAAGACACATCGTAGTTCACGGGCACAAAATGCGCCAATACGAGTCCCTATGGATTATATCGTACGACCGCCGGGTTGGCGAATTCCAACTGGCGAGCGACGCAAACGGCAGCGCCGCGCTCACATCGACAACGAGGTTCTATGTGGGCAGTGGCTTGGTCTCAGCGGAACGAGGTGCTTGGACGACTGATAGTCGGACGGCTGAAGGACGAGCGGCTGGTGCTTGGACGACTGAAACTGCTGCGAGTGTTCGTGTTGTTGTACCTGTAGTTCGTAGCGCCGCCGCCGACTCTCTGCACACGATTTCCGCGGAATTCGTAACGAGAGTACTCGGTCCGCTTCGTCTGGCCGGGCTGATATCCGTAGCCCGTCTTGCTCTTGTGGATCTGGATTCGAGTCGTCCCGTCCCGGTTGTGGAACGTGCGGTCGTAGCTGCTGTTGATTCTGATGTTATTGGGATTCAACTTCCAATTCGCCCAGTCGCCAGCCCGGCCCAGCGGATTTGTGGCGTTCGTTCGGAACGGCTCTTTCGTTACGGTGGTCTTCCAGCCTTTCGCCAGATTGCCCACGGCGGTATGCGGACGCTGCCCCGGCATTCCGGCATGCGGCTTGACGACCAAGGGGCGTGTCGTGTCCCAAGACTTCAGATGACCATACGTGAGGCTCGGTCGAGCCGCTTCGACGGCCCGCAACAGGTGTTTCGGGTCGCCCGTCATCCGATGCATCTCCAGGTGCTGCTTTGCGAAGCCGGATTTCAGAGCGGCGGTTGCCTCGTCGTGTTTTCCCATCGTGAAATCCGTCGCAGTTTCCGCAAACTTCGTGATAAAAGCGGCCTGCGGACCGACGCCGGCCTGAGTCAGCGGACCGGACGCAATACTGTCGAGTCCAATAATGACGCCCATCGCTTTGAGCGGATTGCCGGGCGTCCCGCTGTTGAAGAACTCGTTGGCCGACTTCACAACGCCATAGCCCGTCTTCGCCTTGCCCAGGCTCTTGTTGACCGTCGACAAGCCTAATCCAAGTGTGTTGTCTATGCTGTGAGTCACATTTCCCCTAACCCAGCCCTCACTTGCGGGCCCCGGTTGAGCAGATCGAGGCTCGGTCGTGGCCCGAGTTCTTGCCTCCCGCCGATTCTGTAACCACCGGGCCAGCGGCCCTTGGGCGCAAGCTGGCACGTTTGCCAGACAGCTACCAGCGACCGCGACGACTCCGATGACTATCGTCAGTAACATGGACCTGAACATAACACTGCCCTTCCTTTCTGGAACCGAAACCTTCCAAACTGGGATCTTGCTGCCTCGACTCACTACCATTATGCTGTTTCAGATGTACAGAACAAGTAGATAACCTGACGTAATGCCACTTTGGCCTTTCTGATGCCAAACCACAACCTCGGCGGTGGTTTGTCCAGTCGGGTCGAAGGGAATGGCTGAGACGGGAGGATACGCCTTGCTAGGAACGTTGGGGGAGGCCAGCCCATTTCCTTTGTACCGAATCATCGGCTAGAATGGTGCGTCGACACCTTCCACTCGAATTGGGTCGAGTATGTTTAGCGAACACCTTGATCGCCTCATCGACGCCCTCCAGGACGAAAGACCGGTACTGGGCGTGTGTGGACCCGAAGTGTCAGCGAGCGTCGGGTATCCAACAACTCAGCAGTTCATGGAGCAGCTACTGGCAGCCGTGGACGCGAGCAGCCATCACGGCTTGTCCGAGGACGTTTGGTGTACACTGGCGGCTGGCTGTGCCAACCTGCCGGAACTCGCTGAATGGGTGGCAGGTCGTCTCAGCCCAGAACTGTTTCGCGATAGAGTAAGGGACACTTGGTCTCCCCGATCATCCAATGATTTCTCGTGGGAGCATGAGCTTCTTGTGCGCCTACCCATCCGTTTGTGGCTGGTCGGCAACTACGACCTGTGCATGGTGGCGGCCCTTACTGATCACTTGAAACAGGCCGTGACGCCGGCTGACAGCATACCGACTGACCAGTTGTTGGGTGGGCGGGGGCCGCTGCCCACCGCCGTTCACCTGTTTGGTTCCATCGACCACCCCGAAGGGATGGTCATCACCGCTTCGCAACACCAAGCATTGATGCTTAGGAGACCGCAAGGCAGCCCTCTGGAACTGTTGAGTATCCTGTTCGTCGGCTTCCGGCTTGGAAGCGATGACCTCGATCGTTGCTTGCGGCTGGCACAAACTCGCTGGGGGCTGTCCGACGGTGGCCATTTCGCGCTGCTTCCCAGAGAGCCGGCATTGAGCGAATTGGAATTCGAGATGGGCCGGAACCGGCTCCTGCGTTTGGGGATTCAGCCGATTTTCTACGAGCCTTCGGAGGACGATCACAAGGCCCGCGAACAGGCGGTGCAGCGGATCGCGGAACGACTGGGCGTCGATACCAGTGATCCGCGGCATGAGCTGGAATTGCATTGGCCGCCTCGCGAGGCCACCGTCTCCACCATCCGTCGCAGACTGGCAGAGTTGTTCAAAGCCTTCGAGAGTCCTCCGGGCTCCGTTCTACGGACTATGTCACTTGACCGTGGTTCGTTGTCACTCGCGTTGCCGAGCGAGAGTGACCGAAATCGCGTTCGTCTGACGGCTGAAAAAACCGATTTCTTTCAATTGGCGCCGAGTGGTGACGGGGCAGAGGCAGTCGAACAGGATTCGGTACCTCGTACGAAAATGCAGCCCGTTAAGCGTCGCGACGGCGGCCGCTTTGAAGCTCAGCGAGGTCAGGTGATGGAAAATGCCCTGGTAAGCCTCGAAGACCTGCAAGCGATGCCGGGTGGATCGGCAACAAGCGACCGGGCCATGTCTGCCGCAGAAGAGCACTTGGTGATGGTCCACAGCGCGATGCTCGGGACTCTGGACCCGAGTTCCGTCAAAGAGTCCTCCGGAGTTCTCAAACCGCTGATGCCGCCGCCCTTGCCCTTCGGCTTGGTCGACGTCTTCCAACCTGAACTGGATTGGCGACTGGACTCGCCCATCGTTCACGTCTGGTTCCATACCGAAGCCCCCGAGGGTCCGGACCAGCCGGAGACTGTCGTGGGGCTGACAGCCTTGGGGCTTGGGCCACGCCAAGTCCGCGAAGAGATCGAAGCGGCCGCCTATGCGACCTTGCTGGCCATGCCAGACGCCGCGGAGAGTGTGATTACTCATGGGTTGATCCATCTGACCTCCGTTCAACACGCGCAAGCCGCAGCGCCCGGAGGCATCCTCGGACAACTCCTGGCTTTCGTAGGCTTCGGGGGCGGTGGCGGCATCCCAGCCACCAAAGTGCCACCGACGGCAAAGGAGGCACTGGCTGCACTGCGGGCGAGATTCGAACGGATGGCCGAGGAAACGGGCTTCGTCCAAGTCCACCGCTGTGACTATGCGAACCTGCGAAGACTAGTCGCCGCTCTCCGCAAGCAGTTGATGCGTGTCAAGACGGGTTCGCCGCCTACTCTGTTCAATCCGTGTCCCGAAGCGGGAGTCCTGCTTTGGGCCTACCCCTACTTCCCCGGCACCGAGTATCGGCTGCCCCTTCGTCTGTCTGGGGATCTGCTCAAGTCACCCGAGATGGAGACGCTGCTGGATGCCTACTACCGCGATGTGCTTGTACGATTGAGGGCCGATCTGGAACGTCGCATTCAGTTTTACGAACACGAATTGGCAGCCGACCGTGAACGCGTGCGCTGGTTCAACGGGTTGTCGCAGAAGGAGCAGGACGAACAGCCTCCTGTGACTCTAAACCGTAAGATCCTGGACGATCTCGCCATCAATGTCCCGTTGGAGGGGGGAGAACGGGTGTCGATGAGGGAATACGTTCACCGTCTGGAAGCGCATTTCATTCCCGACCACGATAAGAAGCTGGAGCAAATGAAGCAGCAACGGGAGCCCATTGCTCGCTTGGCGTCGACGGAATACTCCAACGTCTGGCGGCAGTGCGTTGCCCGTATCTTCGACTGTACGCTGCGCGACGTGCCTCTCTGCGCGGACGAACGGATAAACAGACTGTTCGACGAGTGGAAGAGGATCGCGAAGGGCCTCTTGAACGTGGAGTGGAGGCGTTTGCTCCACAATCGCGGCATTCATCCTGACAGCATTTTCAAGAGGACGGTCTATTTCGACGTTATCTACGACGAAGAAGCGGACACGCTGGATGTTTTTCCAAAGGCGATCATTGACGCTCGCAGGGCCGTGATCGAGGTCGACGAACGCCAGCGTACGCTGGCGGTACACGATCCTCTGGACACCGCTGTGACCGAAACGCTGCCAGAGTACGGGAGTGACGCCGCCCGCGACGCGTTAGACGCATTGTTCATTGACGGGCCGGACTCGAAGCAATTGGAAATACGCTTGAGGAAACACCTCTTTGAACGCCCGGACATCGCGGCATTGGTCTGCGATCGCACGTTCCGAACCGCGCCGTCCGAATCCCAGGTAAACGAAATCCGCGATTCCGTACTAGAACGCCAAGTGGCTGCCAGCGCCGGCGTCCGCTGCATCCAGAACCTGGATGTGGATGCCTACAACTCGGCAATCCGTGCACTGCAGCCAATGGGTGCATCCGATTCGCCGCCGGGGAAGGCACTGATGATCGCGTTCATGCGATGTCTTCAAGCGGGCTTTGATCCGATCCGTTCGCTCAAACGGCTGCGCGACGACGCCAACCTGCAATTGCCCGCTGACGTGGTGTCCGCCTTCAAGGCCGCATGGTCGAAGGATCGCGAAGCCGTCAACCGGTTTCTTGAAGAAACCATCCTCGACCGGGACTCTGTACAGCTCACGCCCGTTGAACGAATCGCCAGCGACGTCGAATACTGTTGTGAAGCCACGCGTTTGGCAGACGAATTCGCGGCCGCTGCCGCAAGATGGGATTCGACGGGCGAAACGCAAAGCACGGCGTTTTTCAAAACCGAGTCGGCGTTTGAGGCCGCATACAACGCACTTTATTGCAGCCACACGCCCGACCTTCGCTGGATCCAACGTATCCTCACCGGCGCGCCGGTGCCACGAGACACGGTAACTTGACGAGTGTGATGATGAGTGACCGCTACTATCCGGGCGAGTTCTACGTAGGGCAAGCTGCCCGCTGGAACGAAGAGCTGCGCAGGGCCGTTGCCACGGCCGTGGGGATGTTCTATCCCGGCGGAGACCCGCGGGCCGTCTTGGATGAATTGCGTGGAGAAAGCAGGCTCGATTCGATTGCCCGACGGCTCGGCTGTTCCCGCGACGATGTATTCCAGCGGCTGCGCATCTATCTGGGGAAACAACTCGGAATCGCACACCAACGCAGGCGCCGGCTGGCGCCTGATGACGTGAAGCTCTTCTTCGACGAGGTTGTGATCGAAGAGCTGGCTCGAAGTCTGGGGTGTAGGTCGACGTGGGCAGAGGTTGTCGCGGTCCTTTTTGACAATGAACTTCTCCAGCGTCTTCTGGAACGGTCCGGGATCGTCGAGTCCGGAATGGAGAAATCGCTGGACCAGTCGTTTTGGTCCATGATGACGCCCAGTGGCAGAAAGAAGCTGTTCTCGTACGTGGGCGGGGAACAGGATATCTGGGGTGTCCTCGCCAGTCTCCTTGATGACGAAGCAAGCGAAAAGCTGTGCGCTGAATACAAATGTGAACCAGAGGACATCTTCTGCGCCGTGGTGGAAGAGAGTGCGGCTGGGGCGGAAGACGAACTGGATGACACGGGCGTCTCCGATACGACGCAGAGGTTCGATATGCAGGCGGTCTCTGAGATGAAAGAGCGCCTGTGCGTGATCGGCGCCACGTACAAGCGGCAAGCGGAGGAAGTAGCGAAGCAATTGGCGAAGCGTTCGACGGCAGACAGGGGCTGCAAGTTGATGTGGCCGTTGGTGGAATTCTACTGTAACTGCCGGTACCGATCGGCTTTGCTTGAAGCCGCCAAGGCAGGCAGGGCGATAGGCATCGGGGCTCTGGTCGACGACATTGTGCCTGCGGAACGCAAACAGAACGTGTCGCCCGTCGAGAATCTCTCGCCACAAGCCGCGGAACCAGATATCGAACTGCGAGCACAGAGGCATTCGGCGGACGACGGCAGTACCTCGGTGCTGGTGGAGTTCCGCAGACCGAACGATGAGCAATGGACGCATCTGCTCCGCCTGCGTGGACTCGACGAAAAGGATGCGGAGCATATCGCCAAACATATCCCACGACGCGCGAAGGAACTTGCCAATGCCAGCGAGCAACTCTGGCGTGACGTCCTGAGGCAACCGATTCCATGCGTCGAAACGCACGCGATGAAGGCGTGGCAGGTCATGTGCGATGCAGATGAATCGCTGCTGCAGTACCTCGTACTGAGTGGGCACGGACTGCCAGATGATTTCAAGTTCAAACAGGCAACGGACAAGGCTGACGAGGAGATCTTTCCAGTCGCCCGCGAGTGTCGAACCACGTGCGCAACGCGACGAGAGTTGGCCGACCGAGTCTGGAGAAGGCAGTTGGCGGATGGCCGCAAGCCGAAAACCGTCTCAGTTTCGAGCGGACAGTGAGTATTGCCCGACATGTGGCGCTCGTGCATCGGGCGGAGAGATCTGCCTCCGCTGTGGTGCGACGCTCGCTGCGCACGAGCCTCCTGAAGAGGGCAGCGACAACGAACGAATCGGTGATATCGAGGCAACTCCCGTGGACGTATCGCCGTCCGAGACTTTTCGGGAAGCCGGGGGGTCGTCGCGCAGGCTTGGGCGAACCATCGAGGAATCCGTACATCGTTGTCCGCGTTGCGACCAGCCAATGGCCATGATGCCGAATCAGCGGCTGGCCGTCGCTCTGACGATCGTGGGGTTCGGCGTAATAATCATTCTTGCTCCTTTGGCCGGTTTCGGCTTCGCCGTGATCGGATTCTGTATCCTAGCACTTGGGATGTGGCTCCAAGCCCACCCACGGTACGAATCCCGATGCATGAACCGTTCCTGTCGCCGAAAATGAGTGAGAATGGTGGCCCCAGAATCTGTTGAGTGGTGGCTGCCTCGCGGAAGCCGATCACTCTTAGGTGAAAGCAATGGACCGGAACGTTCCTAGTCGTGACGCCGACCATCCTATGCCGACATTGATCGTCATCTGTTCCCCTGTGGCTGGTGATTGGGCCCAACCGGACTTGTCCCACCCTCCTATCGACGGGTGGCGGGAATGGCGCCGGGTTCGCGACGCTGTGGGCGAGGCTTGGAATGCTTGTTCGGGGGAAGTGCCTCCGCTGCGAATATCCCGTTTGCACCCGGCGTCGCCAGACAATTTGCGAAGGGCACTCCATTCTAGCCAGGCCAAGCCGGTATACCCGATGGTTCACCTGATCGGGTACGTGCCGGACGACGGTCGGCTTCGAATGGAACGAGGGAATGGGTGCGAGGAACCCGTCTCACCTGATGCGCTGGCTCAGATCTTCGACGGCGCCAAGACAGATCTTGTCCTATTGAATATCTGTCACGGAGAGCCGTACGGCAGGGCTTTGCTGAGCGTAGGAGTCGCCAGCGTGGTCACAGCGAGAGGTGCAATCTCGGATCCAGAAGCTGCGCTAGTGGCTCGGGAACTCTACTCTCGACTCTGTCACGGAGAATCGGTTGGCGACGCATGCGACTGGGTCCGGAGATCCGTCGTCCAAGGTTACGAACGGCAGACTCTGCCACCGATAAGCGAATGGGATCTCCGCCAGGCCGGTTCGCGTAGAGCCTATGGCGAATCGCGTGCCGATAACATCCTGCTACTCGGCAACGACGCAACCCGCCTGGGACCAGCGCAAGCGGGAGACATCGCGCCGGAGTTCGATCTTGGCGAGCCACCGCACAACGTGCCTTTCCCCGACACCTTTTTTGCCGGACGGGGCAGTGAACTAGTGCAACTGAGCGATGTCATGGAGGAGGAAAGTCACCGCGCCGTTGCTCTGAGCGGAGTCGGTGGTGTGGGAAAATCGGCCCTGGCATTGGCGGCGGCTTTGCGCAACAGTTGGCGATATCAAGGGGTGTTCTATCTGCAGCCCAGATCCCGTGCTGACGGCCGAACGCGACTATCGCTAGAAGACGTTTGCGGTGTCGTTGACACGGTATTGGGACGCGCCGGACGATTGAATAGCATCACGGATCGTGGGGCAAAACGCCAACGGTTGGCTGAGATACTGAACCGGCGACCCTATCTGCTGATCTTCGACAACCTGGACGGCCTGGAGAAAGAAGATGCCGAAGACTTGGCGCATTCTCTTCGGCGGGTAGACCAGCGTTCTGGGACGCTTGTGTTGTTCACGCTCCGCCAGGAAGGCCTTCCGCCGCTCATCGATCCCGATGCGGCGGACGTATTCCGGATGAACGTCAATCATCTCCGACCAGCCGATGCCATACTACTGTTGGTCGAGCTTCTGCTGCCGTCACGACAGGACCTCGGGGATGTGGATGCCGTGGAGGCGTGGGACAAGATCCCCGTGGCTTCGAAAGACGTGCCGCAACTGCCGGTCATCGAAGAGGCGTATCCAGAGGCCGTCGGCAAGATCGGCGCCTTGTATGAACTGGCCGAGGCCGCCTTTTGGCACCCGCCTCTGTTGCGCTATATGGCCGCCGAGATGAGGCGACCCGAACGGGGTTGGCATGATCTGTTGGCGCAACTCAAGAACCTTGAAGGACAGGACCTGCGGGCGAAGCTCGACTCGATGATTGGCCGAATCTGCCGTGAGTTGAAGGACCGAGAGGACGGTGCACTGGACCTGCTGCAAGCCGCATCTGCGTTCTCGCCCGGCGCAGCTTTGCCGGAACTGCGGGCCGTGTGGCAGGGTGCCGGGCAACCCGGAGCCAGACTCGTGGAATTCGATGAAGCGTTCCAGGCTGCGCGCGCGACAGCGCTTCTCGAGTTTGCGGGGGGCCGAGTGAAGCCGGTTCCTCTGGCGCGGGAGTATCTGCGCCGGAACGTCGTTTGGGAATCGGGGGGCCACCAGAGTTGGCCCGAGCACCATGCGCTTCGTTTCGTCGATTTTGCCAGGAATCGTGGCAGTGATCATGACGCGATGGAATCGGAACGCCTGAACTTGCTTGAGGCTGTGGACACTGCCGAACGGCTCGCGCGTCACGCGGTAGTGACGGAGCTCGTTCGATGCATGACGCCTTTCCTCTATGCTCGCGGCTATCTGACTGAAGGCCAAGTACTGCTTCAGCGTGGAGTAGTCGCCACTCGACAGGCGAAGGACCAGCGGAACGAGGCCTATTGCCACTATGAACTCGGGGTATTCTCAGCCGCTACAGGCAATTACGAAAATGCGGAAAAGAGCTACGTGAAATCCTTGCGTCTGAAGGAGGAACTGAAGGACCTGCCAGGATTGTCTCGCACGTGTCAGGCACTGGCGGCCCTGGCCGTCGAACGCAACCGACCCGAAGACGCAGAGCGTTGGTTTCGACGCGGTCAACACGTGGAAAAGGAACTGCCGCCTAGTCGACAGAAGGTTGCCTCGAAAATCACCTTCGGAGCCCTACTCCGAGGAATGGGGCATTTCGATGAGGCCAGATCCTGTTTTGAGGAGATTCTGGACATGGCCTCAGAGATCGACGATGATCGCGGCCGCGGCGTAGCGCTGCACCACTTGGGCGAGATGCATCTGCAGCGAGGCGAGTTTTCTAGAGCCCGGCAACTGATTACAGAGAGCCTCGATATCAAACAACGCCAGGAGGACGTTGTTGGCGAACTGGCCTCCCTCTACGGTCTGGCTCTTGTGGACAGACTCACTGGCGAGGCAGCGCAAGCTCGGGATCTACACGAACGAGCACTCCAAAGGACCGCGGTGTTCCCAAGTGCCTACTGGAAGATGAGACACTTGGATGGTGCCGGCAGGTGCAGCCAGATTTTGGAGGACTACGGCGAGGCGAGAGACGCCTTCATCCCGGCTCTTCAACTGGCCGAAGAACTCGATGCGTCGTTAGCGATTGACATACGCAAACAACTGAATTCGCTCCGCCCATGACTGAGACGTGGCCGGGGCGCTAACACTTTCGCAGGGCGCCTTCGACCAATTGCATTTGACGCTCGGTCAGGGCGGCCAACTCGGCGCTGTGTGTGACCAGGACGAGCATCGCGTTTTCGTGTATCTGTAGATCGACCAGCAGTTTGCCAATCACCATCGCATTGGCGTGGTCCAGATTGCCTGTTGGTTCGTCGGCCAGCACCAGCTTTGGCTGGCGAATCAATGCTCGCGCCGCGCCCACTCGCTGACGTTCGCCACCGGACAATTCGGCTGGACGGTGCTGCAATCGTTCGCTCAAGCCGACATGGTCAAGAAGACTGTGGGCTCGGTCGATCGTCTCCCTGCCCGGGCCGCCGTCGGCCACGGTCGGTACCAACACGTTCTCCAGAACCGACAGTTGAGGCAGCAGGTGGTGATCCTGGAACACGAATCCAACGTTGCGATTGCGAAATCGGGCGAGATTCGCTTCGTCGAATTCGAACGGTTTCTGGCCGTTCAGTTCAACCGTGCCGGATGTGGGGCGGTCCAGGGTGCCGATGATGTGCAACAGCGTGCTCTTGCCCGATCCGCTGGGCCCGACGATCGCGACGTTCTCGCCGGCCCCCAACTCGAAAGAAACGCTGCGCAGCACGACCAACGGATCGGCCCGTGTCGGGAACTCTCTGGAAACATCGTCAACAACTAGACCGGACATGATGATCAACTCAACAGCGACAAACATCCAAGACCATAAAAGGTGTATTCGACATCAACCGTCTCGTCCCAAGCTCCCCCGCGGAAGCCACCTTCGTCTCGCTGCAGGCGTTCGACATAACGGAGCACAGCTTCGGTGTCG
The DNA here is from genome assembly GCA_964623055.1 of uncultured Pirellulaceae bacterium. Taxonomy (GTDB): domain Bacteria; phylum Planctomycetota; class Planctomycetia; order Pirellulales; family Pirellulaceae; genus JADHUC01. The sequence goes on from CAZURK010000064.1 coordinate 50,008, forward strand.
ATTCGTTCCATTGCGTCGAGATCCGCAAGCGTTAACAGGCCGGTGAAGGTGCTGAGCAGATCGGCGATAGGAATGCGCGTGTTGGCTCGCAGCCCCCCCTCGTCGGTCTGCATCTCGGCCAGAAAACTAATCGTACCGTCGCGAATCTCGTTGTCTAGCGCATCGAGCGACCGAAGCACGCCAATGGCGGCTGCGGTGGGGTTCGTACTCGCGCGTTTTGCGACGCGGATTTCACGAAAGCCGCCTTCCTCGCAGCGTTGCGACAGGACGAAGTCGATCAGGCGTTTGGGGCAGGGCAACGGCTTGCCGACCAGTTCGTGGCACATCAGAACCAGGAAGCTGTAGTAGGTGCTGCCGGCTCCGCCTTCCTTCGACTTGGCATAGCCGCCGTCGTCGCGTCGCAACTGCTCCAACGTGCTGGCAACCTCCTCCCTCCATGTGGGCGAGCAGGCGCCTAATACGTCGATCCCCGCCGACACATCGAGCATGGCGGCACCGTAAACGTGCGACAGGTAGTCCATGATCGACTCGCGAGCCGCTAGCCCGTCTCTGAGAAACGTTGCCGCTCGTTCAGCCACAGGCCCGTACAACTGGCCAAGCATCGACAATGAACGCAGCGCAAAGCCCGTGTAATACAAATCGCTGCTTCCCTCTCGGCCTGCAAACCCGCCGTCAGGCCGCTGGGCGTCTGTCAGGTAATCGGCGTGGCGCGTGCGCACGGTTTCTGCTAAGTTCGCGGCTCCTACGGCCAGTCGGATAGTGAGCTGTTCCAAGTAGTTTGCCATGGTGAGTTGCACCCTACATTCCCAGCGGCGAGGTTGTCCAGTAGGCTAATCGTCTCTCGGTTTCGGGGTACAGATTGTCTACTGCAGCTTACGGAGAAAGTGTAGTGATTAACCTATCAAGACGTTTTCTTTTGCCAGCCCTGGGTTTGCTGATAATCGCCTTCGCTGGCGGTTGCCCCACGCAGACGGAGCTTCCTCCAGCCAAGCAGCAGGAAGGTGAATGGCCTGCAGCAACGAAGCCCGATTCCGGCGACGACCACCTCGTAGCACTGGCCGAGCAGACTGTGGGCGAGATCGGTGGTACGGTCAAACGGGACGACGAGGGGAGGATCGCAAGCGTCTACCTTATGGGGTGTGGCGCAAAGGATGAAGACCTCCAGCGGATTTGTTCGCTGAAGGCCCTTAAAGGACTGACCGAACTGCGCACAAATAGCCCTGACATTACGGATGCGGGCATGCAGCACGTCAAACCGCTTTCGGCGCTGCGCATCCTGGACTTGGGCGACACCCGTGTCAGCGACGAAGGTGTCGCGCAACTCAAGGGGTTGACGAATTTGGAGGAGATCAAGTTGACCCGGACGGATGTGCGCGACGAAGGGCTGACGCACCTTGCCGAACTTCCGAAGATCAAACGCCTGTTTTTGGCGGATACCTACATCTCGGACGACGGGATTGCGGACCTGACCACGCGGAAGACGATCGAATTGCTGAACCTGTCCAACTGCAATCTGCTATCGGACAAGACACTGGAACACGTGAAGACGCTGGAGAACCTGAAAAGCCTGAAGGTCTTCGGATATGACATTACGGACGCCGGCATGGAAAACCTGAAAGGTCTGACGAGGCTCAAGGTGCTGGGGCTACAGGATACGTCCGTCGGCGATAACGGCTTCGCCCACCTGAAGGGTATCACCACGCTGGAGGAGTTCTACTGTCTGAATGTCTCGATCGGCGATGACGGGCTGGCGGCCCTGAAGGACAGCACGAGAATGCGGGTGATGGTCCTTCGCGGCACGTTGGTTACCGACGCGGGCATGCAGTACCTGAGAAATATGGTGAGCCTTACGAATCTGGACCTAAGCGAGAGCGCAGTAGGCGACGAAGGCATGAAGCACATCAAGGGGCTCGACAGCATTCAGGAGCTGAACCTCTACTTCAGCAGTGTCGGGGATGCCGGCTTGGAGCACGTGGCCGATTTGACCAACCTCAGCGACTTGAGATTGGACCAGACCCGAGTGACGGACGACGGGCTGGCACATCTGAAGAAGCTGGAGAATCTCAAGTCGTTGAACCTCGCCTCGACCGAGGTCACCGATGCCGGACTGGAGCACCTGAAAGAGTGCTCGAATCTGAAGCATCTGACGCTGAGCTTCTGCCAGAATGCCACCCAGAAGGGCGTGGACGGGCTGAAAGAAACGATCCCCGATCTGAATGTCGAATTCTGATAAGATCCGACTCAGGGAACAAAACGCTGGGCGAGGAAGTTCCCCACGCAGACGGATAGCATCAGCACAGTGGCTGACACGTAGCGAGGCAACGTGCTGCGTGCTTCGAGCCAGAAGAAGACTTCGACCAGGGCGCCGAACAACGCTCCGGCAACCAGGGCGCTGATCACGTCGAAGAAGATCAACTGCCCGCTGGGCCAATGCGGGACGAGCGCGTAGACGCCCAGCACTACCCCGCCAGTCGCGCCACCGACGATCATTGTCCGGATGGGTCGGCCGGACGCGACACAGCCAATGGCCGCGCCGGACGCAGCTCCCACAGCCGCCCATGCGAGGTGGTACTCGACCACGCCCACGGCGCTCATGAAGGCAAAGACCGTTCCCAGCACCGACCAATACAGCGAGTCGGCGATCCGCTTGCAGGACCATCCCACCGCGGTTGCGACAACCGCCGATCCGCCGATTGCCATCACCGCCTGGAGGATTATCTCGCTGCCGAACGACCGCAGATACGTCAGCGCGAGGCCAACGGCGACCATGAGCCAGAAAAATGAGCGTGTATCGAATTGAAACGGCTTCCGCCAAGGGCCGCCGTCAGACTCTCCAGCACTGTTCATCGTAATGGCCGTCCTAATCGTATCAGCCCACATATTCCAATAAACTAGCCAACCAATCGGCCACTTGGTACAGTAGGATTGTAGGCTAGGATGGTATGCAGATCACTGGCACCAAACATGTTTTGCCATGGCTGACTTTCGGATTGAGATTAAACGATGCGCGTGACAGGGCTCAGACGTACAGAATTCAGTTTTTGCGGCCACTGGTTTTCCATTTGGCGAGGCCCGTCCCCGCAAAAACTGAATTCTGTACGTCTGAGCCCATCGCCTGCACAGGGTCTCTTGTAGCTGGATTCGCAAGAATTCAGCCGCGTGCTCTATTGGCCTGAATTCTTGCGAATTCAGCTACCCGCTAATCGAGGTTTGACGAGGCGTTGATTTTTCACACCCGATAGGAATTCAGACGATGGCAGCTTGGTACTGTCTGATCGGCGACAAGGAATACGGGCCCTTCAGTAGTGAACGAATACAGAGTCTTGCGAAGAAAGGCAAGCTGACCAAGGACCATTTCGTGCGCCCTAGCACGGATACTCAATGGACCGCCGCCTCTGATATTCCCGGCCTCTTCCCGGCGGAAGAGCCGAAGGCTACGTCCCCGAAGCCCGTGCCCCCGAAGGCCGCGCCCCAAGCAGCCGCGCCTGCCAAAGCCGCGCCACCGGTAGCCAAGCCGGTCGAGTCGCCGCCGCCAGCCAAGTCCGAACCACCGGTGGCCAGTAAGGCGAAAAAGCCGCCGGTAGCCGCCGCCTTGCCCGTGGCCACGGAAGAGGCGGAGATCCCAAGCGCGCTTCCCGTAGCAGCCCCGGTTGCTGCTCCTGTCGCTGCCCCGGCCAGTCTTCCAGTGGGGACACCGGTGGCTCCCTCTTCTCCGGCCGCCCCCGCGCAGGACCAGAGCGAAACGATCGCCCGCATCCGAAAGAAGTCGAAACAACAGCAGTACTTGATAGCTGGCGGCCTTGTCGCGGTGCTGCTTGTGTTAGGAGTAACTGCGATCGCAGTACTGAATCGGTCTCCGAGCAAACCGCCCGAGGAAGACCAGATCGCCCAATCGAAAACCGACGAGGCGGAACCGGAACCGCCGGCTGGAGACATCGAGGCGGAGCCCGAACCCGAGACCGATCCAAACGTCGAGCAAGCGGCTGGCGAGAGTGACGGTGAAGTGCATTCGACCGCACTGCCGGCCACCAAGGGATGGCTGGACGCGTCACGGAAGAGGGGACGCATGGTACTTGCGTCGAAAGATATCCGATTCCATGTTGTGAGAGCGTGGCTGGATTCGAACGAATCGGGCTCACAGACACTGACGGTCGAGGTGACAGTCACAAACGCATCCTCCAGTGACTCATTGGACTACCGGGGGTGGCTGGCTCCAGGAAGAGACGCCGCCGGTGAAGGTGTCGTGCTCGTTGACGACAAAGGAAAACTGCTGACGCTGTCGACAACACCAAAGCCTGCCCCCGTCCTACGGCGGCTGAAGCCAGGAGACTCAGCAACCGAGCGGCTTGTCTTTAACAAGCCGACAAACGAATACGAGCGGCTGCGGCTTGCGTTGCCGTACGCGGCCATTGGGATCACGGGCCATATTGGATTCGAGATCCCTCGCATTATGATCGAAGATCGTCCTCCGGAGTCGGAGAGCCCGGTCGCTGTGGCTCCAGACGCCGATGTCCCCGTTCCGAGCAGAGAGGACGTCGCTCCGAAGCCTGAGATTGAGATGAAACCGCCGAAGCCAGACGATCCGTTCTCGATTGACGTGTTGCGTGATTCCATCCAAGACAGCATGGATGACGGTGAGGAACCGACGCCGAAGCCGGAATCCGCGCCGTTTCCATCCGACCTCCCCGAAAAGCCGAAGACGATTGACGGCTCGCAGCCTGCCATGGAAGGTGATCGCCAAATGGAGTAGCCACTCAAAGAACAATGAATCCGATCCGCTGTCCATTCTGCAATGCGATCAGTCCGGTTGGACACGTTGCGGCCGGTCAGACGATTCGTTGTGCGTCTTGCAGCAAGACGTTTATGGCGCCGGCCAGCGTTTCCGGACCCGAGGTGCCGATGGGCCCCGCCACCTCTGGCGCGACTGGCGTTCCCACGGTGCCCACGACACCCGCGCAAGGCGTGAATGTCTCGTCGCCCACCGTGCCAATCCAGCCCCCATCTTCGGCGCCACAGGCCCAGGCCATTCAGCCGACACCCCCTGCGTCGCCTGAGGCGTCGCCGCACGTGGTCGCCGGTGCGGGCACGGGAGGGGTCCAAGTTGACGTTAGTGACAGACCAGCGTCGAAGACATCCGGTAGTCTGCTGGCCTTCTGTCTGGTGGCGGCTGGAATCTGCGTGGTTCTAGGCGGACTTGTTCTGGTAGTGCTGTTTGTCAAAGCAGGACGCGAAGAGGACGAACCTCCATCGAAAGATGCGAATGGTCGGCAGATCGTCTCTCTCACGCCAAGCGAGTCGCGATCTGCTGGTTGGTCCAATGTGGCGGATGGCATCGTCATCCAACTGAACGACGTGGCCGTGGACGTCGACTACGTCGGCTACGGGGATGTCAGGGCGAAAGACGAAAACAACCGTGTGGTCATTTCTCAGGACAAGAACTATCTTCAGGTCTATGTGAACATCAAGAATCTGCGCCCCACCGCGCTGGGGTATAACAGTTGGTACGGGAACTCGTTTTTCTCGGATAGTGGTCATGTCGGGGCAACTTTGGTAGACGACAGCGATCGGCAGTACGAGATGCTGGCGTTCACCGGCGTTACCGAGGTCCAGGGACACACCCGTGAAGCGACGCTAGGCATGGGCGAGGTGGCGAAGGATGTGCTTGTATTTATTATCCCTTCATCCATCGATCTCCGCACGATCGGCCATTTCCACTTGGATCTACCTGCCGATGCGTATGGCGGCGACGGCATCTATCGCTTCGAGATACCACGCCGTGTCGTCCAAGGTTTCTAGAAACGGTTGTGTGTGGAAGTTAGCCAAAACCGCGCAGCCGCAGGCCATGTGGGGCACGATTCCATCGTGCCTTGGCACGCTGGAAACGTGCCCCACCAGATAGCGCTCGGTGCGTAGCGAGTCTGAACAATGAAAGCATTGGTCACCGGCGGCGGGGGATTCCTGGGGCAATACATCGTCGAGCAATTGGTGGCTCGAGGCGACCAAGTCCGGAATGTCTCGCGTTCCCATTATCCCGAGTTGGACGCGCTCGGCGTCGAATCGATCAAGGGTGACCTTCGCAATCCCCGGACGGCTGCCGGCGCGTGCGATGGCATGGACATCGTCTTTCACACGGCCGCCGTGGCGGGCATCTGGGGGCCGTGGGACCACTATCACGGCATCAACACCCTGGCGACACATAACGTCGTGGCTGGTTGCCTGACTCATCACGTGCCCAAACTCGTTTTCACCAGCAGTCCCAGTGTGACCTTCGACGGTTCCGACCAGCGCGGCGTAGACGAATCGGCACCCTACCCGGCGCGTTGGCTGTGCCACTACCCGCATACGAAAGCTCTGGCGGAGCAGCATGTGCTCGAAGCCAACAATACGAATGGGCTGATGACATGCTCGCTACGCCCCCACCTTATCTGGGGTCCCAGAGACCGTCACTTGATCCCTCGTCTCTTAGAGCGGGCACGTTCCGGCAAGCTGCGGCGGGTGGGAGACGGTGCGAATATGGTCGATATGATCTATGTGGAAAACGCCGCAATGGCCCATTTGCAGGCCGCTGATGGATTAGAGCCTGGGGCACCAGTCTGCGGCCGAGCGTACTTCATCAGTCAGGGCGAGCCGGTGAACTGCTGGGATTGGATCAACCAGATCCTCGGTCTGGCAGGGCTCCCGCCGATGACCAGGTCCATTTCCTTTCGTGCGGCTTGGCGAACCGGTGCCTTGATGGAGGCGGCTTATGGCCTGCTCAGGCTGAAAATCGAGCCGCGAATGACCCGATTTCTGGCTGCCCAACTGGCTAAAGATCACTATTTCGACATACGTCGAGCGATTGATGATTTTGGCTATCACCCGCACGTATCCACCGAAGAGGGGATGCAGCGTCTGGCCGCTTGCCAATGCGTGCGCGAATAGGTAGTTTTATGTATTTCTTGACCGAGTTCCGCGTCAATTGGATCTTCCCATGATCGCGTCGCCTACGCCTAACCGTCTACCGGACTGTCAACGCATCGTGTTGACGGGCATTGGCCTGACCGCGCCGAACGGCAACTCGCTTGCCGAGTTTCGCGAGGGTCTGCTGAACGGGCGGAGCGGCGTCAGCGAATACGAGATTCGCTACTTTGGCAAGACGGTTGCGGGAGTTTGCGATTTCGATGCGCGCCGCCACCAACACCGAAAGGAGATTCGCCGCGGAACGCGGGCCGGCAGTGTAGGGGTCTACTGCGCGAACGAGGCGGTAGGGGACGCGGGCCTTGACTGGGGCAATGTGGACAAGTCTCGCGTGGGCATCTATCTGGGCGTCACCGAACACGGCAACGTGGAGACCGAGCACGAAATCCACGAAATCAAAGGCTTCGACTACGATACGTCGTTCTGGTCGCATCATCACAATCCCCGCACCGTAGCCAATAATCCTGCGGGCGAGGTGGCTTTGAGCATGGGGATCACCGGTCCGCACTACACCATTGGTGCCGCTTGTGCCGCCGGCAATGCGGGATTGATCCAGGGTGCCCAGATGCTTCGCCTGAACGAGTGTGATGTGGCCCTGTCCGGCGGAGTATCGGAGAGCATTCGCACGTTCGGCATTTTTGCCAGTTTTCGTAGCCAGGGTGCGCTAGCCGATCATGAGGATCCGACCCAGGCGTCGCGCCCCTTCGACGCTGACCGAAACGGCATCGTTGTGGCCGAGGGCGGTTGCGTTTTTGTGCTTGAACGCCTGGACGACGCCAAACGCCGTGGGGCGAAGATATATGGCGAGTTGGCTGGCTACGCCATGAATACGGACGCGACGGACTTTGTCCTGCCGAATCCGGAACGCCAGGCCCAGTGTGTGGAATTGGCCTTGAAACGCGCCGGGCTGGTGGCGGAGCAGATCGACATCGTCAGCACACACGCTACGGGTACCGCCAGCGGCGACACCCAGGAGTGCACGGCCCTGCGAAGCGTTTTTGGCGAGTCGGATCGAACATACTTCAACAACACAAAGAGTTTTGTGGGTCACAGCATGGGGGCGGCCGGGGCATTGGAACTGGCCGGCAACCTGGGTGCTTTCGACGACGGCGTTTGTCACCCCACGATCAACGTTCAGCAACTGGATCCCGATTGTGAGCTGCGCGGCTTGGTAATGAACGAGCCGCGGGAAATCGGGAAGCCTACTTACATCCTGAACAACTCCTTTGGCATGCTGGGGATCAACTCTGTCGTTATTATCAAGAGACACTGAATCATCAGAAGACACTGAGGAAAGGAGACTGTGCGGCATGACACCTGCCGACATCCGCCAGGAGGTTATTACCATTCTGGAAGATATCGCTCCAGACGAAGATCTGGGCGAACTGAAAGACGAAGTGGCGTTCGCCGATCAACTGGAACTGGATAGCATGGATTTTCTGGACATCGTGATGGAACTGCGCAAGCGCCATCGCATCCAGATTCCAGAGGAGGACTACGGCGAACTGGCCAGCATGGAAAGCACGGTGAAGT
>CAZURK010000065.1:0-16780 GCA_964623055.1 uncultured Pirellulaceae bacterium
CTGGCTCCTTGCCGCTTTCTTGCCATTGCTCGAGCCGCTTCTTGTAGTTGGCCATCGCTTTCTCGTAATCGAACGTCTTTTCCGTCTCCGCCCAGCGGTCCATCAGCGGTTTGTACTGCTCATCGGCTTCCAGCAAGTCGCGTCGTATCCAGGCTTCGCATGCCGAACCACCCCAAGCGTTGTCGATAAGGCCGATGGGCACGTCCAACGTCTGGTGCAATTGACGTCCAAAGAAATAGCCGACCGCGGAGAAATCGCCGACCGTCTCGGGCGAACACAATTGCCATTCGCCGGCGAAATCGTCTTGCGGTTCTTGAGTCCCCACTTGCGGGACGCTGATCAGGCGAATCTTAGGGTACTTGGCGGTGCGGATTTCAAGGTCCGGATCGTTGGCTCGGGTAACCGTCCACGCCATGTTCGATTGCCCCGAACAGATCCAGACTTCGCCAACCAACACGTCCGTGAATTCGATGCAGTTCTTGCCTTTGATCGTCAGTTTGTGCGGCCCGCCAGCCGTCAGCGGTTCCAACTTGACCATCCATTTGCCGTCTTGGTTAGACACTGCCGTTTGGGTTTGCTCGCAAATCTCGACCGTGACTTCCTCACCTTCATCGGCCCAGCCCCATACTCGGTTCTGTTGCCCCTGCTGCAAAACCATATGCTCCGTGAAAATCGAAGGCAGCTTCACGTCGGCTTCCACGCTGGACGCCCCGACGATCACGAACGAGGTAAGCAGCCCGGCCGACAGCATCATTCTCCAGCATCCGTTGTTCTGCGAGTGTTTCATGGTGTCCTTCTTTCTCCTGTGACTGAAACGATGATACACAATCTCCGACAGCCGACTTTTGTAGCATGCGAAGAACGGGCAGTCGAGTGAGCGAGAGAGAGACCTCAACAGCGAAGTCAACCAGCAAACGGCTAATCGGACTGCGCCACTTCGGTGAACGGTTGAAGCCTGAAGCGCAAGCGAAGAAACGAGTTGCGCCATCGGATCTTCGCTTGCGCTTCAGGCTTCCATTTCCACGCTCTGCCCGCCAAAGTGGCGTTGTCCAATCAATCCCCCAATCCGTTCAACAGGTCCCCGCGTTTGGCGAACTTTCTGTCTACCTCGTCAACTTGATGAAGCAGACCTGCGGGTGTCGCCTCAGACGCGTCCGGCTTGGTGGCCAATTGCTCGATCGTATGGGCTAGTGCCTCGACGTCGCGGATCAGTGACATGTCGTGTTCGTAGACCTGGTCGAGCAAGTCCGTCTTGACTTGGACAAAATCGAAGAAACCGCTGTAACCACGGACCGAACCTCGCATCTTCAGAATCAGTCCGTCGAGCCGTGTCTTGACACGCTCGCAACTCGACAGACGATCCACCAGTCCGGCGTCGACCAGACCGATGATGTAGTCGTCCAACGATCGCTTGCTCTGCTGTAGGCGATCCGCCATCCATTTGCGCGCCAAGTAGTCGCTTTCCTGGCGGTATCCCTTCTCCAGGTAACCACGGAAGCCGGGGATGTAACGCAGGATCGATTCGATGATGCCACGGCCTTCCGAATGCTTCTGAGGATCGATCATGACTGGCTTCTTCCTAACTTGAGACGCGAGAAACGTGAGGAAACTACCATCTACGCGTTTCATCCAGTTGGCCAGCGCCACGTTGCTGTCCACACAAGCCCGAAGCGCAAGCGAGGGAACACGTTCCGGCGAATCCCTCGCTGGCGCGTCGGGCTAGTGAATTGCGGACTCCGCGCTGAGTCGCACTGTCCAACTAGGATAGCGGATATTGCGTCTTCGGACAGCCACGGCAATGGAAACTGAAAAGAAAAAAGGGAGTGCGAACGTCAGCCCGCACTCCCCCTGACAGAGAACGTGACGTCCTCGGTCGTGGCAAGACTCGGTTGCGTCAGACGTCTGTCTTCTTCAGTCGTTCGACTTCCTGACGCAGTTTCTCCATTTGACGCTCCGTTTCCTTCTCCCGTTCGCGAAGGCGTTGGTTCATTTCATCAAGCTTCTTCAGGACCGTATCCAAATGCTGATCCGCCGGTGCGGCGCTGGGCTGTTTGTCGTCCTCGGCCTTTGGGGCCGGCACCCGCTTTGGGGCCGGTCGGATTGGCTGCTTGAAACGCTTGCCATCCCATTCAAACCGAAAATCGCCCCCTCCGGGAATCGTGAAACCGAGGCTGCGGCCCAGCACGCCCCTGACGATCCGTCGCACGTCTTCCGGCAGTTTGTCCAACTCGTCCTCGTTCACCTCCCACGTCTGGCCGCCCTTCTTGACGACGATCTTCGCAGGTCCGTCGTCCGCTCGCGTGATCGTTACACTTGTATTCTTGGGAAGGACCAAGTGGAACTGTTGGTGTCCGAACCGCGGTGCATGGAAGCCCCTCCACTCCTTGGGTACGACGACGCCAGGTTGCATTGACCACATTCGGAAGGGGTCTTTCCCGAGTTCGCCTTTCCGCATTCTTTCCAACCAGTCCTGGACCTCCTTCAGATCCGTCGCCGGTGGGATTGGGGGCATCGGTACTGTGTTGGGCCGTTCGGCGGGCGTCACCGCGACCGTCTTCTGTTTGCCTTCATGTACGAGCACTACCTTGGACTCTTTGGCCCCGGTGTCGGCGATTACCTTCGCCAATGCCGTTACGTCACTCACTTCCACATCGCCGAACTTCAGCAGAATGTCGTCTTCCTTGATTCCCGCCTTGCCAGCAGGCGAGTTGGGAACCACGTGTTGAATCACGATGCCCGCGTCGATCTTCAAGTGCTTCTGTAGCAGCGGATCAACCGGCGCTCCCATCACTCCGATCCAGTACTCTGTCTGGCCAGCATGCGCCACTTGGTACGCCCATGCCACTCGATTCGGTACGCGGCGGCCATCCTCGCCGGCGCAAGTGGCGACTCCGGCCAACACCAAAACCGCCGGCAACACCAGCCAACCAGCCCATTCTGTCCAATTGCGTGTCAGCATCTTCTCGACTCCCTGTCTTTGCGGCAGGCTGAGCCTGCCATTGGCCCCTGCGATAGGTTGAAAGCCATCGTACGTTGGCACTGGTAAAATGGATGGTTTCGTTACTGATAACGCTGTCCGCCAACAGGCGTGATTTCCAGTTGCCCGAAGGGAACCAACACTCGCTGGCCGTCTTCTGTCTCCAGCGGCAAGACTTCCTGGTTCCAGCGAAGTTCGCGCCCCATGCGTTGAAATGCTCGCCGGACTCCCGGCGGGATCTGCAGACGGTCCTCGGACAACATCCATGCGTTCTCGGGCGACAATTCGTAAAGTGGCGCTTCGATGGCTTGGCTGCCCGAGCCGTCCGGACCGTCGACCACCAGCCTGACGTTGCCTCGATACTGACCCGACTGCCCCGCATCGGGCGTTGGCGTCTCGGCAATGTCCGTATCGCGCGGCGTCTGGTCAGGCGACTCGCGACGCTGGTTGTCTCTGGCAATTGGCATGCCCTCGGTACCGGAAGGTGTTCCGGGCCAACCGCCCCGAAACGCCAAGCCCATGCCAAACGCGACAAGGAAAGTGGCCGCGACTGCCAACACCGTGGGCCATCGCCGAGCACGACCCTTCTCGGGAACGGACAACGACGACGCCTGAGATGGCATTTGGGATTCGCTCGCCAGATCGCCGAATTCCCGCCGGAAAGCCTGGGCTTCGAGGAACGCCAGGGCGCAGCGGCGCCAACCGTCCGGCTGCTGGCCCAGCGACCCGATCAGATCGTTGTACTCCTCGCGGCTCATTTCGCCGTCAACCAGTCGGTCGAAGCGTTGATCGTCGTCTCGCGAAGAAGTGTCAAACTCGTTCATCGCTTCAAATCGGCTTTCTCGACTGCCGCCAATTCGGCCCGGAGCTTTTGCCGCGCCCGGTGAAGCCGGGCTTCGACGGCGCTCCGGCTGATACCCAAGTGAGCGGCAATCTGCTGGTAACGCCAGTCTTCCGTGTATTTCAGCATCAGGATTTCGGCATCGCGCCCAGACAAGCGACCCATCGCCTGCCGGACCATGGCGCGACGTTCCTCGGCCAACAGCCAATCCAATGGATCAGGCGAGCCTCGGTCGTACTCTGGAGGCGGCTTGCGTTCCACGTAGCGGTCGATCAGTTTCCGCTGCCGACCGAGCTTGCGCCGGTACAACAGGGCTTGGCGGACGGCCACCCGATACAACCAAGGCGCCACCTTCGCCGGATCGGATGGCGGCGCGGACTGTCGAACCGCTGCCAATGCCACCTCCTGCATAACCTCTTCCACTGCTTCGGCCTCGCCAACGCGTGAATAGACGACGGTCCGCAACCACCGATCATGCTGCTGCAGGACGGCCGACCAATCCACTTCCGTTGTTTTCGCGGAACCGTTTTGCGGCTCACCAGAGCTTCGTTGCCACATGGTCATAACAGTAGTTACCGCAGGTGTTTGGGTCTTGCGGCGATTTCTTCGGAAAAGGGCGATTCACTCAGCATTTCGGTCCCGGCCGACAAATATTGCCGATGTCGGGCATTCAGCCTAGTTTGACGACGCTGGCTCGTCAGACTACGTTAAGGCTTGCATTGAAACCGCAACCTGATTCAAGTTGGAGATTCTCCGATGCACAAGATCTTACACCTGTCCATTCTGGCTGCCGTAACGCTTGCTATGACATTACCGCTTTACTCATCAGAAGCTACCGCCGGAGAAGAGGGCAAGAAAAAGATCGTGCTTGTGGCTGGGCCGCGAAGTCACGGCTACGGATCGCACGAGCACTACGCCGGCTGCGTCCTGTTGGGCAAGTGGCTGGAGGCGAGCATGCCGAACTTCGCCTGCGACGTCGTCCGCGACGGGTATCCCAAAGACGAATCGGTTTTCGATGATTGCGATGCCGTGGTGTTCTTCGCCGACGGCGGTGGGCGGCACCCGGCCATGGGGCATTGGAAAGAGATCGATGAATTGGCGGAAAAGGGCGTGGGAATCGCCATGCTTCATTATGCGGTCGAGGTGTCGAAGGGCGAGCCCGGCGATTGCCTGCTGAAATGGACTGGCGGGTATTTCGAGGCTCATTGGTCGGTGAATCCACATTGGCGAGCGAAGTTCAGCAGCTTTCCTAAGCATCCTATCACACGCGGTGTCGGGCCGTTCGAGATGGACGACGAATGGTACTACCACATGCGTTTTCGCGAGAACATGGAAGGCGTTACGCCGATTCTCAGCGACTTGCCGGGCCCTGAGACCTTGCGGCGGCGCGACGGGGTTCGTAGCAACAACCCGCACGTGCGAGCCGCCGTGCTGGAACGCAAAGAGCCGCAGCATCTGGCCTGGGCAACTGAAGCACCGAACGGGCAGCGTGGGTTCGGCTTCACCGGCGGGCACTGGCACTGGAATTGGGCCAATCCTCACCTCCGCAGGCTGTTGCTGAATGCGATTGTCTGGATCGCGAAAGGCGATGTCCCCGAAGAGGGCGTTCCGGACAAACCTGTCACGTTCGAGGATTTGCTGAAGGATCAGGACTACCCCCAGCCCAAGAACTTCAACCGTGACGCGATCATGGAACGATTCAACGTGACAAACGGGACGTCGGGGTAGTCGGTCCGACGGTGGGACGCTAGTCCTTTGACTGCAACAGGTTACAATACTGGTAGCTGGACTCACAAGAGTTCAGGTGTCTGAGGGCTAGGTTGCGCGTCGGCCGAATTCTTGCGAATCCGGCTACCTCAGACCAATCCGACTGTCCCAGGGAGTGGCTGTATCACCCGAACCATGCCGAAGAGAATCCGTATCATCGTCGGTCTGGGGGTTTGGATCGCTGCGGTCATCGTTGGCTGGTGGTGCCTGGCAGGCCGAGGCGAGCGGTCAATTGTTCAGCCGCACTTGACGCCGCAGTTATGGGAGTATTTCACAGTTCGGGCGCAGGTCGCGAAACTGAAGTTCGATACGGATTGCGATGCCCGGTACGGCGACCCCATCTTCGTGATCGATGGCCCTAAGACAATACGCCAGGTCGGCCAAGTATCGAACATGGTTCGCACCAAGGTCGGCCTGAGAGGCGAGGCCGTCTTCCACTCGGCTGCACCGCAACTACGCACAGACGCCAGGCTGTCATTCCACCAGCCACCCGACTCGATCGAATGGGTCCTGCGCACGATGCTGCCCGAGGAGAAGCGGCGGCAAATCGCTGCCGAGATTAGTGGCGCGTATGACAAGCACCAAGCCGAGGTGATCCGGTTGTTGCGACCGATCGCAGAAGACGGCTTGCGAGAGGCCATTGCCGTAGTCGAAGCAGGCTTGCCCTCGGCCATTCGGCGGCGACGAGCGGAGTTGGAGAAGTTGGGTGGCAAGTATCAGCGCGAGGTTGTCGAGCGCGAACTAGTGCCTCTGGTTCGGACTGAAATTTGGCCTATCGTTCGTAGACATGCGGAACCGACCGCCAACAGGGTCGGTCGCGAGATTTGGCGGCGGGCCTCGGTGTGGAGTTTCGCTTGGCGATATGCCTACGACAAGATGCCACTGACCGAGGGGAAGTTGCTTGAAACGGAGTGGAAGCGGTTTCTGAAAGACGACGCAATGCCGATACTGGAGAGCCACACGGACGATTTCATCAAGGTACAACAACGCATTCTGACCGACGTTGCCAAGAACCCAAAAGTACGCGAGTCCGTGCGCAGCAGTCTCGGAAAGATCGCTAATGACGCGGAGTTGCAGCGAATCGCCTGGGGAATCATCCGAGAAGTCATCGTGGACAATCCGCGGCTAAGGGAAGTGTTCGAGAAACACTGGCGCAGCGAAAGGGCCCAGCGGGCGATCCGGGTGACGGCCCAACGGATCGAGCCATCAGTGAGGCGGATTG
This sequence comes from uncultured Pirellulaceae bacterium, assembly GCA_964623055.1. GTDB lineage: Bacteria > Planctomycetota > Planctomycetia > Pirellulales > Pirellulaceae > JADHUC01. Next base: position 6,808 of record CAZURK010000065.1, read on the forward strand.
GCGAGATGCTGCTGGGGACCCCGGACAAAGGGGTCACTCCCGAGTTTGCTCGCGTGTTGCGAAATCAAATCCTGCGCAAGGACCGTCGATGGTTGGTGTTGGAGATGGACGCGAAAGGGGAGGTTTTTTCCGAAGATACGAAGCCAATCCTACGTGTGTCGCGAGGACCCTCTGACGCTCTGAATCCGTTCGCACGGGATTTGAAGTTCGACCTGCCGAATTGACAGCGACATGGCAAACGCAACCGACGATCCGAACGCAAGCGATCCGAACGGCGGTGAGAACGCCACAGACGACGCGACGGTGTTTGAGCAAGGCGTCGCATCGCCCCAGCGTCAGGGCGTTGCTGTCGAGGTAAAAGAACTGTCGGTTTCTGCCGGCGATCGAGTCTTGCTGGAACAGGCATCGGCGCGGTTTCCCGCGGACGAGGTCACACTGATCATCGGGCCCAGTGGAGCCGGGAAATCGATCTTCCTTCGGGTTCTGGCCGGCTTGATTGACGAGTCGAACTCGGGCATCGAGGCATCCGGAGAGGTCAAGTTCGACGAACAGTTGGTCACTTCAGCGAAGCGCCGACGCAGTGTTGGTTTGGTCTTCCAGAACTTCGCCCTCTTGGACGAATTGTCCCCCATCGACAATGTGCGGTTGGCTCGTGCACACCGGCAACACCGCGCATCGTCCGACGCTGACGTTCCGTCCGCCAAATCGTTGCTGCGCGAACTGGGCGTTCCGCAAGAGGTGCGGACGGCATCGCTCAGCGGCGGACAGCGACAGCGATTGGCGATCGCGCGTACGTTAGCTTACGATCCGGACGTGATCCTCTACGACGAACCAACTTCGGGCCTGGACGCCGCCACGGCTGCCGAAGTGGCGACGCTGATCCAAGCTACCCACGCCACTCATCCGAAAACGTCGATCGTCGTCACTCACGATTACGAGGCGCTGATTCCAATCGCCGATCGCCTCTATTTGCTGGATCCGGACACCTGCTCGCTGCGCGAGGTAGACCGCGATCAGTGGCTTAGCATGCGCGACAAGATCAGCCCCGTCCCAACCGACGAAGAGCCCCCTGAAACGAGAGGCATGGTGGATCGAGCCGCTAACGCAGTCAGGGGAGCGGGCAGGGCCATCGGCGATTTCTTGGCCACGACGACGAGCGTCACGATAGAGATGGTGCTCGCGCCGCTGTGGCTCCTGCCATGCTGGAGGAATCCGGTATGGGGCTTGCGTTTTCTGGCCCACTACTTGCGGCTCGTGGTGGGGCCATCGGCCTGGGCCTACATCGCGATCAGCGGCATCATCATCGGCTTTGTGACGACCCACTTCACCTTTCGATTCTTGCCCTACACGCTTTATACGAAGCCCCTTCTGATAGAAGACCTGCTCATGTCGATGGGCTTTGCCCTTTATCGCATACTGGTGCCGGTCTTTGCCACCATTCTAATTGCGGCACGTTGCGGCGCGGCCGTGGCCTCCGACGTGGGCGGCAAGTCGTACGGCCAACAGATGGACGCGCTACGAACCATGGGCATTCGGCCACGGTTCTATCTGCTAACGCCGATCCTGTATTCGTTCTTGATCGGGGCTCCCGTGCTGAATTTCGTAGGCTACTACACGGCCCGTGCGACGAGTCTGATCGTATTCACGGCAAACCACCCCGACCGGGGGCCGGATTTCTGGAACCAGTATTTCCATCGCTTGCTGGCCGTGCCGGACCAGACGTTCTTCGTTGGAACCGGGTGGCTACTGGCAAAGGTGCTGCTGTGCGCGGCCGGAATTGCCTTGATCGCCTATCATCGAGGCGCCCGTCCCAAATACTCCACTCGCGACGTCAGCAACGGGATCACAGCGACCATTCTTTGGTCCACATTGTACGTGCTGGTGATTCACTTCGCGTTCGCGTTTCTGGAGTTCAAGTCGCGCGGTTGAGTATCAAGGCGAACTTCAGATGAGAATACACCGCGGGATAGGCTTCCAGCCTCAAACGTGCTGCCTGACAGGCTGGAAGCCTATCCCATGGGTAAGAGAATTCCCGCCGCTCGTCTTTGCACCAACCGCGGCCTCCTTCAAGCCAAGCATCCTCAATCACGTCCCGTAATCCCCATTTCCTCCATCAGTTTCCTCGGCGCACCAATGTCCAGTACGTGCACCACGCCGATGAACTCCGTCGCCCTTTCCGCAGCAAAACCAGCCTTGGCAGCTACGAAACTGCATGTATGATCGGCGCGGAACGTGATGCCGGCCGGTTCGCCGGTGTCGCAGTCCAGGCCGCTTGGCAAGTCCACCGCCATTTTTTGGGCTGGGTGTTCATTGAGCCGGCGAATCACGCCGTCGAGCGGTGGCCTGGGATCGCCGCGTGCGCCGGTACCTAACAGAGCGTCGACGATCCAATCGGCATCGAGCAGCGCTCGCTCGAACCGTTCGTCGTCGGCCCCGTCCGGCACGATAATGGGTACGTCACACTTGGATAGAACAGCGTAATTCGCTGTCGCATCGCCGCTCAGTCTGCTGGGATCGCTGAACAGCAACACTCGGACGGCAACTCCCCAGAGATCCAAATGGCGTGCAATGACAAACCCATCGCCGGCGTTGTTGCCGCGTCCGCAACAGATGACCACGCGTCCCGCGATGCCAATTCTGCACAGGGCATCGGCACATGCTCGCCCGGCGTTTTCCATCAGGACCAATCCGGAGAGACCGTATTCCTCGACCGCCCGCCGATCCACCTCTCGCGCCTGTTGTCGATTCAGGTATTGAGTTTCCATAGTGACCCACTCGTAAACGCGGTTTGTCAAACAGACCATTTTCACTAAAATATTACGACAATAGCCATCTTACCCAACTGGATTGCCTTTGAGGAGAAAACCTATATGCCGCTGTACGAATACAGGTGCAAGAAGTGCAAAAGTGATTTCGAGTTGCTGATTCGCAGTGACGAGACGCCGGAGTGCCCGGGCTGCGGCAGTCGGCGTCTGGAGAAACAGTTGAGTGTACCGGCAGCCCACACGTCGGGAGGCAACCAGCTTCCGATGTGCGAGGCCGCGCCTCAAGGATGTTGTCCTCCGGAGTGCGGTATGGGCGAGTGTCCCATGCGCTAGTGAATCACCCCGTGCGAGGATAGTCAGTTCACGGCAAACTGCAGTATTCGGATGGCATGGCCGGAACTGCCTTCGTTCTTCTCCCCGGTCATTTTCAGTCCCAGGACGTGGCGACCGGGGGGCAGATCTGTGTCGAACATCACAGTGCGAGGATAGTGCAATCCTCTGCTGAAACGATGGAACAGATCAACTCTCTTGACCGGGCCTCCATCGACTCTTGCTTCGACGATTCCGGCATCTGGGCCGGCCAAGACGTACGCACCAACCGCTTTGCCGTCGAATTCTAGCGTCAGCGTCGCCCCAGGCTTGTTTGTGCACAACAGTGCCGTTTCCAGAAACCGTCTGCGGCACCGGCCCGGCAGGGCGTCCCAATTTGGCACGCCCAATTCCCAGCCATCATCGCCCTTGGCCGAACTGGGGCTGACAAAACGGCCCGCGCCGTAGTAATTGGCGTCCAGTGGCTTGTCCCGCGTGGCGTAGGCGGCTTTCCGCGCATCTTCCGGCAGTGGTGTACGCCACGCCTGGTCCAGCATCCGTTCGATCATCTTCGCGCAGATTGCGTTCCCGTGCGGGGCCGGATGTGTCCCACCGTATTGTTGCCATGTCAGCGTACCCGCGGAAATGCGATCGGCCACCTCACGCGCCAAATCGACCGAGCAAATGTCGTGGTGTTTCGCCACCTCCTCGTGACTGCCACTCGAAAGTGGCGTACCACCATTGCGAATCGTCTCCACCATTTCGGGGTTTGTGAAATAAACCATCACAATGTCTGCGCAATGATTGTGGCGGCGAACGTGGCGGACAATTCCTTCCATGCCGCGAATACATTCGCGACGCGCGTGCCTCGCGTCCTGGTCGTCATTGACCGCGAATTCGACGAAGAAGAGGTCCACCGGCCCCTGCGACAAAACGTCCGTTGCCAAACGAAACGCTCCGGTGGTGGAGCAGGTCGATGCGATTCCGGCGTCGGTGAACTTGAATTCCGTGCCGGGAAATCGTCTCTGAAGAATCTCGCAGACCATCGGCCGGTAGCCGTTCATCTCCGTGATCGATCCGCCCATGAACGCCACGTGTCCCGTTTTGCTGGTCTCGAACTGAACGCGCGAGTTTGCCAGGCTGCCGCGCAGGTGGATGTTGCGGCCGTCGGGTACCAACTTCGGCTCTCCCGCGAGACCGGCGTGCGACAAGAGGCAGATGTACAACACGATCGCCAAGAACAGCGGATACGTCATCGGGAATCGGTCCATTGGTGCTAACTCCTCGCGCTCGTTTCGGGATTCTGGTTCTAGACCGTATCACAGGCAGTGGATGCCGCGCAGCCCGCCAAGCCTCATAATCGCTTCGCTCGTCACGCTCTCGCGAGTTTGCCTCGCTTGGCCAAAGCGAACTGCGAGAGTACTTACATTGATACTTTCGGCGTGTGCCGATAACCGTAGCTAATTCGATGACATTGGCAAGCAGCCGCCGCCCACTACACCTCTGTACGCTCTCCCACATCGCACACTCGGGCTGATCTCGGTTTTTCGATTCTCCATGCAGCATCAGGAGTTTTTGCAGTGACGCGAAGGAACGCCTTGTCCCGACTGGTTCTTGCGCTCCCAATCATTGTACTGGCCGTTCACGCCGCGGCGCAAGAAAATGGCGACGTGACTTGGCGAACGGACGCAGAAACGGCTTTTCGGTCTGCCAAGACGGAGCAGCGACCGCTACTTCTCTACGTGAGCATGGACAATTGTGTCTACTGCAGGAAGATGGAAAGGAAGACGTTAGCGGACAAGGCCGTCGCGGCGGACATCGAAAGGAGCTTCATAGCTGCCAGCGTGGCCGCCGAGAGCCACGCTCCACTGGTGCGGAAGCTGAAGGTGAACACCTTTCCGACGACCGTGATCATCTTGCCAACCGCTGGCGTCGTGACGTACATCAGAGGATACGTTGGGCCTAGAAAGTTTCGGACCAGCCTGGCAACAGCGGTCAAGACCGAAGCAGCCAGCCGGCGGTAGGTCAGGCCCCTCGCTTGCGCGTCGGGCTTGTGTGATTTCGGGACGGGAGCGGCATAGCTGTCCCAGGCCGGTGCAGTGGCGAACGCCTACCTCCCCACATCGGTGACATCATCATGCGCAAAGCCCGTGTGTCAGCACCCCAGCGACGCACGAACCGTCCGTAAACATCTGGCGGCCGCTCTGACCCGCCAGTTTGGGGTGATTCTTACTGCCGAATCAGGCGCTATTTGGGCTTGAATTCATGTCGGTTTGTGCCAAAATGACGGGCTTTCATGTACGCGACAAACGAAAGGTCGTCGGATGACGGATGCTCTGAACGCAAAAATTCGCCAACAAGTCGGTTCGAACGCCGTCAAGGAGGTTCGCAACGCTGGCTGGATTCCCGCTGTGCTGTACGGCCACGGGCTGGAAAACGTGAATCTGTCCCTTCCGGGCGACGAATTGACCGCCGCGATTCGCCACGGCGAAAAGATGGTGAATCTGGCGGGGGAAGTCAAAGAGAGCGCACTGATTAGCGACGTGCAGTGGGATACGTTTGGAATCGACGTGTTGCATGTTGATCTAACTCGAGTGTCCGCGAGCGAGTTGGTCCAGGTCGCTGTGAAGCTTGAACTGCGAGGGGAAGCTCCTGGAGCGAAAGAGGGCGGCCTAATCGATCACCTGGCACACGAGATTCGGATCGAGTGTCCCGCATCGGCGATTCCGAAGAGCATCGAGGTCAGTATCAATTCGCTTGGGCTGACCGAGGCATTGAAGGTTGGCGATATCGAACTGCCCGAGGGGGCGAAGTTACTGACACCCCCGGAAGTGGTCGTAGTGCAATGCAATGCGCCTGCTGAAGTGGCCGAGGAGGAAGAAGAAGCGGCCGCTGTCGAGCCGGAGGTGATCGGGCGCAAGGATGAAGATGAGGAAGCGGAAGGGGGAAGCTAAGTGGTGATGCTGCCCGACGAAGGGTCGCAGCGATGAAACTGATCGTGGGTCTGGGCAACCCGGGTCGCAAGTATATTGGCACCCGCCACAATGTAGGCTGGGTTGTATTGGCGGAACTGGCTCGGCAACACGGCGTTGGATCCCCACGATCAAAGTTCAAAGGCGAAGTTGTCGAAGCGGCGATGCGCGGCGAAAGGGTGTTGCTGCTTTGCCCTCACACCTATATGAATCTGAGTGGGGCCAGCGTGCTACTGGCCAGGGACTTCTACAAGATCGAAAACGAGGACTTGATTGTCGTTTGTGATGATTTCAATCTGCCTCTGGCGAAGTTGCGATTCCGAGCCAAAGGCTCGTCGGGCGGCCAGAAAGGGCTGGCGGACGTGATTCGTCGCCTTGGGACCGAGGCATTCCCGCGGATGCGAATTGGGATCGGGCCGCCTCCACACGAATGGGACGTGGCGGACTACGTGCTGAGCAAGTTCAAGAAGGAAGACAAACAAGAAATCGACTCACTTATCTCGACTGCCGTCATGGCGTTGGGGGATTGGGTCGAGCAAAGCGTCGATTACTGCATGAATCGGTACAACAGCAGCTAGTCGCGACAAGGAGAATTATTTTGGCGCGCAACGTTTACGAATGCATGTTCATCTTCGATCCCAACACCTACGCTCGAGATCCCGGACGCGTAAGCGGCAGAATCCCCAAGATGGTCGAAGACTGCGATGGGGAGATGCTCGCCAGTCGGCTGTGGAACGAGCAGAAACTGGCGTATCCAATCAGGGGCCGCCGGAAGGGAACGTATTGGCTGAGCTACTTCCGGATGGACGCCAACAAGGTTGTCGATTTCAATCGCGCCTGTCGGTTGAACGATAGCATCCTGCGGAACCTGACGTTGAAGGTCGAGCCGCGTCTCGCGGACGCTTTGGTCGCCCACGCACGCGGCGAACCGCTGGTTTCCGAGGACGAAGAGGAGAAGCCTCCGGCGACCGCTGACGCCAAGGAAGCAAAAGTGGCCACGGAGGAGGTTCCGGCGAAGGAAGCGGTCGAGGCGATGGAAGACAGTACGCCCATAGAGGGCGACGTTGAAAAGACCGACCAAGCGTAGGACGTGTCCGCCTTCGTGGACGCGGCTAATGCTTGCCCGACGGCTTCAAGGCTGCTAATCTGTGATGGATAAGGGTAGGTCACCTGAGAGAGATCATGGTCTAGCATTCCTGTTGCGAGGGCGGAAAAATGGCCAGTTACAATCGAGTCATCCTGGTTGGAAACCTCACAAGGGACATCGAACTGAAGTACACGCCAAGTGGTACCGCCGTCACGGATGTCGGGCTTGCGGTGAACGATCGGCGGAAGTCCCAGACGGGAGAATGGGTAGAGGAAACCACGTTTGTCGACGTTACCCTATGGGGGCGAACGGCGGAGGTCGCCAGCGAGTACCTTGGCAAGGGATCGCCGATCTTGATCGAAGGCCGGCTGAAGTTTGACACGTGGGAAACCGACGGCCAAAAACGGTCCAAATTGCGGGTGGTGGGTGAACGGATGCAGATGCTTGGCAGCCGACCGGGAAGCGGTTCCGCCTATTCGGGTCCCCCGAAAACCGCGCACGACGAATCAGAATACAGCCAGCCGGCACGTGTGGACGGACCGCCGGCGCAAGACAACGAACCTTTGGATGGCCCGCCAAAGGAAGAGATTCCGTTTTGACAAGAGACGATCTGAGGAGCATGATGGCGAAAACGCAAACATCTAAGAAAACACGACGCGGGAAATTCAGACGCCTTCCCAAGGGGCCGAATGGCGGAGTCCAGTTGCTTCTGATCCAATCCGTAGACAATCTGGGCACCCAGGGCGATGTAGTCGAGGTCAAACCGGGGTACGCGAACAACTACTTGCTTCCGCAAGGCTTGGCTACCATGGCCACGGCACATCATGGGCGGATGGTTGAAACGCACAGGGCCAAGTTGTTGGAAATCGAAGAGGCCCGTCTGGCGGACCTGAAGAAACTGGCCGACTCGTTGTCGAAGCAAAGCGTCACCATCGAAGCAAATGCTACGGACGAGGGGCATCTGTACGGCAGCGTAGGCGCCCCGGAGATCGTTGCTGGGCTGAAACAGAACGATTTCAGCCTGACCGCAGATCAGATTCGCCTGGAAGGGCCTCTGAAGGAGTTGGGACTGTACACGGTGAAGGTACAACTGCACCGCGATGTCAAGGCCGATCTGAAAGTCTGGGTGGTGCCTACGGCTACCGACGAGGCCGAAATCAAAAAAGAAGCTGGCCAAGAGAAAACAATAGAGCAGCCGGGAGGCTAGTGCTCCGTCAATCTTGAACTGACGCGTTAACGCTAGGCGGGCTGGCCGCGCACGTTTGGCACCGCTGCTTCGCGTCATTCGAGAAGTAGCTGTCCGATTTGAGTGTAGCCGGAGTCGTAAGACTTCGGAATTCGCTGCTTCCGCCCGAGTTTTTCCGCTCCGGCTACGACGGTTGTTTCTCGAACGCTCCTTACTCGTTTGGCTGCGGCGCGGTAAGATGCACTTCCATCACGGAGGAGACGCCGATGCCCAATCACGAAGTCTCGACGGAAATCCTTGATCGGCAGCCCCCTTTTGACCTGGATGCCGAGGTGGGTGTCCTGGGCAGCATTCTGCTGATGCCCGACGTATGCGACGACGTGGCGATGATCCTGCGCCCCGAGGATTTCTACGACGACGCCAATCAGCGGCTATTCCAGCAGATGCAGGAGATGCACGACGCGGGCGCCAAGATCGACGTCACGCTGCTGGTAGACCGTTTGAAGACGGCGGGCGATTTTGAAACGGTTGGCGGTGCGGCCTACTTGTACAAAGTAAGCCAGTCTGTGCCCAACGCCGCGCATGCTCGCTACTATGCCCGCATCGTACGCGAGAAGGCGACATTGCGGTCGCTGATCAACGCCAGCACGGAGATTCTGCGCGGCGCGTACGAAGCAGAGCGCGAGCCGAAGGAGTTGTTGAGCGACGCAGAGCAGAAAATCTTCTCCATCCTGGACAGCCGCGGCAGCAGTTCGGTGTTGGATATACGAGAGATTCTGCACGCAGCGATGGATCGCATCGATGCTCGCATGAAAGGCGAGCACATGGCGGGTGGAGTGGAAACCGGCTTCACCGATCTGGATAAGCTGACAGGTGGCTTGCACAGCTCGGAATTGGTCATATTGGCGGCCCGTCCCAGCATGGGCAAGACGGCATTGGCAATGAACGTTGCCGAGTTTGTGGCGATGGAGTTGAATCAACCTGTGCTGTTCGTCAGCTTGGAAATGTCAGCCATCGAGCTGGCCGACCGAATACTCTGCTCCATTGCACGAGTCGATGGACATAGGTTGCGGAACGGCACGATTTCCCACGCCGACCGCCAACGTCTTGTGGAGAAGGCCGGCGAACTGAGCCGGGCGCCGTTATTCGTGGACGATTCGCCCTCGCGAACCGTCAGCGAGATCGCTGCCGCGGCGCGGCGGATCCGCCGCCGCGAAGGTGGTCTGGGATTGGTTGTGATCGACTACCTGCAATTGATTGAACCGGACAGTCTGGGACGCGGTCGTCAAGAGCCGTCTCGTCAGGAACAGGTTGCCCGGATGACACGTCGCCTGAAGGGCCTGGCTCGCGAAGCCAGCGTGCCGATTCTGTGCGTGGCGCAGCTCAACCGTCAGGCGGAAGATAGCAGGATTCCTCGCCCGAGGCTGAGCCATCTCCGAGAATCGGGCGCCATCGAGCAGGACGCGGATGTCGTAATGTTCGTACACCGCGAGGAATACTATCACCGTGACGACGATGACAAGGACCAGTACGCAGGCCAAGCCGAGATCATCATCGCCAAGCAGCGCAACGGTCCGATCGGAACGGTAGAGGTCCAGTGGGAGAAGGAATACACGCGGTTCCAGAATCTTGCCCCCGCGCGACATCAAGAGTT
>CAZURK010000065.1:16880-58344 GCA_964623055.1 uncultured Pirellulaceae bacterium
GGGAGAAGGAATACACGCGGTTCCAGAATCTTGCCCCCGCGCGACATCAAGAGTTCGACGACCACAACCGCGAGGTCGCCTTCGCGGACGATACACTGGATTAGGGCGGTTCCCCGTCAAACGCTTCGATCTTCTCACGCACTTCGTCCGGCACGCGCCGGGGCCGATTGGCTTCGTAGTCGAAGAACACCACTACCGTCTCGCCCTCTGTTGCCAATACGCTTTGTGATCGGCTGTACACAGCGTGTGCGAGAGTCATGCTGCTGCGACGCAGGCTGGCCAGCTTCGTTCCTACATGCACGCTGTCGGGGTAGAAGATCGGTCGCCGGTAGTTGCACGTAATCGATGCGACAATAGGGCCCAGGCCGGAACCGGACATCATGTGGCCCAGGCCACACTGCTCCAGATAGGCAATTCGCGACGTCTCGAACCAGCGCAACGGCACTGCATTGTTGACGTGGCCAAACGCGTCCTGGTCGCCCCATTGAACGGGCAACGTCACGACGGCAGGGAAGTCGGCCAGTTCCGGAGGCACGGGGGAATCGTCCACAGTGCTGTGCTAGTTCCCGAACGGATCTGCGCTCGCCTCGCCTGCCCCGCTGCCAAACGGATTCGCACCGCCGCCAAACGGGGCAGCACCACCACCGCCCATCCCCGGCAAGTTCTTCAGGGTGTCCTCGATTACCTGATTGAACTCTTCCTGCGTCTGAGTCGCTAGAATCTTATCCAGGATCGCTCCGACCGCGTTCATTGGGAAAAGCACCATCTGCTTGTTCTGCTTCAGTTGCGGGCCCATTTCCGTGGTCAGAGCCGTCTTGGCCTCGGCAATACCTGCAGCCCACCCGTCGACCATCTCCTTGGGCAGCCACTTGCCTTCCACGCGGACCATTTGGACGTCTTCGGATTCGCCGCCCTCCTTCTCGATGCGCACGGTTGCCGTGTCGCCATCGACGTTCAGCATGGTGATTTTGGCGTCCTTCAGGCTGGCAAGGTCTGAGGGGTCGACCTCGACACCTGGGAAGTCGGCCATGCCGAAGTCCTGGTCTTTCATGATGGCTGCGATCGCCATTATCCTATCAGCGATCGTCTTGCCCGTCCCGGACAGAAACGCACCGACGTCAAGAGTCTTGAGCTTCTCCAGGTCTGTCAACTCGCTGTTTACGATGGAATCCAAGAGAGCAACCACCGTATCCCAGTTCTCTGATACAATTTTGGGATCGACAGGCGTCTCCTGCAGCTTGGGATGTGCGAGGATAAACTCTTTCTTCTCTTTCAGTATTTGCACGGCCTTCTTCAAGATGCCCGTACCCGCGTTCCACAATTGGACGTCCATGTTTTCGGCAAATGTGTGCACCAAGTCGTTGACGTCAGACTGGTAGCTGGGCGGAAGAGCATCCCACGCAACCCGCAGGTTCCCTTGCTCCAAACCGACCACTACGGTGCGGATGGAGCCGTCGGGCGTATCCGCCGCTGCTGCTGGCGGCGCGGCCAACTTGCGGGCCAGTTGCTGGCTCTCGGGGCTCAGACGCTCCAAGGGAACCTTGATAACGACTCCGTTCTCCTTTTTCAGATATACTTGATTGGCCTTCAGCACCAGAAATTGGGCTTCCACCTTGAACTGTCCCGTATTGTCCGTCCAGGTTTCGCCTAGCGCCGAGCCGCTACTTGCGGCTAGAATCGCGACGGCTGTAACTGCAATCAGCATCAAACGAACTGGCAATCCCACGCTTCCGGAGGTGAATTGCCGGAACACGAAGGCGGGTCGGTGGTGTTTGGACATTTGGGTCACGATTGGCCTCCAGTAAAAAGGACCGGGGTTGCTACGGCGGTCAACGACCGCTTCCGGGTGGGTCTGCATGGCAAGACCGAATCATTGTCATCACAAAGGCCGGCGGCTGCAAGGTCATACCCACACATCGCTGGATTGGTTTTCCTTTCCCGGAAAGCCAAGTAGGTCCCGCAAGTAGGCCCCGTCTGCCGGACGGGACCTCATCCTGAAACAATACTGCTGACCGCTCACCCGCCACAGGTCCCGTCCGGCAGACGGGACCTACTCTCCGGTTGTCTCGCTTGCAGCAACAGCATACGCTGGGGATAGGTTCTCTCTCGCTTTGTTTTTGTGTTACAGGAACAGGTATGAAGATAGGCATTGTCGGCTACCAAGGCTCTGGAAAAAGCACGCTTTCTGAATGGCTTACCGGCGTCCAGCCCGATTCGGCGCATTCGCACCTGACGCAAACGGCCATGGCAACGGTGCCGGATCTGCGGCTGGATAATCTGAGCGAGATTTACAGGCCGAAAAAGACCACACAGGCCGCTTTGGAGGTCGCCGACGTGCCGGGGCTAAGCCGCACTCACGAAGGCAGCGCGGCCAAGTTGGCGATGATCCGCGAAGCCGGGTGCCTGATCGTTGTCGCAGCCGCGTACGACGGTTCAGACCCGGTGGCCGACGTGAGCAACTTCGACGACGACTTGTTGATTGCGGACTTGGATATCGTCTCGGGGCGAATCGAACGTTTGCGGGAACAAGTGAAGAAGCCCCGGCCGAATCGCGACGATATGCAGAAGGAACTGGATACGCTAGAACCGCTGCTGGGGGCGATGGAATCCGGGCAATCGTTGCGTGAACTGGACCTCTCGCCGGACCAGTCCAACGCAATTCGTTCGTTTCAACTCTTCAGCGAGAAGCCGCGGTTGGTCATTGTGAACACCGCCGACGACGACTCGGAACCGGAGCGGTTCGGGCAGCAAATGCCGACGGGCACCCAGGTGGTAGCGATCTCGTTGGAACTGCAACTGGAACTGTCGCGGATGGAACAGGATGAACGCGAGGAGTTCTGCCGCGAGATGGAGGTGAGTGCGTACGACCGCGACAGTCTGTTACAGCGCATCATGGACGTCTCCGGGCAAATGCTGTTCTTCACCGTCGGCCCGAAGGAAGTCCACGCTTGGATGATCGGCAAAGGCGCCACGGCCGTCGAGGCGGCTGGTTGCATTCACACGGATCTGGCTCGCGGGTTCATTCGCGCAGAAGTGATGAAATGTGACGATCTGCTTAGGCTGGGCAGCGAACGCGAGGTCAAGGCCAACAACCTGATGCGCAGAGAACACAAAGAATACGTCGTGCAGGAAGGCGAGATACTCTTCATCCAGCACAACTAGCACGCCGTGATCTCGTCGTACAGATCGACGTGGCGTTCGATCATTTTCTCCACCGAGAAGTCCTCGGCCATTCGTTTTCTGCTGGCCTCGCCGAATTTTCGGGCCAGTTCCGTATCGTCCAGTAGGACGTTCGTCCAGCGGCCTAACCCGGCGCGGTCCCCAACTGGCACAAGATAGCCTGTCTGCTCGTGAACGACCAAATCGCGGTTTCCCGGTATGTCTGTCGCCACCACAGGGACACCGGCCGACATGGCTTCCATGATCGCATTGGATTGGCCTTCGTAACCACTGCCCAGCCACAGGCAATCGAAATGCGCAAGCAGTCGCGGCACATCGTCGCGTTCGCCCAGGAAGTGGACGCGGTCGGCGATTTCAACCTGATCGCGATATCGCTCCAATCTCCAACGCTGTGGTCCGTCGCCGACGATCAGCAGATGCGAGTCCTCACGGATGCTTTTCAACAGATCCGCAGCCCATATCAGGTCCTTGATTCGTTTCTGCGGCCACAAACGGTTGATCGCTCCGATCAGGCGAGCGTTCGAGGGCAAGCCCAACTCTGTCAACAACTCCTCTCGCGGCGTCTCCGCCGGGGGCGAGAAAGGCTGGATTCCGTTGGGAATGACTACGAACTTGTCGGCCGGTATCCTGCGTTCGACATAAAACTCGCGCACCCCGCTGCTGTTCGTCACGATCCGGTCTGTGCGTCGCGCCAAATAGCGATCGATCGCCAGTTCATAACCACGTTTCCATTGGTCAACGCAGCGTTCGCCAGCCACAACATGCTTTACTCCGGCGCCAAACGCCGCGAGGCGGCCATAAGCATTTGCGGCAAAGATCCAGGTGTGAACGATATCAGGGGCCAGCCGACGGACGTGTTTTCGCAGACGCAGATAGGCCGCTGGATCCACCTTCCAGGTCTTGCCGATTACCGCGACCGGTATGTCGTGCTGCTCCAGGCAATCGAGCATCGGACCACCGCGTGTCAGAGCACAGACGTGGACATCGAATCTCTCGCGCGGCAGGCCCGTAGCCAGCAGCGTCAACTGCTTCTCCGCGCCGCAGCGGTCCAAACTCGGTATGATCAGCAGCAGACGCTTGGTCATGCGACGCCTGACGATCTCGGCTACAACACGGGGCCCACCGTCCAAGGAATGAACTCTTCGTCGCCGATTCCTTGGATTTCACTCTTTGTATTCTTGCCGCTGGCTACAGCCAGGATTTCTTCAAAAATATCGCGCCCCACCTCATCTACCGAGCGTCCCGCGAGGATCTCTCCGGCATTGAAGTCCATGTCGTCGATCATCTTCTCGTACATCGTCGTGTTCGAGGCGATCTTGATTGACGGAGTGGGTTTGCAGCCGTAGCAACTGCCGCGTCCCGTCGTGAACACCACCACGTTGGCGCCGCCCGCTACCATGCCCGTGACGCTGGGCGGGTCGAATCCCGGCGTATCCATCACTACCAGCCCCTTGGCCACGACTTGTTCCGCGTATTGGTAAACGTCGACCAGCGCCGTCGTCCCGGCCTTAGCCACTGCGCCGAGCGATTTCTCGGCGATCGTGGTCAAACCGCCCTCCTTGTTCCCGATCGATGGATTGTTGTCGAGTTCTGCGCCAAACGTCTTTGCATACCATTTCCACCACTCGATCCGCTCGAGCAACCTTTCGGCCACCTCCTTCGACACGGCGCGACGAGTCAGCAAGTGCTCGGCCCCGTACAACTCGGGCGTCTCCGACAAGATCGCCGTGCCTCCACAAGCCACCACCATGTCGCAGGCGACGCCCACCGCGGGGTTTGCTGTGATCCCCGAATTGCCGTCCGAGCCGCCGCACTCAGTCGCCAGGATCAGTTTGCTGGCTGGAATCGCCTTGCGGCGAACGTCATTGACTTGCGGCAACATTTCGCCCAGTTTGCCGACGGCCGCTTCCACGGTCTTCCTTGTGCCGCCGTAGTCCTGCATCGAGAAGACCAAAGGCTCGCCGCCCGTCCCCCCGTTTCCGTCGATCTGTACCAAACGCTGGCTTTCGATCAGATACTTGGCAGTGCCCTGTTCACAGCCCAAGCCGATCAGCAGGTACGCGCCGATATTGGGATGCTGCGCGATGCCGCCCATGACGCGGTTCAGCATCTCGTGGCTCTGCTTCTGATAGGGCATACCGCAGCCAGTTTCGTGCGTGAAGGCGACCACGCCATCGACATTGGGGAAGGCGCTCAGCGACGCCGGATCGAACCGTGCAGCCACATACCTTGCAACCGACGCCGAACAATTCACCGTGGATATCACGCCGATGTAGTTGCGCGTGCCCGCCCTTCCGCTCGCACGGAGGTAGCCCTGGAACGTCCGCCCAGCGATGGGCTCGGGCGGCGGCGGCGTTTCGCTCGCCTGGGCGTAGTCTCGGTCGAGATCGTCGTTGGTCAAGTTGTGCACGTGGACCCAGTCGCCGGGGCGGACGTCCGCCGTCGTTACGCCGATCGTCTGCCCGTACTTCAGCACTCGCTCGCCCTGGGGTATGGGGGCAACCGCTATCTTGTGACCGAGCTTCACAGCGCTGAGGAGGACAACTGTGTGTTTGTCCACTGAAACCTCGGCCCCGGCGGCCAAGTGGCGCGCAGCGACGCAGACATTGTCGTCGGGGTGCAGAAGAATGACGTCGGCAACAGGTTGCTCGGGCATGAACGGGCTCCGTCGATATCAACCCAAACAACCCATTCTAGCCGAGTCTGCATGCCGGGACTATCGGACGAGTCTACGGAGCAAGGACGGAGTCTTGCTTGCCTTCTACCTCGTCCGCGCCATCATCGGCTGCTTCGCCCGAGGCAGCGCCCTCAGCTTCATCTTCGGACAGCACCTCGGTTTCTACGATCTCTACATCCGTAGCGTCAAACACGGATCCAACACGCCCACAGCACGGGTCGGCCCGTTGCCATCGACCGCCGTAAGCCGAGTAGGTGCAGTCGTCCGGGTTGGAACACATTGCACATCCGGACGAGACGGCCAATAGAGCTGCGAACATGTATGCTAGCAAAGAGTCTCTCATCGCGACCTCGCGGAACAGGATCTTCAGACTGAAGCAGAATCGCTGCCACCGTCTTCGGCATCCTGAAGAAGGGAACTTTAGAGCGACTTTGCCGATTGTTCCGTTTGTATCGAGTCCTGCTGGCCAATTACCTTCTGGCAATCAACTTGCGCAATTCGCGCCGCTGCTCCTTGGGCAGATACGCCCGCTCGACTAGTTCAGGATCGTATTGCGTCCATGATTCGCGGACGGTTTCGGCATGAACCTCCCGCAGGACAATGCCGTCGTGCCAGACAGCCACGAAATTGCGGCGTCGCCAATCGCGCTGAGGAATCTGGGCGGGATTCTTCAACAGTCGCCAAGCGCGGACGTTGTAGCGGCCCGATTGGGGCGACCAGTCATAGAAGATGATCTGGTCGAACACGTGCTTCCCGTGCTCGTCGTAGAAGTGGTTCAGCTCGATCAGATCAACCCGGTCGACAGCAACATCTTCGACGGGGTTCGAGCAAAGAGAAGCCAGCAGCAAAGCGATAGATGTGGGCGTGGTGCTCACCGGTCTCCCTCCTTGGAAAACGGGTCACAATCGCGAGTGGTGAGCGTCCAGGTGCCTCCTGACCCACTTCGTAATATCGGCATTATCGGCGACGGGGACAAGGAAAATATCCGGATTTGGGGTAGGATGTACTATTGGTCTCGAAGTGGACCGGATGGTCGCTGGCTCGGGCCGCCTTCTGGGCGGCTCGGAGCGAGAGGAAAGTCCGGGCTCCGCAGGACAGGGTGGTCGGTAACTCCGACCGGCCGTGAGGTCAGGGAAAGTGCCACAGAAAACAAACCGCCGATGGGTCGCAGCGGCGACCACAGGTAAGGGTGAAAAGGTGCGGTAAGAGCGCACCAGCAGCCGGGGTGACTCGGCTGGCTTGGTAAACCCCACCCGGAGCAAGACCAAACAGGGAGCAGGCGACGTTGCCGTCGCCGCGAGTCGGTCCGGCTCGCCATCGACTCCCGGGTAGGTCGCTGGAGGCGTCGAGCAATCGGCGTCCTAGATAAATGACCATCGCCTCGCCCGGCGAGGCCACAAGACCCGGCTTACAGGTCCACTTCGAGCCCTTTAGCATCACTCGAGAAGTACTTGAGTGTAGCCGGAGTCGCAAGACTTCGGATTTGCCAATTCCGCCCGAAGTGTTGCCACTTCGGCTACGACAGTCCTTATCGAGCGACCTTTAGCGATCCACGCGGGCGTTGCCTTCCCAGACGGCCCACACCTCTTTCTCGTCGCGAGGTTGGATGTAGTCGGTCAGGTACGTTACCGCCAGGGCTCCGCAAGCCCAGCCGAATTTGATCCAATCGTCGGGATCTTTTCCAGCAAGCATGGCGTAGATCAGGCCCCCAACGAAAGCATCACCGCCGCCGATCCGGTCCAGTACCTCGATCGGCCGTGGCTCCTCGTCCGGCAGCCATTCGCCGTTGTACCAGACGATAGCTCCCCAGTTGTGCTGATTGGCGTTGACCACTTCGCGAAGCGTCGTGGCGAACAGTTTCGCGTCCTTGTATTCCTTCCGTGCCTCTCCGATCATTCCCTTGAAGCTTTCGATCTTTGCATCCAGATCCTCTCCGCCCGGCTCGGGGCCCTCGATTCCGAGGCAAAGCTGGAAATCCTCCTCGTTGCCCACCAGGATGTCCGCCAGCGAAGCGATCTCGCGAAACAGGTTGCCAAGCTCCTCTTCTCGACCTTTCCAGAAGGAAGCTCGGTGATTGAGGTCGAACGAGACAAGCGTACCGTGTTGTTTCGCCTTCTTCGCCGTCTCGAGGCACAGCCGACCTGTGCCGGGGGATATGGCCGCAATCAGCCCCGATAGGTGCAGTACAGCTACCCCTTCCTCCCCGAACTTCCTGTCCAATTTGAAGTTCTCCGGCACCAGTTCTCGGGCGGCCTCGCCCGCACGATCGTTGCCGACCGATGGCCGCCGCGACCCGCAGCCGCTATCCGCGATATTGATCTGGTGGCGTGCACCCCAGGGGCCTATTGCCTCGACCTTCTGGGCGTCGATCGTCATTCCCCGGCGCATCAGGTCGTGCCGAATGAATTCACCGAACGGCGAGGTGGGGACGATTGCCGTCATTACGTTGACGGACTTGCCTAGGAACGAAGAAACGCTGCCCACGTTGCTTTCCGCACTTGTCGCCTGCAATTCAAACGTTGTCGAGCAGTGCGCCGGCTGCCGTCGTATTGGAGTCAACCGTGTTCCCATGCTTGTGACGACGACGAGGTCGTGTTGGCAGTTCTCTCGCAGCTTGATTGTGCGGTCCGTGTCGTTCATCTCAAATGGCTCCTCTCCGAAGAAGGCGGCACGTAGGCCAGATCCGTTTCCCCGCGATCGCCGAGCGTCTCAAATGTCTCTCCAATTCCCACGACCGCGTGCGAATGCATCTTACAGGATCGCTCCCCGAGCGACAAGAAGCTCCCATGCCGCCGCGTTGATGCCCGACGGTATCGTCATGTAGAATCGGGGTCGGCGCAGCTCGGTGCCCGCTCCGGACTCGCCGCGATTGTTCAAACGTAAGCCTCA
The DNA here is from genome assembly GCA_964623055.1 of uncultured Pirellulaceae bacterium. GTDB lineage: Bacteria > Planctomycetota > Planctomycetia > Pirellulales > Pirellulaceae > JADHUC01. The sequence goes on from CAZURK010000065.1 coordinate 25,627, forward strand.
GGAGGCCGCTGGAAAAGTAGGTCCCGCTTGCCGAGCGGGACCTGGAATTCAGGTTTGACACCACATCGAGGTCCCGCTCGGCAAGCGGGACCTACCCTGCGCCGCAACGGCGACTTTTCGGCAGCCTCCGATTTGCGGTTAGACGCCAATGGATCACTGGAGATCGACAGTGAGTGTTTTTCTGATCTCGGCGGCAGCGAGCGTCTGCTGCCCGGTGTTCTGCCTCGCGGCGGCTAAAGCGCCCGGACATATCAAGTACGACTGTGGGCCATCTCAAATCGCCCCGGCGGACGGCAGCGCCCGCCTGACCATCGACGACTCGTACACGAAAGAACGAGGGTACGGGCTCGTCCGATCGGAAGGGAATCACGAACGAGGTTGGCGGCGGCGAGGCATCCAGCAGGACGTGCGACTGGACACGTTCGTCTTCGACGGGGGTGGCCTGACGTTCGTCCAGGATCTTCCCAGCGGCGAGTACTTGATTTGGCTTGCCAGCGGCGACGCCCAGTACAAAGGTGCGGCGTCAGTGACCTTCAACGACGACGAACTCGTGCCGCTCACGCAGACCAACCCCGGTGGATTCGTGACGGTCACGGCGCACAAAGTCCGCGTTGTGGATGGAAAACTGACGCTGCGAATCGGCGGGTACGGACGGCTGAGCTACCTGGAGATTCTGCCGGTCGATTTGGCGAAGCAGTTGGGCATTTCAGGTTCTTCCGATCCATCGAAGACCGTGTCGCAGATTTGCCAGCCACCTCCGACGGCGAAAACGCCGCCAGCCGTGCCCAGAATCGACCACATCCTTCCGTCCGGCGAATTCTCTGTGGATCAGGATGCGTTTGGCCGCATCGTGCGGGTGAACATGGATCGAATCCACGATTGGGAGCAGGTCCCCGGCATCAAGACCCGTTGGGCGTTAACGGGACCTGAAGGCCAGGCGGCCTGCTATCACGGAGTTAGTTCGAATCTTAAAGATGTAGATGGCGATGGCCGGCTCGATCTGTTCCGGTTGATCCAATCGAAGCCCTGCGGACAACTGGCCCGATTTGACGAACGCGGTCGTTTTCTCTGGAAAACCGAGCAACTCGCACCGGGCTGTGGCGACGAAAGCGGCGTTCCCGTGGAAGATCTCGATGGAGACGGCAGTTACGAGTGCATTTTGAGTCACTGGGCAGCCGTCTACTGCATTGATGCGCAAACCGGTGCCGTGTCGTGGCGCCGCGAGTTGGAGGCCGGCGGGAAACCGGGCCCCGGCAGTTGGGATTACCCGATGGTCATTGGCCATTTTGTTGACCGGAAACGCTTCGCCGTCTGTGTCCGAGCGGGGCTGAACGTGCACTGCTTCGACGCCGACGGATCGTCCCTGTGGACGTTTGCGCTGAATGGTGACGTGTACGGCCATGAACTGCATCGGTATGACGTTGACGGCGATGGGCTCGACGAGTTGTTTATCGGCCGAAACGGTAGCACGATGGCTTTGACCGGTAACGGCGAGCTGCTGTGGGAAGACGCCAGTCAGCGCAACCACACGGATTTCTTCGTCATGGGCGACGTTGATGCCGATGGCCATTGCGAAGTGGCGTATGACCACGACGGTTGCGGCGGCGGCGGACCGCTGTACGTTGTGGATGCGCTTACAGGAGAACTCGAACTCAGCGCCGACTACCGCAGTGAGGGGCTAAAGCATGCGCAGGCCGCGGTGTGTGCCGATTTCCGGGCAGACCTTCCAGGCCTGGAACTCGCTTGTACCGACAAACTGCATTTCATGGTACTGTTCGACGCGCAGGGCAACGCGATTTGGAAACGCGATGTGCCGACCTCCTTGTTGAGTCAAGCCGATTGGGACGGCGACGGAACGATGGACATCCTCAACTTCACGGTGGCCGTCAATGTGGACGGCGCGTTTTCCGTTTGGAATGGCCACGGTCGACGCTTGTACGCAATTTCCTGGCTGCCGAGCCCCGTACGGAGTCATGCCGTCGGCTGCGGGCCAGGGCTCGGATGCGACGGGTTCGGTGACCTGGACGGCGATCGCCGGGCGGACGTGCCGGTTGCCTTCGGCCCTTGGGCGTTCGGTTCGCCGCAGAATCTCTTTCTGATGGAGGCTCCGGAGGACTGGTGACCGGCCTGCATTCGTGCAGGAACGGGATTCATAGCTTCCAGAGCAGCAACATAGCGTAGTCGACGTCGTTTGGCCTGCGCCCGTTCGGGGTACTGTCATAGCGGTCCAGCACGCTGAGTTTCAGGCTCAGATGCGCAGCTTCGTCCAGAAGCACCTCCCAGCCAACATCGGTCACCAGGCGGTAGTCGGCGAAGTCCCGCCAGTCGGGAAAGTAGTCGACGATGGCCGTGAACTTCTGTCGCTCGGTGATCTGTCGCTTGAAATCCAAGCCGAAGGTGGCTTCCGGCACGTAATCGTCGCTGGGACCGCCATACTCGCGAGAAGCGCCGGCACCGGCGCGTGACTTGAACGTCGTGATTTCGTTGTCGATGTGACGGAAACCGAGGCCCGTGTTCAACGACAGCCGAACGTCGAAGGCTTTGAATTCGTCGTACTCGGCGCCGAACCGCGTAAACAGCGTCCAGGGCGACTGGAACAGATGTTCCTGCTTGGCGTTGAACAACGCGTTGTGCTGAGTTTCAATGGAATTTGCGGATGTCTTCGAGTAGGACAGGTCGATTTCCCAGATGCTCGTTTCCGTCTCCCGTTTCAGGTCTCCGCCCACACGCATGCTAAGCGATTCGGCATTGCCGTCGCTAGCATTGATGCCCAATTCCAGCGTACCTTCCCAGTCAACCAAGTCGGGCGAGAATTCTATCCACTCGTCTGACTGCGGCAGTTCGTACTGCCCGATCGGCTCTTGAGCGGTTGCATAGCTTGCGAGGTTCAAGGGCAACACAGCGCAGACGAAGAGATGCACAAATCGCATTAGGCAGCCGCTTTGCTGTGGTCGGGACAAGAGTTTGGAACCGGGGTGCAGTCAACGCGAAAGACGGGAAAAGCTTGGCGCGGCAGACGCACCCAAAGTCGCTTATCGGCAAGCCGAAGGCGTGGGCGATGGCCGGAAACACTGTCGCCTTCGGCTTGCCGTTAAACTAGTTTGCAGTGCAGGACTTATACCGAAGACTAGCGTGGGGCTGCAAGATCGCTTTCCGGCCATGCAAGGCCAGAGGAGGGGTAGCGGTGAAGAACGGACCCAGCGAAGTGACGAGCCTACTCTGGCTCAAGCGTATCCAACTCGGAGATACCGGTCGCCTGGTCGTCTCCCTCTACTTCGACGATCTCGAAGTCGCCAAAGTCCGCCACATCGCCCTCTTCCACGATCTCGACGATTTCCTCCACATCCAGGGGTTGCTCATCTGGCGCCAGTCCGATTTCCGGCTCCCGCGGCGCGCCCTGCGCTTCGATGGCTTCTGGAGGTTTGCCGGCGGGCGCATCGTAGACGGCGCGAAACGTGACCGTTCCCAGTGTCAGCAGATCCCCCGGTGGCAGGATAGCCTCTGTGATCCGCTCGTTGTTGACGAAAGTCCCGTTCAGGGACCCCATATCGCGGACGACCAAGTGCCCGTCGGACTCGAAAATCTCGCAGTGCTTTCGGCTGACCAACGGGTGCGGTAGCGTCAGGGTCGCCTCGCGACCGCGGCCAATCACGGCCGGCAGTTTCAATTTGACTTCTGTCGCCTTTGCATCGCCGCCAACAACGACCAACTTCACGTCCATGGCGATTCTCGTACCAGCCAGTGGAAAGCCAACACGTACTTGACGTACCGATCGTCCCTTCCTAGTCTATCCTGACGTGGCGTGCCTCGCAACGTCTAAGCCGTGATGTGGCAGCGGTTTGTGGTGTTTCTCAGGCCCGCACGAGCTTCTGGCCTTGCAAGCTGGGGTGGCTGGCATATAATCCCAAAGTCCAGGCGATAACGAACGTCGCGTGCGGCGTTCGGCGAAAAAACTAGATACGTTGCCAAGTGCGGGTGTAGCTCAGTTGGCAGAGCACAACGTTGCCAACGTTGTTGTCGTGGGTTCAAATCCCATCACCCGCTCTTTTTTACTTTTCCCACACTCTCTCGCGTTTGTTGGTACGAGCATCGAACATGGCGGAAACGGAAAACAACGACGTCCCGGAAACGGAAGCGGTCGAAGATCAGTTGGCTGGGCAGGAAGAATCGCAACCGGTTGCGCAGGAAGAAGAGCAGTTGACCGAGCAGGAAGACCTGTCGGCCGAGCAGGAAGAAGAGCGATCGCCTGAGCAGGATGAGGAGCAATCGCCCGAGCAGGGCGAAGGGGAGCCGGGCGAGCAGGAAGAAGAGGAGGAGAAAATCCCGCTCGAGCTGGAGGTCAACATCGACAAATCCGGCACCTGCAAACGGCACGTGACGGTTTCAGTTTCGCGCGAGGACATTGACCGCTACATCGAAGATGAGTTCACCGAACTCGAACCCAAAGCCGAGGTGCCCGGTTTTCGACCGGGGCGTGCGCCGCGGAAATTGGTCGTCAGCCGGTTCAAAGACCAGGTGACCGACCAAGTCAAGGGAAAGCTGTTGTTGGACAGCATTGCCCAGGTGAGCGATTCGGACGATTTCGATTTTTCGCCCATCAGCGAGCCTGACTTGGATCTGGCTGGCGTCGAGGTACCGGAAGAAGGGCCGATGACGTTCGAGTTCGACGTCGAGGTTCGGCCCGAGTTTGAATTGCCGGATTGGAAGGGGCTCGACCTGGAAGAGCCGGCATACGACATTACCGACAAAGACGTAGACAAGCACCTGGAAAAGGTGCTGAGCCGCTACGCGAAGCTGAAACCTCGAGAAGGGCTGGCGAAAGCCGGTGATTATGTCACGCTGAACATGAAGTTCACGTACAATGACAAAGAGCTCTCAAGCGTTGACGAAAAGACGCTTTCCGTGAAGCCGAAGCTCAGTTTCCGGGACGCCGAGTTGGTGAATTTTGGCGAATTGATGGTGGGCTCCAAGCAAGGAGACACGCGTGAGACCGCCGTCAAGATTAGCGAGGAGGTCGAGAACGACGAACTGAAGGGCAAGGAAGTCAAGGCCCGGTTCGAGGTCTTGAAAGTCGAACGTGTCCAACTACCGAAACTGTCGGAGTCGTTCTTGCGGGAAATCGGTGACTTTACGGACGAGGATGATTTGAGGGAGGAAGTACGTAAAGAACTGGATCGGCAACGACGTTATCGGTGTCAACAGCACGTCCGCCGACAGATCACCCAACAGTTGACAGCCGAGGCCGATTGGGAGTTGCCGCAGGACCTGCTACGCAGGCAGGCCCAACGTGAATTGCGCCGCATGATGCTCGAGTTGGAGGCCGCCGGTTTCAGCGATGAAGTTATCCAGGAGCACACCAATCAGTTGCAGCGGAATACCCTGCAACACACGGCCACAGCCATGAAGGAGCATTTCATCCTCGAACGCATTGCCGACGAGGAAAAGGTCGACGTGAAGGAACCTGATGACTACGACGCGGAAATCGATCTGATTGCCGAACAGGAGGGGATCCCCGCCCGACGCATCCGCGCCCGGTTGGAGAAACGCGGCGAGATGGACGCATTGCGAAATCAGATCATCGAGCGGAAAGTCATCGAGACAATCAAGTCCCACGCCGCGATTAAGGAAGTGCCCTTCAAACCCGACACGGATGACGTAACCGCGCTGGATCACTCCGTCGCCGGCGTCGAAGAGAAGGCCGAGATTCCCGAGGCCAAGCACTCCGACGGGGGCAAACCGCTGCCGGGACAGACGGAACGCGGCTAATTGGGCGGACGACTGTAGCTGAATTCGCAAGAATTCAGCAGTCTCAAGGTCGCTGGAATCTCCTGAATTCTTGCGAAGTCAGCTACGATTGGAAGGGAACGACAAAGCATGAGCGGAAACATGCCGGGATCGATTTTTGACTCGTACACGTATCAATCGTACCAACGGCAGCGCCAGTTGACGCTTGGTGATCTGCTGCTGGAGAACCGAATCGTCTTCCTGCAGGGCGAGATATACACCGGCAACGCCAACGAGGTCGTGATGAAGTTGCTGTACTTGCAGAGCGAGAATCGCCGCAAGGACATCCACTTCTATTTGAATTCGCCGGGCGGAGATGTGGTGGCCACATTGGCGATTTACGACACAATGCAGGTCCTCACGTGCCCGGTCGCGACGTATTGCGTGGGGCAGGCGGCCAGCGGCGCTGCGGTCCTGTTGGCTGGCGGCAGCAAAGGCAAACGTCACGCGTTGCCTCACGCTCGCGTTATGCTGCACCAACCCTACGGCGGTGTCAGCGGGCAGGTGAGCGATATCGAGATCCAGGCGAAAGAGATCCTTCGCAACCGCGAAATGCTGAACGAGATCTTGTCCAGGCATTCCGGGCAGAAGATCGAAACGATCGCCGGGGATACGGACCGGGATTTCTTCTTGAGTGCCGAGGAGGCAAAGAAATACGGGCTGGTCGACGAAATCCTCAGCAAGCCGCCCGTAGAGATCGACGAGGAGGAAGAAACGGATAGCTGAAGTGGGCAGCCGGCGAGCGGCCCCGTCGCACACTAATTGCGGAGTTCGTAGTTACCATGCCATTGATTCCATACGTTGTCGAGAAAAGTGGACGTGAAGAGCGGGCGTACGATATCTACAGCCGCTTGCTGAAGGATCGCATTGTGTTCCTGGGCGCTGCGGTGAATGACGAAGTCGCCAATGCGATCGTGGCACAGATGCTCTTCCTGCAATCGGATGATCCCAAAGCAGACATCCACCTGTATGTCAACTCGCCAGGTGGCAGTATCACCGCCGGCTTGGCGATCTACGACACGATGCAATTCGTAACCTGCGACGTCGCGACCTATTGCGTTGGCCAGGCGGCGTCGATGGGGGCTGTGCTGCTGACGGCCGGCACCAAGGAGAAACGGTTCGCCCTTCCAAATGCGCGGATTATGATCCATCAACCGCTGGCCGGTATGCAGGGAAGCGCCGAGGAGATCATGATCCACGCCCGTGAGCTTCAGAGGATCAAGCAACGAATGAACGAGATCCTCATCAAACACACGGGGCATTCGCTGGAGAAGATCGAAAAAGACACGGACCGGGACTGCTTCATGTCTGCCGAAGAAGCAAAGGACTACGGACTAGTCGACGATGTGATCGAGAGCATGGAACTGCCGAGTTAGGCGAATCCAGGCTACTGGTGACTCTCTGACGCGTACGCCAACACCATGCAGGCAGATGGCCTATCTGTTCGGGCGTTCGCCCATACGCCGCTAGCACTGCATCCATCGCCTCCGGCTTCGGGTGAAACGTGGCCGCGCGTTAGCACAATCGGGCAATTGTCTTGTTGGCGATCCTGCGATGGGATAGTCGACCTGCATCGAGCCACGTTTTTCGCCCGCATGGGGGTATTGTGGAAAGAAACTTCCGCAACGGCTCAGGCTCGTCTTGTGCCAATTGCGGTTTATTCCTAATCTTTGCCGCCGCATCGTTGTGTCCGTTCGGTCCGCTATTTAAGTGGCGAAAATGGAATTTCGCTATCTCGGTGCTATCGTTCTCGCGTGTCTCGTTACGACGGGGTGTCGGCGGGATGCGTACGTGGACGCGTATTTCGATATGCTGAACGCCGAGAAACGCGCGCTCGAAGACAAGCTGTACGACCTCGAGTACGACTACGAACTGGCGCTGGAGGAACTGGAGGAATTGCGGGCCGGCAAGAGCAGCGAAGGCGACAAGCGTCGACCCGATGTGAGTGAGCCCGTCGAGGAGCCCGACGAGGGACTCGATTTCTTGCCGCAAATCGAACTTCCGCCCGGCCTGGACGGCGGGTCGGGCGAGCCCGACGTGCCGTTGGCGCCAGAGACGGCAGCGACCGAAACGCGGCCCATATCGGACAAGCAGAACGTGGGACGAGACTTCGGCCAGGAAGCAGATTCGGAATCGCCAAGCGCCGAGTTGGACGAACGTATCGACTATGTTCACATCAACCCACGTCTCACCGGCGGCGCCGATTTCGACCAGCAAGCCGGTGACGATGGCCTCGCCGTCATGATCGAGCCTCGCAACAAAGATGGCATCTTTGTCCCCAAGCCCGGCGCAGTAACGATCGTGCTCTTGGATCCCGCGAAGGAAGGCGATGCCGCTCGGTTCGCTCGCTGGGAATTCGACCAAGAGGTCGCAGAGGAAGTCCTACGCACCGACTCGCTGGACCGCGGGCTTCTGTTTCGTGTTCCCTGGTCAGGGAAACCACCCGATAGCGATCGCCTTCACTTGTTTGTGCGTTACCACACCGCCGACGGCCGAAAGCTGGAAGTGGATCGCCTGATCACCATTCGGCCTCCCGGACGAGTTGCCCAAGGCTGGACGCCACGCACGTCGGATTCACAGGGGGTGGACGCTGCCCGCTAGCCCGTATTTCTCACCACCCCCAGAATCCCGACAATCTGTTGACACAAGCCCGACGCGCAAGCGAGGGTAGACCAGTGTCCGCCCCTCGCTTGCGCGTCGGGCTTGTATGACTAACGAGAGACGTGGACCCGCGCTCTTCCTGGGCTGCCCGCCAAACTATCGCTGTTCCATCGGGACATAGTCGCGCTGTGCAGGCCCAACGTAAACCTGACGCGGCCGGTAGATTCGGCTTTGAGCATCGTGGACCTCCCGCCAATGCGCGATCCAACCGGGCATGCGGCCAATGGCGAACATGACCGTGTACATGTTCACCGGGATCCCCATCGCTCGCAGCAGCACGCCGGAGTAGAAATCGACGTTGGGGTAAAGGTTGCGGCTCACGAAGTAGTCGTCGTTCAGGGCCGCCTCCTCCAAACGTCGGGCGATGTCCAACAGGGGATCGTTGACGGTCAGCTTCGATAGCACCTTCGGTGCGTGATCCCGTAGAATGTGCGCCCGCGGGTCGTAGCTCTTGTACACGGCGTGTCCGAAACCGTACAAGCGTTCTTCCTTTCGTTTGACCCGTTCCACAAGCTCTTCCACAGTCATGCCCAACTTGTGGATTCTCTCCAACTGCTCGACAACCATCACGTTCGCCCCGCCGTGCAACGGTCCCCACAGGGCACAGACGCCGGCAGCACACGAGGCAAACAGGTTCGCGCCCGATGAACCGACCATGCGGACGGTGGCCGTCGAGCAGTTCTGTTCGTGATCTGCGTGAAGGATCAAGAAAAGCCTCAACGCAAGGACCTCGTCAGGATCCGGTTCGTAGTCTTTGTAGGGGATGGAGAACATCATGTGGAGGAAGTTGCGGCAGTAACTCAAGTCCGGATGGGGGTACATGATCGGTTCCCCCACGGATGTCTTGAATGCGGCCGCAGCCACCGTGCGGATCTTAGACATCAATCGAGCGGCGGCGTTTTCGAAGGTAAGGTCGTCTTCCATGCGCATCACATCCGTGTTGTAGCACGAAAGTGTATTGATCATGGCAGACAATGTGGCCATCGGATGACCGCTAGGCGGGAAACCGGCAAAGCTGTGCCGCATCCCTTCATGAATCATCTCATGCTCGGTCAGCAACGCCCTGAAGCGTGCCAAGCTGTCCTTAGAAGGCAACTCGCCGTTGATCAGCAGCATGGCCGTCTCGACAAAGGTGGAATTCTCGGCAAGCTGATCGATCGGGACACCGCGATAGCGCAGGATCCCCTTTTCGCCATCAATATACGTAACGGCCGATTCCACGGACCCCGTGTTGCGATAACCGTCGTCCAGTGTGATATAGCCTGTGTCGCCTCGCAGCTTCCTGATGTCGACTGCGTGCTCGTCTTCGGTACCCACGATCACGGGAAGCTCGACTTCCCTGTCCGGCAGGATCAACCGAGCGTTTTGGGTCGGTTTGTCAGTCTGTTCGCTCATGCGGTCACTCCAATTTGACACACTAACTCGACTGGGCGGCGATCAAACATGGTAGGCCAGTTTCGCGGCGTACCAAGTCATCCGACATCCAGCCGGTGGGCCGCGAAGACTTGGCCCACCCAACAAGAACGCGCCCGTCGTGTGCGCATTATACGAATTGTGATCTAGCCTTCTTCCGCGTGCGTGTTCGCAGAAGTACGCTGATGGCACCATTGTGTCGATTTTCCGGGCTGGTAATCAAGGGCCCACCAATGGTGATGCGGACTTGGATGTGATACCCCTTTTGTGTGGGATACAACGGAAACCGTGGCTCAGTAAGCGTTTGCGGTGGTTGTGCAACGCCAAAGAATACCCCAAACTGTGACATCGCATCAAACACGCCAGCCGAGAATGACAGGGAGCCAAGTATGTCGGAGAAGCAATCACAGGATGGCACGGAGAACGCGAGCCAGGACGGCGACAAGCTGGATCAGGAGATTCAAGAGCTGCGAGAGCTGGAGAACAAGCCGTTTGGGGAGCGCACGATTGGCTACATCAAACGTACTGGTCCGGGATTGCTCCAAAGTGCCATGACGCTGGGGGCCGGGAGTGCCGCTGCGTCGGTGATCGCGGGGGCTTCGTTTGGCTACAAGCTGCTATGGGTCCAGCCCGTAGCCATGTTCCTCGGCGTGATGATGTTAGGAGCCTTGAGCAATGTGGTCCTGACGACCGGCGAACGTCCTTACAAGTCCTTCGGCCGAGAGGTCGGCAAGTGGATTGTCGTTCTTTGGGCGCTGGGCACGATCATGTCGTCGATCATCTGGCATTTTCCGCAATACGGACTCGCCGCCGCCGCCGCGCGTGATTTGGGCGCGATGGCCGAGATTCAGAGCTTCCCTTCTGAGGTGGTCCAAGCGGAGAAGGAGTTGGAGGGAAAGATCGACGCCTTCCGCGATTTGAAGAAGAACGAGCGGGCCGGAGTGACCGATGAGGCTACGGACAGACTTAACGCGGCCTTCGCCGCGGTCAAGCAGGGCCAAGATGATTTGAAGGTGGCCACGGACAGAGTCAAAGGAGATACTCTGCTCAAACTAGGCTTCACCCGGTCCGGCCTGATGATCAGTTTCGGTGTGGGCCTGTTGATCCTGTGCATCAACATTTTCACTACCTTCAATTACGGTGGCGGCTCCAAAGGCATTCGCCTCTACGAGTGGTTTTTGCGCGGCTGCATCGCGCTCGTGATTGTGATGTTTGGCGTGGTGGTGGTCGCGCGGATCGGCAGCGTGAACTGGGTCGAACTCGGCAAGGGTTTTATCGGGTATTACGGGATCCCGAACCTGTTCAAGGCCGATGGCTCCTTGAACGTGGATACGGCAACGCAGGTGCTGGGCATGTTGGGCGCCGCGGTTGGCATCAACATGACGTTCCTCTATCCCTATTCGCTGCTAAAGAAGGGGTGGGGCAAGGCACACAAGAAGCTTGCCCGGTGGGACTTGGGCATGACCATGTTTCTGCCGTTTACCGTAGTGACGTCACTTGTCATCGTGGCGATGACGGTCGGCGGAGTCTACATCGGTGCCGATGAAGTCGACAAGCTGATCAAGCCGCTCGGAGCCGCCAAGTCGCTCTCGGGCGTAATCGGTAAAGACGCGGGGCGGATCATTTTTGATCTAGGGTTGATTGGGATGACTTGCGGCGCGATTAGTACCCACATGGTCGTCTGTGGCTTCACCTTTTGCGAGATGCTGGGGCTGGAGCAGACAAAGAAGCGTTTCCGTCTGTTTGCCCTGACGCCAGCCATCGGACTTCTGGGTGTAGTCGCCACGCTACCGATTTGGTTCCCCGTCGCGGCTTCCGCCGTTTGCTTTACCATGCTGCCGATCGCTTACGTGTTATTCCTGATCATGAACAACAAGCGCAGCTATATCGGTGATGCAGTCGGCAGCGGGGCCAAACGCGTAGTATTCAATGCGTTGTTAGTCATGGCCTTGGCCATGGCGACCATCGGTTCGCTGATCAAGATCAAGGGCAACGTGATTGACAAGATCTTGCCTGAGAAACCGGCTGCCGAATCGCCTTCGGGCGAACCGGCACCGTCGTCCGAGCCCTCGAACGATTAGTCGAATGGGAGTCCAGCCTTGGCACAACCATTCGATCCATAGGAAGGAAAACAACCATGCAGAAGAGAACCGTACGCAGCGGATTGGTCGGCGCCGGATTCAGCGCGACGTTTCACTACGAAGCGATCGAAAAGGTCTATGGCGCGGACGTGAAAGTGATCGGCGTTTATGCCAAAGACATGGACATGGCGAAAGCATTCGCCGAGAAACGCGAAATCCAGGCATTCGATACGCTTGACGAATTGATCGCGAATGTCGACGTCGTGCATGTCAACACGCCGCCTTATGCGCACGAGCCAGTGTCCGTCGCCGCGTTGACGGCAGACAAACACGTCATCTGCGAAAAGCCGTTGACCGGCTACTTCGGTGACGGTTCGGACGATTTTCACTGGGACAATGCGGATATGGAGGTGGCGCTGGAACAGGCGTTGGCGAGCGTCGAGCGAATGCTGGAGGCCGAGATGAATTCGAAAGGCCGGCTGATGTACGCCGAAAACTGGGTCTATTCGCCAGCGATCCAAAAGGAGCGGGAGATTCTGGAGAAGACCGGGGCGCAGATTCTGTGGATTCATGGGGAAGAGGCCCATAGCGGTTCGCACTCGGTCGACTACGCCTATTCGGCCCGCTGCGGTGGCGGCGTGTTGATCGGCAAAGGCTGCCACCCGCTAAGCGCGGCTCTGTACCTGAAACGTGTCGAGGGCAGGGTCCGCAACGGCAAGCCGATTCGCCCCAAAGCCGTCTCCGCCCGTGCTCACGCAATTACGAAAATCCCCGATTTCCGCGACGAGGGCCATATCCGCTGCGATTACTACGACATTGACGACTTCAGCATGATCCATATCGTGTTCGAAGACGACACGATCGCCACCGTATTCGCATCAGATATCGTGCTGGGCGGGATTCACAACTGGCTGGAGATCTGTGCCAACAACCATCGCTCGGTCTGCAACATCAACCCCAACACGGCAATGCAGACCTACAACCCGGTGGATGCCAATTTCAAAGACATCTACACGGTCGAGAAGATCGAGACCAAGCAGGGCTGGGCGTGCACTAGTCCGGACGAGGACTTCTTCACCGGCTACCCGCAGGAGATGGAGGCGTTCTATCGCTGTGCGGCGTATGGCGAGGAGATCGAGAGCGACATGAATCTGGCCGCTGACAGTATCTCCACGATCTACTCGGCGTACGTTTCCGCCGCCCGCAAAGGCGCCGAGGTGCCCGTGAAGACGTATGGCTAAGTGGGCCGACTCAAGAATTGGACATGAAGACCGTGTGGCACTCAGCTTACTCGTTATGCCGCGGCCCGTTGGGAATGTCCGTAGCCGGACTCGCAAGAGTTCGGGGCCAGAAGTCTTGCGACTTCTGCTACGGGACAAAGCAAACGGGCGGCGGTATAGCAGTGCCGTCGTGGCACCGTAAGCCACGGCTAACAAGTAAGCCGTGCCACACTCGACTTGGAACAAATAGACAAGGCAATGACAGCATACCCGCAAACGCTTGATCGACTTCTATCCCTGATTCGCGACCGGCGCAATGACGACACGATGGCCGCGTTGATCATCGATTCGCCCTGGCTGCCGGGCTATGCCGGCGTTGGAACGATCGATTTTTACTACGATCCCTCGACCTGGATACGCGTGTACGAAAAGGTGTTGCAGGACCTCCCCGGCGTTGCCTTCGTACCCGGCTCATGGATCGAACTTGGCATGACAGCCGAACCGAGCGGCTGGGGCGTTCCCATCCAGTGGTCCGACCACCAACCACCCGGCGTGAATCACTATCCGGGCGATCTTGGGACGCTTGCCGCCGCGCCGGTCCCCAATCCCGAGACCGACGGTCTGATGCCCGTGATACTCAGGCAATACGAGCGAATGAAAGCGCCGCTGGCCGATTTGGGCATCGCGCCCCGCATGGCCGCCTGCCGCGGCCCGTTGGCTGTCGCATCGCATCTTGTGGGTGTGACCGAGATCCTCATGGCCACGCAACTCGAAGCGGACCATTGCCACCAGTTGTTCGACAAAACCACCGACCTGTGCATTCGCTGGCTGCAAGCCCAGCTCGACCGCATGGACAATCCAGTCGGCATTCTCGTGTTGGACGACCTGGTAGGCATGATGGGACCAGACGATGCCGAGACCTTTGGCCTGCCACGGCTGAAACGCGTTTTTGACGAATTCGAGGGGCTAATCCGTTTCTTCCACAACGACACGCCGAACGAAAAGGTGTTCCCAGGTCTGGCAACGATCGGCATGGACGTCTTTAACTTCTCGCACGAAACGGATCTCGCTCAAGCCCGCGAGTTGCTGGGGCCGGACATCGTGCTGATGGGCAACCTGCCGCCGCTGGACCTGTTGGTGCGAGGCACCTCCGACCAAGCGCGTGAAGCCACCGTGCAGCAACTCGATCAACTGGCGGATGTCGGCCCAATGCTAATATCGCCCGGCGGAGGCGTTTCCCCCGGCACCCCGATCGAGAATCTCCAGGCGATGTGCGAGGTGATACGCAGCCGATTCGACGGCGGCTAAAATGCTAGCCGAACGCAGCCCCGGCCCCGGTGGTCTCCAAGGCGCCGACGTTGATCGGGTATGTGCCGTATGTCCTGACCGTGTTCCACATGGCCAAGTAGTTCTCTGGTTTGACTTTCGAGTGAACGCTGTTGCTGGACGAGAGGATGAAGCCGCCGCCAGGGGCTGCCGCGCGAATCACTTCTTTCGTTTGCTGAACGACTTCTTCCATTGTGCCGAAAGTGAGCAGGTGCGCGCAATCGACATTCCCTTTCAACGCAAGACGGTCGCCGTACTCTTGTTTGATCTTGGCAATGTCCAAACCGCCGTTCGGGTCAATAGGATCCAAGCAATTCGGCTCGGCATCCAGGATCATATCCAGCAGCGGCAGGATGTTCCCGTCGCTGTGCTTGACGGTCAACAGGCCCTGTTCTTTGAAACCAGCAAACACTTGCTTCAGCCCCGGATACATCAACTCGCGAAACGTCTGAGGCGACATCAACGGTGTGTCCGTCGAAGAGTAGTCGTCGCCCGTGAACACGAAATCGGCGCCCAGACGTGCACATTCCTTGGCGTATTCGATGTTCAAGTCGACCGACATATCTACGATTCCCTTCACCAGGTCCGGCTCGGCAGCCAAAGCCATCAGAAGGTTCTGAAAGCCCATTAGGTTGCGCGGGATCGAAAACACGTCGTTCACGTGGACACCGATCGCTACTTGCCCCTTGTACCGGCTAACGAGTTTCTTGAGACTCTCGAAACGATGAGGTGCATGGGGATCGGGTGGTTCGTAGTTGCGCAAATCGTCCATTGTGGCAATTGGACCTTCAATCGCCACGACGTGTTCTTCCTCGGTCTGTTCGTAGACGATCCCGTACTCGTTGCGATACCGGTTTTCGGCCACCTGCTCGCGTTGGAAATCCGGCTGCGTTAAAATCGCGTCGAGCCCCATGCGCAAGGTAAACTCCTCCATGTCGCAGCCCGGTAGAATCGCCTCGCGAACGTGGCTATCAAGAATCCATTCAAAATGCGGGACGCGGTCAGGTTCCTCATTTCGTAACGCCGCGATCACACGCTCGGCCGATGTCATTTCCGCCATATCTGTTGCTCCAGGGAGGAAGTCGAAGAGTCCAAGAGCCGGAGGGCGTCTGCTGGCGTTTCAGTCCCGACTCATCCGACGGCCATTTTGACCGAGGGTGCTCTTGCGGTAAAGGCCGGCGCAGGAACGCGGCTGTAGCTGGATTCGCAAGAATTCAGCCCATGTGGCTGGCGACCTGAATTCTCGCGAATCCAGCTACGACATCTGCCGCTTGACGGTGACCGGACGGTTACAATAAGCTTATTTGTTACATACCGTGGCACAGCTTCTTTGATGCTTCTGTTTGAAAAGGGGAAACAAACATGTCGTCGACTATCTGGCTATTGCAGCGAAGGTCAGTCCTTGTTTCGCTTGTGATCGTGAGTGTGGCGGTCGGAACACTGCACGCTGCACAACCGCTGAAAAAGGCGGAATTGCTGGTTGAGCTTCCGGAATACTGCAATACACCCGACGGAATGTGTTTGATGCCGGATGGCAACATCATTTTGACCGTGCCGAATGTGAATGACCAGTCACAGCCGCCGGTACTGATGAAGATCACGCCGGACAATCGGGCTGAACTGTTCTATCGCTGCCCACCGCACCCGGAGACGGGTAGAGCCTATCCGTTCGGTGTTTGTGTCGACGAGAAGGGCGATTTGTACTATGCGGACCTGCAGTGGTTTGCCGATCCGGAGAATCCCAACTACAAATCGCGCGTCATGAAGATCCCGATGAAAGACGGCAAGCCGGGTAAGGCCTATCCGGTTGCGTCTGGAATGGTCGTTGCCAACGCCGTCATCGTCCGTGGCGGCTATCTATACGTCAGCGATACGACCATGATGCCGGACTCGAAACCCATGATCAGCGGTGTGTACCGCATCAAGCTGAAAGACGAGTGCGTTCAACTGAAGCGACCGTTGGAGAAGAGCCCCTACCTGATTGCGACGATCAAAACGTACAACCCCGATGTACCGTTCGGCGCCGATGGATTGACATTTGACAGCAAGGGGAATCTGTACATCGGCAACTACGCGGACGGAACGCTGCACAAAGTAGAGTTCGATGCACAGGGCAATCCCAAGCCGGCTGTGATTTTCGCCAAGACGGACTTCATGAAGTGCTGTGACGGAATCATATGCGATACGAAAACGGATCGCATCTACGTAGCCGACTCGATAGCCAACGCCGTCCAAATCGTCTTCCCGGATGGGACGGTGCAGACGCTGGCTCAAGAGCCCGAGAGCGACGGCCGAAACGGCCGATTGGATCAGCCCAGTGAACCGGTGCTGCGCGGTAACGAGGTCATCATATCCAACATGGACTTCCCCGTACCCGGCGGCGTGAACACGAAGTTCGAGATGCCGAACTGTCTGTCGAAGATCACGCTGGATTGATCCCTGATCAGGGAGACCGTCGTCAGAGACCGCGTCGCGGTACTCATTGTTTAACCGCAGGGCCAGCGGCCCGCGTGTTTCGAGACACGCCCAGCCCGTTGGGCTTGGGGTTAAACGATAAAGGGCTCTCACTTCACGCCGTCGACGGAACGGGGCCAGCGAGCAGTTCGTACTCGTCGATCGCTGCTGTGTCGCCGGTCTTGATCTGTTCGCAATTCATACGAAGAACCGGCAGGCCCGCTTCGATGAAGCGGCGAGCGACGCGTTTCTTGCGATCGTCTTCCACTCCCTGTTTCAAGAACAGGTGCCCGACGATCTGGAAGATGGCACAATCGACCAAACGGCGTGCGGCGAGATCCAGATAGCTGGGGCTCTGCAATTTGACGAAAGCGATGGCGTCCGTCAGATACTGCTTGTTGTCGATCAGCTTCTCTTTCAATTCGGCCAACAGCGGATCGTCGTATTCGGCTTTCTCCAGATCGGAAACGAAAGTCTCGAACACGCCGGCCGACACGCCTCGGCTGGCCGCCAGGATCTGCAACTGACTCGTGCCCTCGTAGATCGTCGTAATACGGGCGTCGCGTAGATATCGTTCGGCGGGGTAGTCTTTCATGTAGCCCGAGCCGCCGAGCACCTGGATCGTGTGATCGGCCACACGACAGCACATCTCGCTGGCGTAGTACTTGCTCATGGGCGTGAGCATAGCGTTCACTCGCTTCAACTCGCGCGAGAGCTTCTTGCGACGTTTCTTCTCTTCCTTCTCCAGCTCTTTGTATTCCAATACGCGCAGATTGTTGTTTTCGTGATCGCAAATGCGACTGGTTTCGTACGTCAACGCCCGGGCCGCCTCGATGTCAATCTGCATGTCCGTGACCAATTCCGCCACGGCAGGCAGTTGCTCGATCGGCACGCCGAACTGCTGCCGCGTGTGGGCATAGGTCCGTGCCAAGCGGTAGGCCGCTTCGGCGATCCCCAGGGACTGGGCAGCGATACCCACGCGGGCGCCGTTCATCAAGGCCAAGACGTACGTGATCAAGCCACGCTGCCGCTCGCCGACCAATTTGGCCGGGGCGTCGGTGTAGACCAGTTCGCAAGTTGGCGAACCGTGGATGCCCAACTTGTGTTCCAGATGGCGCACCTTGATGTGTTCCGAGCGTTCGGAGACGAATAGACTTAGGCCACGACCGTCGGCGATGTGATGTTCGCTGCGAGCCAGCGTCAGCAGGACTTCGCCGCATCCGTTCGTAATGAATCGCTTTACACCGTTCAGACGCCACGTGCCGTCCTCATCCAGATCGGCCCGCAGACGAACCGCTTGCAGATCGCTGCCGGCGTCGGGTTCGGTCAGCACCATAGCGCCCGTCACCTCGCCGCGGGCAAACCGGGGCAGGTATTCGTCTTTGATCTCGTCGTTCGCGAATGCATAGATCGTCTCGGCGATTCCCTGCAATCCGAACAGGTTCATCAACGATCCGTCTGCCCGGCTGACGATCTCCGTGGCGACCGTATAAATGAGATTCGGGCAGTTTATGCCGCCATACCTGTACGGCAGCGTAAAACCCATTAGATCGGCTTGGCCCAGTCGGTCCAGGTTCTCCTGCACCCTGGGATGGTAGGTAACCGTGCCGTTGTCGTTCAGGGTGTTGCCTTCGACGTCCACGATTTCGGCGTTTGGAGCAATCGTCTCGGCGGCGACTTCGCCGACGATTTCCAAAATGCGGCGGTAGTTGTCCACCGTGTCGGCGGCGTCAACCGGCGCGTAGTCCACGCGGCCTTTGCCCACGTCGTCGAAGTCATCCTCCTGGATCCTGGCCAGTTCCTCGACGTCGATGTGATCCATTAGGAACAGGATGTCCTCATTGTCCAGAAAGAAATTCGCCACGGCCAATCTCCGAAAATATGCTGGTTTCTTGTTCGTGTGTTAGCGATTCTGTCAAGGTAGCGGGATTCGCAAGAATTCAGCTGTCTCCACAGAAGACTGAACTCTTGCGAGCTCAGCTACCCTGAACTCAGACTTTCACAGAAGGCTATTCCTTACTCTCTTCTTCTCCGGCGGGGCGCTCGCGCAGTGCCTTGATCATCATTGGGATCACTTGCTTCACGTCCCCGACAATGCCGTAGTTGGCAACGGAGAAGATGGGAGCGTCGCGATCCGTGTTGATTGCGATGATCTTGGCCGATTCTTCCATTCCGGCACGGTGCTGGACGGCGCCGCTGATGCCGCAAGCCACGTACAAAGCCGGCCGCACCGTTGTGCCGGTCTGGCCAACCTGGTGCTCTTTGCCGACGTATCCGCCATCCACCGCCGCACGACTGGCTCCGACCGCTCCGCCAATGGCGCCGGCCAGTTCATGAATCAGGTGAAAGCTCTCTTTGCTTCCCACTCCGCCGCCGCCTGCCGCAATCACGCGGGCACCTTTCAGATTCACCGTGCGCTCTTCCACGTGGCGTTCGACAAGCTTCAGTGGCAAGTCGGCCGCTTCGATGGGGATGTCTTCGCGAATCACCTCGCCTGTGCGCGATGTATCCGGATCCAGCATCGGCATTACGCCCTCGCGGACCGTCGCCATTTGTGGCCACATGTCGTAATTGACAATCGTGGCAACGATGTTACCACCGAAGGCAGGGCGAATCTGCAAAAGCAGCTTTTCGTGGACCTCTTTCGTACGCGGCTCGTTCACGTCCTTGATCTGCAAGTCGGTGCAGTCCGCCGTCATTCCAGCCCGCACCGCCGATGCGACGCGCGGTGCCAAGTCTCGGCCCACGTGTGTGGCTCCGTACAGCACGATCTGTGGCTCGTGCTTCTTGATCAACTCGATCAGTACTTTGGAGTACGAACTAGTCTGGAGATGAGCCAGCCGTTCGTTCTCGGTCAGATAGACGCGGTCGACGCCCTGCGCAAAAAGGCGTTTGGCGAGCGTTTCCACGTCGTGCCCTGCCAACACCGCGCCAACCTTGACGCCCAGTTCGTCGCCCAATTGGCGAGCCTTGCCGCACAGCTCCAACGCGACATCGTTCAACACGCCGTCTTCTTGCTCGGCAAAGACCCACACTTCGCCCTGACGATTCACACTGATCATGATTTACTGTCTTCTCAAAAAGTAGAGATATCTCTGTGGGGTTAGCCCAGAGTTCGATCCACCACCAACTCCTGAATCAACTGCGCTATACCTTCTTCGGTTGGCGAAATATCTTTGTAGCCTTCTTTGGTCAGAACAATGGACTGAATGCGGAACACTTTCGTCGGTGATCCGGACAAGCCGCACCGATCCAGATCGGCGCCGATGCGATCCAGGTCCCATTGTTCCATCACCAAATCGCGTTCGGCCAGTTGGGCCACGCGACGTTCGGTCTCCGCTTGGCGGTCCTCGTCCGAGGCGTCGGGCATCTCTTTGCGCACGTCGCCTGCTACTTCAAGCGGTACGCGAGCCCGTTTGTGCCACATGACTCGTTTGGCGGCTGCGGGCCGAGGCTCGTTCGCCGTGTCGATCACGGTGATAAGGGCCGGCAGCTTGGCCTCGACGATTTCCCATCCATTGCCCACGTTGCGGCGGACTACAACGGAGTCTTCTTTCGCCCTGATCAGTTCTTCCAGGTAGGTGATCTGCGTGACACCCAGTTTCTCGGCACACTGCGGGCCGACCTGAGCAGTGTCCCCGTCGATGGCCTGCCGGCCGCAGAAGACGAAATCGAATTTGCCGTAGGTCTGGCCGATCGTTTTGATCGCCTGTGCCAGGATGTAGCTGGTCGCGAGCGTATCACTTGCCGCCGCACGGCGATCCGTCAGCAGGATGGCGCGATCAGCCCCTCGGTAGAGGCATTCACGTAGCACCTCGCCAGCCTTGGGCGGGCCCATGCTCAGGGCCGTGACGGTTCCGCCGTACTGGTCTCGTACGGCCAACGCGGCCTCTAACGCATTCAGGTCCTCGGGATTGAAAATCGCCGGCAGTGCGCCACGATTGACCGTCCCGTCCTCTTTCATTGCTTCGGCCGTAACGTTGGCCGTGTCTGGCACCTGCTTGACGCAAACGACACTATGGTAAGTCACGGTAGGAGACTCCGACTAATCTACCACGAAAATGGGACCGGCACCGATACCTAAAACTCGGCACCCGTCCCGTTTCCACGCGCTGGGGCGAAATAGACCTCTGATGGTTCCTGAGCCAAGAGCCGAATTATGAGCGACGGGCACCGATGGGGTCAATACCGCCCGACTGACGAATGTTGCCCAGTTCAGCCCGTAAGAAACGGTGGCAAAGGTAATTCCGTTGGTAGGTATTTCCCGCCCAACGTCACCGCAACCCCACTCGGACCGAATTGCGATCGCGTAAAACGCGGAGTTGGGATTCGACCACCTGCTTGAGGCCCGCATCCCAGCATCGGTCCAGAGCCGCGGGAATCGCGTGCTCGATTGTCCGGCTGCTGTCCCGTTGCAGTTCGGCGGCAAATGCCTGGAAGCACGGCCCGTACTCGTCGGGGAGACCTTCGACGATTCCTTGGACCTCTTTAGCATCCAGTTCTCGAAGGAGGATCGAGGCTTGATGCAAGCATGCACCAATTACGGATCGACGATCCAACAGCGGTTCGTAGTCCTTGCGGAAATCTGCTGCGTCGGTGGACTTAAGGCCGCGTGACGCGAACAGTTGCGTCATGCGAGGCTGGACTTTCTCCAAAAGCGATCCAATTGCCAGATAGCAAACCGGGCCGAAGTCATGCGATTCGTAGAACGCCTCCAATTGTGGCCCCGTGTATTTTCCCTTGCCAGCTACCGTGAAGCCGGCTTCTCGCCACAACGTCCACACCCACGAATTGCGAGGAAACAACTCGTCGGCAATCGTCACAGCGCCACGGGCAACAGCAGCGACGAAGCCAGTGGAATCGGCACTTGGCGAGTGGCTTGTGGGGATATCGAATTCGCGTTCGGCTTCGCCGTTCGCCTCCGATGTCCAGCCATCCATTCGCTCCAAGATGCCAGCATCCAACAGTCTCTGTGCGAGTCTCAGGGATTTCAATTGGCTCCTCAGATTCTCAAACTCCTCGGCGGACGGCTTTGACTTGATGAACCCAGGCAGGTTGTTGACAAGGTCCAAGATCACCTCTTCACGACAGAAGAAACCAAGAAAGGAACTGACCGGTCGCTCGCGGTCGAAACTGTTCTTCAGTCCGCCAGTGAGTTTGCGGATTTCTGCTAGGCGTTGGCCAAACGCCCCCTGTCGGAACGTGATTTCCGTTGTATCCTCGCCGTCCTCTTCGCGGAACCTGAGCAGAGTTCCGCTGCCGGCGTCGATGTGAGTTCTGGCAGCACCGCGCGAAACGATCAGCGTATCGCCGTCCCAACTGGTCTTGGCATTGCCTTGATGAGCCATTGCGACGGCCACGGCGGGCTGCAAGTTGACTGCACCGACGATCGGTCCTTTGGCGTCGGAAGAACTCTTGTTTTCGATCCCAAAACCGACGTTCAGACGAAAAGGCTTCTGCGGGTCATCGGGTTTCGCGTCCATTGCAATGTTGATCATCGATTCAAACTGTACGGACGGCGTTGTGCCCTCCAGCTTCATTGGGACGTCGGCTGGGTAGTAACCAACAACATCCTTCGACGCAATGATTGTCAGGGGCCGTTTCGAGGCCGTTTTCGCCGGCCGAATCGTTGCCAACGCCCCGCGTCCAGGGGCCAGGATGATCTCGATGGTGTTGTCCGGATTGTTCATTTCCAGAACCATGTCTGCCTGCCAGCGATCGGGATTGGCCAGCCACTCGCGCATCTTCAGCAGGACTTGTTCTTCCCGCGGCAGAGGCTGGTCGATCGGCGGCGCGAAAGGCGACTCGGTTACTTTGATCTGCAGCTTCACGGGATCGTCGACCGAATCCGGAGGGGCTGGCGTGAGTTCGTAGTCGATAAACCGTCCGGATCGCCACAACTCGTACTCGATCCGCGTCTGTTCTGCACGTGTCAGCAGAGCCCCTTCATTCAGATTCAGGTAATTGAGGATAGCTTCTTTGGTGTCGCGTTCGTTGCCGACGATCTCGATATCGTCCAGCGACGCCTTCGACCCTTCCTCCTCCAGGTGAACGACCAGATCGGCCGTCCGGGTCTTGCTGTCGGACTCCAGGTCTATTTGAAACTTGGCAAAGCGAAAGCCCATGTCCTCCAGTGCGAACTTCACTTTGCGCGCCGTCCACTCTTTCGAATCGGGCGCCAAACGTGCCGGGTCCCCGGAACTCCACACCGCCGGCGTCAGTTTTACGTCCTTTCCGTCGCGGTCCTTCCACTGGACGTGTTCTCCGTTACCCGGTCCGAATGCCAGCTTGACCGCCTCGCGAGGCGGATACGGCCTGGTCAATCGTTCCGTCAGACGATCAACTGGGACTTCCGCTGCACCTTCCACTCGCACACTGCCCGCGACGAAAACGGGACCTTCGCGTACGACGGCCTGAAGCCGTTGGTGTTCCCGGTCCAAGTGGACTTCGACCTCGGCCTCTGCGAATCCCTCGTTCAAGAATCCTGCAAGCAGTCTTTCGCGCACCACCGCCGTCAAATCACTCAATGGCGCCAACGGATGCCCGGCCAACAGAGCGTCGAAGTCGGCTCGCAGGCCGCCCCTGATCTCATCAGCGTTAAAGGATGCCAACCCCTTGATTTCCAAACGCGAAAAATCGCCGAATCGGCCGACCAACTCGTTTTCTTCGGCCATAGTCTCTGTCAGCAGGCCTGCGACGAGCAGGAGGCCAACAAGCGAACGAACGAGTGTCAACATGACGTGCCCCTTCCGTGACAGAGGAAGTCCAACATCCAGCCAACGTGAATCTAACTAATCCTGGGGCTCTGGGGCAATATCAAAGGAGCTTTCGGCCTCCGCAGGCTGAACCGACCCTTGTATCGCGTTCAGCGCGACATGACGGGAAGTGCCGGATTCACTTTTTTCGGCCCCTTTTCGCTGCACGGTGTGTGTGTTGTGGAATAAGATGGCTACGCCAGTTCGTGTAGATGCATGACCGCCGTTCCGGCGAGAACGATTCAGAAAAAACTCCCAATTCCACCTAATAAAGATACGCCTGATTCGTCATGGTCAATGAAGGCCGATTTGCCGGTGAATCAATGAAGAGCCACGGAAGCATGGAATATGGCCGCTGGATCGAGTCCGTCGTCGAGCGGTACGAGGGGCGTCTTCTGCGCTATGCAAGCCAGATCACCGGCGATGTGGACCGCGGGCGCGACGTGGTCCAGGACACATTCTTGCGTCTTTGCAGAGAGCCGCCTTCCACCTTGGACGGCCATTTGGCGGAGTGGCTGTATACGGTTTGCCGAAATCGTGCTTTGGACGTGCGTCGGAAGGAGAAACGCATGCAGACGATGACTGACGAGCAAAGTGCCACCCAGCCGAGCCGCGAGCCATCCCAGGCAGAATCGGCCGAAACGCAGGACACATCCAAGCATGTTTTGCAGCTTGTCGACCGGCTGTCCGACAATCAGCGCGAAGTCGTGCGGCTGAAGTTCCAGAACGGGCTCAGCTACAAAGAAATCAGCCGCATCACCGAGCTTTCGGTCAGCAACGTGGGCTATCTGATCCACACGTCGATCAGGAAGCTGCGCGCAGAATTGGGGGTAGAGGGTTAGGTTTACATCCTGGTTCCCAAGCTCCGGCTTGGGAACCGATTCTCCCGAAGCTCTGCTTCGCCGCGAGAAGATTGGAGCGGCCAAACACTGCGTTCCCAAGCTGGAGCTTGGGAACGAGCAAATCTCGATTAGACGAGGGGGAACCGATCATGCTTGACAAGAACGATCCCAAACTCACGGCATACGCACTGGGTGAACTGGACGAAGCAGAGGCCCGGTTGGTCGAGGCCGAGTTGGAGGGTTCGCAAGAGTTGCGCGACGAGATCGATGCCATCCGTCGCACCTCGTCATTGCTGGCCGAGCATCTTGGCAGCGAACCGTGTCCGGAATTGACCGGCGAGCAACGCGAAGCGATTCGCCAGGAGTCAAAGATTGTGGCATCTCCTCCGCCCACGATGCCCGGAGAAGGCGATCGCGTCTACGGACGCCGGTTCCTCCTGACTTCTGTGGCCATCGCGGCCACGCTGCTGCTCGCTTTTCTCGTGGTCAGCGGAAAAGTCCCCTTCCTCGACGTCGCCCAACACGACGAACCCCGATCGCTGACCGTGCTGCCGTCCGAGGATGGCTCGGCCGACGAGGACATCCTTCTGGAGAGGATGAATACGGATCCGGCTGATCCTCTCGGCGAGGCAAGTGCGTCGGCAGTGGCCTCGTCCCGCGCGGGAGATTTCGAGCCCGCTGGCGAGGATGGCGGTTTCGAACGGGCCGAGACGATCATCGAGGAATCAACGCCAGTCGATATGTCGCCGGCTCACCGTGGGTCTGGAACGGCAGCGTCGACTGGAGGGCGGATATCAGGCAGAAGCGCGTATGACGATGTCGCGCGACAGCCCGACGACGGGGAAGGAATGGGGTACGGCGAAGGAGACCGGTATAGCTCGTCCGTCAGACGCGCAAGTGGTATGTACGACGCACCGGAAGCCGACGAGCCAACCGAGACATCGCCTGCAGAGCCAACCACGGCGCCCGAAGGTCGTCTCCACGGCGGCGCTTACCCGGCCGGCAGCGGGCAGCCTGATGGACAGTCTAGCGTCCATCCGGCGGTCCCGAAGTCCGCGCCAACGCGCCCAGCAACAGCCGACAACCGGGGCGGGCGATACGGAGACGCAAGCGCCGACTCATCGGGTTCGTCGGCCAGCGGGGGTGACATGGGGAGTCGGAGTGATCACGAGCCCCTATTGCGGCGTTGGGATGAACAGAACCAAGCTTCCGCGGAAGACCGTCAGAATCTACTGGAGGAACAGGAAGAAGTCAGGCGAGTCATTCGCTCAGTAGAACGCCTGCCGAGGATGAGGCTTCAGAAGACGATGAGTGGAACCCCTGAAGAGACCCCGCGTGTTCAAACGGAGCCGCTCCCGGAACACGCGCACAACAGCGTGCCGCAAGAAGGCGGAGAGGATGAAGCTGACGCTGTCGCTCTTCGTGAACGCGGCGCCAAGGAAGAGCCTGATGGTCGACCCGCCCCGGGAAAAGACGGGGAAAGCGGCCAGGGGCAATCTTCTCAGAGTGGCGAGAAGAGCAATAAGCGTCGCCCAAAGAAACCCGTCTCCACTTGGCGGCGTGCCAAGGCCATACCGAATGCCTCGCGGCTGATGATTGGGGATCATGATGATCTGCCGATGGAAGGCATGCAGGTGAATGTGATGGTCGATGGGTTCCGGGCTCGCGTGCTGATGGATCTGTACTACTACAACAATCGGGCCCAACAACTGGAAGGCTCGTTCAAGCTGCGTCTGCCCAACGAAGCGTCTTTGTACTACTTCGCCTTCGGGCAAACCACGTTCGAATATCGTCCCATGGTCGACAGTCTGGCATCCAAGGGATTTCTGACGGCCGAAATGGTCCGCGCGAGTGGTACCGGGCCGCAGGAGATCTTCAAGGCTCGCAGCGCTACGTGGCGCGACGTGAAGGAGGCCCGTGTGGTGCCACGTGAAAAGGCAGCCCACGCATACAGCGAAGTCGTACGCCGCCGCGTCGACCCAGCGTTGGTCGAATGGTCCGGCGCCGGCGTGTTCAACGCCAAGGTGTATCCGCTGATGCCCAACAAGCTGCACCGGATCGTCGTGGGTTACGACGTTAACCTGAGACAGGACGGAGACGATTTGGTCTACTCGCTCGATCTTCCGGAAGACTTGTCCGAGTGTAAGGTCGATGTGGACGTGTCCGCTTTGCCAGGTGCATCGGCTGAGGTGACGCCGGCGACGCGCCCGTTCGTGTCCGGCGGCCGAGCGTTCTATCACTTTGACGATCCGGCCGACAAGTCGATTCATGTCCGGTTCAACGATGCCGGCACAGTATTGCTGACCGGTGGCGACGAGAGCACCGGCCAGTACTTCGCCTCGCGGATCACGCCCGAGCTTCCCACCGGTGAGAGTCAAGCCGGTTCGTCGCACGCGGTTTTCCTGATCGACACGTCGCTCAGCTCGAATCCGGTCAAATTCAACGTCTGGTTGAAGATGTTGGAGACTGTCCTGGAGAAGAACCGCGATTCGATCCAGCAGTTCGCCGTACTGTTCTTTAACGTTGAATCGCACTGGTGGCAGACCGGCTATACGAAGAACACGCCCAAGAACGTCCGAGACATACTGAACTACGCGACGACGCTTTCGCTGGAAGGCGCCACGGATTTGCGTCAGGCGTTGGCCGAAGCAAATTCGCCCCAGTGGCAGCGCAGTAGCGAAAAGACGCCCACACCAGACTTGTTCCTGCTTAGCGATGGTGCGGTCACTTGGGGCGAGACGGATATCAACCTGATCGCCGCGGCCTTGAAATCCGGCAACGCTGGAACGCTGTTCGCCTACCAGACGGGCTTGACGGGTACGGCCATCAGTTTGCTGGAGCGCTTGGCCCGCGAGAGCGGCGGCTCGGTGTTCTCGGTTACCAGCGAGCGCGAGGTGGAAGCGGCTGCCACAGCCCATCGGGCTCGTCCATGGCGCTTATTGAACGTCTCGATTGACGACACCACCGACCTGCTGATCGCTGGACGACCGCGTTTCGTGTATCCGGGACAGTCGCTGTTGATGGTCGGTCGAGGCCAACCGCAGCCTGAGGCACATCTGCATCTGCGCCGCGGCAACGAGAACAAGGTTCTGACAATTCCGTTCGATCGGACGGTCCAGTCGGACCTGGCCGCTCGTACTTACGGTCAAGTTTCCGTGGGCCAGTTGGAGGATCTCGGCAGTGCCATCGAAGACGTTTCCGTTGCCTACGCTCGCCATTTCCGCGTGACGGGGCGCACCTGCTCGCTGTTGATGCTGGAAAGCGAAGCCGATTATCAGCGGTTCAACATCAAGCCGGAAGACGATCAATTCGTGGTCAAGAGCAGCCCCGCGGACCACCTGATCCGGCGGAAGATGGACGAGATGGCCCAGGTATTGGAGGATCCGAAAGAGTCGATGAAGACTTGGTTGGCAAAAATGGAGAACATGCCGGGTTTCGAGTTCAAAGTGCCAACGGCGCTTGCTTTGGTGATTGACCGGCTGCCGCGCGAGGCATTCGATGTCCAGGTGCCTCGTTTGGCCTGCAAGCAGCGGGACCGCGAAGACCTGCCAAAAAAGTACTTTGGGTTACTGGACCAGCAACAATTGGACTACGACGGAGTGTCGACCGAGGCGGTTCGACGTTACGAGAAACACGGTGGGCCCGATGCGTTGAAAGCGCTGAGCAGTCTGGTCGAGTTGAATCCTGGCGATACGGTCTTGGCCCGCGACGTGGCTTTCTCGGCAATCCAGTGGGGCTTGGGCGGACAAGCCTATCCCTTGTTCCGTCGCGTGGCGTTGGCCCGGCCTTACGAGCCTCAGATCTATCTGGCCTTGGGGCACTGTTTGTCCGATTTGGGATCTGCCGACTTGGCGATGATCTACTACGAAGTAGCGCTCGGTGCTCAGTGGCACAGCCGCTATCCAGACGTGAATCGGATTGCGGGCGTCGAGTATCTGCACCTGTTGCAGCGGATCAACGCGGGTGAACTGTCTAGCAACGCACCGGAATACGCGAAGGCGCGTTTGGAGTCGTTGTCGCAGACGGTCGACGTGGACAACGCAGACTTGATCGTGACGATGATGTGGAACACGGACCGAACGGATGTCGACCTGCACGTTTTGGAGCCGTCCGGCGAGGAGTGCTTCTACAAGAATCGAAACACTCGAACCGGCGGCCAGATTACGCGTGACGTGACCGAAGGCTTTGGTCCGGAGATGTACACGCTGGACAGTGCACCGCAGGGCACGTACAAAATCATGGCCAACTATTACGGAACGGACACGAACCGCACTCAGATGCGCAGCAAGGTGTACGTCACGGTCTACGAGATGTTCGGCACGAAACAGGAGCGAGTGACGCGGCGTACGGTCACCTTGAGCCGCGGCAAAGAAAAGCGAGACATCGCGACGGTTGTGATCGAAAAGTAATACCCCGATTACGAATCGTCCCTGTTTCTCTCGCTCAGGATCTTCAGCGTGAAGGCGCCCGTCGGCGTGTCGTCGATGACGCACATCCAGTCGTTCAGATCTTTCAGCTTGACTCGAACGACGTCGCCTTCGCCGACGGTTTTCACATTGGCCGGCGAGTTCTCCAGTTTGCCATAGATGACATCGTTCTCGATGCCCGTCACGCTGACCCACATGAACTCGGTGTCATCGCCATCGGTGAATGGCGCCTTGATCAGATAAGGCTCATCCTCGTCGTGATTGCGCTGCTCGAACGCTGCGACGAATTCCGGCCATCGGCTGCGTGCCTCCTCGACGGCCGCTTCCATTTCGGGATCGTCGCCGGCGATGGTCAAGATCGGGGCGTAATACCAATCGCGTAGCCCTTCCAGCGGATTCTCGCTGCGCAGCTTGGCTTCGGTCTCGGGATCGTAGGCGAACACTCTGCCCTCGGCCAGGTCAATCACCGCCAGGCAGTTGTCGTCGGCCAATTCGGCCAACAGGCGGGCGATCATGCGGTATGCCTGCTCTTCGTTGCCCTCCTCTTCGCCAAACCAGTGAAGCAGATCGACTGATACCCAAGCGCGATGCTGTTCGATCGCCTGCCGTACTCGCATTTCGCCCACTGACTGGGCTACTTCTTCTGCGTCGTCGAAATACGGCTCGTCGAAGTTGTGAATGGCAAAGAACGCTGGCCAGTGACTGCAAAAGAAGTGTGGCGATTCGCCGACCAGAAGCGACCCCACCCCTTCTTCCGAATCCCCCTCATCCTCTTCCTCGTCGAGGTCCTCTTCGGTGCCGACCTCGATTTCCGCGTCCCATGCGCGAGACGCCATCTGCGCCAAGATGGCCGGCTCCAGATAGACTGGCTCTTGGAACAGCAGAACCAGCGACAAGAACGGCTCGTCGTCCTCATCGGTCCGGCTTCGTCCGACCGGCACATGCCGGAGATCCCACGCGAGCCAGACCAGGACGCCCCCAGCGACTGCACGCAGCCACGCAAATCCACCGATGACAAGACCAACCAGTGTGGAGGCAGCCATCGCCAGAAGAACCACGACGCCGAGCCATTTCGCCCACTTCTGCTCGAACCAGAGCCCTGTTGCCACAACCGCCATCAGAGCGGCCCCGATCAGCAACGGATTGACGTAGCCCCCACGGATGGCTTGGCCTTTGTACAGAATCATGCCCGCAACCCAAACCGCAGCGAAGCCCGCAAGGAACACCCACTGGACGACTCGATCTCGGGGAGACTTCTCCTCTTTTGACATGGAATTGAGATTCCGGCGGAAAGAGAAAATGGGAAGAAGAGCACAAAGCGTGCCCTCAATTTACTCTTTGGTTGGATAGCCGGGAATAGGCCGGAGGATGTCGGCAGTGGACTTGCGGAGTTCAAACGGTGCAATCAGAATGTGGACGGACGAGGCAAACCGTCGTTCAAGAGACCCGTGACGCGACAACGAAACACACAGCATCAATAAAGGAATGAAACGATGGCCAGCAACCCTTCTGTCATTCTATCCGGTTTTGCCGACGAAGCCGCTAATCAGAAGACTCCGGTACAGCAGTTCTGTGCCTTCGCCGCCTTGGGTCTGCAGTATTACACGATTCGATTCATCGACGCGGGCAACGGTGTTAAGAACGTCATGAATCTGACCAAGACGGAGATCAACAAGATACGACACTTGGAAGATGAGTACGGCCTGAACGTTTCCTCGATTGGCTCGCCCGTTGGCAAAGTCAAACTTCTGGATGTGGACGATGGAACGCACAACAAGTACATCCCGTTCAAGAAGTACCTTGACAAGGAAGTGAAGAAGGCTTGCGATTTGGCTCATGCCTTCGAGACAAAGTTGATCCGCGGATTCTCGTTCTATCATCCACGCGGCACCGCTCCCGAGGAGCATTTGCCGCTGGTCGTTGACCAGTTGGGCCAGATTGCGGAAGTGTGCCACCGGAGCGATCTGACGTTTGGTCTGGAGTTGGAGGCGAATCTGGTCGGTCAGAGCGGCGAGTTGCTGGCGGAAATCTATCGTCAAGTCAACCACCCTGCCTTGGCGTTGATCTTTGACGGAGCCAACGTGGTAACGTTAGGCTACTCGGCCGACGAGGTCTTCCAGCAGTATCGCGCAATGAAGCCTGGGATGGGCTGGCTGCACATCAAGGACTATCGGCATCCGCATCCCGTGAAGAAGACGGATCATGTGGATGAAGAGGCCCTGAAGCACTTCGTCCCGGCGGACATGGGCCACACGGGCCATGAAGCGATTCTCCGCGACTTCCGCGGGTTGATTCCCAAACTGGAACGCAAGTTGAAGAAGCGCGGTATCCCCGGCGTATTCCTGGATCTGGAGCCGCACGTCAAAGGCGGCGGACAGTTCGGCGGCTTCAGCGGTCCAGATGGCTTGGGCGTCGCCCTACGCGGACTGTGCCGGACGCTGGACTACGTTGGTATCGACTATCACTTGCGCGATTTCGACGACGTCAAAGCCGCTCGCGGCTTCTGATGGTCTTGATCATAACCTTGCGAAATGCCGCCGGTGCTAGTACGTGGGGCGCGTTTCTAACGTGCCGTAGCTCACCAACTTCCAGGCATTGACACGTTAGAAACGTGCCCCACATTGACGAAGCTAGGATCAAGGCCCCGCTGATCGGAAACTGTCTCTCCACCTTGACGACGGTCCTATTCACGGTCGGATTCCACCTTGGCCAGACGCCGTAGAGCGTGGAACTTGTCGTTCTCGCCCAAACGTGCTTTGCGCACTGCATCGGTTAGGACTGCGATATTGCGATCGTAGGTCGCTCGGTCCACCGGGAACGGCGTCCCGTCCTTGCCTCCGTGGGCATAGGAGTAGTCCGGCCATTTGCGATTGTCGGCTTTCTGATCCGCCTTATCGGTTCGCGGCACAGCCGGATCGCGATGGGATGGTGGGGCATTGAAGATGATGTCGGCCAGCAATGACAGACTGCGGACGGCTGCTGGACCCACTCCGCGCAGTCCCAGCAGCGTCTCGAAGCCATCTGGATGCTGCTCGTGGGCTTCCACGATGGTCTTTTTCAGCCGTGTCACATTGACGTCTGCGTCCAGCACTCGATGATGTTGGGGCGCGAACAATGTGGGGCCCTCCGTACATCGAATGATCTCTTGCAGGACCCAGTCGGGGTTCTCCCGTACGAGCGCCGCACTGGCGTCTCGGTTGCCCTCCGCCTCCTCGGCAACCATGTTCAGCAACATCAATTGCCGCTCGGGGCGTCCTGCGGATTGGCCCGTGCCAGCGCGCGGTTTCGGTTCGGCCAGGTCCTGAATTGCCTCGTGCGGTTCGCAGACGAAATCATCCACGCTCTCGCCCAACCAGTGATAACGGCGCGCCCAGCCGCTCTCCT
This sequence comes from uncultured Pirellulaceae bacterium, assembly GCA_964623055.1. Lineage (GTDB taxonomy): Bacteria > Planctomycetota > Planctomycetia > Pirellulales > Pirellulaceae > JADHUC01. The sequence continues at coordinate 57,974 of CAZURK010000065.1, forward strand.
CGTTCATCCCCTGTTGGACGACGCACCACATTCCGTCGGGGGCAAAGAAGAACGCGTGGTGATAGATACCAAAACCGTCCTGGACGGCGGCCGAATCCACTTTTGCACTGGTGCGCGACGCGTACACCAGTTGGTCGCCGCCGGATATCGCGTGATGATCCGCAGCGTCCGATATTTCCTGCGGTGTCTTGCGGCTGGTCCCGCCCTTGCCGCCGGCAACGATGATCCCAAGATCATCGCCGATTGTCTTTGCTGCCTCCTTTAGAGAGCCGCACGTCACGGTCGTCACCCCGGAACTGTGCCAGTCGAACCCGAGCACACAGCCAAATGCCTGAAACCACCACGGATCTGACAGACGCCGCAGCATCTCC
>CAZURK010000066.1:0-46726 GCA_964623055.1 uncultured Pirellulaceae bacterium
AGCCAGCCACCGTTGTACAACAGGGCCGCTTTGTCCGCGCCGTACCAGTTAACCGATTCCATGCCGACGTTGGTCGGTGAGAAGTTGAGCTGGAACCGATCGACGATCTTGTTGGTCGCGCTGCTGATCAGGAGCACATCGGTCGTGTGACCGGCATTGCGCAGAACCATTTCCGGGCCTGGCAGGTCGTCGCGCAGATTGGCAACGCGGACCTCTTGTCCGTGAGGCACCTCCTTTTCACCCAGCGACAGGATGGCCTCGCCCTTGGCGCCAATCACATGTCCGAAGCCGGAACATACAGCCCGCATTTCTCCATCATCCCATTCCGTGATGGCGACCGAGTCCATATTGCGACCAAGCTGTTTCTCCCACAGCGGAGTGCCGTCGTCGTCAATCACGAAGTAGCCGCCATTCAGCTCATCGCGTCCGTCGCCGTCGATATCGCCGACCGCCGGAATGTAGGCGGGACAGAAACTGTACTTGATCCACTCGGTGCGATAGGTCCAGAGGACGTTAAGGTGTTCGTCGATCGCAACGTACGTGTCGCCGAGTTTCACGGCGATGTCGCGCGGCCCATCGGTTCCTCGAAAATTCGCTACTAGCAACCGCTGGTGAACCCAATTGGCTCCCGTCGGATCTTTGCGCCGCCGCTCGGTGATTTCTTTCGGCGCCGCTTCGCGCACCACTTTGCCATCGCGGCCATCGCGGATTTGAATGACCACATCGGCCAACGATTGCCAGTCGGGTTCTTCCTCCTTGTAGGATGGCTCTCCAGAGCCGTCAGGACGGGGCGTCCTACGTGGTCGATGCCAAAAACAGATAACATCGGCCGCTCCGTCCCCCGTCATATCATGCACCGCCACAGACATAGGCCGCGAAGGATGATTGCCGCCCTCACCTGCGGACCACAGCACAGTGCCATCCATCTCGAACGCGCCCAGAAAGCACGGCTTCATACCGCCTCGATGAGCGCCGCTTGGCGCTCCATGATTGCAGCGATAGGCAAGAAAGTCGCAACGCCCGTCGCCGTTGAGGTCGCCAATACGAATGTCCCCGCCGAAGGTGTGCTTGTCTCGTGTGATAAGAAACTCCTTCGGGATCGGCAGCCTCCTGTACAGCAACGCATCCTCGCGCGGCGGCGCATGCGGAATGCGCGGATCAGCCGCCTGAGCCAGCAGCAGGCTGTCAAGCACAATGAGGACGACGAACACAGAGGAAGTTGAATTGAATCCCATTCTCACTTGTCTGACATCCTATGCTTGTGTTGCAGCTTCCACATGTCTTGAAGCATGTCTCCCCGGGTACAACCGATCGGCGGTGAATCGCTGGACTCAGCCTTGTGCATTCGGGCGGCCAGCTCATTCGGATTGAGCGCGCCTACTTTTAGCTGTGCCAGACCTTCAATCCAAAGTATTGCCACGGCTTCAGTCAATGGCTGATCCAGGCGAGCGTTGTAGTCGCTGAAGAACCCTTTGGTGCCGAAGTATTGCGCCGCGGGGATCGACGGATCCGGATCGGTCACTTTCAGATCGTTGAAGAAACTGACAAGTTGCCGCCGCTCGACCAGCGTTCGCACAAGCAAGTCGGGATTCAATGCAGCGGGCGTCGTGCCCTGCTGCTTCGCCAGCGCGGCGGCGAAGCCGGCGGCTTCACCCGTTTGCATGTAGACCGGTTCCAGCCGGATCGCTCCCCAGGCAACGTGCGTGGCCGACAGACAGACCGGAACCAGCAGGTTGTCCACGCCCTGCGGCAACAGTGAACGATAAGGAATCTGCGACGGGCGGGATTCCTCGGTCAGGATCAACTTCCCATCGTACTTGAACTCAGGGCGACTGTCAGTCGTGCAGGCGTGCGAGTCCATATACCAGTCGGTCACGGCGATGCTGTCCGGGCGTACCGGCGTGCGCGCGAAGTCCTTGGCTAACATCCCGTCGTGTTCCGTGGAGACATGGCGGCCGACGATGCGACGAGCTTCGCGCACATACATTTCGTACGGCACGTGGCCGTTGTCCGCGTATTCATCCTTGGGCAGCCCCCACATGCGAAACTTCTCTCGCTGCGTCTGCGAAACGGACTCGTCGTTCTGCAGGAACCACATCAGCCCCAGCCCGAAATCGAGGTGCCGCTGGATGATCTTCTCGCGCGCCGGCCAGTCGGCTTCCGGGTAGTCGTGGTTCTCGCCTGGCAGGATCGGACTATTGACGTGCGACTTACGGTTGGGGCAACGGTCCGCGTGTGCGCCGATGTACTTCCGTCCGTAATCGACGTACTCCTCGCGCCGGTAGGTGGTCGGTTTGGGAATGGGAATCCGATTCGCCGGGTCCGCGGTGACGCAGAAACGGTAATTGTAAGCCTGCACGGCTCCATCGGCGGTGAAGGGGCTATTCGAATCGACAGTCCCCAGACGGCCACCGTAGGAGCGTATGTTGAGGCCCTCGCGAGCCACACTCGGCGGCGGTCCATGGGCGATATTGACAAACACTTTGCCAGCGTGTGGTTCGTCGTATTCGCCCCGCGCTTCGCGGCCGACTCGATAAGGGACTTTCGCCAGCGCGAACAAGTCGCCTTCGTACGTGGCGTCCACGAACGTCGATCCGTGGACGACGATCTCCTCGTTGATCGCGCGCTGTGCGAGGATCTCGCGCTGTGCGCGGGTCTCCGACCCCGCACTGACTCTTGACCGAAGGTCTCCGTGAATTTTCGAGTCGTTTGCCAGTTCGGGAGACCTTCGGTCGGCGGATTCGGCGAGGTCAGGAGACCTGCGCCGAACAAGTGCGTTCGATTTCGGACGGGTTGGGAGACCCGTCCTACGCCCGCGCAGTGTCACGCTCTTGACAACCGCCCCTTCTCGTTCCACCGCCGTCGGGTAGTGGTCGAGCAGCGACGTGATATTCTCTTCGGCTGCTACCAAACGATTGTACTCGCGCTCGGCGACATGCGGCTCGGCCCAACCGATCGGGTAATGCTCGTGCGTGTAGCGAATTATCTGGTGGACCCGTGAATCGCGGCCGAACGTGGCGATGTAGTAGTCCTCGATGTTGCCCAGCAGTTCGGTGAACAGCGACGATCGTGGCCCGCCGTAAAGCGCGTCCCATTGCATCAACCCGTTGGTCATCATGCCACCGATATGTCCGTTGTGCTGGACCAGCAGCACCGTGCAGCCTTCGCGCGCCGCCCGCACCGCGCACGCCACTCCGCCGCCAGTGCCGCCGATGATGACGACGTCGTACGACTTGCCATCAACCGCCGCGGGAGGTGCACTCGCGGCGAGTTGCACTGGTTCCTCGGATCGCTCGGCTACCTTCGCACGAGCCGTCTTCGGAGCCAGTGGCGATACGGCTACGGCAGCAGCCATCTCATTTTGCCGCGCGGATTCACGCGCAGTATCGACCGGCCGCTTTATGTCGGCGAAACCGGAGTCACGTTTTCCGGCTCGTTCTTCGCCTGCGACCTCGACCCGGACAAACTGCACGCCATCGACCACAACGTATCCGTTGGCATCTTTATTGGAAACGACAACGTGTCCCGTCGTTCCCGCCCCGAACCGAAAGAGGCCCAAGGCACGCGGTACTCGATCGACCAACACCGGATGACGCTGATTCACGGTGACCGTTTTCTCGCCGTCGGCGCTGTGGATCGTTACAGAGGTCTTGGTCGAGCGGTTCTCGTGGCACGTGTAAAGCAGCCGCACCTCGTACTCGCCCGCGGCGGGGATTTTCGGAGTGAACATCGCCGTCTTGTGACCTCGATCGGTGTTGTTGTCGTGCCGATAGGTCGTCCCGACAAGCGGGGGCTGAATGCTGCTGGTGACCCACGATCCCGTGAACTCCGCCGCATCGTCGTCGACCACGATGCCGGGCAGCCCGTTTGCCAGAACCACGTGGGGCAGGTTTCCAACCTGGCTGGCCTGACCAGCGACTGGCAAATCGGTCTTCTCATGTGAAGGCTCGGCGGTACGCAGCACGGGCAGCGGAGCCAGCAGCAGGGCGACGAGACACAGCAAGATGATCTTCATGAGCGATTTCTCCTGGGACCGATATACAGAGCTGTGGTGCCACCGGCATATCGTATCCTCGTTCTACTACTTCGCAGATTGTTGTTTTCTTGCGCGCATTTTGGTTGCGGCCGAGCAAAGCGAGGCTGCGTTGGTTAACGGCGAGCCGAAGGCGACTGTGAGTCCGGCGCCAGCAAGTTCGGCCTGGACCATCGAATTCGGGACATCAACAAGTCGCCCTTGGCTCCGCGGCGCGGTACCCACTCGCCAACGGTGACCCAGGACTCGTGCGGGCCGGCGTTCGTGACAGCGAAATTGCCCATCAAGGCGACCTCATCCGGATTGTTGACGCCGTCTCCGACTAGCGGCAGCACGATTTGTTCCGACTGGCGGATCAGGCAAAGCCGTTCCGTATCGACCCGCGCTACCCACAGCGGACTGCGCCAGCGGATCACGTTAGTGTTGGAGGCGTCCTTGCGTGTGTAGACCAAAAACAAACCGTCGGAATGTGTCAGCCAGTGTTGTTGAGTCGTTGACATGGAAATCGGTTTGCCGTCATCCCACGCCCACGCAGTCTTTCGCCGGTAGTTCAACCCATCGTCGCTGATTGCTACGTACCCGTGACCGTCTTCGGCGCGCATGGTCATATAGAATCGATCTTTGAATCTTGCCAGCGACGGTTCGAGTAACCCGCGGCCAGCGTTGTTTTTGAGCGGCGGCCCGACTTCGAGGATCTTCAGTTCCTGACCGTCGAACGAACAACGCACGCCGGCCACCATACGGTTCTTCGCTTCGGGACCAAAGGTAAACGACATCATGATATCCCCGTTGGGCATGACGATGCGCTGGCCGCAATTGTTGGTGTAGATGTGCGCGCCGCGTGGATCGTCCCACTCCAAGATTTTGCGCTGCGACCACGCCCCGTCCTTACCGCGAACCGCATACACGGGATACCGGCCGAGTTGATCGCCTCTGGAGAATCGCGGGCCGCGGTAGAAGACGACATGCCCGAGCGCGAGCACCGTGCCGGTTTGCGGATGAAACTGTGGCGTCACGTCGCAAACGCCGGCCAACAGACCCGCGTGCCCTTCGACCGGATCTCGGCCCAACGCGACGATCGGCTCAGGTCTGCTCCAGGTCTTTCCAAGATCGCTTGATTCGCTCCAATGCACCGGCCCGAAATAGTCCGAGCCGCCGATCTCCTGCAGGGTCATCAACGCCGTTGGTCGACCGTTCTCGCCAGGAACCATGCAAGATCGAGGATGAAACCACGTGATGCCGGAACCGTCCCGATTCCGGCGCAAGGTCTCTTTGGTGATCGATTTGATCGCTGCCTCATTGGCCTCCTCCGCCGCGGACCACCTGGGAAGCAGCGACGCGATTGTGAAGATGCCCAACATTACGAGAGGCAGGTATTTCATCTGTTCGTTCATCGATTTGTCTCCACACGATGGGGCTTTCGATAGACATTCGCCTGACTGATAGGAAGTCTGATGCCCCATCGCCCCAGATGCAACCCAATTCCTCTAGAAACATGGGGGTGCCCATGCTGGAGCCATTTTGCTTGTACTATCGAATCAGCCACGCCATACTCGATGATGTGCACTGAATCGGGATTGCCCGGCGTATGCGGGAGTTTGAATGCATACGCCGGACAACGGCAGCTTCAACACCTTTCGAAGGGAGACCAGTGATGAAAACGGCAAGAACGAGTGTCCTTTTGGTCGGCGCGGTTACCGCGATCTTGCTGACCCTCTCTGCAGCCGTCAATCTGCCCGGCCAAGGCGGCGGGTCCCGGGCCGGCGTCTACACACCCCAGCCCGGCGCGCCCACTCCTGTTTCCACCGCCCCGGAGCACAAATCGGTCAAGAGCTACATCACCATTGTCGGCAAGGCAGAGATTCGCGTGAAGCCTTCGGCAATCCGAGTGATCATGGCCGTGACCAGTCAAGGCGCGACGGCTGAAGAGTGCATGAAGACGAACGGCGAGAAGGAAACGACCTTCACTCAGGCCCTGACCAAGTTGGGCATCCCGGAAGACAAGATCTTCATGGACTTCATTTCCATGTTGCCTGTTTACGAATGGAAGGTCGAAGAACGCCAAGGAACCAGATGTTTTGTGGAAGAGGTCTCCGGCTATATGGTCCAGACTAATGCCCACGTCGAAGTGAGCAACGAGGCTCAGGCCCGCGACGCCGTGCGAGCAGCCTTCCAGTTGGGTATCACCGACATCATATCCTTCGACTACTGGTGCGACTCGCTGGACGACCACAAAATCGAAGCCCAGAAAAAAGCGCTGGCCGAGGCGCAGCGCAAAGCGGACCTTCTACTGACGGCTCACTTCCAGAGTGCGCCGGCTCCGCTGAACATCGACGAGCACACTGAGGTGGTGTATCCCAAATCCCTGTACGAGTCTTTCACGAACGACTACTCGCAGTCGCTGCGCAGGAACTACATTCGACAATCGCTGCCCGAGATCCACGCCATCCGGCCCAAAAATACCCACTATCGCGGTTTCTTCGCCGAGACCGACTCCCAGGATCCACGCCTACCCATGCAGCCGGAGATATCCGTAGTCTCGACGATTTCCTGCTACTACGCGACCCCCACGCAAGGCAATCAAGAAGCCCCAGGAAAACCCGTGAAGGATACGAAGAGACGTGGTTAACGCGAGCGGATCGGCCTCTCAAGACAAGGGCAGGCACGTATCCCAAAAATCCGTGAAGAACCGAAAGAAGCCGAGTTACGGCTCCGGCCGCTGGTCAGCTTTGAATGAAGATCCAACGCAAGGTGGTCTCGACGTGACTTGAGCGTACAATAGAAATCGGTTTCACTTCACGAAAGGGAGGGGAGACATGGTGTCAGCGGAGACAAGATCCGTCATCGATCGAGCCAAGCAAATATACACCGGTCAACTGCAGAGTATTCTGGAATCCCAGCACATGGATCGGTTCGTGGCGATTGAGCCAGAATCCGGCGAGTATTTCCTGGGCGATACGTTTGACGAGGCCGTGAAGTCAGCAAGGGCTAAGTATCCATCCCGTCTGTCGCACACGATTCGGATCGGGCACCGTGCCGCGTTTCACATCGGAGTGTTGCTGCTGTGAGGGGATTCGTAGACGACAAGCTGCGCGCACTGGTTCACGTTCCCGTGTCCGCGTCAAGCGACGGCCAACGCGCGGACATCGTCGTGTGGATCGACACGGCGTTCAACGGTGGATTGGTGATACCGCGAAAGCAGATTGACGAATTGGGATTGATGAAGGAATCATCGGCCGAGGCCATCTTGGCGGACGGCCATCTTGTTGAGTTGGAGACCTTTGCGTGTTTCTTCGATTGGTTCGGAAGTTCTTATGAGACGCAAATCGTTGCCAACGACAGCGAGTATGCACTACTGGGGACGATGCTACTGGATGGCCACCGTTTGGACATCGACTACGAAGCGAAGACGGTAGAGATCACGTAGCTAGACGAACTCTGAATTCTCCGCGATAGCGGTATTGGCCCCGCGTTTCAACGCGGGGTGGCGATGACGGGATACGGTGCACTCTCAGCCCCATTCACGGGGCTTCTCGGTGATTGGCTTCAGCCATCGTTCCGGGGGCACGGTCGTTTGCTGGGGCATCCCGAGCGGTCGACCGGCGACGGGGACTGATGGATAGGCGGTCCAAACCATCCCAGCGAGAAGACCCGTGAACGGGCCTAAGGTTGGTTGGGTTGGCTCACGCGTCCACCCCGCCATGAATGGCCGGGGCTACTACCGCTGCGCGAAGAAAGGGCGTGAACGCCCTTGATCCTCGCGGTGGGCACTAACGCCCCATACAAACAACGGTTCCACCGATCGTCGTGACGTAGAGCCGCGAGCCCGCCATGCACATGCCGTTGAAAACCGGGGGGCTTTCCAGGTCGATTTCGTCTTGCTTGCTGCCGTCGGCGGCGGAATAGACGCAAAGTACGCCTCCTTTTTCCCCCTCCACAAACGCCCAGGGATCTTCCGGATCTGTCAGGTCGCGCGTTCCGGCAACGTACAGCTTGTCATTGGCCAGCACCATGGCTTGAGTACGGACCGGAACCGTGACTGCCCACTGTTCCTCGTTGGTTTTGTGGTCATAGGCGAACAGCGTGTACCCGTTCCCCGGCTTGAAGCGATGGCGATCGTGTCTGCTTCGCGTTTTTCTGTCGGACGCTTTGACGCCGTAGGTGGTTGTGTCGTCGAAGACTAACAACTTGGACCGGGAAGAATCTCGGTACGTCCAATAGACTTGATTGAACCAGGAACCATCCAGGAATCCTGTGTCGGACACGACCTGAGGACCAGGTACCGGATCCTGCCTGACACCGCTGCCGAACTTGGCGTCGATGGTTTGCCTTTCCTGGGAGATGGGCCGGCCGATGTCTGCAGGATCCAGCCGGAGATTCCGCATGTAGATAAGTCCTCCGTCGGCTGTCAGAATATCCGACACGACGCCCAGGTTCTCCGGCGGCATGTCATAGAACTTCGACAAAGGCACCAAAAACTTGGACGACGGTGGCTCGTGTTCCTTCGGCTCGATGCCCTGCAACTCCGGACTGAACACTTGTGTTTTGTGGAGCGTACGACCGCTAAACGGATCGAGGGCATAGACAAAGATGCCACCGTCGACGAATGACTGACGGCCCGCGGTAAGATAGGCGACTCCGTTGGTGACAAGTATGCTGCCGTGAATGGGCCATGCTGATTCAAGCCCGCCAAATGCGACAATCCGACGGTCGGCGGGAGCGCCCCGGAACCGATACACAAGCTTTCCGTTGCTGGCGTTCAACGCATAGGCCCATCCATCGCGTGAACCGCATAGGGCAAGGCCCTTGTATATCGTTGGAGGCGAGTCGATCGGCCCGCCGGTAACATAGGACCAACGTTTCTTTCCGGAGTCGACATCCACGGCCCAGATCGTGTGGCGGTCCGTCGCGCCCAAGAACAGGCGGCCGTCCGCCACTACGGGGCCGGTCAGCGCGCCGCCGATATCGGCTTTCCAGCGGACGCCCAGGTCCGATGGGCCTGTTGAGGGCGTAGCGCCGCTGCGTTGAGGGTCAAACCGGTACGTTGCCCACTGCGCCGAAGGCGGAGATGAGTCGTCGACGGGCGAAAGGCCGTAATCCGGACCTTCTTCAAGCCTACTGCTTACCGTTAGCGGCTCGGATGACTCGGCCGCGAGAGCATAGAAGCCGGTTAGCTTCGCCGAGATATAGCAGACGCAGGCGTCAGGAGGCGCATACAATAGGCCGTTACACGGCAAGATTCCATATCGACATCCGCCGCGTGTCCAATGATGCAGCTTCACATTTCCCGTGGCCAGTTCGGTGGATTCGACCCCGCGGCGTCCGGTGAAGATGTACCTGGATGTTGCCTTGTTGCGATAGCACCGGTGATGGTGCCCCTGGTAAAAAGCGGCCGTAGTATCGATCGTCTTTTTGACTTCTCCGGTTTCCAGGTCGAAACCAACAAGGCAATGATCCGAGGCACCGACTGTCCAGACGAGGCCATCGATGCCGAACACATCGGCCGACGTCACAAAGGGCCAGCCGCCGCATTCAGCGGACCACAGGATTCTTCCGGTAGCAGCGTCGACAGCAAGAATGGTCGAGCGGGTTGGCGTTTTGTATGGTTCGCCCGGTTCGGTGGGCTGCGTGAAAACGAGCACGTTGTTGTAGTAGGCAAGCGAGCACACATTGTGAAAGGCAAAGCCTCTGTTCTTCAAATCCTCATGGTCAGGCCTTGGCAGACGCCAGCATACCCCTCCGCTTTTCGCGCCCAGGCACACGATTGTCTTGGCGTCCAACGCGAAGACCTTGCCGTCGCCGGCTACCAGAGGAAGATATCTTCTGCCCGGCAGATAAGCCAGGCCGGCAAACGGCTCGCTCGTCCATTTCACCGCCCGTGTGTCGGAATCAATCGCGACAACATTTGTAGCGGTGGGTGGCGCGCCGCGGCTGGCGGAATCACTGGAGTCGCGCTGACAAACGGCGAGAATGAGCGTTCCGTTGTGTAGCAAAATCTGTTGTGTGTCGGCCGTGTGCTCATAGGTACAGAGGACGTCGCCCGTCTCGGCATCCAGTGCGGAAACGGGTGCATTCAGACCGAGCGTGACATATACAGTGTTGCCTGCGGCAACAAGCCGGTACGGTATGTTCTTGTCCTGTCGAGTCCAGTTACCGTGCTGCGGTCCACCCCAGTTCGGCATTGGCTTCTTCCAGAGCAATACGCCGCTGAACGCGTCCCTAGCGATCAGTGCCCATTTCTCTGGTGACGGGAAGAGGCCCGTTGGCGTCTCGTCAATGATATAGAACAGTCTTCCTCTCGCCGAAACCATCGCACTCACCGCAGGAGGACCATCGTGGTGACGTTGCCAAAACGGGGCCGCAATCCACTGAATACGGCGAGGCGGGCCGACCAGCGTGTCGTTGGCCACCGCATTCCCGTCGGCGTCGTGAAGCCAGTGCGTCCATTCATCGATTTCCGCCGGCCACGGTTTGGTCAACTTCGTCCAATTCTCACCCCCTCGTAGGAAGGCGACGCCGAGCGGGCGAAGGGCCCTCATGACTTCCGAATGGCTAACGGACTGTGCGTTTTCGACAACCGCCAGCGCAACGATGTTGTCTGCGTAGGGGAGGGAGCGTCCCGTCCAACGCTCGACGGATACTTGGCCGTAGATGTTCTGAGATGCCAGGTATTGTCTGGCTTTCTCGACCAGTTGCTCGTCCGTTTCGAGACCGTGAACGAGATAAGCGTCTGTCGACGCGAACTCAGCCGTTCTGCGCCCATCTCCGCACCCGATGTGAGCCACGAGCCCGCCTTTCGTGCCAGCGGTTTCGAGGATTTGTCTGGGTGATAGACCAGAGCTGATGTTGCCGCCCTTCGGCTCTCCGCCGGCGGCTGGAAGGATGCTGAACAGGACGAGCAGTAGGACAATGTGGCCAGTGCTAGAGGATGTGACGTTCATCATGCCCTCCGAGATTGGGTGGTGACATGAGCGGGCACACGTGTGGCGGGCTCCGCGTGAAACATGTATGGATAGACCGCGCGTGCGGCGTTGGGAGTCCCATCACAAGGCTTTCTGCGGGTCTATCTCGTCGGAATCGTACAGCACACGACCTTCCATGCCGCCGCTGACAAGCAACATCTGACCGCTGATGTGACCGGCCAGTTGACTGGACGCAAGAAACATCACGGCGGACGCAACGTCTTCGGGTTGCCCTACCTTGCGAAGCGGAATTGTCTGCAGGGCTCGTCGGATGATGCCCGGGTCGGCGGCGAACTTCTCGGTCATGGGAGTGAGCGTCCAGCCGGGACAAACGGCGTTCACTCGGCCGCGCGGCGCGAGACGGGCAATCTCGTTCTTCAGGCTGAGCAGGAAGCCGTAAACCAAGCCGGCTTTGGCCGACGCGTAGTCAACATGCCCCGCTTCGCCGAACACGGCCGCCGTGGAACCAATCAGCACGGCCGCGGGATCCGTGAGACGATGGCGTTCGATGCCGCGAAAGAACTCGCGCATGCACAGGAATACGGACGTCAGATCGGACGCCACGGTGCCGTTCCATTGCTGGAGCGTCATGCGATGAATCGGCACATCGTCTGGCACCCAAACGCCCGCGTTGGCAACGACGATTTCGATCGGTCCAAGCTGGGCTTCTGCTTCCTCCCAGAGAGAAGCGACTTGGCTTTCGTTGGTAAGGTCGGCACCGACGACAACGCAGTCGGCGGTTCCCAACTCGTCGGCCAACGCCCGGGCCGCGTCCTGCCGCGTGTGATAGTGCAGCACGATACGGGTCCGCTCGCGCGCGAAGGCCCGCGCCATTTCGGCCCCCAGGCCGCCGCTGGCACCGGTTATCAATACCACTTTGTCTGTTAGGTGAATGTCCATGTGAAGCGAAGGAGTCCATGAATTGGGGTGAGTTTCGCACATTATGGGATGTCGGCGCGCATCGGTAAAGCAAACGACCGTCCTAATTGGACAGCGCCACTCTGCTGTCGGGGTCGGGTGCTTCAAACTTCAATTTTGCCCATACGCGGTTGCAGTTCTGCAGAATGCACCCGCAAAATCGAAGTTTGAAGCACCCGACCCCTCCCCGCCGTTCTCGATCGCAAGCCGCAAACGACGTTACCCGCGTTATCAGGAATCGAAGCGGCGATGTCCAACGAAGCAGGATTGTACGACCTCTCGATGGTTTCGCTCACGTCGGATACCATGGGCTTCGCACAGAGATAGTCATCGTTTTCAATCGACAGGAGGTAACCATGCTTGATATTGCGATTCCAGGTTGCATCGAGGCTGCTGGCGTCGAGTTGGACTTCCGGCGAATGCAGTTGCCAAGAAACGTGAAACACCACTACGGGCCGCCATTGGCCAGTGCCTGTTGGGAAATGAGGGACACCGAGAAGGGCAATAAGATCAACGTGGACGAAGACCGGGAGGTCGGACACTACTGGCTTCGCTATCTGGACGGAGAAACGCCGCCAAAATCCGAGGATATCGTAAAGGAAGCCGTCTCCGAAAACGAAACGGCCATTGAGAAGATCCGACGCTTCCACGAAGAAGTGTTCAAGGGGAACTTCGACAGAATTTTGTGGATCGGCATCGGCGGGTCGGGGTTGGGACCGCAGATGTTGTACGACGTGCTGCGTACACCCGGCGCGAAGCCAACGATGTTCTTCTTCGACAACACAGATCCTGACGGGTTTCGGCGAACGCTGGAAGAGATACGACTGGAAGAGGGCGGACTCGATAGGACGCTGGCCGTCGTTGTATCGAAATCGGGCGGCACACCGGAAACGGCCAACGGAATGCTTGTTGCCAAAAAGTCGTACGAAGAGGACGGGTTGGCGTTCGAGAAGCACGCGGTCGCCATTACCCAGGCCGGCAGCATGCTTGACAAGGTGGCTGGCCCGCCTGACCCGGACGATCCGGAGACCGAAGGGCCTGAATGGCTGGACCGTTTCCCACTGTGGCCCTGGGTCGGCGGGCGTACGTCGTTGTTCTCGCCGGTTGGTATCCTGCCCGCTACGTTACTGGGATTCAACGTCGACGACTTCCGCGCCGGCGCTGAGGCGATGGACAAGCTGACCCGTTACACGCGTGAGTTCTACAGCAATGCCGCGCTTCAATTGGCCGCGACTTGGTACAACACGGTCGAGACGCGCGGGTTGCGCAATATGGTCGTCTTGCCCTATTGCGATCGCCTGGCTACGCTCAGCAAGTACCTGCAACAGTTGATCATGGAATCGCTGGGCAAAAACGGCAAAGGCATCACGGTGTTCGGCAACAAAGGATCGACGGACCAGCATTCGTATGTCCAGCAGCTCCGCGAAGGGTACCCCGATTTCTTCGCCACGTTCATCCGTGTGGTGGATGCCGGTGTCGACTACGAACTCGACGCGGAAACCGGCGTGACCGCGGGCGATTATCTGGCCGCATTTCAGGAAGGTACGGCCCAGGCGCTGAGCGACGCCGGTCGACCGTCCATGCGGCTGACTGTCGACAGGCTGAATGAACGCTCGCTGGGAGCACTGGTGGCGCTGTTCGAGCGTACCGTGGGATACTACGGGGCTCTGTTAGGCATCAACACGTACCATCAGCCTGGTGTCGAGGCCGGTAAGAAGGCGGCTGGATCCATCTTGGCAATTCAAACGAAACTCATCGAGTTCTTGCAGCAGAAAAGGGGAGATTGGGTTTCGGTCAAGGTGCTCGCAATAGAGGTGAAGACAACGGCAGCCGCCGCATACGATATCCTCGATCGCCTGTTCCGTTGCGGACGTTACGGCCTCGAAAGAGACGCCAGCGGTGCCGAGAGCATCGTCGGTGTGCGGTTCCGCATAGGTTAGAAAATCCTAGGTCAGGCTGTCGATCAATGTCAAGTTGGGTGGCCGGGGCTGGACTGAGCGTCAGCGAGGGAAGCCCCGGGGTTTCGGGCTTGCGCCCTCCAACCCCGGCCACCCTGGCCTCAGTCACCCCCAATTAAAACCTCGCGTCGCATGGAGAACCCACCATGATCTGTCCCTCCGTTGCCCACCGTTTTCTCCTCCTGTCGTTCACAGCCGCGTATTGGATCAGCGTTACTTCCGCGGCAATTGGGCAATCGCCACCGGATCCTGACCGAGTCAAGGCAATAGCCGAGATGTTGCCGACGCAGGCTCAGGGCGTCGGGTGCCCGATCGACGATCGGCAAGCGTGGGAGGCGACGGCGAAGCTGCCGGGGCTGAAGGGCGTCGTGGCCAGGGCCGAGGGCGTCGCGGCTCAGCCGATTCCGGAATTGACCGAGGAGCTTTACCTGGATTTTTCACGCACTGGAAATCGCTCGCGATGCCAGCGCGTCCTATCGCAACGGCACGGTCGCGTGCCGGCTTTGGTGATCGCCGAGTGCATCGAGAACAAGGGGCATTTTCTACCGGACATTGAGAAGGCGGTTCGTGCAGTGTGCTCCGAGCCGAGTTGGCTGTTGCCGGCACACGACCGAAGCCTGCGTAACTGGTACGGAAAGACCATCGAAATCGACTTGGCCTCGGCAGCCACGTCGTGGAATCTGGCCACGGCCTACTACTGGCTGGGCGACAAGCTTAGCCCGGAGATTCGGGAACTAATCAGCAGTGAATTGGAGCGGCGCACGTTCACTCCGTTTCAAAGCTACGCGAACAAGGGCACGCCGCGTCTATGGTGGGCGACCGGTACCAACAACTGGAATGCTGTATGCCTAGCTGGCGTCACCGGATCGGCCCTTGCCGTGATCGAATCGCCGGAACGTCGAGCGTTCTTCATTGCGGCAGCCGAGCGGTATGTGCAGAATTTCCTTAGCGGCTTCACGCCCGATGGATATTGTTCGGAAGGAATCGGCTACTACAACTACGGATTCGGACACTACATCCTGCTGTCGGAGACCATCTGCCAGGCAACCGGTGGGCAAGTCGATCTGATGGAAGACGCCAGAGTTCGGCAGATCGCCTTGTTCGGGCCACGGATGGAGATCATATCGGGCATCTATCCTGCGTTTGCCGATTGCAGTCCGCACGCTCGTCCGAACGATGGGCTGTTGGCTTACCTGAGTCGTCGCTATCGGTTTGGGTGGGAAGACGTGGAACAACAAGCTGCCAAGCGTGCCGGTTCGTCGCGGTCCCTTTTCGATTTGGGACTCTTTGGCTTTCCGAATTCGGTTTCCCAGAGGTCTCCGACCGAAGCAACCTCAGAACGTCCTGCGTTGCGCGACTGGTTTGTCGACGCTGGAGTCCTTATCTGCCGGCCGCGACAGGACGAAGGGCGCGGGTTGGGCATCGCACTGAAGGGCGGCAACAACGCGGAACATCACAATCACAACGACGTCGGTACGTTTGTGGTTGCATTGGACGGCGAGATTCCGCTGGTCGATCCGGGCTCAGAAGTGTACACGGCGCGCACGTTCAGCTCGAAGCGTTACGAGAGCAATGTGCTCAATTCGTACGGCCACCCGGTTCCGCTGGTCGCGGGCAAAATGCAGCGGAGCGGACGCCAAGCCGCCGCCCGGGTCGTCGAAACCGAGTTTACGGATCGCGAGGACACGATCGTGCTAGACATCCGCAATGCCTATCCGGTGAAAGAGGTGAAGAAGCTTGTTCGCACCTTCGTTTTCTCGCGTGAAGGCGCGGGCAGTCTAACGGTAGCGGACGAAGTGGAATTTGACACCCCGCAACCTTTCGGCACGGCCCTGATCACCTTCTCGCCCGATCGAAAGGTTGACGGACGGAATATCTGGGTCGGCAAAGGAAGTCATGGGGTCCACGTGGAGGTGGCAGCGGACGAAGCCGATATAGAAATCCGCCAGGACGAAATCAATGAGGATGTGCACAGTCGCCATTTGCCGGTCCGATTGGGAATCGACTTGACCCAACCGGTCACGCGGGCCAGGATCGTAATGACGATTCGGCCGGCCGCCGAGGAGTAGGAGTAGGGGTAGGGTGGGCCAAGTCTTCGCGGGCCCACCGGGGTGGTGAGCGTGTTCCAGGTGGGCCCGCGAAGACTTGGCCCACCCGACGGGGCATCAACGCTAGAGATCGACGGTCGCTGAGCGTTCCATGCGCGGTGCGAAACTCGCGGGAAACGTTACACTTTCCCAGACCGACACCACGTGTTTCGAATCCTCGAAAGACGTTTGGTGGAGACCAGAAATTGCTTGCGAGCCCCTTGCAGGCGGCTATGTTTGCATGTGCCCCGAGGGGCAATTCATCTCCCGTCCCTTTTTCTTTCATAGGGAGGGCAAGCGTGCACAGACCACCCAACACTTAACGGCGAGAGGCGGTTGGTCACTCCAATCTTCGGGCCGCTTCTCGTCGTCGTGATTCGTCACCCGATACGGCCAAACTCGGAAGGCCGCGGTTTCTTACTCTGGAATAGGAGGTCTGTTTCGTTCTGCGTCGTTCGTCTTTTGGATTTCGTGTCTCCTTCATTCGACACAAGGGAATACTAACTCCGCCGGTCGACGACTGCGGACGAGGAACTGATCGACAGCGCCATCTGCGTTTCTGGTTCGATATTGCTTCTTCCTAGACGACGCATCCAACGGGCCTAACAGGGCCAATACGACGCGCGTCCCAGCCCAACCGGGCAACGCTAGACCGTGCCAAAGACGACTTGCCGCTGCCGACGGTCCAATTCTCTTGCCAAATCCAGTTAAGCCCTCGCCGTCCCCTCCGCTCGGCGAGGGTTTTTCTTTGGCCTTCGGTCAACCGCAGCCCAATGGCACCCTTGGCTGCCGAGCGGTAGACTATCAAGCCCTACAAGACCAAGCCCTCAAGAACCGCGACACAAAGGCAGATGGTCATGTCAAAGATGTCCCCAAGAGAGAGGACGCTGTGCGCTTTTTGTGGCGGCCAACCAGACCGGGTCCCGATCTATGATTTCATCTACAGCCGCAAGCTGTACAAGGAAGTCATTGGTCGAGTGCCGGACTACTACAACGGCGAGGATGCCACGCGGTGTGCGGCCAAAATCGGTTACGACTTCGTGGTCGTGCCCTTGGGAGGCTTTGGCGGCATTCGCAACCATGCGGAATCCGATAACATTTATCAGGACGAATGGGGAACGACTTACCAGCAGGATGCGGAAGTCTCGTGGCCGGCGGATGCGCCGATTGCATTCCCGCTGAAGGAAAGAGGCGACTGGAAGAACTACCGAATCCCCGACCCTTCACCGCCTGCCAGGCTGTCCGAAATCGAAACGGCATTGAAGGTCGGCAAGGAAACCGGAACCGCAGTATTCGGCTGTGTACGAGGCCCGTTTACTGCTGCCTGGCTTCTTCTGGGTATCGATACGTTCAGCCTGCTGTTGTATGACGATCCGGATTTTGTGGATAGAGTCCTGACGGCGTGCACCGATTTCTACATCGAGGGCGGCTGGCGGATGATCGAGGCCGGCGTCGATGGGATCACGTTTGCCGACGATTACGGAAGTACAAGCGCGCCGTTCATGTCCCCGGCGCTATTCCGAAAACACGTCATTCCGCAATTGCGCCGGATGGTCGGGGCGTTCCGGCAAATGGGTGTCCCCGTAATGATGCACAGCGACGGCAACATCTGGCCGCTGCTCGATTCAATTGTGGCCGAGACCGAAATCAACGCGTATCATCCCATCGAGCGTGGGGCAGGTATGGACCTTAAAGAAGTCAAGCAGAGCTTCGGACATAAGATCTGCCTGATAGGCAACGTAGACAACAAAACGACACTGGTCACCGGCAGCATAGAAGATGTCAAGTCCGAGGCCATCGAATGCATCAAGGTGGCAGCACCCGGCGGAGGTTACATCCTGGCGTCTGACCACAGCTTGAAGGACGACATGCCCAACGAAAATATCTTTGCCCTGCACGAAACAGGGAAGAGATACGGGAAATATCCGATCTCGGTTGAGTAGTCCGGAGAGAAGAAGCGAGAACGCATGTGGGGCACGTTTCCAACGTGCCTGAATTGAGCAGATTTGATTTGCCGCCCTGCCAAGTGACTTCTTGGCACGTTGGAAACGTGCCCCACGACTTCACCGACAGCGTCTTCTGAGAAGCCGGCCCTCAATCATCAGCCAGCCGTGCCAGTGGGCAGTTCTGCTGCTCGTTCGCATGGGCGGCGTAGGCGAAACCGTCCACCATCATCACTGCGCATGGGGTGCCCCACGGTGTCCAACCCTTTTGCCACTGGACGGTCGGAGCGCTCGGCTCGTTATCGACGAAGGAGGTCGGGGATGTTGTGTTGGGGGATCGGTTCGCCCGTGGGTGAACAGCCGTTTTGCGTGTTAGTGTCTTCATCGTGCCGCCCTTTCGCTTCATCGTTTCGTAGCTCGTTGCCGCTCTCATCCTCCTCTACCCTGTTAATTGCCAAACATTGCGCGATACCGACACAATGCTTCACAATTTCTCGCGGATTTGCGGGACCTCGCATGTAGCTGAAGTCGTAAGACTTCAGGATCCCGCATGAAACCCCGAATTTTTGCGAATCCGGCTACGAAAACACGTCACAGCGTTGCCCTTTGGAGTGTGACGGCAAAACGATCTGCCTATTCGGCACGCAATACAGCAGGGCGCACGAATGGGGTGACTGGTGGCATTATCAGGCTTGGGGAACGCACCCCTCTAGGATGCCGGTTGATTTCAGCCTCAAGTGCCGGCTCTTTGTCGACACACGGGAAACGGGCTGTTATCATCCATTTGGTGTGGTCGATAGCGTCAGCGGGGCTCGTAGGGTGAACAAGAAACCTCCTCAAGAAGGCGACTCCGATTCGAAGGCGTCGGTTGGTACGCGCCTGGAGCAGGTCTGCGATGCGTTTGAATCCCACTGGCGGCGGGCCCTGGGCGGCGACACCGGTCGGCCCGAGATCGAACGTTTCCTGGACGGCATATCCGCCCAGGAGCGTTGGGCATTTCTCCGCGAACTCATTCTGACCGACCAGCAGTACCGTGAGCTGGTGGGCGAGGCCGTGGGCGCAGGCGAGTACGAACAACGCTTCCCAGAGTTTTCAGAGTTCATACCTGCGCTTTTTCGCTCGATGCCTTCTCTGGAGCGCATTCGCGATTATCGACTTCTCGAAGTCATCGGCCGTGGCGGCATGGGAGTGGTCTACAGAGCCCGGCACATGCGGCTCGGGAAAGCGCGGGCCGTGAAGGTCCTGGCGCGCCACCTGCTGGACAATCAAGAGGCGCTCGAACGTTTCCGGCTGGAAGTGGAGAACAGCGGCCGCCTGGACCATCCTAACATCGTCCAAGCTCTGGATGCCGGCGAGGAGAACGACGTCCACTTTCTGGTGATGGAATTCGTCGAAGGCTGGGACTTGACGAGACTCGTCGAATCGGGCGAACGTCTGACTGTCGAGGCCGCTTGCGAGTTGATTCGGCAGGCATCCGTCGGTTTGCAGCACGCCCACGACAACTTCCTGGTGCATCGCGACATCAAACCGTCGAATCTGATGCTAAGCCAAAATGGTTCCGTGAAGATCCTCGATCTCGGGCTGGCGCGCTTCATCGCTGAACAATCGCCTGAGACTCGGCTGACCGCAACTTCCGCTCCGATGGGCACCTGCGATTACATGGCGCCTGAGCAATGGTCCGACGCAAGTTCGGTGGACATCCGCGCGGACATTTATAGTCTGGGTTGTACTCTGTTCTACCTGTTGACTGCCCGGCCGCCTTTCAGCGGCGAAGACCACAAGAGCCTGGTTCAGAAACAACTGGCCCATCAGCGTGCACGCGTGCCGTCGGTTTTGGAGACGCGGACCGACGCGCCCGATGAATTGCAGTACGTGATCGAACGAATGATGGCCAAAGAGCCGGACGATCGTTACGCGGAGCCGGCCGAGGTGGTGGAAGACATCGAGGACTTCGCCCAACCCAGTTCGGTCCAGTCGCTAGTGTCTTCTCTGGCCGAACCTGGCGCCCGTCGCGACGTTCCGACTGATCCGCTGATATCTCCCTCGTTGAACGACACAAAGAAGTCATCGCGGCGGCGACGCAAACGCCGTCGGCCCTGGGACAAGCCTTGGTACCGCCAACCGGCGTGGCTTGCCGCTGTCGTGTTGCTGGCCGCGCTTATCCTGACACTCGTCAGTGTGCTGCGTCCACAACGTGCTTCTGAGAATCTGGTCCGCGACATCGAGACGCTGCCAGGACTGAACGGCCAGTGGTGGTTCGACGAAATGCCCTGGTATACGCCTTTTGCGCGAACCGCCGTGGCAGAAGCATTGCGCACGGAAGACGCGGTGGCCGTGTTGGGCGATGATGCGGAAGGCTATCTCGATTCAAATGTGGCACAGGTTCAGACCTGGCTTGGGAAGGCTGTGGATCGATGCCGAGACTCGCTGTCGGCGCAACAACTGCAGTTACTGGACGAGTTGACTGCTGTATCGAGCGAACGGTTAGAGGATGAAGAACTGAAAGAGCGCCTCCGGCAAAGCTACGATACTTTCGCCCAGGATCGCCAAGAATGGACCGACGACGACCTGTACACGCGCGCCGTGCTGGAGCACAAGCTGGCCGCGCTGAGCAACGACGGCGATATGGCGGACCGAGCGATTGCTTCGTATGACGCTGCGTTGGCGGAGTACGGCCGGGCGAAGAAATCGGGATCTACCCTTGGTTTGCTTTGTCAGGCGGATTCGGCCCGCTTGTGCTCTTTGGTGTTGTCCAACTACGACGAAGCGTTCCAGCGGTTTCGCGCGGCCCTGACTCCGGACGCTCCGCTTCTGTTCGAAGTGGAAACGCGGGCCGCTTTTGGCCATGCCTCTAGAAAGGCCGGCGATTATAGGGACGACGAATTCCAGCGAGCCAAGACGCGGCTGCAGGACTCTAACAAGATCGAGGAAGGTCATCCATTGCTGGCTCATGTCTGCGAGCGCTACGCGTGGAGCTTGATGGATCGATGGAACGTGCGAAAGGCGGAGCGCGAGTTCAAGACCGCATACAGCATTCGCCATCTGAACTGGAACGAAGGCAAGGGTAATCCCTTTGCATCCATCTACAGATTTCACAATCTGCACGGTTTGGCAATGGCCCAGCGGTACTTGGGCAACGTGGCAAGCGCGGAGGTCAAGTACACGGAGCTGATCGCGGAAATCAAGCTGGAACTGGAGAAGGGAGAAAGCCAGGAATCCCCACCACCCGGCCACCAGCGCTATCTGCGCGACCTTCGCGAGCGTCTGACCAACTCGAAGGAGCGTTTGGCCGATTGCGTGTTGTACCACGAGGCGGCGTTGGGTCCCGAAGCGGACCGTCTCGAAATAGCTAGCGTCCGTTACCGTGAGGCCACTGACGAAGCGGAAGATCTTGGCGCAAAGATCGTCCACACTCTCAAGCAGAGCATCGTCCTGGCACTGATGGGCGACGTGAAGACTGCCCGAGAACGACTTGAAGAGGCACGCCAACAGAGCGTCATTGGCGAGGGATCCAAACGAGTCGACGTTGTGCTATCGCTGGCCGAGAGGATCCTTGACTACAAAGAAGCTGAAGACCCAACTGCTGGCCATGGAGCATTGGGGCAGTTCCTGCTTCAGCAGTGTCACCTCAGCCCGTACGAGCAGCTCCGCCGAGAAACGCTCGAACTGCAATTGCTGTGCGCAGAACTGCTACTTCGTTCGGAACTGGCATCCGAGGCAGGACAAGCCGTTCCTTCGGAGGACCTTGAGTACCTGGAAACGCTGCTGGGAAGATTCACGGGGCATCTCAAAGAGCATTCGGCTGTCGACGAGATGCTCCCATTCTTGCGCAGGTTCTACGATCTGGCGATTTCGGTAATCGGGCAGACACAACCGGTTGATTCAGCGAGTGCTGCACAGTTGATTCTCACAGCGCGAGGGCCAGGATACGACGGTAGTGCGAGCGCTGTTCGAGTCTTCTTCCATCTGCACGAAAACGACGGGCTTGCTGTCGTTCTGCTGCCCGATGGCACGAACGCGGCTTTTCGTCTGGACAGTGTTGGACGGCGACAGATCAAGCAGAACGGTCGAAGCACGTCGGGAGCACAAGATTTGAGCTTGCCCGAGGCTCTGGTCGAACTTGTCCAGCAGCACCAGAATGCTGGCGGCGAAATCGAATGCCTTTGGTCTGATGGGCAGTGTTGGCCCGCCACCGAGGAGCACCAGGCCCTGACCACAGAGGAATTTCCTTTCACCGGACTTCTCGGTCCAGTGACGGTACGGTAGCACCTTGCCAGCCTTGTTGAGGTCACCAGGACGATGAAACCATCAGAAGAAGATAGACTGGCCGAGGCCATCGAACAGTTCAACAAACACGAGGGCAGCAACGACGGACCGCGAGTGGCTCGCAGCCTGTGCGCCGGATTGGGTCTGTTGCGCGATCTGTTCTACGATCGAATGCACTTCGATGTTGAAAAGAACGTGGGCATGGATTCGATGCTCGTGCCTGTGTCCGAGATGAGGACCCAGAAGGCGACCAAGGCGGAGATCGAAGTGTTTCAGGTGGTCGAGTCGGCGTTGGCAGTCGGCGAGTACGAGTACACAACGTCGGACGGCGACTGGTACCTTCAATGGCTCGGACGGCTTCGGTTGGGCGAATCATTCTCCGACCCCAAGACCTCCGCGCGGATCGCCGAATACCAATCCAAGACGTCCGACGACCGCCGCCTTGCGTTGAGCGATGTTTTGCTGAAAGTGTTGCCCGAATCAAGACGAGCGCCGCTCGTGCTGTTCCGCCTGGTACCGCTGGCCGTACACGTGGCCACCGTCTTGGCTTTCGGCGATCACAGACGGGCCTCGGAGCTGCGCGGCCGTCAGGTAGCCTGCTTGCCGGCGATCACCGATTGCCACAAGTGCCGAGGCGCGGTTATGGACAACGAGGAAATGTGCGACGTTTGCGGCAATCCGTTGTGGCGATTCGAGTGGTTGAACGTTACGGATTGAGTCCCATCTTGCTCCACTTCTCGCGGATGCGTTCCAGTTTCCGTTCCACGGTTCTGCGGACGCAGGACTGCCGCTTGGCAATCTCGTCGTTGTTCCACCCCTCCAGCTTCAATTGCGCGACTCGGCGAAGGTTTTCGTCGTCGAGGCAGTCGAGGTACTGTCGCGTGTTCTCTACCAGGATGTTGGCCAGTTCGGGTGTGGGTTCGTTTCCCAAGATGGCCGCCATGCCGGATTGCAGGTCGTCTTCCGAATCGTAACGCTGGAACACTGACTCGCCGCGGACCTTGCCACCGCCGCGTTTTTCCGTCATCGCCCGTCGTTGCTGGGCGTAGACCTTGCGAGCCGTGATCGTCACCAGCAGCTTCCACAGGTCATCTCGCCCCTCCACTCGCTCGAATCGTCCCGCCTCCATGCCGCGACAGAAGCTGAACATAGCGCTCAGTGCCACATCCTCCTCGTCAAAGGTGCGAAGCGGCGCGTCGTGAAGCTTGCGCCGCGCGTACTGCACCAATTTGACGAAGTACTTCTCCCACAGCACCTGTGCGGCGTCCTCGTCGCCCACGGCCAGCCCGGAAATCCAGCGTGTCACATCGTCTGAAGCCGGCATTCACTTCTCCCGCAGAAAAAAGCCGTACCAACGTAGGCTATCAAACCGCCTGTATTTTGTCGACTTCCGTTTGTACGGAGACCTGGTATCGTATGGTGGTTATCGTTGAACCGTCTCTGGCGACGAGGAAAGGCCATAATGAGCGAATCTCCTTTGACTATACTCGTTGTCGGCGGCGTAGCTGGTGGTGCTTCAGCAGCCACGCGCGCTCGACGTATGAACGAGCGTGCACGGATCGTCCTCTTCGAGAAGGACGAATACGTTTCGTTCGCCAACTGCGGTCTGCCGTACCATATCGGCGGCGAGATCGCCAAACGCGATTCGCTACTGGTCGCTACGCCAGAGCTACTGACTCAGCGTTTCCGCTTGGAAGTGCGCGTACGGCACGAGGTCCAGCAGATTGATCGCGATGCCAAGACGGTGACCGTCCTGAACCATGCCACCGGCGGGACCTGGACCGAGCGCTACGACAAATTGATCTTGGCGCCCGGTGCTTCGCCCGTAGTGCCGAAGATCGAAGGCATCGAGGCCAGCAACGTGTTCACACTGCGCAACGTAGCCGATATGGACCGGATCAACGAAGCTGTGCCTGCGAGCAAGTCAAAACGGACGGTCGTGGTCGGGGCGGGTTTCATCGGGTTGGAGATGGTCGAGCAGTTGGCTCGTCGCGGTCTGCAAACGTCACTGGTCGAACTCGAATCACAAGTGCTACCGCTCTTAGACCCCGAGATGGCGAAACCGCTGGAGCAGGAACTTGGACGAAACGGCGTCTTGTTGCACTTAGGCGATGGCATCCAGCGCGTGTTGACGGACGATCAGGGTAGGGCGACGGGCATCCAACTAGGAAGCGGCGGCGAAATTGAGGCCGACTTGGTGATTCTGGGAATCGGCGTCCGGCCAAATGTGGAGTTGGCTCAGCAAGCAAGCCTGGATATCGGTCCGAGCGGCGGTATCGCCACCAACCAGTACATGCAGACCAGCGATCCGGACGTCTACGCCGTGGGCGATGCGGCCGAGTACACCTTTGGCCCCACGGGCCAGCCAATGCGGATCGCCCTGGCCGGACCCGCCAACCGCGCGGGCCGTTTGGCGGGCGAGCACGCGGCGACGGGCGCGTGCGCGCCGATGGCCAATGTGTTTGGCACTTCCGTCGTAAGAGTGTTCGAGCAATGCGCTGCAATGAGCGGCTTGACGGCCAAACTGGCCGAACGACTGAATGTCGACACGCGTAGCGTGACCATCGTGGCCGATCATCACGCCGGCTACTATCCAAAGGCAGCTCCCATCACATTGAGGCTCACGTTCGATCCCGAAACCGGCAAGGTGCTCGGCTGTCAGGCGGTAGGGCGCGAAGGCGTCGACAAACGAGTTGACGTGATTGCCACCGCCATGGCGATGAAAGGCACAGTGCGCGATCTGGCGAGCGTGGATCTGGCATATGCGCCACCGTTCGGGTCGGCCAAGGACCCGGTCCACATGGCCGCCTTCGCAGCCTGCAACCAGTTGGACGGCATCGAGCAGTTTCTGGACGCGGACGCAGACCTCAGTGGCAAACAGGTCGTCGACGTTCGTACGCCGCGTGAGGTCCAGAAGAGGGCGCTTGCCGGAGCCGCTCACGCCGTCAATATTCCTGTTGACAACCTGCGTGACCGGATCGGCGAACTGGACCCGTCCGCCGAGACCATTGTATCCTGTGGCATCGGCCTTCGTGCCCACGTGGCATTGCGGATCTTGACGCAAAGCGGTTTCTCGGACGTGAAGAACCTTTCGGGCGGAGCGACCGTCCGCAATCGGGTAGTGAACGACGACTAGGTTTTACGATTCTCGGGAGCCTCGCCCTCCCAATTGCCGAACGCCCTCGTCGAAGTTGGAGGACAATTGTGTTGGAATCTCGAAAGAATCTACGCAAATGGGTCTACTTCGTGATTGTTGTGGGAGTATTCGTGGCGATAGCTTTTGTGGCCATCGCCGCGACGCAGCCGGGTGGTACATTCATCGAGCGTCTGAAGTCCGCCTATGAATGGCTTGTGAGCCGAACCACCGGCCGCCAGTATACCGACTTGATGAGGGAGAACCCTTGGCTCTACTTCTTGCCCGCCACTTTCATTCTCACGGTAGGCGGATGGTTGCTGCCGCGAAGATACTGGGGCAGGGCCGTGTTTCTGTACATCGCTTTTGGATTGGGATTCCTCGCGGGGCACGTGTTCTGGTAGACCATCAAGAAAGCAACGCGTTGCGGCCCGCGGCGTCTACCAATAGTTGAAGCCGATCGTTTCCACCAGGTCTCTGGCGCGCACCTCCGGGCTCTGCCGCGATCCGATGTCGCGGCTGCCGAAGATGCCACAAGACGAACCGGTTTCGGTCTCGGCCCAGGCATGCTCGCCGAAGTTCTCGACAAGGTGTTGTCGGAGGGATTGGATACCGGCATCGAGCTCTTCCCGAATCGTCTGTTCGTTGGCCCGCGTGTCCAAAGCGAAAAGTCTCCACCGAAGCCAGCAGATGCAGCCCAACAATTGCAGGATCGGACCGCCCGATTCCAATAGCCGGTGGGCTTCCGCAAATTCCTGGTTGGCCCGCATGACGAGTGCGGAATCTTCCGTGGACTCACACAAGCGTGCGCAGAGCAGTGCAAGCGATTGATGGATCAAACCGAATGGATGTTCCGCCCTGGCGTCGGGCGAATATGCGTCCAACGGCTTACTGTCATCCCAAATCTGACAGAATTCCGCCACCTGCTCGTTCGAGCCGAATACCAGCATTCCCTTCAGTTGCAGAGCGAGCGCGTACTGGGCCCCCGGCTGGGCAATCGGCTGCATCGAACTCAATTCCGGTACATTGTTGCCGACCTCATCCCACAGCGAGCGACCGCGGGCCCCCACGTCGCACGCCAAGTGCCCAAGGTAGATCCATTGCCGTTGCCGGTCGCTTTCTTCGCTGAAACGCGTCAGAGCGTGGCGGAAACAGGCTTCGGCCGAATTCGCGGTCCCCTTGAATGCATAGACTTGGCCCAAAGTGCCGTAACACGCCCCCAACTCGTAGTCTGGCAGACTGTCGGCCGGGACACCGAATTGCGAGGCAAGCGTCTCGAGCACGGACTGCTCGGCCGAGATAAGATCCTCGAGGATTCTTTCGGCTTCGTCGTATCGCAGCAGATCGGTCAGCGAAACGGCGCGGCGATTGCGCATTTCCGCCTTCAACTGCAGCCCTTTCGCGCCCAACTCGACGAGTTGCGGTTCCAGGGCCGCGTACTCGCGCCAAGCGGCGTCTGCCATCTCGGCATCACCCGTATGGTTCGCACAGGCAAGTCGGGCCTGGATCAATCGAACCTGCGTCTCGGTCGTGTAGAGTTCCGTCCCTGACAACAGTTCATCCAGTCGGTCGGCAACTCGCAGCCCGTGCTTGGCCATGCCGGGGGTATCGACCTCCTTGCACGTCTCCTCGACCAACTCGGCTGCTTTCTCATGGGCGCGGCTGGTCAGTGCCAGAACCTGGGCACGCTGTCGCTCCACGACTTGGGTCGCGTACTCGGACTGGTCCTCTTCTTGCGTCAGCAGTTGACGAAAGGAGTGCCAGTACCCGTCGATGTTCTCGTGGTCCAATGCTGACTGCATTTCAGCCAGAGTCTTCGATTCCGGTCCATAAATCATCCGTTCCAACATGGGAACGACTGTCTCTTCCCAATCGCGCCGGACTTGGCCCAGTAACAGATCAGCCAAATAGAGCCCCACAGGCGTTTGCGCCGGTTGTCGTCCTTCGTGTTCGATCCGCTCTGGTTCATATTCGGCCTTGACGACCTCAACATCATCCACGTCCAAGTCGCTTCGGCTCCACCGCGTTCGCAGGCATGTGCGCAGCATGCTAGCCAATTCACGCTTGTTCACCATCTTGAGCGCAAATACTTCCGACGGTTTCTCCCGCCTTGCGGAACGGTCTCTCGGCGATCCGGCTTTCTTCGGCGAGGGGCCATCGCGCGACGTACCCTTCCCGGGCGTGAGAATCTGGTAGCCCTGTGATTTCAGCCATTCTTTGGTCTTGTTGTCGTTGGGAAACGGCAAGCTCCGAGATGCTACGTGCAGATGCACCCTCGCATTCGAGCAAAGGCGATCACGGCTGATCGGATTGACGAATAGCACATGTTCAATGAGGGATGACAACATGTGGAAGTATCGAGTGTCATCCGATGCCTCGGCAAAGAAAGAACGCTTCTGAAACAGGTCCGAGCCGTGCTGCATCACGACGCCATATGCTTCGCGGCCAGCGGTCGTCCAACTATGCACCGACTCCCGGACGTTCGACAATAGGGCTCGCCATCTCCCTTCACCTCTCCTCTCTTGGAACTCCCTATTTGAGAAGTGGAGATCGTATGGGTAGCGTCCTCCGGCTTTGCGGACGTCGTGACGCAGCAAACTGCCCAACTGCTCTTCGCTATCGCGGTCGTATGCTCCAAACACGACGACTCCGCCAACAAGTCGCTTCTCCGAACTCTCCTTCTTGCCCGTAATATCTCCGCTCTCATCAATGAACACGTGAACTTCATCGTACTCGTTCAAGATTAGTTCTCCGAAAAGCAAGAGCCCAATCAGTTTCGTCCTCCAAGACAGCCGAGTCCCTAACTGCTCCGTGCACGGCAACTCGTGCTCCCTGAATCAATGTACGCACACCCCCTGAGGATGGGTGTCAGTCTATCTTGCCCTCAGAAGGAATTCAAGTGAATTCGTCGAGGCGCCGGGGCGAATGTCACACCCGGAGACCTTCGCTCGATACGACCCCAACGGCCTGACATAGGCCAAGATGGCCGCAATTCTGACAGCACCGATAAACCTTACCAACGAATCCAACTCGATTCGCATCGTTTTCCGTTTTTGCTTCTTGAGAACTACTTCATCGAGGGGTTATCCTAGTTAATTGCACCCGTCATGGCCGTGTGGACCTGGGACGGACTGACCGGACCAGGCCGCAGCTCGGGGCTCAATACTGCGACACGTCTTTCCCGGCATCTGCACCACAGGCAGGTCCCAGACCTACCTATTTCAGCAGGGGATGAGAGGATGACTCAAGATCGGCTGTCGCCTTCCCGGCCGAGATATCGGCTTCGCCGCACTTCCGAGTCGACTTCAACTGGCCACCAGCCCGTTGGGACCTCCGAGGCGGTCGAGCACATGGTGCAGTACAGTCTTAACATCTGCAGCCGCCGCCGCGCCGAAATCGACCGGGACCTGGAGAGCCTATCTTTCGTCAAAAGTCTCGCGCACGTCCAGCAAGAGCATCGTGGAAGCCTACCGCCGGAGTTCGCCGTCTTCTCGCAGCCGCTGGCGTATTTCGAGTTTCGGTTGCGCGATCGCCAGTACTCGAGCATCGGGCACCCGCCGTCGACTACAGGGACACGAGGCGATCCGGTCTTACCGCAGGAGGTCGTCGAGCGGCTGTTCCAACTGGTGACCACCAAGTCGACCCAGTTGGCGGACGAGCCGGGAAACATCGAAATGCTGGCGCCTCTGCTTGGCCACCTCAACGAGTTGGTCGAGGTCCGGGACACGGGCGACAGGGCCGAAGGTGATCAAAACGGCGTTCCCTTCCATCAGGCATGCCCTGTTCATCCTGCGCGGCGGGCAGCGTTGGCCGAGTGGCAACACCGGCTCGAACAATTGACCCAGTCGGAGTTCGACCACCAATCGTCCCAGGTGCCGCTTTTCAGCTACCCCATTGTGGACGCCATACCGCTGGACAATGCGTACTTGTTGCTGTTTCTCGTCTCGCCGCTCGACCCGAACTTCGTCGACGAGAACGTTCCCTCGGAGCATCGCGTTAGCGAAATCACGCTGGCTTTGTACGATGTGCGTCGGAAGGCTTTTCCCGGTGCCTATGAACAACTGTTGCCACTCCTGAGAAACGGGTTTTCCCGTGTGCTCTTCACCAGCATGGCCGAGCAGAACAGCCTGGCGCTGACTGCCTCGTTTGGCGAGTTGGGCACGATTTCCAGATACTGGGTGCGAGCCGCGTCGGACGGTATCCGCGGCCTGCTGTCCGACGAACAGTGCAAGGCGCCGTTCGATGGTTTCGCGTTCTGCCAGGCGATCGCCGAAAAGGTCCTGTGCGCGGACATTCCCGAAGTGACACAAATGGAGGTGTATCCATTCAACCGCGTATACATCTTCAAGGAAGCCGGCGTACGAGGCATCTTCGGTGGCGCGCCGGACATGCAAGACACGATCCAGCGCGAGCCGATCGAGATGCAGGTTCTGGAGGCGTCGATCCTGAGCAAGAAACCGGCAGACAGGGGTCGATACCTGACGCAGCGTGAACGGCAGATCCGCGACACGGAGGACTTCGAGTGCGACGCATCCAGGAAGATCATCAAACCGGAACACTCGCGCCGCTTCTACATCCACGGACACCCGCTGGGGCTCGTCTTGTCGCGACAGGCGACGTTAACGGAATCGCAGAAGGCAGACGCCCTGCACCCGCACCCGTCACGCAACGCTGACGACGCAGACAGAAATGTGTACTCCATCGGCACGACCAGATCCAACACACAAGGTGGGCTCACCACCGCGATGTACAACCTGCTGGGACGGCTGATTCCCGAAGCGACCGAGAAGCAATCGTTTCGCATCCCCGGTAAGAACGCCCGCGAGGTCTCGACGTGGTCCTTCACCGAAGAATTCGAGAAAGGCCGCCTGAAGATCCTGCAACGGTTCAACAAGGAAGGCCTGTATTTCGATTACTCGCACGGGTTAGACCTGTCGAACGATGCGTCAATTCTCTGCAGTCTTCAACAGGCTTATTTCGAGTACCTGGACGACAAGCTCCATCGGCAACGACAACAATTCCGTCAAGAAAGCCTGGCCGAACAGAACCTGTCCAAACGGGACATCGAAGACGTTCTGGAGTGGCACCAAAATCAGCGAGCCCGTCGGCTGCGCGGCGAGAAGATCATCGACGAGACCAACGCGATCCGCGGCAACCAGACCAAAGTCGTGTTTGTCTCCTATTCAGCGCGGTTGCACGAGGAAAACATGCGGATGATGCTCTCACGTGATACTGGAGACGGAACCGAGGATGAGGCCCTTCTCGGATCGGAGTACACGTACACGATGATCCTGGTCGCCGACCAGGACAGCGAAAAAAGCCTGGCCCAATTGCAGGCTGAACGTAACGACCTGAACCTCTATTTCCAGATGCTGATGCGGCAGATCTGGATGGATAAGACGAATGAACACGAGCATCTGACAGGCAAAAGCCGCGCTATCGGCGAAAGTCTGGGGGTATTTCTGCACCGGGCCAAGGCACTCGTCCCGGATCCGGAGAAACAACGCGAACTCGACGCATTGTTTCAGGATCTGCAGAGACTGATTTCACCGACTCAGGAAAAAATTCAGCATGTGTGCTTTGACAGTTCCGACAAACTGGTCAAGACGCTGCTTCCTGACGATTCATCCGCGCAGGCAACCTCCGAGGAACTCCTGCGCCAAGCTGTCGAACGCATCATGCCGGGCGCGTTTTCTGACGGCGGCAAGCACCGGCTGGAACTGCAACTCGGTCAAATTCCGTCCCTTGAAGCGGATTGGTCGCCCGTGGTCGTGCGCGACGCGTTCCATGTGGCCTTGAAGAACGCGTGTGAAGCCGCTTGCCTCGACAAATCTCGTCCGGCGGGTCGCGTAGGAGTGGACGTGCAGGCGGTTCCAACTGTTGCCGACGCTGTCCATCAGCACTGGTTCCTTGACGTGGTTATCGAGAACACCGGCGGCCCGATTCCTGATGCGACACTGGCAGATTTGAACGCTCGCACACCATGCGCTCTCGACCAGAACGTCCACAAGCCCGGCTCGACAGGTGTTGGCGTCTTCCTTGCACGCTATCAGCTTCACGATGTGATTGGACAGGGGGCGGACTTGATCATCACCAATGCGGGTAACGGAATCGTGCGGACACGCGTCCGCCTTCCGGCTCGATCGGATGTTCAACGGCTCGACGAAATGATCAACGCCGGGCCGCTCATGCATCCAACTCGCGACTACGTGCTGTACGTCGAGGATGACGAAACGCACTACGGTCCCTCGATCCAGACACTTCGCGATCTGGTACAGGAGTTCACCGCGCCGACCAGTACGGCGATGGAGGTGGTTCACACGCGCAGCCTCGGCGGTGCGTGCAAGTTGGCCGACAAGAAGATGCCGCGTTTGGTTATTTCCGATGTGGTCATCCTTAGCGACGATGCCAGTGCAGGGCTTCCCAGCAAGAAGCACGGCAAGCAACTAATGAAGTCCTTGATGGAACGGGCTCAGCGATGCGACAAGTACCCGCCGATTTGGATTCTCACAGGCGACGACTACCAGCAGACAAAACAGCTCTTCGGCGATTTGCCCGAGGGATTTCAATTACTGCCGGAAGATGAAGAAGACGAAGAGAAAATGGCCGCTCCGGGGTCGATGTGTATCTTCGGCCAGACGAAACGCGTGGACGATATTCCCCACCTGCCGGCGGCGCTCAAATCGTTGCTTCCCAGCAACGACGAGAACTCGACGCCGGAGGCATCGACTTCGTCCGACCTGGACTTCGTGGAAATTCCTCTGATCGGAACTGAGTTCCCTGAAAGGCTCAGTGAGGCGGTCGCCGAACATAACACTCTTGCCGGGCCGTTGTTCTTGGTTCACAGCGACGCGAACGAGACGGCTCGGCTTGCCGCCGATTTGCATGCCTGGTTCACCCATCCCGGCATCCCGGATTTGGATCCCTGCGAGCACGAACTCGACGAATCCTATTGCCTTTACGATCGGGTCATGCACAAGCGGCTTGTATTGGTTGTGTGGGCGGGCCAGGAACTCTATCCACGGCTGCCGGTGTCGATCTGTTACTGGGGACTCTCGCGCAACATCTGGTTCGCCAAACCAGGAACGGCTCAGGCCGATGTCGCACAAAGTTGGCGAAGCCTTCGCAGCGAAGAACGTGGCCCCATGTCCACACTGCGGCACGATCTCACGAACCGCTGGTCGGCCTCGGCCCCGACGGCCGAGTTGGAGGCCCTCCGAAAGCGAATTTCGGAAATCGAACGGGTGTTGTTGTTGGACACGGACCTTGACGAACAACTGGATGCCGCAATGCGACGCCACGAGAACGCGATGACGATTATGGAGAACCTGATCGTATCGCACGTCAAGGCGTCCAACGATCGTCAAGAAATACGCAACGGCCTGCAGCGGTTGGAGACGCAACTGGAACACTGCACAGAGAAAGAGTATGTGCCAGCCGCCTTCTTCCAGGCCTGCCAACGAATGATCGGTCTCTTACGGGATTACATTGGCTGACAATCGTCCTTACCGCTTGGGTTTGAATAATGAAATCACAGACCAACGCACGCGGAATCCTCTTATGGATCGACGACCGTTTCGCCGAATCCGACGGCACGCCAGAAAAGGCCGAAGTCTGGAGTGAACTGTTCGGAGACTCCTCCGACAGACTCTTTCGGCTGATGGATCTTTCCGTCGAGATTGCCTGTTCGCAAGAGGAAGCTATCGAGGCCATCCAGAGGGCGTGCAGCCCGAAAGTGGTTGGGGCGTTCGTATTCTGTATCCTCGATTTGAACATTCCTTTTCGCAACGGCGGCACGCCGGCCATGAAGCACGGGATTTCCGTGGGCCGAGAGCTGCGCCGACGCGGCTTGCCCTTTGTGTTCTTCAGCGCCAACAGCAACGCCGCGAGTGCTCTGGATCGGGCGGGGCTGGGGACGTTCCCGTACTACGTGAAAGAGCAGGCGGAGGACAAGTGGCGGCTTCCCAATTCGCTGGGTCGTGTTGTGCTGAACGAGTTCCGCCGCAACATCTCCTGGGTCTCCCTGGTCGATGTGATGGATCACGTACACCAGGATTCGGATATCGCCGAATCGCATCGTGACCAGCAAGTGGTCTTCGAGCACGTCCCGTTCTTTGGGCCGTTCCAGGACTTTGTCGAACGTTGCGAATACAAAGATCGTGTCGAGTTGCCTCAGGCGTTCGCCGTACGGTCTTCCGTCGAACATTGCGACGAATTCTGCCAGCAGTGCCTGCTGTTGATGTTGAACGAGACGATAACCGCGTCGTCCGAACCACGGGTGCTGCACTACGGCGACGCGGCAAAGCTGCGGTATCGCGAACGGCTCAGGGCTCCCCAGGTGTCCGACGACCCGAATGCCATTTCGTCGGTTCGAGTGTGGCCCGCCACTACCTCGGTCGAACTCTTGCGCCAATGGCTACACGACTCGGCCCAACGACGCGGCACGACGATCTTCATCCTTCCGAACGACGAATCGGCCGACCGCTACAGCGAATTGCTGCGGTCCTTCCACGTCGTGTCGCTGGAAGAACTCCCGCAAAGCCGTTGGGGGGATCTATCCGAGCGAGAACAACTGGTCACACAATCCTGCGCGC
The DNA here is from genome assembly GCA_964623055.1 of uncultured Pirellulaceae bacterium. GTDB lineage: Bacteria > Planctomycetota > Planctomycetia > Pirellulales > Pirellulaceae > JADHUC01. The sequence goes on from CAZURK010000066.1 coordinate 33,895, forward strand.
TCATATTTCAACAGTGGAACTTGAAGGCCGACATTGGTGGCGAAATGCATCTGCCGATCGGCTACTTGCGGCATCCGGAACTGTTGATCAATCCCATTAGCTGGGTCGCCCTCCTCGAAGCGGAATCGGTGGCGCGGGAACTCTCCGATCCGTACGAAATCCTGAAGGAGTTGCACGCGGCGGTTGCACGGTTGGATGCCGACCGCCAGACGCAGATCAGCGATGCATTTGCGAGCGCACTGCCCGTCTCCTACGATCGTCTGTTGCGCGTAGGCGACCGTATCCTACGTTCTAAGGTCGAGGAATCCGATTTCGCTGCTTGGATCGAGGGGGCACTGGACCTCTGGTTGAATACTTCCTGGCATTTCCCCTATGGACTGGGCAAGTCGTTTGCACAGTCGCAACATCGGGGCGAGCCGGGTGCCGAGCCGTGGCGTTGCCGGAATTGGAAGCAATGGGAGGATCACTGCTACGAGACGCTGGTGGGCATGTTGGCCGAGTACAGTGAACACGACGACCGGGCGGCGGAACTGTCGTCGCGCCAAACGGACCTGAGACGCGTGCGGCGGTTTGCCGAAACGTTGGGCGGCACGGACTTCTTCGACGAAGGCCACATGTCCGACGTGGACTGGGCCTCGCTCGAGTCGCTCCGCTGGCCGCACCACCGCTACCCCTTGCCGGCGGCCGTGAACAGACGACTCAAGAGGGCAGGACGATACCTTTGGATCCAACAGGAAGGCCTGGATATTGCTCCCAGCCTGCCGGCAGGGCGTCTCCGGTACGGGTTCCTGGGCGATGTCGTCGAGCATTACTCGTCCGTTCTCGATTGGGCCGAACGGATCTCTGATGATCTGCCGTTGGGCTGGAAGCCCAGCGTCCAGCATCTTACCGATGTCGTCCGGACCCATCAGATCGCCGATGCCTGGCAGGATACGGCCCGGCGCCGTGAGCTTTGGTGTAGCATGTTCAGCTTGCTCCGGAATGGGGCGCCCGTAATGTTGATCGCCGCCTACGCGGCTCTCGGCAAACCGCTTACCGGAAAAAAGGAGTCTGCAGAAGGTATCCTCAGCAATGTGGGCGGTTACGGCAAAATCCTTCATTATATCAAAGAGACGTGGGAGGAACGGGTTGGGAGCTACCTGGTCAAGTCGAACGAGCCCACTTGGGCCGTCTCCTATGCGCAGGCGCTGCGTCATTCCAAACGGCTCTTTGATCTCGTCCAGAAGGCGATCGGCGATCAGGGGCCAGCTTGTGCTGCCGAACTGGCCCAATCGCTGGTAACGCTGCTATCGGAAATGGGCACAGCCCATGCCCCGCTGGCGGAGGACCAACAACAGGAGACCGCGCGCGATCTATTCGCGGCGTTCTCTTCCGTAATGGCAGACCCCGCATTGAGGATGACGCACTCGTGCGAATGGCACTCCGAGACGGGTTTGAAGAAGCTGGCGGCGCGGCTGGCGTTCGCAATGGACGGTCCGGCGGAACTGCGAGACTCGGGCCAGTCGGCCATCCTGCGAAGCCTACTGCGAACCAAGAGCGACTACCTGTGGCAAGGACTAGATGCGCTGGCTATCTTAGGCCATGTTACCTATCACTTCCGCTATTTTGACGGATACCACTTCCTTTCCGTGCTGAACGATCTGCGCGTGGCCGTGGCCAAGGATTCGCTGCCGCGGGTTGATTTGCCGATCATCGAGACCGTGCTGGAACTGTTTCTCGCGGGAATCGAAGGCTTGGTATCTCAGTTGGCGTTCTGCTTGACCGTCGCTGGCCACGACGAACTGGCCAAGCATATCGCGCCTTCGAGCGTGCACGTCAAGCCGCCCGAAGGCTCCCAACCGCCGTCGGCCGACGAGTTTTCACGGGTGTTTCGCGTGGCCGAGACCGCGCAAGGATACGCCGTGGGTACCTTGGGCATTCCCGGCGAAGGCCTTCGCAACCGTCTCTGTTACGACGATAGCGATTCCAGCGTGCAGGAACTTGCCAGGGCATAAGCCGGACACTTCAGCCGTCTGTAGCCACGTTCGCCAGAACGTGGGACGCGGCCTGGGTCTGCGGCATTTCACTCAGGCCACGCAACCTCGAGTTTTCCCACCGGGACCGTAACCTTGCGATTGCCCGTTCCGTCGGCGCCCATGACTGTCAGCTCAACCGTCTGACCGGGCTTCTTTGCTCGAATGAGGCGAACAAAACCATCTCGCAGCCGGACCTTTTGACCGTCAACGGCCACGATGACCTCGCCCTTCTTTATGCCCGCGCGCGCGGCCGGACCATCCGCCTGCAGCGATTGGACAACCATTCCTTCCGTGGCCGGTGGGAAACGGCGAAGCTGATCGGAATTGAGTACCCACACTTCGTCGACGAAGACACCGATAGCCGGCGTGGACGCATTGCGTTTGGCTTCCAGCAGAACTCGCACGGCCTGGACCGGCGAGACGTTCGCAACGCCGCCAGGCACCGACTTGTGGGTGAGAGAACCCGATTGGACGCCGATCAATCTGCCTTCACAATCGATCCACGGGCCGCCCGACGTTCCTTCCTGTACGATCGCCGCGATTTGTGTGACTTCGACAAAATGCCCCTGGTGCTCGAACGTCAGTCCGTCGCGAGCCACCGTGCCCGTCTGGAATAGCCCATGTCGATATACCGACGCGCTGAACAGGAATACGTCTGCTCCCGGCGGCGGTAGTTCGGTAGCAAGCCTCAGAACGGCATATCCGCCCTCGCGCGGCTCGACCCGCAACAGTATCAAATCGCGGCCAAGGTCCACGGCCACAACGGTCGCCTTCAGCCTGCCGCCGTCGGACGTGAGGACCTCTAACGCGCGGCCAGGGCGACCAGGAATGTGGGCGGCCGTGATAATCAGACCCTCTTCGGAAACAAAGCACCCCGAGCCACCGTGGTGCCCGTCGACCAGTATCTCGACGGAAGCCCGTTTCGCTTGTTCGTAGATCTGTGCCGGCGACAAAGCGGAATCCGCCGCATCGACCAAACCGCATACGGAAATCCAGACAATGCTAACAACGAGAAACGGTCCCAAAACCGTAGCCGCACTCGCCAGAGTGCGGTAGGATGCCAGGCATACCCGCGTTCTGGCGAACGCAGCTACGACCGACTTGGATTCCGAAATGCCCTCTGCTCTTGTCAATTCTGGACTCTGCACTGAGTTTCTCCGTGTTGCAGGTACGTTGCGTGCCAGTCACTCAAAAATAGCACATGGGATTGTCTTCGACAAAGTCTCCCTTGCCGGTCATAGCCAAGTGTAATCTCAACAATGCCAATGCCAATTCGGCGCTTCCGCCGCGGTTGCTGTACATCCGCCACGTGTTCACGCGATCGTCACTGTATCGTTCCAGCAGCGGTGGACCGCAAACGCACCATCCATCGACCAGGTAGTGTTTCGTTGCATAACGGCCGAACGCGATCGCATGTTTCAAGTACTGTCGATCGTCGGTGGCTTGGTACATGTTCAAGAAGCTGGTGACGGCTTGGGCCACCAAGCCGGCCGGCAGTTCTTTGCGTGGCGCTTTCGGGCTGGCAAACTCGTCGATGCGATAAAGCGGCAATAATCTGTCAAATACGCCCTTCAGGTCTGTTTCACCAGTCATCTTGTACGCGAAGGCCAGTGCGATCGGTGCTCGAATCCCCAGTACGCGATTCGCCCACGGGTACCGTTCGTCTTGTTGAGAGACAAATGTCCATCCGTCTGTAATCTTGGGAAACAGGGGCTTACCCGTCTTCAAATCAAATGTGGCGAAGAAGCTGCCGTCCAGGCCGATCTCCATGCGTTCGGTAAACGCTCGGATGTAAGCGAGGCCCTGGTCACGGAACTTACAGCCTTTGTCCTCGCCGAGCAGGTCGGCAGCGCGAAGTAGATTCGGAGCGAACCACGCCAACTGGCCCATGTATTCCGTGCGCGAAGCACGTTGGCGTGCTCTTTCGTTTCGCGTGCTCTCCGGGTAGGCCGGATCGGCGGGATGGGCCGCCAGCAGATCTGTGTCAGGATCGCGAATCGACCAGAAGTAATCGGCCATCGTCTCGGCCCATTTCAAGTAGCGCTCGTCGCCGGTTTGCTTGTAAAGAAAGCACCAGGCGGCGATCCATGCACCGCCCGACGAATTCATGCTGTGCGGGATCTCGCCGCCGGACGGGTGATGGCGGCTGAAGGCCCACGATCGAGATTCGTCGTAGATATGCAGCTTCAGCGATTCAATCTGGCGGGTCACGGCATTGGGGTCGGTTTTGTAGTACAGATCCCACGGCGGATAGACGACTTTGAATTCGTGATACCCTTTGTGAGTCTCGTCCCCAACCACGTCATAGCCGCGATGGTCACCCCAGGGAAAGAAGCCCGTCGCAGGATCAGGCAGCTCGTCAAAACAGTAGCCGAGATACGCATGGGCGGCCTCGGAGTATTTCTTGTCGCCAGTGATTCGCGACAAGGCGTCCAAGAGCCGTATGAGTCCGCTGTCGAATTCCAGGTTGCTTGTCGTGGGGCCGGCACCACCGCGACTCCCACGACCGTATAGTTGCGTTGTGGCGGGTGGAATCTGCTTCGTGTCGATGTCCAACTGCGAGACGAACAGCGGCGTATGCTTCGGGCCGTAGTGGTCTCGGCCGTGCTCGATCAAGTTGTCGGCGAACTGACGTATCTGCGGCAACACATCATTCAACGCATCGCCGGAATAGCCCGTGCCGACGCCAACGACACCAGCCCATACGGCCGCGATAACGATTGCCTTTTGCATACGTGAACTCCCGAGTCATTCGATGAAGTATCGGATTCTCTGGTTAGCGAGTGCCAACGCGAAAACGATGTCAACCGACTCACAGTCGCCACGGCTCACGCATGGCCCGCGAACACATGCGGTTGGCCTCTTCGTCGCCGATGAACTGCTCGGCGGCCGGGTCCCACTTCAGCGGTCGCCCCAGTCGGTAGGTGATGTGGGCCAGATGCGAGACGCTGACCGTGCGATGACCAATTTCGATATCGGCCCCCGGCTTTTGACGCGTCCGGACACAGCCTAAGAAATCTCCTCGCTCGTGCCCGCCCGGCGGGCACTGGTGCAGGTGGATTTCGTCGGGCCCGATCTTCTCGTGCATCAGGGAAGGAGGATCCGTCTTTGTCAAGCCGCCATACCACAGGCCAACACGCCCTTTGGTACCGACAAACGTAATGCGTTCCAGCATTTCCGGAACGTCTTCCATCTTCGTGTGGAGCACGTGGTACATCAGAACCCCGTTGGCATATTTGAAGGTCAACCACTTGTGCTCTTTGCCGTCGGGTGGATAGATCTCGATGGGCCCCGTGCCGTCCATTCCCAGCGCCCATTGGGCCAAATCAAAGTGATGGGCTCCCCAGTCGGTGAGCCCTCCGCCGGAAAAATCGTAGTAGCCTCGCCATGACCTCGGGTGGTAGGCTTTGTTGTACGGCCGCACAGGAGCAGGTCCCAGCCACATGTCCCAGTCGAGCCCCGGCGGCACCGGCTCCGCCGGAAGCACACGCGACGAAGACGGACCGCCCACGCCGGCCACAAAGACCTCCTTCACATCGCCAATGCGGCCGTTCCGAACAAGTTCGCAGCCGAGACGACAACGCGGATTCGAGCGTGCTTCGCTGCCCACCTGGCAGACGCGGTCATACCGGCGCACGGCGTTGACCATCGCTCGACCCTGCTGGATCGTCAACGACAGCGGCTTTTCGACGTGAATGTCCTTCCCCCGTTTGGCGGCCCAGATCGTGGGGATGGCGTGCCAATGATCGGGCGTAGCAATGCTGACCGCGTCGATGTCGTCTCGCTCGAGCAGTTCGCGAAAGTCGTGGTAGGTCTTGCAGTCCTGATTGCCGTAGTGAGTGTCCGCCAGCACCTTGGCCGCATCTCGCGCGGTGGCATCGACGTCGCACACGGCCACGTTCTGCACTTCGCCCGCGCCCAGGAAGATCTTCAGATCCACCGTGCCGAACCAGCCCATGCCGATGTGGCCCATCACGATGCGTTCGCTGGCCGCTGGCCGTTTCTGGCCGCCCAGTGCGGTGGAAGTGATGACGTACGGTGCTGCCATGAGGCCGCCCCCAGCGGCGGCGACCTTCGTGAGAAAACGCCGCCGGCTGCACAGTATCTTGTGTCTACGTCTCATCTGTTTGCTCCTGGGCGATTGCCATCGCCGGCATGTCAATTGGGACCGCTCGTTCGAAGAGTCTCCTTACGCCGCGTCCGGGCCGCCATCGCCGGTTGTTTCTGTTAGACCGTCGCTGCCGAGCTAGAAGTTCTCCTCAATCACTTCTGCGACCGTGCTGAACGAGTCGACCAGAATCTTGCCCGAAACCGTCAACTCGGCCTTCACCACTCCTTCGGAGACCGTGACCTCGATGGCATCCAAGGTCTTTCGCGCGTCGTCCGACAACTCGAACAGATGCTTGAACACGGCGACGGCGCCTTCCGTGGCCTTGGCTGCATCGGCGGCAATTTCCCCGCTGGCGAATTCGATCGTCGCGGTAGCCTTCACGTCATCGCCTGCGGTGATCTCCAGGCTGCCAGCCTGGAAGCTTTCGATCGCCCTGAGACTAAGCCAAGGGACTTCGCGCTCTGCCTCCTGCTGCAGTTCGTCCCACGCTTCCTTCGGCATCTCCAGGGCCATCGCGAAAGCCCTATCGAAATCGACGCCCTTGATCCGTCGCGCCAGTTTCTCCGATACGTTGGCCGGTCTGTTCCGCCGCTCGATCTGCTTGATCAACGCGACGGGGCCGTGCACGATTGTGCGATCGTCCGGGAACCATATCGCGTCGTCTTCGCTCCAGCCGCGGCCGACGTAGTAAGTTCCCGTCTTGATGTCCTTGCTCCTTTCCCAGCGTCTCCGCTGCTCGGGCCGAGTCTCGGCGTCATCCTCGTCTTCTTCGACCACGAATTCCTCGGCGCCTTCGTCTGCAAAACCTTCGTCATCTTCGACCACAGATTCCTCGGCGTCTTCGGCTGCAAAACCCTCGTCGTCTTCGGTTGCTGGTTCGTCCTCGGCCACATCCGCCTCAATGGCCTCCTCGGTGTCGTATGCAGACGGCTCATCCCATACAGGCTCAGACGGCTCATCCCACCAATCAGGCATGTAGACTTTGTCCAGAACGCTATTCGCGTCCACTGCATCGTTCAGTCGTAGCACGGTCACGAATTCGGGGCCGCGCTCGAGGGGCCTGGCGCTCATGGTCACAGATTTCAGATTAGAGAAGCTGACGCCAAATTCCTCCCTAATCTCCTCATCGATTTCTTCCTCGAAATCTTCTGCATGGGGCAGCTTGGCAATGGCCGCCATCATGTCCTTGCCCACTTGGCTTTGGACAATGGTGGCGACGTCGATGTTCATCACGATGAAGCTGTCATCCGGCGAATAGTGCAATACCGCGGCTGCACCACCGCCCGAACCACCGCTTTCAGGGGACGCAGAAGCCGGGTCACCGGATGCGGTTCCCGCGCCTGCGTCGCCTGATCCGCCACCGTCGTCGCCCGAACCGCCGCAACCAATGGCAAAAGCCAGCATGGCCACCAGAATGAGCCCGCCTGCGACCGACGAGCCGTTCCGCCTGCCCCAGAACTGAGACGGGTTCGTCAATACATCGCATCTCGAGTGACTAGCGCCGTCGTGTTGAGAGACCGAAGTTTGCATCGCATCACCTTCCTCTGTGGTCTGATTGGAGAAGATATTTTCGCTGATTGTTTGCGAGTCTACGGTGAGCGACAGGAAAGATCAAGCAATCGCACACTCCACGTCTCATCGATTTGCTCCCAGGCGATTACTCCTGTACGGTGATGACCTGAAGCCTGAGCAACAAACACGATAGAGGATTTGCAGTTGACTCTCAACGACGCGCACCCTCGGCATGCGAACCAACACAGAAGCGCAGGGGAAGCCAAAACAAACGAGCAGGAGGAACCTATGAGACGACGAGATTTTGTCAAAGCGTTGGGTGCGCCGGTGCTTGCCTCGGCAGGCGTTGCGTGCCGAAATACGCTTGCCGATGATGAGCAGCGAGATGGTCCGACGGAACGATCATCGCGAACGAAGTCAAAGGCATGGCAATTTTGGGACTGGTGGCACGTCGAGCACCAAGACAATGTCGAGCTTTTTCAGGGTCGAGCCGAGTGGCAACCGGAAGGGGCCTACGAAGATCCTACCTTTGATTATCTGGGCTGCTGGCCGACCGTATGGCAGGACGAGCCTTCGGGTCAGTGGCGGATGCTCTACTGCAATACGGGTTTCCCGTTGACTTTGATGGGCGCCGAGAGCGATGACGGCGTTCATTGGCGTCCCATGAATCGTCCCGACGTCAAACCGCCTGGCGAAAAGTATGCTGCCAATCACCTGTTCACCGTCCAACGGGCCAATGGGGGACCGGTATACTTGGATCCAATCGCTGCCGACGGACGGCGGTTCAAGCTGTACTGTATCCAGCGAGGTGGATCGGCCGTCGAGCGGGCCCGGCTTGATCCGGACAGCTTCTTCCACGAGATCGTCGTGGGTGAAGGCGCGAAGCCGTACATGGCCGACCAACTGATGGTCACCTCGGCGGACGGTCTCCACTGGAAAATCGACAAAGACGCACGTTGGGGACAACCGCCCTGGCATCCCGACCCACCGGTCAATTGCTGCTACAACCGAAAACGCGGGCAACACGTCATGATCACGCGGCCCGGTTGGGGCGACCGGCGGATTGCCATGCAGACCAGCCCGGACGCCCGACAGTGGACCGGGCCGGAACTGATCATGCAGCCGGACCCGACTGATCCACCGCAAGTGCAAATGTACGGAATGCCGGTGATTCCATACGAAGGGCAATTCGTCGGCTTCTTGTGGATGGCCCACTTCTCCAACTCGCGGCCCTTGAACCGATTCAACCAGCTTTGGGGACCAATCGACTGCCAATTGACATACAGCTTCGACGGAATCCACTTCCAGCGTGGCCTGCGCGAACCGTTTGTCGCACTGAACGAGCCCGGGAAACCGGCCAGCGGGGTCGTGTATCCCACATGTTTGATCGAACACGAAGGCGTGCTGCGCATTTACTCGGCTGCCACGCGTGACTTGCACCATCAATATGCCAAAACGCAATTCGTGCGCAAGGGCAAGCACCCACCAGCCGCCGTGGTACTGCACACGCTGCGCAAGGACGGTTTCACATACCTCGCCTCGCGTGGCAACTGGGCTACTCTGACGACAAAGCCCCTATCGCTGTTCGATCCCTCGCTGCAGTTGAACGCCACGGCGCCCTATGGTGAGATCCGTTTCCAGGCGACAGACCTCAACTGCCGCCCGATCCCCGGCTTCACATTCGAAGACTGCGAGACGATGCGCGAGGAAGATTCCCAGGCTAGGCCCATTCGCTGGCGTGATAAGAACAACGATGATTTGGTCGGCAAGGTTGTGCGGCTGCAAATGACGTTCCGCAACGCGCGGATCTACGCGCTCCGCGGATCGTTTCACTGGTTGGACGCTTTGGACGTCGCCATGTGCCAGGACGGCAAAGCGGTCGATACGTCGCTGTTTGATGACTGAGGGAGGTGATCGGGCTAGTTCTCCGAGTGGCTCAGCCGAAGGTCGATTTCGCCCAAGAGGCGAAGGTCGTCGAGGGCTCGGGAGAGTTGCGGCAGGCTCTCTTGTGGATCGGTGTCAGCAGACTTCAAGTAGGTGACGTCACCATCGGCGGTCACTTCGCCGACGGCCTGATTGCCTGCCAGCCTTACCGTTAGGCTCTTGTCGCCCTTCACCTTGAGTTTGGTTCGGTAGAACAGGCTGGCCAGGACGAACAAGTCCGTGGATGCGGTTCCGGTGTGCGAAATCCGGACATCGGGCGGCTCGACGTAGAACTGGTTGTGACCGAAGAAGATCTGGCCATTGTAGTTCCGTACGGTCATCGCCGTGCCTTCAGTCGGCTTGTCCTTCGGCACGTTGAATTGGAGTTTCCCGCCCTGCAACGTAATGCGTCCCGGAGCGTGGCTCGGCGAGCCTTCGAATACGAAGCCGTTGTCCGCCTGTTCGATATAGAAGTCGCTCATGACGACACTCTGATTGTCCCGCACGTACAGGCCGTGGCGTGTGATCGTCGACAGACGAGTGAGAAAACCGAGGAAGCCGTCTCGCCGACGATCCTTCCCTTCTACAATGACCGAGCCTTCAAAGGAAGTCCGTGCGAGAATGGTCGCCGCAGCAGAGTCCATCACACGCAGGTTGCCCTGGACGCCGGAGATCACTACCGTCTCGCCCGGCCCTAGTCCGCTCAAGTGCAGTCCTTTGCGAAACGGTTGCTTCTGGTACATGCCGTAAACGAACACGCCGTCGTAAGTCATGTGGGAAGGCCGGCCCGCGCCTGTCTGCAGCACGTCGACTCCGTTCTTCATCTGGCCGCTGTCGTGGTTGCCGATAGCGATGTGCTGTAGCGTCACGTGATCCGGTTGGCGGATGGCGAATATGGTACCGCCATCCTCGCCTCGCCAGACCATTTGCGTTCGAAAACCGCTGCCGCCCACATAGTAGTCTTTGCCCGTGACGGTCAACGTCTTGGTGATCTTGTAGGAACCGGCCGGAAGATAGGCAATCGCTCCTCGGCCATGGGCGCGTGCGGCGTCGATCGTACGCTGCACAGCGGCGGTGTCGTCGGCCCTCCGATCGCCTTTCGCCCCGAAATCGCGTTGGGCGTCGAAGACCTTGCCGGGAATGCGGGCCGTCTCACGAAAGAAGCCTTGGTCGGCAGACTTGAGACAGCCTTTTCGTTCACCCGGCGGTACGACGTACACGAACTGCTGGTTCTCGCCGGCGACCAACTTCTCACAGCCTTCCGCGACGTTCTCGGATACGATCAAACGCTGGGCGGCATTCAACGCTCGAATGGGAGCGCCGGCGTTCGGCGGATTCGAGAACGAACAATCGAACAGGATCACCGGTGCACCGTTCAGCCGCACCGCGCCGTCCGGACTCTTCCAGCCGTCGATGTGGCAATCCTGAATCGTCATCGGCGAAACGGAATTGGCGAAATCGAGGAATCGCTGCGCTCCGGTCGACGTACAGCGGCGAATCGAACAACCGTGTTCCGGCTGAGCCAGGATGTCGACCGTTCGGCTGTCCTGGAAATGGCAGTTGCGGGCGTAGAAGTTGCCGTGCCGGCACTCGATTCCCAGATCGCACTGCTGAAACTCGCAGCCGTCGAACGTCCAGTTGTAATCGTTGAAACTGATGAACGCCGCACCACGACCGCACTTCTCGAACAGGCAGTTGTCAAATGTCGTTTCCGCGAGCGCATATCGGTCGCCTTTAGCGGCCATTAGACCGGCGTCGGTGAAGTTCCGGAAAGCCAAGTGCTGGTGCAGCACTTCGGTTTCGAAACGATTCATCGAATGATGATAGAAGCCGATCGCTGCCTTGCCTTGCCCATCGAAGTTGATCCCTACGTAACGCGATGTGGACACACCGTCGTCCTGCAAGAGCCTGCCGCCTTTCGGTCCATCCCAGACAAGCGTAGTATCGCGCCCGTGCCCGACGACCAGCACGCCCGTAACCGGTCCGGTCAGCGTGATGGTCTTCGTCAGGCGGTACGTTCCTTTCGGCAGGTAGATAGACGAGCCGCTAGTCATCTGGTCGAATGCTTTTTGTAGCGCCGCGGAATCATCCGCCCTGGCGTCTCCCTTTGCGCCGTAATCCCGCACGTTCAGCCAATCGGACCGCGGCTCCCAAGCGAGCCGCGGCAATTCCAGGGCGTCGAGCCTCGTTGGATACGACAACATCAAAGCAAAACAGAAAACCACGCTGATCAAACCGACGGTTCGTTTCATGTCATGCTCCCTGTCTCAACGGGGTGACCTGTCGAGAATTGCGTTTCAACATGTCAGAATAGACCAGTTCAGATCACCGGGCAACGGCCGCGCCCGCAAAGCTTCACAAACTGCGGAGGCTGAAAAATGAGCAGTGTGATGAATCGAATATGTATCGCCGTCGCGTTGGTGACGGTCGTCAATGTGCTGAGTACGGGCGCTGAAAGCCCGCCGGCCAACGTGTGCTGGACAACCGGCGCGGCACTGATGCCGGCTTGGGGCTTCTATCCCAATGGTACCGCGTACGGAGGCACTCCTCCTCTGGGCGCCTGGGCCGCGTGGACAGCGTCGGGAGGTACGCATCGGCTGACGTGGGTAGCGGATTTTCCCGGCGACGCGGTGTATCACTTCTGGGCTCGAAAATACGGCGGCTACGGCGGCGTCCAAATCACCGTGGACGAACGACCCGCGACTGGCGGCCGAGGCGGGCCCGGTGGCGGACGCTATGTCTGGATCCACTTGGGTACGATCACGGTCTCGAAGGGGACGCACCACGTAGACGTGGACGTCACCGGGGGCATGTTGGACGCGGTCCTTTTCACTTCGAATCCAGAGTTCCGGCCGAGCGAACACGAACTGCCGGAGCCGGAAACAAAACCGGTCTTGCGAGCGTTGCGACGTTATCGTGACGACTCCTCCTTGCGCCATGCTGCCAGCCAGCGGGGGTTCGTTGTCGGAGTCGTGATCCCCTACGAAGAATACCTTTACGATTGGATGCCGTCCGAGGATGAGATCCTGACTCGTCTGCGGCTTTGGGGAGCGGCAGACCAGTACGTCAACGGGACATTTGCCGTTCGCGCGTTTGATGCGGCTGATGGACTCCGTGTGTCTCTGGAGAAGCTCGCTGGACCGGACGGAACCGAGATCGGCACCGACCGGATCGACCTTCGCGTTGCGCATGTTCGCCAGCGCGTGAACTGCCTCTACCGCGACCGACGTCCCAAGATGCTGGTCCCTGAGCTGCTTCTGCGAGACGACCG
>CAZURK010000066.1:46826-57998 GCA_964623055.1 uncultured Pirellulaceae bacterium
CGGCGTTTGAAAGCCGGCCTGCACATGATGACCGCGATCAACAGCCGGGACGCGCAGCAGGCGACCAGAGATTTCATTGATCGACCCGTCTACAACATCTACGTGTTCGGCGGCAAAGACAACGCCGCGGCGATGTACGTCCGCGATAAGGGTTTCCAACCGGTTTCGTACTGGACCACGGCCACGGCGTTCCCTTTGTGGTATCGGTCGCTTACGGGGCTGTACAACACCGCCTGCGGCTACTTGGGCAGTTCCCCGTGGTCATACTGGGACATGCCGGGCGAGGAGGTCTACAATCCCGATCGCATCGTCCACCGTGTCGTCTACCCGGACGAATTCGGTCAGCCAATCCCAACCCTGGCATGGGAGGCGCATCGAGCCGGCATCGACGACGTGCGCTACCTCGAAGCTCTCGACCGCGCGATTGTCAAAGCGACGAAACGCCTCGAAACGTCAGATCCACCACCTGGCCTCGCGGACGCATTGAATCGCGCGAAGAAGGTCCGCAAGGAACGCTTCGAGTCCATTCAGGGACGTTGGTTCCAATACACGTGCGGGCTCAAGCTAGGGCAATTGGAAGCCACGCGGCGTGAATTCGCCGAAGCCATCGTCAACATCAACCGTGCGAACGGTTCCTAATATGTTTCCTGTCCCACCGTCTGGAGAGAAACGCCATGGACAATGTCAAAGTCGGTGCCGTCGTCATCTGTCTGTTTGCGGTTTCGTCGCACTTCGTCACTGTGGGCCTTTGTGCGGAGGACGAGTCTGTTCGGGCGTCGTTGGCCGAGGATCGGTTTGCTGGTTTTCCGAAGCTGACTATGCCTGGAGAACGCTCCGCGGAAGTGCTGACATCGGACGGAGTCGAAGGACTGGTGCGGCCGAAGTGGACGCGGGCGATGGGGGATGTGGGTGCGTGGCCTGCGATGTTTCGATTTGGGAAGCGGATCTTTCTGTATTTCCCCAAAGTCAAGGGCCATCGCGGTCCGTATCGGAACAATGATCTACCGATTGTGCGTCTGGTCAGCGACGACGAAGGGAAGAGCTGGCAGGAGTTACCTGCGGAGACCGGTCGGCAGGCTGGTGAGTTTGTCGTCGTGGACAATACGATCTATCGTTACGACTTCGATGATTTGACTCAGACTCGGCTCCGGACTTCGAAGGATGGCATTCATTGGAGCGAGGGCGTGAAGGTCTACAGACCTGGATTCTGGCTATGGGGCGTTGCCTACGATCCGCGCTCGAAGATGTTCTATGCTCCGCCGCACGCGAATCCGAAGAAGGTGAAACTGAACCGGCAGATTCAATTGATTCGCTCGAAGGATGGCGTGAACTGGGAATATGTTTCGACGGTCCACGATGAGGGCAGCGAAAGCGAATCCACCTTGCGCGTCAAGCCCGATGGCACGATGGTGATTCTGATGCGAAAGAAGTACTCGGCCAGCATGTGCTGGGTTGCCATCGGCAATCCGCCGTATACGGAATGGGATATTTCATCGCGCCCGTATATCGCCGAGGGAGAACACTTTTTTGAAATCGGCGGAAAGACCTTTGTGCCGTCGCGTGCCGTGTATCGCGGCAAGGATCCGCGAATCCTGAAAAACAAGATTCTTTGGGATCGGCGGCGCGCGTTCACGGTGGTCTATCACTTCACCAAAGACCGGCAGCTCGAGCCCTGGGCCGTAGTGGACAGCATGGACGACTGCTCCTATCCCTGGCTGGTCGAGACGCCCACCGAAGTCCTTTGCGCCTACTACAGCCAACATGAAGACGGTGCGTGCAAGGTGTTTCTTTGTGCGTATGACAAGGGAGCTTTCTTGCGAGGCCCGGAATAGAGTGTGGCCTGCCGGTTTTCGGATGCGGGATACGCGATACGAGATCCGGGATGAGAATGGGCATACCAAGATCACTGCCCAGCGGCAAATCGCGCGTCTCGTATCTCGAATCTCGCAACGCGTATCTCGCATCCCGTCTCCCGCCCCACGGAAACTCTTGCGTTTCTTCGACACAACACTGCATAATCAGGGTGGTCTTGTGCAATTCCAGGGCATTGCCAGGACATGTTGTTGCGAGGCAATGTACCGCAATGTCCAGGATGATTTGCACGTCTTTCGTGGTCGTTCTCCTCTGGTCGCCATTTGACGCGGGGGCTGCGGTCCCAAGAGGCCAACTGGACCATGGGTCCGGGGTTTTGGCTGTCAGCGAAGACGGGGCCACGTCCGGTTCATGGCGGATTCTGAGCCCGGGCGACGTACTGCCGCAGAAATGCATGCTTAGAACGGCCGCGGATGGTCCCTGCCTGATTCGACTGCCCGAGGGAACATTGCACCTGGGCGCGGACTCGCAGGCTCGATGGGATTTGTCCGACCAGCAGGTAATGATCGACTGGGGACAAGCGTTGCTGTCGACGGGACGCGAGTCAGGCTGGTCACTGGCCGTCGATACGTTGCTGGCTACGCCAGCGGCAAACTCGGTGATCGAAGTGACCGTCTACAGCTCGTCGACACCCGCCCTCACTTTGACGGCCGGATCGGCCCGCGTTTCATCTGCAGATGGTGACCTCCGGGAGTTCACCGCACCGGCCGCGATCACCCTGGGCGCCCAGCGGAAGGCTCTGGCATCGCGACCGCTGGTGCACGCGGATCGCGATCGAATCGCGGCCTGGGCGACCACGCGTCGGCGGTCCCAGGGGTTGGGGCAACTGATGATCCAGGATGCACAGAGCGATTCGCCCGTGCGTTTGAACGTCGCCCGGTATCATGTGAATGTGGTGATTCAGCCGCCCGTGGCGCTGGTGCAAATCGACCAGTCGTTCTACAACCCGTTCAGCAGCCAGCAGGAGGGCCAATTCGTCTTCAACTTACCCCACGGAGCATCGGTCAGCCGTTTCGCCATGTACGTCACGCCGACGGACTTGATCGAAGGCGAACTGATCGAGCGGCAGCAGGCATCGCGAATCTACCAGACGATCGTCAACCGCAGGCGGGACCCCGCGATCCTGGAACAGATCGGCGACAATCTGTTCAAAATGCGGGTATTCCCAATCTTCGCTCGGGATGAAAAGCGGATCCTCTTGGACTATACGCTGCCGCTGGAGTCGCTGGCCGGAAGCTACCAATTCCGTTTGCCGCTCTTGTCCGATCTGGAGCCGGTCTGGGATTTCCGTATCACGGGCACCATTAGCGGAGCGATTTCCAAGGAGTCCGTCACGAGCGCGTCACACCCGAACCTGTTCATTCAAGACCGCGACGACGGGGCCATTGGGCTGGCGTTCCACAAGCGGAACTACCAGCCGGAAACGGATCTGGTATTGAGCTTTGCCAAACAGGCGGATCGCCCGGCCGCTCTCCGCAGCTACGTCGCCAAGCCGGTATCGAAGCAGCGTAACAAGCGAGGCAAGAGGGCACGGCAAAGGGAGATGTACTTCCTGACCGAGATTCCGCCCATTCCGTCCGAGTCAGAAACATCGCCAGCCGATGTGTTGTTGGTGGCGGATACTTCGTCCAGCGTCAAGGATCTGCAGTCGGTACGCCGCGCGGTGCAGCGGATCGTCCGGAGCCTGCGACCTGAGGACCGTGTACGGCTGGTATGTGCCGACGTCGCCGTGCGCCCCTTGCACGAGGGCTGGCTGACGTCCCAGGGGCCCAGAGCGAATCGCTTGACGCAGGCGCTCAGGCGGCTGGACCAGGAGTTTTCGTTGGGTGGGACGGATCTGGACCATTGTCTGCGCGAAGCGGTACAGGCGTTTGACGGCCAAACAAACCGGCGACGGTTGGTGATATACGTGGGCGATGGCGGCGACCGTTTCGGCCAGGCTCAGCGGTTCTTGCCCGATTGGCTCAACGAGACGGGGGCGGCTTTGATCGGCGTCGCCGTGCAGCGTGCCGACCATCCCCTGGCGGATCTGAAATCGCTGGTCTCGGCAAGTGGCGGGCTGTGGTTCGATCTGACCGGCGACGTGCGCGGGCAGCGTGCACTGTTTCAATGGCTGTTGGCCGGACTGCCAACACCGGAGATGGTCCGTCAAGTCTCCGTCGAAGGAGCGAAGCCCGGCGACTTGTATTGGCCGGCGGCCTGGATTCCCGGTGAGTCGCTATATGTGTACGGCCGTATGCCGCAGAGCCAGAAGTTGAAGCTCGCGATCAAACTCGGCCGCGGATCAAAGACGGAAACGAAGCACTGGACCTTGTCCAATGCAGAAAAGGCGGATGACGTGTTCGTGGGCCGGCTTTGGGGACAACGGCGCCTGGAACAACTGCGGCGGTTGGAACCGGATGATAAGGACGTGCCCGACCAGATCATCGCCTTGTCGCAGGAGTGGAGTCTGCTGTCGCCCTACACGGCGTTTCTGGTGCTGGAAAGCGAAGCCGACTACGAACGATGGAACATCGACCGCCTGGTCCGCCACCGCTACTGGAAGCCAGCCGACTCGCTGACCACGGAGCCGCTCCCGCGGGACTGGTTGGCTGCGGTGACGCCCTCCCGAGAGCCCCGCACGTCCGACAAGCGGTTCCAGGAAGCCTTGGATGGTGCGCGAGAGGCTCTCTCGCAGGATGACCTTTCGAAGGCAAGCAGGCTGCTGCGCGGTGTGGCTAGTTCGAAGCAGGCCGCAGCGTCGAAAGAATACGCTCGGTTGGATCGAAAGATTCGCGAGGTTCAACGGTCGCGGGCGTTGGACCGGTCGCAGCAGTCGCGCCACAGATTAATGGACCCCGGTTTGCTGACAGCTCGGTGGGATCTCCGGCCAGGTGTGCTGCCGCTGGTTGGTTCGACTTTTCGTGCGAGCCCCGAGTTTCTCCGCCGCCACCCGTATGCAGAAGCGTTGCTGAAAGAGATCGATCCGAACTCGCTGGGAAGCGGTCGTTCCCTGGAAGCATTTGCGTCTGTACTGGCGGACTTGACCGGAGCGAACGTAACGTTGGACAGAAGGGCTCTGGAAGACGTCGGTATTGGGGTGGACGCACGGATAGGGCGTAAGCCTCGCCGCGCGGGCTCGATGGATCCTCTCGGCGCAGGAGCTCCGCCCGCTTCGGTCAATCCCTTTGGCGGTGCCGATCCGTTTGCCGACAATCCGCCACGCCCTCAGCTCGTTCGCCCGACTGCGTCTGAGGTGCAACCCGAGCAACGCGGCGCGGGACGCTTGTCGGTACGGAGTTGCGTGCGTCATCTTCTGCGGCCGCTTGAGTTGGTGCTGATCGAAGAGCCGCACCGTCTGTTAATCACCACGCCCGAAGAGGCGGAGGGGCGGCTGACCACCGAGGTCTACCCGGTGGCGGACCTGTTGTACACAGACCGCGTCGCACCCCTGGCATCACTGAACGATCCCTACATGGACCGCCTGGAGGCCGCACGCAAACGCATCAAAGCCAAGCTGAAGCAAACGATGACCATCGAGTACACGGAAGCGCCGTTGGACGAAGTGGCCTCCAACCTGTCAGAACTGCTGAACGATGCCGTGTTGCTAGACGAACGGGCGCTGGACGACGTGGGCATCGGAACCGACACGCCAATCACGGCCACCTATCGAGACGTTCCGGCTGAAGAGGCCCTGCAGTGGATTCTTGACGATCTGGATCTGGCATTTGCGGTACAGGACGAAGCGTTGGTGATTACCACTCCTGAGGAAGTCGAAGAACGACTGGAGGTGCGTCTGCATTCGGGACGCGGTGTATTGTACGAATTCCCGGCAGACGCTTGGCCGGTTGCGACGCCGCCCTGGTTTGGATCTCCCACGATGGGCTTCGGCACGGGCGGCCGAATGAGTGGCATGGGAGGTATGGGCGGCGGAATGGGAGGTATGGGCGGCGGCATGGGAGGTATGGGCGGTGCCATGGGCGGCATGGGCATGGGCTCGGGCGGTGCGGCGCGGGCTGGTTTCGGTGGCGGCATGGGCGGCATGGCCAGCGGTGCTTTCGGGGCGGTGTCGGGATCCGGCATGGGGATTTCCAGCGGAGGAGATGCCGGGCAAGAGGCAGTCTCCGGCAGCGAATCACCGGCTGGCTCTGAAACAGACCTCGTAGCCGGTGTCTCTACTCCGGAAGCGCCCGATCAGCAATACAGCTATGACACGGAGAGCATCATCGACTTGGTAACGAGCACGATCGAGCCGCAAGGCTGGGACACAGTGGGTGGACCTGGCAGCATTGATTTCTTCCCCAGTACACTCGATTTCGTATTCGCGCAGACAGCCCAGGTTCACGACCAGGTGGAAGCCCTGTTCGAGAGGCTACGATCGATGCCGCCACAGGTGGGCGACAAGCTCGGCGCCCGCCCCGCGACGGTCCATTCATTCACGCGGGAAAGCCCCGGCCTTGCGGATTATGATACTCTGATCGATTTGATCACGTGCACGGTCGGGCCGGTCACATGGGACTCGGTCGGAGGACCCGGCAACATCGAGGCCGAATTTGTTCGCGTGGCATTGATCGTCTCTCAGACAGCCGATATGCACGATGCAGTCTCGTGGTTGCTGACCTTGTTCCGCCGCAGTCGTTACGAGGCTGTTCATGGAAGCCGGCCTTGGGAGACGGCAATGCTGGGCATGGCGCGCCGTGTGGATGGCGAGTCGGAGGCCCCGGATCTGTACACGCCGGGTCTTCTGTCGGAATTGCCCCCACCCGAACCGAAGGAACTGGACTTGCTCCGCGTCCGGCACGACCCGGCGGCGGGCCTGTCGAAGTGGCGCCGGACAGGATCTGACGGAGTGCAAGAGGAATTCTCCCTTCACCGTGCAGGCAGCCGTTTGGAGTGCCGCTTGCCTCATTGCACATTGCGGACTGATGGCGATGAGGCAGCCGTCGGCTGGACGGGCCTGCAATTGGTCGAACACAGTACTGGCGCCGAGGCGTTTCGCCAGATTCTGGATGTACGACTGCCGTGGCTACCTCACCGGACCAATCGTGAGATTGCTCGATTATTCGAGGTAACCGCAGTCGCGCCCGCAAACAAGGCGTCTGACCGAGACAAGAACCTTGCGTGGCTGCGTCTTAGGCCGACCGGTGTTGAGCCAGGCGCCAACACGTATCTCCAAGTCGGGTACGCGGACAAGGACGGCCACGCATCGGCCTGGGAGGCCTGCGTCGGCGGCAATCTTACGGCGCGGGTCCGATTCGCCGATCGTAGCGAGGACGGAGCGCCCTCGGAGTTCCGAGCGGCCGTTTTGGAGGACGACGAAGGACGCGAATTGGCTCGCTGGGAACTGGTTGCATCGGATGTGAACGTTGCCCAGATTCCCGAATTGACGACGGGATGGGACGGTTTCCTGCACTTGGATCTTCGCGCGCAGGGAGCCACGCTTGACGCCCCGTTGGCGGAAACACTGGCAGCGATGCGAGAATTCAATTGGGGTGAAGCTGCACGGCGGTTGAGTCGTCTGCCGAAGGATCGCGCAACGCATCCCCTGGTTCGGCTGTTGGATGCATGGATCCTGGAAAACGATCCACGTCTCGGATCCCAGGAGCGCAAGCTGGATCAGCTATCTTTGGTCATGCAAAGCGGCCTATCTGACGTGGTACGCTGTGTTTCGCAAGACTCGTTTCCCTCTCTCTCGGACGAACAGATATACGCGCTACTCGGTTCGCGGCCCGAGGCCGAGCGGTCGGCCGACGATTACGATCGGTTGGCCCGAGCGGCCGCGGCACTGGACGAACGCGAGGACGCCCTACGACACGCCGAACGGGCGTTGGACTTGGGCGTCAAAGCCGCCCGCAAGACTTCGCTTGAGCGCATGCGCGTCGAAATGTTGCTGGGGCTGGGCCGAGAGGCCGATGCGACGGCAGTAGCTGAAGCATGGGCGTCGGGCGACAACACTCGCCCGGACGACCTTGCCGCTATGGCCGAGGTCCTTGCTCGATACGCTCAAGGGGATCCGGCGGAACGACTCTTCCGTGCGGCGTTGGCCAATGACAAACTGGTCCCCGCGGCGCGCTATTCGCTTCTGATTCGGTGGTCTGTCGCGCGCCAGGGCATCGGGCGGTGCGAGAAGCTTCTGGAGGCGGCCGAACTCCAGCCAACCGATTCATCGCAACGTCGCGATTGCCTGCGAGCGTTGCGTGCGGAACTGAAAGCCTCCGCGCACGCCACGATGGCAGGCCAGTTGGCTTCGATGACCAAAGACGAGGAATTAACCGCCGAGCTGCATCTCCGGCAGGCGGAACTGACCAGCGACATGAAACTGGCGGCGGATTTGGCCTGGAAGGTCTACGAATCGGGCCGGCTGGGCACTGCGCGACTCGGATGGGCCGCGCGTCTCTGGAACCGGGCTGGCGAGGCGTCTCGCGTGATTCAAGTGTGCGAACAACTGCTCCGCGAGGGCCGACATCTGCCTCCGGTGATAACCAAAGAACTGGCCGTAGCCTACCGCGCCGCCAACCGAGACAAGGATGCAGATCGCGCTTCAAGCCGTGAAGAGAAGACTCCCGATCCATTATCCACGCAACAGCCACAACCGACTGGTGGTTTCTTCTGAGGGAGACGCTAATTGCCGCATGCACGTTGCATGTGCATCCAATACGGTGTGTGCAGGATCGGTGCAGAAGAATGTGGGGCACGATTCCATCGTGCCAGGCACGTTGGAAACGTGCCCCACGCTCAATCGGCGGTGGTCGTTGATCCGTCGATAGTCAGTGTTTCGGCACGATCAGATGCTCTGGCCGCGCGGCGAAGACGTTGGGGATGTCCAACAGCTCGAAGCCGTAGTCTTCGACGATGTCGGTCGTCTCGAGCCAACAGACCCTACCCGCAAGACTGCCAGCGTCGATTTGGTGTTCGACAGATCTGCTTAGGTGCTTCTCTTCCAGGAGCACTCGGCCTTCGGGTCCGAAAAGGCGAAAGGTTGCTTTCTCGCCACCGTGGCCGGTCAGCCTCAAGCGAAAGGTGTTGATCGCTCGCGGCACGTAGAAGAAGTAGTGAAACCGCTGTGTCTTGCCACAACAGCCATGGATTGCGCCCGGCGAATAGAGAACCGCCTCTGTCGTACCGGTTTCAACGCGAAAGGCATTGTTGTGCGAAGTCACAGCCAGGACGTAGGCCCCCGGCTGCTCCGCTTTCACCTGGACTTTTCGAGACTGGTTGAGCGGCACATCGTCGAAATGGACTTCCGACGAGTCTGGACAGAAACAACGGATTGCTGTCGAGGAATTGTAGTGGCCGAGTCGCAGATTGCGGACCGTGAACGACAACTCGTCACCAGGCTCGGCTTGGAAGACGAAGGTGTGCAGTCCGCGCAACTGCATCGGCGTCGGTTCAGGCGAGCCTGTTGGCAAAGCAGCCTTTGGCACGCGAACCCACGACCGCGCGGACAGGAGCGTCTCCTGCAAATGCGGCGGAGTCCCGGCCGGCAATAGCCCCGGTCGCAAAGGGGATTCGTACTTATCTGCTGAGTCAAGAAATCTGTCCAGTTCCGCGTTCGTGGCGGCAAGCATGGACAGGACCGGCCCTTGGCGTTCTTGATTGCCAAACGCGCGGCTCAAGCTCCAGAACCAGTAGCCTTGAGTGCGGATCGTTCGGTGATACAGGTTCCCCTCGAAGACTTTCAGCAAATCGTCGTCCGCTTGTGAACTGAGAGACAAACCCGGGACAAGGAGGATGGGCACGTTCGCACTGCTGCGAACGTAGTCCTGATACGCCAGGAAGTCCTCGCCGTACCCACCCGGATAAGTCGACTCGGGCCCAACCCAGCACGGTGTTTGGGGTGTCGAGAATCCTGCTGCCACGGCACGAAACCACAGACTGTCGCGCCAGAGGAAGAAGCCAAGAATCGCATGAGGATGGATCGCCTGGATCCGTTCCCGCGTTTTCTGGGCAAGGACCCGGATCCGTTCAAACTGGAACGCAGTCAGTTCGTCAGTCAGCCCATGTCGGTCAATCCACGCCCTTCGTTCTTCGATGGACAGCGACTCGAAGGCGAAGTCCAGTTTCATCGCTTTGACGAACTTACCCAACGCATAATCCCCGAAGTCCAGTCCCGGCGGAGTCGCGCCTCCCAGCGCATACATCTCCGGATCGATCAGGAAACCGTCGATCTGGAATTCGTCTCCCTGCACCATTTTCGCGACGCGCACGAATCGATTCTCGACCACACGGGTCCAGTAGACATCATCTGAGGGAGCGAACAGCATGCCGTTGTTGTGTCGACGCGGATTGTCCCGGATGCCGTCCTGGTAGTTGCCACGCGATCCGGCGAGATCGAGCATGTAGAACCAATGTAGGCCCAGCTTCTTCGCAAGTCGCGAGGACGGTTCGATCAGTTCATAGCTACGAAGGGCATCGGGC
This sequence comes from uncultured Pirellulaceae bacterium, assembly GCA_964623055.1. Classification (GTDB taxonomy): domain Bacteria; phylum Planctomycetota; class Planctomycetia; order Pirellulales; family Pirellulaceae; genus JADHUC01. Next base: position 57,096 of record CAZURK010000066.1, read on the forward strand.
TTGCGCGCACCCGACTGGAGCTTCCGCGCCAGTTCGGCATCGCCGTTTGGATCATTGGCGATCTCCAGTCTACTGATAATGGCGTTCATGCCACACTTCTTGGCAAGCGGAAAGAACTCCAGCGGCGCGTTGTAGTTGTACCCTCCGCGAAATCGCTCTGTGCAGATCCATTTCAGCTTCGGGTGCAAGTCCTTCTCGACATTCTCACCGAAGTCGTGTTGCTCCTCCTGCGCCGTTGATGTCACAGCCCAGGGGAGAACGACGAGGAAGGCCAACCGGGGCAGATGAGATCCCATACGCGTTCCTTTTCTTGCACGACAGTTAGGGCCGCCCCGTTTGGGGCTGTCGGTTTCATCTAACTCGTTCCCAGGGCTGCGCGACGTTCGCGGACTCACGTCGCTCCGCCCTGGGCTCGCATAGGACCATCCCTTCGGGATTACTGCTGGTAGACATACCATCAGTCCTTCTCGATCCAGAATGCATACAACTGGGCATTGGTCAGCCGAAAACGCAAACGTACGGGGGACCTGGGTAGTGCAGTCGCGCCTTTCCACGTCAGCGGCTGTCGCACGCTATCCGCGTCGACCGCCTGACAGTTGGCGAACGTGAACGGTGGCAACGGCTTCCCCATCTCGTCCACGATCTCAGCCACGATGCTTCCCCCACCTGCATCGGCGTTGACAAAAACCATGCCGGGTTCGAGTTTCAGCGGACGCGTGAGCAGCGTCCCGGGCTTGTCTCCCGCGTCGACAGATACGAAGCCATCCAGCCTTAACGTTCCGAGGCCGATGGCGCCCGTGCCAGGAGGGTCGGGACGGCCCATGTGGTCGCACGAGCGGCCGCTGTAATAGAACCACAATTCGTCACCCATGCGGATCGGCGGCATGGTCGAGGGAGCGTTGT
>CAZURK010000067.1:0-39701 GCA_964623055.1 uncultured Pirellulaceae bacterium
AGAAGTTCTGTACCACACCGCCGCATAAGACCTTTCGGCATGGCAGTCGCGCCGTCCGGACTCTACTGGACCTGCACCACCGTCGTTCCCGATCCGTACCAGAACCCCAAGCCTCTTGCGGAACACGGATTCCACGGCAATCCGGGAAACACGCGGCGAATTCTGATGCTCAACTACAGCATCGACGGTTTGAACTGGTTTCAAGCCGGGTGCGTGGCGATGAGCAAGAACCCGCTAGAGTCGTTCCACTATTCGTCACAGGTTGCCGTTGGGGACGACTTGCTGGTCCTTTCCCGCAGCAGCATCGGCGGCGACCGCGAGTACAAGGACTACACGTGGCGAACCAATTACACCAACGGCAAGGCCAAACTGCCGTACAATAATCATGACTCGAACATGATCACGCTGCATCGAGTCAAGAACTTCCGGTCACTTGCGCTGGACCTGAAGCCCGACTACTCATTCAGCGCGTCGACCGACGCCGTCCATGAAACGGAATCGGCGTCAGGCAACGGGAAGCACGCACGACTGCGATGACGGTCCAGACGTCATACCGAATAGGTCAATTCGCCCGCGACGGTTGCCCCGAGCGCTTCGATGACTTGTTTGAGGCGTGTCAGGCTCGCCGAGGAGTATTCGGTGGCTTCGTATCGCTGAATCTGCTGTTCTTTCAGTCCCAATCGTTCCGCTAGTTCCTTCTGACTAAGCCCCGCCACGATGCGTGCTCTGACGAGAGCTCGTGGCAACTCGTCGAACGATTCGATGTGAATCGGCTTCCGACCACCCAAACGCAGTTGTTCGAATTGCTCCGCTTCCTCCCGTAACTCGTCGAGTTGGCTTCGCAGCGCATCTTCTTCGAGTTTCCGCAGTCCGGATTTGGCGTCATCGCGCGAGGCGAGTTCGTCGAGCGCCGCTTCAAACCTCGCGATCTGTGACTTCGTGATCTTGTATTGCCGTTCGTTCTTGATCATGGTTCACCTTTGCAGATCCAGGGCAACGATACCCTTCTGAGCTTCGGTCTCTTTGTCGATCTGGAAGAACTCAACGAACGTGTTGCCGACCGAATCGGCCGTGAAGCTCGACGGGAAAAACTCGCAACCGAATCTCGCCTTCTGGGCTACCCGCCGATCTGTGAAGTCTCCGAATACGGGTTCAATTTCCAGCAAACGATCTACATCGACCCCTGTCGGATCCCATGCAATATCAATGCACGCCCGGTGGCAGGTTGCCGCTTTCATCGAATGCGGGCACCATAACACAACAATATCATTGTGTTCGCGTGGTGTCAAGGTTTTGAGGCCAGAACCAAGCTGCCATACAATAATCATGACTTCGACATGGTTACGCTCCATCGGGTCAGGGCCTTCCGCTCGCTTGCGTAGGATCTGAAGCCATGACACTTCTCACCGTGTTGTTGACGCTGTTCGGAAACGGCGGCCGCGTTGACGGGACAACGCCGACAAATGTGTTTGACGTGGATTGCAGAGCGCTCGTCTCCCAAGCGGACCTTGTCTATGAGGCTCCCGCCAAGAGTCCGGTCGAGGGTCAGCCGATTGGCAATGGTCGGATGGGAACGATGGTTTGGACCAGCCCGGAAGCGGTGCATTTTCAGATCAATCGCAACGATGTCTTCGCGGTGAATCGGAACCATGCGGGAGCTCAATTCGGTCCGGCCGATTACTGCGGCGGATGCGCGAGCGTCGTCCTTGAAGTGGGTGGAAGGCCGTTTGCAGCCGGCCAGGCGTTCAATCAGCGACTTTCGCTCTACGACGCGGAAGCGCACGTCGCTGGTGCGGCGGTCAATATGCGCTGTTTTGTCGCCTCGCATACGGATGTGCTCGTTCTGGAGATCGATGATCAACGGGTCGAACCACAGCCCGTCCGTTTGACGGTGTCGATGTGGCGAGCTCCGGAGGTTATTCTGGGAAACCACGCGGCGCGATATCGATTCTCGGAGTCGAATGACAGCGTGGCCGTCGTTCAAACGTTCGACGAGAAGGATCACCATTGCGCGTCGGCCGTTGCAGTTCGCATCGGCGACGAGGGGACAGAGGTCCAACGTGTGGGCGAGAAAAGTTGCACGGTGGTCGCGCCGGCCAGGCGAGGCAAACGCATCATCCTCATCGCGAGTGCGGCGTCCTTGGGTGGGGTAGGTCGTAGGACGGGTCTCCCGACCCGTCAACAACGCAAGACGGACGGGATGGGAGACCCGTCCTACAACGCGATCGCACTCCTCGACGCTACCGAAGAACAGTCGTATGACGAATTGCTGTCAGAGCATCTGCCGTGGTGGCACAAATTCTGGGCGCGGACTTTCGTTCGTCTGACAAGCGACGACGGCGCGGCAGAATCGGCTCAGCGGGTGCGATACAGGCATTTGTACTACATGGCCAGTTCGTCGCGAGGTGCGCTGCCGCCGAAGTGGAACGGTTCGCTGTTCGCTACCGCCGGAGACAAGCGGCAATGGGGATCGCAGTTCTGGGTCTGGACGACCGAGATGCTGTACTTTCCCCTATCGAAGGCCGATGCAATCGATCTGACGGATCCGTACTTCGATATGTACGTGCGCCAGTTGCCGAACTGCGAGAAAGCCTCCCGGCAGCGGTGGGGTTCGCGCGGAGCATACTTTCCGGAAACAACCGCTTTCGATGGTCCGACCGTTCTTCCCGATGACGTAGCGGCCGAGTTTCAAGACGTCCTGCTCGGGCGTAAGAAGCACACGGAACTGTCTCCTCTCGCCGATGCGATGTGCCGGTTCGATAGCCATCTGCGAGCGGCGACTAGACCGCGAGAAGGCCGATACACCTGGATCAGCCATGTTGCTTCGTCCGGCAGCGAACTGGCCGTGCAGGCTTGGTGGCGGTACCGATACACCGGCGATGGTGAATGGCTCCGCACCCATGCCTACCCATTGTTGCGCGGGACGGTCGAGTTCTACCGGCACCTCGTCCAAAGGGGCGACGACGACCGTTATCATCTCTCGGGCACGAACGCGCATGAGGACTTCTGGGGCGTGAAAGACGGCATCATGGACTTGGCGGCGATCCGCGGAACGGTTCCGCTGGCGATTCGCGCAGCCGAAATCCTGGATGTCGACACCGATCTGCGCAAAAGGTGGAAAGAGCTGCCGGACAATCTGGCGCCCTATGCGATGGGCAGTGATCCGCGAGCGAAAGCGCTCATTGGCGGCGTGCTGGCCGAAGATGTTTGGGCCGCTGGCTATCTGGGTGATGTGAACGGTCAGCACAATCCAGAAGACGTATGGCTCAATCCCGTTTTTCCCTTCGAAGACTGGACACTGGAGACTCCTGACGCCGCGGTAGACATAATCGTGCAGAAGACGCTCGATTTGGCGCCTCGACACGCGTCGGTTCTCAAAGGCGCTGGGCTCAGCACGGCGATTCGCACGCCGATCGCGGTGTCTCGAGCCGGACGCGGCACGGAATTACCCGCTGTCCTGGCGAGCTATTATGCGGCCTTCTCTCCCTTGTCAAATGGCATGAGCCTGTTTGAAGGTCCGACGGCTCCATCCGTCGAGCACCTGGGGCTGCTGACCACCACACTGCAGGACGCGCTCGTGCAGAGCGTTTCGCCACGTCCGGGCGAGCCCGAAATCATCCGCGTGTTTCCAGCGTGGCCAAACGAGTGGCAGGCGTCTTTCCGGTTGCTGGTGAGAGGTGGCTTTCTGGTGTCGTCCGCCACACGCGAGGGCAAAGTCGATTTGGTGGAAATCGACTCGCGACGAGGAGAAACCTGCCGGCTGCGCAATCCGTGGGGAGGCGCGTGCAGCGTGCGCGAGATGGATGGCGATACCCAAGTCCTGTCTGGCGACATCCTGCAATTCGATACGAAGCCCGGGAAGACCTACTGCGTGCTCCCCATGACAGGATCGCAACGCTGAGAGGAATGACATGCCCTATTCCGTCACCTATTGAGCCTGATCGATCATGAAACTGATTCCCACAGTATTCTGGCTCGCGTTCGTCGCAGCCGACACATCTACCGCTCCGACCGAGCAGGAAATAGCCACTTTTTTTGACGCCATTCGGTCGGGCGATGCGGCCCTGGTGCGGAAGCTCGCTGAAGCGAATCGGGACTTGCTTAGCGCGCGAGACGTCCGTCAGTGGAACGAGCCAACGCCCGTGCATGCCGCCATGCCGCCGAAGCTGGAGGCGGTGCTCGATGTGTTGCTGGAACTGGGTGCCGATCCAAACGCGAGAAACGGCAAAGGCCAGCCCGCCATGCTCGCGCTGCGCAGCCAGACGCCCGACAAGGCCAGAAAACTCATCGCAGCGGGCGGCGACGTGAACGCGAGCGACGCTCACGGCCTGACACTCCTGCACTACGCTTGCGCCGACCGCCGATCGCATGAGTTGGCGAGCTTCCTGGTCAAGACGGGTGCGGATGTGAACGCCTGCGGGCGTCTTGGGGTCAGGCCGTCTCACGTTGGGGCGAGCCAGGGCACGGCGGCGTTTCTGAACCCAGCGGGTGCCCGGCCCGACCTTGTTGACTGGCGTGGGCGGACGGCGGACTATTGGGCTCGGTCGGCTGGACAAATAGACGAGTTGCAGACTCCCGCTCGTGGCAAGGCCGATAAGACGGGTTGGACGTTGCTCCATGAATTTGCCTGGCAGGGCAATCTCAACTGCGTGATGTGGTGTCTGGGCTCGAATCAGTTCCCCCACGTAAACGCGACCGATGACGAAGGCACTACGCCGCTGCACGCCGCCGCCCGGTTCGGCCACAGCGAGATTGCCGAAGCCTTGCTCGCCGCCGGCGCCGATCCCATGTTGCGAGACTCGCGCGGCTGGACACCTGGAGACGTCGCCGCTGGCCGGGGCTACACCGAGTTGGCCGGGCGACTTCGGCAGGCCGCGTTGAAAGGCAGCAAGCATGACCACACGCAGCCACCCCGTTTGTCGGATCGCGGCGCCGCCAATTCCGAGTTGGGCGTGGAGCCCGGCAGACTCCTGGCTGATCCACCTACGTTACGCTGTTTGAGTTTCCGCTGGTGGGTTGAAGGCGACGCCAACCGGAACGCCACCTGCAAAGTCGAATATCGCAAGACGGGTGCCCGAGACTGGCGCGAATTCTACCCGGCGATACGCATCGGCGGCGAAATCTCCGGCATGGGCTGGACTAACCCTGACATGTTCGCCGGCAGCGTCATCGACCTGGAAGCTGGGACTGCGTACGAGGTTCAGCTAACGCTCTACGACCCGGACGGTCCGGACGAGATCCGGCGACACCTGAAATTGACGACGCGCTCCAAGCCAGCGTCTCCAGAAGGCGGCCGCCAACTCCGCGTCGGTGGTGAGGAGTCGAATTTCGACACGGTCCAGGCGGCCTATGACGCGGCGCAACCCGGCGACACGATCATCGTTCATGAAGGCGAGTATCAGGATGATCTGATCATGAAGAAAGCCGCCACCGCCGAAAAGCCGATCGTCATCCGTGGCCGTGGCAACGCAATCCTGCGCGGCGTCGGCAACGATCTGATCAACGTGGACGGCGCCAGGCATCACATCTTCGAGGGCCTCACGTTCACCGATGCCGACCACGGTTTTCTGGCTCGCGGCGCAACCCACGCCTTGACCGTGCGGCGCTGCCGGTTTCGCCAGATCAAGAAGTGCTTCTTCGCCATCAGCCAGCTCAACCGCGGTTTCCTCATTTACGACAACGACATGGACGGCCCGGTCGAGGACTGGCATCCGCGGCGGAGCGAGAAGAGCCAGGGCGTGTGGATCGCCGGCCAGGGGCACGCTGTGTTTCACAACCGGATCCGAGGATTCTGGGATGGACTGAGCATCAAGGGCGAGGCCACCGACGATCCTAGACTGCAGAACTGCGCCATCGACTTCTATAACAACGATCTGAGCGAGTTTCTGGACGATGCCATCGAACTCGACTACGGCATGCACAACTTGCGCGTCATGCGGAACCGCATCCGCAACACCTTCATGGGCATCAGCACCCAGCCCGTCGAAGGCGGATCGGCCTTCATTTTCCGGAATACGGTTTATGCCTGCTCGCGGAATCCGCTGAAGCTCAATCAAATGCCCTCCGGCCTGCTGATCTTTCACAACACGCTTGTCGCCGACGGCGAGGCCGGTGCGATGACGGCCGGTTTCCAAAACAGCCGGATCTACAACAACCTGTTCGTCGGAAGGGACAGCAACTATCTCATTTCGGGCGGCACACCGACTCCAACCAGCGATCTCGATTTCAACGGCTACCGGATTCACGAACCGAAGAACCCGGAAAGCAAATGGCGCATCCACTGGCAGCGCATCCACCCCGGGTTCTCGCCCAGCGGCGGCGGATTGAACGACGCCCTAACTGCCCGCACGCTCGACGATTTCGCCCGGCTCACTCACCAGCGTTTCGAACGTCACGGTGCCTGGCCGGTCGACTACAGTGATTTCGTCAATTGCCCGCCGCCGGATGTCGACGCCAACCAGCACGACGCGCGGCCTGTCGACCTGCGTTTGCGGGCGGGATCGACCGCGATCGACAAAGGCAAACGGCTTCCCGGATTCAACGGCGACCATCCGGACCTGGGTGCCTACGAGTTTGGGGACGAGCCGCCCGTGTACGGCCCCAGGCCAGACGCTGAGAGATGAAACAGCCGTACATTCCCATGCGGCGGATGTGACGTAGAGGTAGGCCGGACCAAGCGAAGCGCAGTTCCGGCATGAATCGTCGGTGTAATGAGAGCCGTCAAGATGTGATAGCAACTATCAACAGCGGTGCCGGAACTGCGCTTCGCTTGTTCCGGCCTACGAACTACGAACTAATTGGCGGTGACCGTGGGAAAATGGACAACACGTTGCGAACCATCTGCAATGAGGGCAAAGCCAAACGGATGTTCCAAACCATGACCTGCAGACCGCAGTCATGTATAGCGATGGAGGAGAGCATGCCGCATCGAGTATGCAGGAGAGCGTCATACATGACACTCGGAGCGATCGTTCTGGTACTGATTCTTTGGGAGACCTCATGGGGACAGTCCAAACCTCCGACGCGTGTTGCCGTGCCCTTGCCCAACCCCGGTTTTGAGGAAGCTGACGATGCCGCCTGGAGACGTTTCAGCGATGATGGGGGCGATTTACGGCGGGACGACGCGACGGCGCATGCGGGCCGCGCCTCCGCACGGGCGAGCGCAACACGGGGCGAGGCTGGCTTCTTTCTCGACAGCAAACGTCTTATCGCAGCCCGTGTCGGCGAGACTCTCAAGCTGGCCGCCTGGATGAAGACGGACGGGGCGACGGGCAACAGCTATCTGAGCCTGGACGGTTACGCGGACGGGAAACTCGTCCGGATGTTGGGGCAGAGCCGGAGCGTGAAAGGCACAACGGCGGGGTGGGTCTATTGCTGGGCGGTCGCTACGGTGCCTGCAGAAGGCGGGATCAGTCATATCCGTCCTGCTTTGCGCAGCGAGGATAACTCGGGAACGGCTTGGTTCGACGACATGCGGCTGTGGCGGTTGCCGCCTGATGAACCCGTATTGACCGGCCCGCCTCCAGAGCCGCCTTTTGGACAGATTGCCAGTGACAACGGTCATCTGGTGGGCTCGACTGGGAACCGTGTCCGTTTGTGGGGCGTCAATGCAGTGGACGAACCGGGGCGGACGTATCGTGAGAATACACACATCGTGCGCCGCATTCGAACGACGGGATTCAACGCCGTTCGGCTCCACCTGTACGACATTCGCTTCATCGAAACCGATGCCAAAAACGAGTCCGGCGAAAGAACCAGCGTGGTCTTTCGCCAAGCCGAGCGGGGCGATGGGTCGTTGCTCGACAAGCTCGATTACTTCATCTACTGTTGCGAGCGCGAGGGGCTTTACCTCTATCTGACCTTCGATCGGCGGCGCGTGAAGTTCGCGCCGGGCGACTACGGCGTTCTTTCCTCGGACGGCCCTGAGGACGAGAAGGCATGGAAAGCAGCGCTAGAAGAGCTTCAACCGAGCGGCGCCGACGAACATGTCTACTTCGTTGATCCTCGGCTGGCGGAGGCTCAGGCACGCTACGTCCGGCGGCTTCTCGACCACCGCAACCTCTACACCGGCACGCGCATCGCCGACGATCGCTATGTGGCCCTTTACGAATTGACCAACGAGAACCACTTTCCAGAATGGATGTTGCGGGGCGAGTTTCGCAAGTGGCCCGACTATTTCCAGGACGTGCTCAAGCGGCGATGGAACCAGTGGCTGCGGGAACAATATGGTGATGACCAGAAACTGCAAGCGGCCTGGGGCAAACTTGACAACGACGAATCCGTCGACAACACAACGGTCGAACTGGCGCCGTCGCTTGGCCAAGCCAAAGACTATCCGCCAGAGCGGCTCGCGGATGTCCATCGTTTCGTTTACGACCTGTTTACCAGCTACTCGCGGCGGCTGGAGCGGATTATCCGCGACGCGGGCCGCAGTTCGGCCAAGACGCCTATCAGTTGGGATACGCTTCACGAACACAAACACAAATGGTACTACCCCTGCTCGCAAGCGGACCTGGTGACGGTTGGCACCTACACCCACGGAGGCACGGCGCCCGACCGCGAAACATGCGTTCTGACCCGGCCGCCGAAGGCACTGTACAACTTGAGTCACGCCAGCGTGCTGGGCAAGCCCACGGTCGTGTACGAAACGAACACGCTTAAGCCCGACTGGTGGCGAGCGGTCTACCCGATGTGGATCGCGGCTTTCGCTTCGACACACGATTGGGACGGCATCTTCTGGTACACGTGGGGCGACGGCACCGTTCTCGATCAGTTTGACAATGACACCTATTCGGCCACCGGCCTGCGCTATGCGAGTGTGGGACACCAGTGGCATGGAATCGTGATTGCCACCGACGAAGTACTCCTGGCAAGCCTGCGCGCGGCGGGCGAGATCTTCCGCGGACGGCACCTTTCTTGCACGGCCGATCCGGTTATTGTCACGATCGGGGCGCGGGATCTGCTTGGGCCAAGGCTCTGGGTGGGCGACATCGACGTTCCCTATCCGGAAGATGCTCCACTGCCCTGGAAACGCGCCTTCGCTCTGAGTGCCACGGATTTTCTCCACTCGGTACGCTACCGATACGACATGGGTCGGGACGATAGTTCGACATCACGCCCACTCATCCCCAGAGTACCGCAACCATGCAACCCGGTTCCCGGCCTCACGTATGATTGGCAACGAGGTCTGATGGTCATCGATACGCCCACAGCCAAGGCGGCGGTCGGATTCGTAGATGAAACGGTTTCATTCGGCGATGAGGTAAAGGTCGCTGATATCACCGGCCTCGATCCACGCTTCATCTGTTTCGCGTTCGTCTCGACCGACGGTCGTCCCCTACGGGAAGCCGGTGATGCGATTCTCGTTCTCACCACATACGGCGAGAACCGCGGGCGCATCCTACGCCCCGATCCCGATGCCGTAACGGCGAACGTGTCCCGATTCGCCAAGCTTGTCCAGTCGTGGGGCGTCGGCCCGCCAGATATCGCTCGCCCATCGGCCACCATCCAACTCGGCAGCCGCTGGAACTGGAAAGCCTTCGACTTCACGCATCAGCCAATTGCCGAGGGCAAAGGCCAGAGAACGCTTCATGTGCCGGCGGGCATGCCCATCTACCAGATCCAATTGGACCGGGACGACGGCGACCAGGAAGCGCATGCGGACGTTGATCCACTTGACCAGTAGCACCGCAACCGACATGCGGAATACGGCCGGTCACCCGCGACGGTTGCAGCGAGCGCTCATGGCAACGCCCGTGGGTTGATCGCCCTAGGGTGATTTGACGGGATCCCGTTATGGTAGACCTCGTCTGTCGGCAGAACCATCGACTTGTTGTTGTGGGTCCAGCTTCGGAATTCGTCTGTGATCTTCTTGTCAGGAAACGTGCGATACAGGATGCCGGGCACACCTCGCTCGAGCGCGGTCAGCGAACCATCCGGTCTTGCGATGCAGGTTGGCCAGGAGGAATGCTCGGCCGACGAATTGTTTGCCACGACCCACATGAGGTTGTCCGAAGCTCGAACACGGATTTCTGCCGGTATGATCTCGTCCAGGATCGTCTTGCCTTTGTGCCGCGCGTTGTAGAACGAGTGGAACATCACCGTGACGCCCCGGTGCCGGTAGACGTTGTACATCTCTGGGAAGCAAGAGTCGTAGCAGATCAGGAACCCGCATCGGATGCCCTTCAGGTCGATCGTCACGAGATGATTCCCTGGCGAATAGACTTTCAGGTCGCCTCCCGTGCACATCGACTTATCGTATCTATCGACGATTTTTCCCTCGCTCGAGATGATGTACAGACTGTTCGTCGGCTTCTCGTCGGCCGAGAGGTAGTGCGCGGAACCTAACACGATCCAGATGCGATGCTCTTTTGCCAAGCTCATTATCTCCTGGGTGTGGGTTCTGAGCATGTCCCAGTCGTAGTTGTCGAAGCCCGAAAAGTCGACTCGCGCATATCCGGAAAGCGCCGCTTCCGAAAAATGGACGATATCGGCCTTGTTCTCCGCCGCCTTCCTTATGAAGCCCTTGATGTACCTTGCGTTTTCGTCAACGTTCCCTGACACAGGAAACTGGCAGGTGGCAACCTTTAGACGCGGACCGTCGTCTGACGATTTGGCGCCGGCAGGCTGCCAACACAACAGCACGACAACCAACAGCATGGAGGAAAAACGCGTCAGCGTCACGAGCCCGTCGTTACCTTTGCATGTCATCATTAGGTTCTCCCGTTAGTCACTCCGCCTCAGTTGTGTCGCAGTCTCACGACCGCGACACCGGTGCGACCGAAGGTCTCAAGGAGGCAAGGGAGACCCACGGTCGGGCCAGTGTGCCCGCGCTGGAGTTCACGCTTCAGCGTGTTCTTCGAAGACACGCTAAAGCGTGGACTCCAGCGAGTCTTTCAGAGCCTCGGACCGTGACGGCTACTATCCGGCACCGGGCCGCAAAGCGTCTTCGTACTCCCCGCGTTCGTTGATAATATCTTGAAGCTCCTTGATATGCTCTTTGCAGACAATCCTCGGCGTGGTTCCGTGCTTCTTACACAGGAAAGCGGCGCAACCGACTGCGACGCCGTGTTGCCCGCCGTTCAGCATCACTTTCGTACTCGACCCAGCGACGTGGGTGACGCTGATATGCTTGCCGGCCATCATCAGATTAGCGATGTTACGGGAATAGAGACATCGGAACGGGACCTGATACGGCGGCGTCCTGATGTAATGCCAGTCCTTGAGCCGGAAGTCGTACTTCTCATGCCCCGGATAGTGGAGGCAGAAGGGGCAGCGGTTGACGGCCACCGCATCCGGGAATTCGCGGGCGGCCAGGATGTCCTTTTCGGTCAGGATATAGTCGCCGACCAAGCGACGGAACTCGCCCGTTGCCGGCACGTGCCCCACCCAATCCAATGCCAGATTTGCATACTGGCCAGGCGCCATCCGCTTGACGTTGGCAAATGTGCCGTAGATGGCGCAGAAGAGATGGTCGCGGATCGCTTCGGTGTCCGCGTACGGATCGAGCCATTGGCCGTACTCCCAGAAATGCGTCAGTACGTTGCTTTTGCTCCCATCGCCGACTGGTCCGGCTCTGTTCTCCCGTCCCGGCCACTCGACCTGTCCTCCTAGATCGGCGTAGTCCTTAGCCACTGCGGTAGCCCAGGGGACATCGGGAAACGGCACGGGTCGGTCCGTCATCCGTGTTCGGAACGTGACCGTATTCCCGTGGTGCATCTGGTCGGCTCTTTCTGGGGCCAGAATTTCATTGAATTCCGCCCGCGCTTCCCGACCGAAACGAGTCTCGGCGCCCGCCAGAATGCCAACGGCGGCCATTCCAGTGCAGTCGATGAAGATGGGGGCGCGGAATCGCCGCTCGATGCCGCTACGAGTATGGCGCGCATCGACTGCCACGACCTGTTGGCCGTCCATCACCGCGCCGTCGGCATGGTGTTCCAGGAACAGGGACACGGTCGCCTCCGCTTCCAAGAGCTTCCTTGCGAAGAGGTCACCATCGGCTTTTCGTCTGACCAATTCTGCGACAATAGATTCAGGCTTTCCGAGTTCTCCTCTAGGGCAGATGCCAACCTCGGTGCTAGCGTTGCCGCCAAGCACAGGCCGATTCTGAATCAGCGCGACGCGACAGCCAAGACGAGCGGCGGCCAGCGCGCTGGCGCAACCGGCGATGCCGCCTCCGACGACCACCACGTCAAACTCGCCAGCCTCGGTCGGTTCTTCCGAAAGATCGAGAAGACGTTTCCGCCAAGCCCTTGTGGCCGCTTCCGCGGGAGCCTTGTCGTCCGTGGTCAGAAAGATGGCATCGCAACGGCCATCAAAGCCCGCATGGTCTCGCAGCTCGATGGTAGCCGAAGGTGCCCCGATTCTGACCATGCCTCCATCCTGCCATCCCCACTCCTTCCCGTTGGCCCCGAATTCGACGTCAAGCGGCATTCCGTTGATCAAGACATGGAAACGTCCAGGGTGGTGTGAGGGAACCCAGTCCTTGGCTCGAACCCACACCTTGTATTCACCCGTCTCCGGGATTTGTACTTTGGTCTTGGCATTGGCCACAGACCTTCCGAGCCCGTGAGCCAGCAAATACGGTGATCCCATCTGGTCCACAAACTGCGAATCCAGAATCCAGCCGCCGTAGTCGTCGAAGGCCTCGGCCTCGACAAGAATCTCGGCTCCGAATGACGGCGGGATCGTAACGAGGGTGGCCAACAGAATTGTGCTGGCGAGAGTGATCTTCTGTTTGAGCGGTCTCATTCAATTCCCTTCACGAAGATGTTTGCGAATTCGATTGGGTCGCCGTGGTGTTGCAGGGCGAGTGGCCCGCGCTCCGGGACTCCGGGCAGTTGCGCATTCTCGATAACGGTTTCGCCGTTCAGATTCACGGTGAGCCGGTCGCCGCGCATGGTGATGATGAAACGATTCCATTTGCCGATGGGGGCATCGGCGTTCTTCTTCGGTGTGACTCCGGCTCGCACTTCGGGCGACATCGACTTGTCGGTCCGGTAACCGTAGACTTCGCCGGAACCAACGGGCCAGCACCACATGTTCACCTGGCTCCTGCTGTTGCCGCGTAGATAGATGCCACTGTCTCCGGCGTTGGGGACCTCCTGCACCATCGGCTGACCCTCGTCGTCCACAGCCTGTTCGCCATTGGGCAGAATGACCGGCAGCGGCTGCGGCACTGGTTTGCGCGTCCAACGCCAGTCGCAGATCAGAGTGAAGTCGCCGTACTCCTTCTCGGTCCATAGATTCTTGTCTTGTGCTTCGCTTTTGCCGTCGTAGACCAGCCTCCAATCCGTTGGTTTCCAGTGGCCATCATGGCCCGGATCGGCTTTCCATCCGCTCAGGTCAGCGCCTGTGTACAGCGGGGCGAAGCCTTCTGACGGTTCTGCGATTTCATCAGCCTTGGGGTTCGTCGAAGGCAATTCGCAAATCCGTATATTGCGGAAGTGGCATTCGGAGCCCTCGGATTCCAAACACAGGTAGCCTTTTCGCGGCGAGCAATCCTTGCCGACGGTGACTTCCTTGCCGTTGACGCTCAACCGCAGCACGCCGTCACGGCCCTCCAGGCGATAGTGATTCCATTGAGGCGAGTCTTTGGAGCGATCTTCGATTGGGAAACTCCGCGCTCCGGTGCTCGAAATACGGCCGGTGGGCGTCATCTTCGAGCCAAGCACGGGAAAGACGTCTCCGTGTGTCGTGTACCATTCGTTTTTCCCCTTGACGTTGAAACCGTTGTCCAGAATCTGTACCTCCATTCCGCGAGCGAAGGGCGAACCGACGGCCGAGAGTGCATCTCCCCAGACAAACAGCCCAGCGTTTCCGCCAGGCTTCATGTGCCGCCATTCCAGTTCGATGATGAAGTTCTCGTATTGCCTCTCGGTGCGCATCAATCCGGTCGGAATTCCGTTGGAAACAATGATCCCATCGCGCACACTGAACGTGTTCGGAGCAACATTGATCGGAACCCAGCCCGAGAGGTCTTTCCCGTTGAAGAGCGGCTTGAAATCACCTTCCTCGTCTGCCGCGGGCGTGGCCAGAGTCGTCAAGCCGACCAGAGCGATTAGGACAAGAACCTGTAGAGATCGTCTTCCGCTGTTCATTCGATTACCTCCTCTTTCAAAAGGTGACGATTGGATACCATTTCGGAAGCGGGAGGGCGAGGCTCCTGCCGAGCCGGGCACGCTCGGGCCACGGCCAATCCCAACTCGGCAGGAGCCGCGCCGTCCCGGAATTCAGTCCGGATCCCGAACGGCCTTCCAGCCAGCCTGCATTTGTATCGTGAGTTCCTCGACCACAGACGCGTTCCTGGGACCGCTTGCGATGTTTTCGTTTTCCTGCGGATCGTTATGATGATCGTACAGTTCCACGGCCACTTCACTACCGTCCGGCTTGAGCCAGCGGGTCAGGCGATAGCGGCCCGTGCGCATGGAATACCCCATGACTTGGCGGCCACGAGGGTACTGGCTGAAGGCAGCCTCTTTCCAAACCCGCTCAGGTGAATCGAGCAGCGGTGCGAAGCTGGTGCCTTCCAGATGCGACGGCAACGGCAGCCCGGCCAGCTCGCAGAGCGTTGGGTAGATATCCACAAACTCGACGAGCGCCCGAGTATGGCTTCCCGGCGATTTCTGTCGCGGAGCGGCACAAATCAGCGGAACATGTGCATCGTTTTCGAAGTTCGTGTGTTTGCACCACGCTGCGTGTTCGCCCAGTTTCCATCCGTGGTCGCCCCATAGCACAATCACCGTGCGATCGCCCAATTTCAGGCGGTCAAGTTCCTCCAGCACGCGGCCAATTTGCGCATCAATGTAGCTGACGCAGGCATAGTAGCCGTGTTTCAGCAGTCGCGCCTTTTCCTCCGTCAGCGGACCGATTCGGGGGATATCTTCGTAGGCCCGCAATTCACCCCAGTTGGCAAGCGCGATCTTCGGAGCGTTCTTGGGAAGAAATGGATTGGGTGCCGCAGGAATTTCTTCGCGGCGGTACATGTCCCAGTATTTCTTGGGTGCAATGAACGGCAGATGCGGTTTGTAGAAGCCCACTGCAACGAAGAAGGGTCCTTCCTTCTCTTTCGCCTCGCGCAGCATGTCAATCGCCGCATCGGCGATAGCGCCGTCCGAGTACGCGTTGTCGGGCACGTCGGCACACTCGTACGAGGGACCGGTCATCGCGTTGTATCGTTGACTGGGCGTGGCAAACTTCTTATCAGCCGCCGCAGCCCGCTTGCGGGCAACCAGATTCTTGTTCTCTTCCAGAGCATACATCGCTCGACCTGCTCTGCGAGGTGGCTCGGACCACGAAGCCGCATCGTCCAGGCCGCCGTGGTAGATCTTTCCCACGCTCTGCGTGAAGTAACCGTGGTCTTTGAAGTGCTGCGGCAACGTGACAACGTCCGGCACGGTATCGCGAAAGTGCGTGGTCAAGTTGAAAACGCGAGTGGAATCAGGACGAAGTCCCGTCATCAGGCTGGTGCGCGACGGCGAGCAAACAGCCTGCTGGCAGTACGCTCGCTCGAAGACCGTGCCGCGTTCCGCCAAGCGGTCGATGCTGGGCGACCGGATACCTGGGACGCCATAACATCCAAGTTCCGTCCGCAGATCGTCCACCGCGATGAACAGCACGTTCACGTGCGTCTCGTCATTCTCGCTCGCCAGAGCCGTCCAACTGCATCCGAGCGACAAGAAAATAATCGCTATCCAATTCAGTCTGCTTCTCATGGGTGCTCCTGTTAATCAACCGGCACTGCTCTGCTTGCGTCCGGGCGAATCACAGTGCATCATTGCCCATGGGTGGAAGGTGTACAACCGGGAGCCACGATTGAACGCCTTGTAAGGCGGACCATTCGGCGAATAGAGGATGACTATGCATTGCACGCATTGGCTGTGGAGAGTGTGGCTTGTTGTTGTATCTACTGGCACCCAATCGCTTGCGGGGCAGGCGCCCCAGGGCGAGATGCAGGTTCTTGAACTTGCCCGACAGTCTGCGACGGCGGGACGATTCAGCGAAGCGGAGGAACTACTCCGCGAGAGAATTGCCGATCCCGCCGCGCCAGTGGTGGACCAGTTTGACGTGCAACTTGAGATTTTGCGGCGGATCCGGCTGGATTACTCGCTGACGGGGGAACAACTGCGGGGGAAACTGCGGGAGAGTGTCCCCGATGTCACGGCCGAGGAGATCGAGCGTTGGCGGCAGCAGGGTGTTTTGCAGCATCGCATGATCGACGGTCAGGTGCAGTATTTCAAACGGGCGGCCGGCAATCTGTTTCGGGCGTGTCCCGCGGCGAAGGCCCGTCGGCAGACGTCCGTCACGCCAACGGGGACGCGATTCGATTTGCCCGCACATCTGGCACAGCTCGTTGCGGAAGCGGAGCGGACCGGCCAGGCGCAGATTCACCCCGTCAAGCACCACGTTCGCTATTCGCTGCGTGTGAAGGAGGGACATCCGAGATTGCGAAAGGGTGCAGTGGCACGATGCTGGCTGCCGTTCCCGCAAGAGTATCGACAACAGACCCAGGTCAAGCTGTTATCGGCCGAGCCCGCGTCGGCCGTCGTGTCACCGAACGGCCATCCGCACGGGACGGTTTACTTCGAGCAGACGGTTGACGATCCGTCGACACCGCCCGCGTTCGCGGCCGAGTTCGAGTTTGTGACGGCTGCCTACGTGCCGCAACTCGATCCGGCCAAGGTAGAACCGTACGACACGACCGACGAGCTGTATCGCGAGTATACGGCCGAGCGCCCGCCGCACATCGTTTTCACGCCCGACGTGACGAAGCTGGCCGCCGAGATTGTCGGCGATGAGATAAATCCGTTAAGAAAAGCGCGGCGCATCTTCCGCTGGGTGTCCAACGAAATCCGCTGGTGTTCGGAGATGGAATACGGCACCATCGAGAACATCTCCGCGAAAGGGATCGCGGCTCGCGAGGGTGATTGCGGCGTACAGGGCTTGGTCTTCATCACGCTGTGCCGAGCGGCGGGTGTGCCAGCCCGTTGGCAGTCTGGCTGGCAGTCGCTGCCGAACCGGCGGAACATGCACGATTGGTCCGAGTTTTACGTCGAGCCGTGGGGCTGGTTACCGGCCGACGCGTCATATGGTCTGCAGCAGCATGCGGACTCGCGCGTGCGTGACTTCTATTGCGGGCACCTGGATCCGTACCGCTTGATTGTCAACCTTGACTATGGTCGCCCATTGCATCCTGCGAAACAGAGCTTTCGCAGCGAGCCCAACGATTTTCAGCGTGGCGAGATCGAGATCGACGGGCACAACTTGTATTTCGACGAGTGGAGTTGGGATATCGACGTGAGCACGATGCCACTGGATGGCGGGCTCGCGAGTGTCGAAGAGGCGTTGGACGCAGTTGTGCCAAAGCAACTGCAGGCCGGCAAGATGTCCGGGGCAGTGATCGCCGCAGGCCGTCGGACGGAGACTGGCTACGAGACCTGGCAAAAGGCGTACGGGTTGATGCAGTTTGAACCGGAGCCGGTGCCGATGCGAGCAGACGCCATTTTCGACATGGCGTCGATGACCAAGCCGATCACGACGGGCACGAGCTTGATGAAACTCGTCGAGCACGGCCGTTTGTCCCTGGATGATCCCGTCGGCAAATACCTGCCGGAGTTCAAGACGGACGACAAGAAGAACGTCACCATCCGACACTTGATGACGCATATGTCGGGCATGTCGCCTTATGTCGGCGCGGCGAGACAAAAGGTGATCCGGGACGAGGCGGGGAAGTTTCCGTGCCCGGCCACGACACGTGAGTACATTCGCAAGTTGCCGCTGGCGGCCGAACCAGGCGAGAAGATGGTATACAGTTGCCTGAATGCCATTCTCTGCGCCGCGGTGCTTGAAGTCGTCACAGGGCAGCCACTGGACTGCTTCGCATCGGAGCACATCTTCAATCCGCTGAAGATGGACTCGAGTGGTTTTAGCCCGCCCGAAAACAAGCGTACACGGTGCGTGCCCAGCGAACGGGCTGCGCATGGCCGCGGTGCGGGCGGGTTCCTGCAAGGCCAAGTGCACGATCCGCTGGCGGCGATGCAGGGCGGCGTGTCGGGCAACGCGGGGTTGTTCAGCACGGTCGCGGACCTGCACCGCTACGCGCGAATGATGCTGAACGGAGGCACGCTGGACGGCGTGCGCATCCTGAAAGAGCAGACGATTCGTGACATGACGCGCGTGCAGAACCCCGGCGCTGTGAACAAGTACGGCAAGCCGGACCGCCGCGGCTTGCTCTGGGATCTGTATGTCCCGGATCCTGGTGATACCGGTGTGGATGCACTGTTCGCCTACGGCCACACCGGATACACCGGCACCGCGATTCGCATCTATCCCGAACAAGGCGTCTATATCATCGCACTGGCCAATCGCGTACATCCCAACGACACCGGCAAGGTCGGAGCACTGCGGCGGGCGGTCTGGGAGACAGTTGGCGCAGTGCTGATGGACTGCCCGGTGCCGTAACGCGGTAGGGCGGTAACCAGGTAGGACGGATTGCCAATCCGTCCGTGAAGAACCGACACAAGACCGAGAAAGCTGATTGTGGCTTTTCTCGCACGATCACTCACGTTCAGCGGTGGTGGGATCTATGTTATGCTCGGCGATGGACGGAATGGCATTCCGTCCTACGAAGAATCCCCGCAACTTTGGCTTACGAGGAGTCTATTCATGCACAAGAACTGCCGCACTCTGACCGTCTTGTTGTTCGTCCTTCTGACGCCAGTTCTTTCACCGGCTGCGGATCAGGCCGACAGGAAGATCTCGCTTGAGGATTTCATCCGGGCCAATGTTGCTTCGAAAAAGGAAATCGACGTGTTCCTGCACGAGATGTCGTGGGCGCAGTTTGATCCGGACGTGGGTTACATTTTGGGCAACTACATGCCGCGGGATGGCGCCGACGGAAGCTCCACGTTCTCCACCGTCCAGCCCAACGGGGCGCGTACGAGCTTCATGTACAAAGGTAAGCCGTGCCGCATCAACACGTATGGCAATAGCTTCACCCAATGCCATCAAGTCAGCGACGGCGAGACGTGGCAGGAGTATTTGGCCGCTCATCTAGGAGAACCGGTTCGCAATTTTGGCATGGGCGGCTTCGGCTTCTATCAAGCCTATCGACGCATGCTTCGAGAAGAGCAGACCGAAAAGAGCGCTGAGTATGTGATGCTCTACATCTGGGGAGACGATCACGTCCGAAGCCTGCTCCGCTGCCGATATATGTTGACAGCCTCATGGAACCGTAGCCAAAACGAAAAGGAAGGTCGGGGGCGCATGTTCCATGGCAATTTCTGGTCCAACATCGAGATGAACCAAACCACGGGCGAACTGGAGGAGCACGACAGCCGGATATCCAATCCCGACAACCTTCATCAAATGACGGATCCGGATTGGATGGTCGAGAACCTCCAGGACGACCTGGCTCTCGCAATGGGCCTGTACTCGCGGGGACGCATCCACGAAATCGATGTTGCCGGGCTCAAGCAACTCAGCGGTCACTTGAATTGCTCTTTGGATCTGGATGAGACGCCTCTCCCCCGGTCAACCGTGGCGTCGCTTCTGGACGCCTATTCTTTTGCCGCCACTAAGGCCATCTTGAAGAAGTCAAGAGAATTCACAGACAAACAAAACAAGAAGCTCATGATCATCCTGCTGGATCCTTATCGCGTGACCCGCGCTCTCCTACAAGGCGGTACGCGATACGATCAGGAAATCGTGGATTTCCTTCAGGAGAACCAATTCACGGTGTTCGACATGAATCTCGTACACTGCGAAGACTACAAGAGCTTCAATCTTGATGTCGGCGACTACTTCAAACGGTATTTTATTGGTCACTACAGTCCCGCGGGAAATCACTTCTTCGCCTACGCGTTGAAAGACCGAGTGGTGGATTGGCTGGCCCCGAAGCCACTTCCCTACGGTGACACAGCCCAGAAGATCATCGACTTCAAAGGATATCTTCAGGAGTAGCACATTCGGCAAGTCGATTGCCCTCCTTCGAGCCAATCAGGCGACCCGGCCCCGAATGGCACGAGGGTAAGGGCAGTCCGACTTGATGGTCAAATGAGAATGAGTTTTCGCCTATCTTTACCGCGAAGCGGTTCAATAACATAGCCCAGGGTCGCGGCGCAGACGCGCACCCTGGGACTATGGAACGGTAGAACCACTTACGCTGAAGGCGTTACACAGATCGTATGGCCCATGAATCTTGTACAACGCCTTCGGCGTAAACGATTCTTGGCCTTGCTAACCCGGGGTGCGCGGCAGACCGCGACCCTGGGCTACGATGTGAAACCGCGCTGCGGTAGAGAGTGAAGATAGGCATGATCTTGGATCCAACACATGGCTTGCCCTGCGCTGTGCGCAGGTCTCCCGACCCCGCACACGGCCCGACCAAAAGGTCTCCGGAATCAGGGAGACCTACGGTCGGCGGTTTCGGCGACGTCCGCCAGACCTACGCCGAGCGCCGACACGCCACCAAATGCGAGCGAATTATCCTGGTTTAGCATTCAGCGTTCAGCCATCAGCGATCAGCCCGAAGGGGACGCTTCACAGCAGAAAACAGGCGCAAACCTGACCGCTTATCGCTGACCGCTTTCGCTTTTGAACTCTGACGACATTCCCAGGCCCGCACGTTGGACGCGGCACGATTTGTCGGTTCAAATGTCTCCTTGCTCGTTGATCATGCTGTACACGTCGTTGGCCATGACGCGAAGCGCAGCTTCGGAGTCGTCAATCTGGCCGTCGCCGTTCGTGTCGTAGATGTGGGCAAAGCCGCTGATGCCGTCGGGCAGGTCTGTCAACTCGTTGGTCGCCTCCAACAGTTGCATGATGGTCAGATCCGTATTGTCGGCTACGTTGAAGGCACCGCCGCCCGACCCCACGTTGACGACCCTTGTCCCGATACCCGTGTCGGTGACGTTGAAGCCGTACTCGGCGGCCACGTTACCGGCCAGATTATTGCTGGTGAAATACGTCGCCAGCGCGACGGCCATGAACTGGGCGTCCACCTTGGCTGGCCCGGCGGACTTCTTGCCCTTTTGCTTGAACAACTGGTCGTTGAAGAATCGGGCCACGTCAGACCCATCAGCGCCGGCGAACTGGTCTCCGAAGACGTTGTCGAAATTGGCGGTCAACCATTGGGCCAGGGCCGTGCCGCCTTGCGCGATCAGCGCCTGCCCATGCTTGTTGTGCCAGAAGCCGATGGTGGCGGTGTCTCCACTGGTCACTTGTTGGCCGAGTTCCGCGAAGACGTAGTCGGTTGCGTCCGTGCGCTCGAGCGCAAGCTGCATCGTGTCGTTGGCGGGAATCACACCGCCCAACGACCCCAGCAACTCGGGTCCGTCATCCACGCCGCTGGGCTGGATTTCGTGCAGTTGGTACGTTCCGATATCGAGGTCCTCGAACAGGTAGAACCCGCCGTTGCTGGTGGTCGCCGTGATGGGGTTGCCCAGATCGTCGAGAATGGCGGCACCGGACTCGTCCAGCAGTTCGATGATCACGCCGTCGATACCCGGCTCGTTCGCGTCGTACAACCCGTTCTGGTTCACATCCACGAACACCTCGCCCGTAATGCTGGCTCGGTTCAGCACAAGGCAAGGCGGAAGCTCCGCGAGAAACGGTTCAGCATCAACGTTGCCTGAATACCAGTCTCCCGATCCCCCGAGATTGCCCGGCCCATCAGGTGCTCCCCAGTAGTTGTTCTCGGCGTTCACTAACGCCGACGCACCGTTCGCAACGCCGTAGTTTGAGTTGCCAGCGATGTGGTTGTGGTTCAGCACAATGCCCGAAGACGATCCGACGACACTTACGCCTGTGACATTGTCCAGGATGGTGGTGCACTGACCCGTATTGCCGCTTGAACTGCTGAAGTGGACTCCGGTGTCCCGGTTGGTGGCGATCACGTTTTCAATCGTGTTGCCCGAGCTGGAGTTCAAGTTGATGCCTCGTCCAGATTCACCAGCTCCCGACCACGAGAGATCCAAACCGCTGACTTGCGAGTTGGTCACATACGACAGTTGTAGGCCGGTGCTCGTTACCGTGCTCACGTCGATGACTGCCTGCCCCGGCCCGGCAGCCGGGGAGATATTAACTCCGTCAATGTTCCCCAACTTCAGCCCCCCATAGCTTCCGCTGAAATCATTTTCAAAGACTTCAAATTCCGGGTCATTATGGATTTCGAGAGACCAAGCGCCGGCGCCGGAGAGGTTGTTGTTAAAGTAGCGGTTTCCCTGCCCTGTGTTGTAATACGTCCTGATGCCGTAGCTGCCGGCGCCGGAAAGGTCGTTTTGCTGAATCAGATTGTCGCCGGAGGTCCCGGAAAGATGGATGCCTATAGAGCGGTTGGTGGCGATCACATTCTCAATAGTATTGTTGGAACTATTCAGCAGATAGACGCCCGTGCCGGTCGGATCGACCCCGGCCCATGAGAGGTCCAGGTCGGAGAGGAGGTTTCCGGAACCGCCCGACAGTTGAATGGCCGCCACCGATGCGTTGGTAACGGCGAGCCCCTGGACGGTGCTGTCGCCCGTGGCGATGGTCAGTACGTAGTCGGCGACGACCGCGCTGTCAACCTCGATAATCGGGCTGCCTGCGTAGCCGGGCTGGGTCGTTCCGTCGATCGTCACTGGATCGGTGACGGTGGGCAGGGCGGACGCCAGTTCGATCGTATGCGGGCCCGCGCCCGGTATGCCGAAGATGATCCTTTCCTCCACGCCAACCGTGGAATTGGCCAGGTTGATCGCCTCTCGCAAACTGGTGTGGGCGGCATCGGCGACGCCGTCGTCAATGTCGTCGGCAGCATTAACCACGATCGCAGCCAGCAGGTGCCGGCACTCGAGCGGTTCCAGCAGCAGGCGACGCAGCGGATAAGCCGACCGTGAACGGGTGCCGAGGTTGCGGGACCGGCGGGTCTTACGTGTCGAGCGACGGGACATCTTCCGACCAAAGCGACTGCTGAGGAAACTCATGTGCGTTCTCCTTTTCGAGAGTCAGGGGGTATGTCACGGGTCGTTAAGGAAAGCCAATATTCACGTTTGCGAAGTAAGGGTCTGCGGTATAATTCAAATGGACATCGCCCCGAGCGCGCACAACGAGCGCCCGGGGGATGCCGGGCCGGTGAGGAACTTGGTTGCAGCCTGGGGCCTCACCGGCCGCTTTTGTTAGGTTTCAGGTTTCAGGTTTCGGGATACGGGATTCGGGCGCGTTGAATCCAATCGGTTTCCTTACCGCGAAGCGGTTATATTCCAAAGCCCAGGGTCGCGCAGCGCACCCTGGGTAACGATCCAACATCGACCCCATACACCGAAGGTGTTGTACAACGGGGACGATGTCGTCCCATTTCGCGATCATGTCGGCGGTGGAACGTTGTTACCGTCATTTGTAAAACCCCCTTCGGGGTAAACTCGTGTTGTGGGGCCGTCGTAACCCAGGGTGCGCTCTGCGGCTTCACCGCGGCGCGACCCTGGGCTTTGGGGTGTAACGCCTTCGGCGTAAAGAACGACCCGATGCGACCCGCGGCTGCGGCGAGTAGCGCGTGCGGCAATGGAATTGGCCGGGCACGCCATCGTCTCCTTACCGCGAAGCGGTTGTATTCCGAAGCCCAGGGTCGCCGCGAGCGGGCACAGCCGCCGTTCGCGGCGCACCCTGGGTGTTGGAGGGAAAAATCCACCCCATACGCCGAAGGCGTTACACAACGGGGGCGATGTTGTCGCGTTTCGTGGTCGTGTGTGCGTTGGAATGTCGTTCCGCTCATTTGTGAAACCCCTTCGGGGTATGAATGCGTTGTGCGATACGTAACCCAGGGTGCGCTTTGCGGCTTTGCCGTGGCGCGACCCTGGGCTATGGAATGAAACGCCTTCGGTGTAGAGAACGCCCCGATGCGGCGCTCGGTTGTGGCGTGGAACGCCTTCGACGTGGGAATTGGGTCGGCGGGGCATCGTCTCCTTACCGCGAAGCGGTTATATTCCATAGCCCAGGGTCGCGTAGCGCACCCTGGGTGAGCGAGGCGCCAAACCGCCTCATACGCCGAAGGCGTTTTACAACGGGAGCACGGACGATGCCGCAATCGTTGGTCCAACTCTACACTCACCTGGTGTTCTCGACGAAACTTCGCAAACCCTATCTCAAAGACGACGACCTCCGCGCAAAGCTCCATGCCTACCTGGCCGGCGCGTGCCGGAACCTCGAATCGCCATCGCTGATCGTTGGTGGTGTTGAGGATCATGTACACATCCTTTGCCGGCTCTCGAAGACCATCTCCGTCTCCGTTTTGATTCGGGAGCTCAAACGCGAATCTTCGAAATGGGTCAAATCGGAATGTTCTCGGCTCACGATGTTTCAATGGCAAAACGGTTACGGGGCCTTTTCGATCAGTCCCTCTCACGTCGAGGATCTCAAGCGGTACATTGCCAACCAAGCGGAGCATCACAAAACGGAAACGTTCCAAGACGAATTCCGGCGGCTTTGTCGCAAATACGGCATCGAAATCGACGAACGTTACGTTTGGGATTGAGCGTCGTCATATGTGAAACCCCTTCGGGGTATTTGCGTGTTGTGTGGTCCGTAACCCAGGGTGCGCTTGGCGGCTTCGCCGCGGCGCGACCCTGGGCTGTGGGGTGAAACGCCTTCGGCGTAAGGAGGGCTGCGGGATGTAACGCCTGTGGCGTAGGGAGACCCGTTCTTTACCGCGAAGCGGTTGTATTCCGAAGCCCAGGGTCGGCGCGATACGGCGAAGCCGTTGTTCGCGGCGCACCCTGGGTAGACGAGGCCCAAAGCCGCCCCATACGCCGAAGGCGTTGCACAACGGGGGCGATGATGTCCCGTCTCGCGGTTGTGCGGACGGTCGAACGTCGATTCCGGCATTTGTAAAACCCCTTCGGGGTATGAACGCATTGTGGGGCCCGTGACCCAGGGTGCGCTATGCGGCCTTGCCGCGGCGCGACCCTGGGCTTTGGAATGCAACGCCTTCGGCGTAAGGAAGACCATGCGATGTAACGCCCTCGGCGTAGGGACCTTCATCTTCATCCCTCCTCGTTGCCAATCATGTCCTCCGCCTCCTTGCGCAGAAGCTTCAACGTCAGCCGCCGATTCCACGACAGAGGCGACTTACCCTCCTCGTGTTCGGCCAGAACCTTGTCGGTCCATTCGGTCGCCTTGTCGAGCCACTTCTTGGCTTCCTCCGCGTGGCCGAGTTTGTGGTGGGCCATGGCCAGGAAATACCAGGTGTAGGCGGGCGACAAATTCGACTCGGTGTCGGGATCCTCGATCAGGTTGTCTGCTTCGGTCAGCCGCTTGACGGCTTCTTCAAACCGGCCGGCTCGGTAGAGGATGCCGCCGAGCGTTTTCAGGTAGACCTCCGAATCCGCGTCGGCCTCGACCGCTTGCTCGGCCAGCCGCACGACCGGTGCGTAATCTTCGGCGGCCTCAGGCCCCAGTAGGCAGGTCCAGGCAACCCAATAGGCGTCGTTTGCCTTCTCCGTATCCTGAAACTGCTTGAGCATTCTGCGACAAGTACTTCCATACGAATCGGACGATCCTCCTCCCAATGAGACCAGCGCGGCCCAATACGAATGAAGTGCCTTTTCTGGCTGGAGTTCTGCCAGTTCGGTGATCAGGCCGGCGGCGTCTTCCTTCTGCTTTTCGGTCTTCGCATCCCGCACATACCACAGCACGCTATCGCTTAGGCTTGACCCGTACCATTCAACGTTGCCGTATTCCCGCCGAAGTTGTCGCGCAACCTCGATTGACTCCAGGTGAAACTCCCTTGCCTCGTCGGAGCGTCCCAAGGAGTTGAGCAGTCTTGCGAACTTGCTGCAGTAGAAGCTGAGCCATCGGCGCCCAATGGGGCCTCCTCCTTCGGCGGATGGGCGCGTCAATTCGATACCACGACGGTAGTTTTCCTCTGCTTCGGCATAGTCGCCCTTCTTCTCGGCACGTTTGGCGAGCTCAATATAGGAGCCTGAATGCGGTGTAAGTCCGTTTTGTTCAGGAATCCGAATCGAGTCCGCGAGGTGCTCAACAGCGCGCGGTGAATCTTCAGGGAGCAGATGGGCCACCGACACGTGGAGCAGGGCCACCGCACCAATGTGCTCGTGGCTGCCCGATTCAACGAGTTCCTCATATAGCGTCAATGCCCGCTGGGCGTCCTTGAGTCTTTCTTCACGTGTCCGAGTTTGTGCTAGGTGGACGCGAAAGGAAAGCAGTTTTGACAACTGCAACTTGAGACCTTTGTCGCCTGGACTTGCTTGCAGCAATTCCTCAAGAATCGCAATGCCTTGATTGAGCGCAGTTAGCGCTTCCTCGTGTTGGTGTGATACCTGAAGGATGTGCGAGATTCGCTTGTAAGCGAGTGCCTGTTGTTGGCGAGCGTAGGGATCGTCGTCGTGTTCTTCGGCGATGGCTTCGTACAGAGTGAGCATCCGCTCGAGCACCTCCGAGCGAATCTTCTCCACACCGGGAATCTGAGCAAACTCTGGTGAAGACACTTCTTCAACGACCGTATCCAACGCCCTGAGAGCTCGCTCGAAATCCAGACGGGACTGTGCGAGTCGTTGGTCCGCCAGTTTCTGGGCTGCGATAGCCTTTTCCTTCTCAGCATTTGCCTGGATGGCAAATGAAACGCTGACTCCGGTTGCAGCGAGCATCGTCGCCGCCAGCAGGGCGGCCGTAGTGAGCAGGGCTTTACGGCGTTTGGCGTACTTTCGCAGACGATACCAGGCCGAAGGCGGGCAAGCCTCCACCGCTTCGCCATCCAGATGCCGCTGCACATCCTTGGCCATTTCATTGGCCGATTCGTAACGTCGCGTGCGGTCCTTCTCCAGCGACTTCATCACGATCCAATCCAACTCACCCCGCAGCGAATGGCTGAGCCTCGTTGAGTCGGTCTTGCGGTTGGTTGAGATGGTCGAGGTCGCCTCGGCTGCCAAGGTGCTGATTCGGGTGCTCGGGCGCGGAGGCTCTTCCTCGCGGATCACGTCGCGAATCTCGTCATAAGTGAGTTCTCGAAACCGATCCTTGTCGAAGGGGGGGACGCCGGTCAGTAGCTCGTACAGCAGGACGCCCAGCGAATAGACGTCCGAACGCGTGTCGACGTCCAGGCCACTGAATGCCACTTGCTCCGGACTCATGTACGCCGGCGTGCCGATCATTTGGCCGAAACCGGTGAACACGGTTTTCTCGGTCAGTTGCTGATGCGTCGCTTTGGCCACGCCGAAGTCGATGATCTTGGGCACGGGAGTCTCGCCGTGCAGTGTGACCAGGACGTTCCTCGGTTTGATGTCGCGGTGGATGATTCCTTTTTGGTGAGCGTGCTGCACCGCATCGCAGACCGAAATGAACAACTGCAGACGTTCGTCGGTGGTCAGCTTGGCCTCGTCACAGTACTTCGTGATACGCATCCCGCGGACTAGTTCCATCACGAAATAAGGACGACCGGATTCCGTGGCGCCGCCATCGAACACATGCGCTATGTTGGGGTGGTCCATCAGCGCCAGGGCCTGCCGCTCGGCTTCGAAGCGGCCGATCACTTGCCGGGTATCCATGCCCGGCTTGATGATTTTCAACGCCACCTTGCGGCGTACCGGCTCCCGCTGCTCGGCCATGAAGACCACGCCAAAGCCCCCTTCGCCGATCTCCTCGAGCAGCTTGTACCGCCCGATCATCATGCCGGCGCGTTCTGCGATGGGCTGGTCGAAGGTGGGACTGGTGGTGGCGACAAGGGCGGAAGGTGGTGATTCGAGGAAGCTCGGTTCTTCATCATGTACCCGGAGCAGGGCTGCGACGCGCTCGACGAGTGCGGCATCGTCACCGCAAGCCTGTTTCAAGTAGCCGTGGCGAGCCTCTGCTGATTCGATCCTGCACGCAGCCTGAAAAATGGCCTTCTCGTCGAGAGGTTTATCACCCATCGATTTCGTCCCCCCGGAAAGCTTCGAAACCGCGCCTCTATTATTCAATGCGAGAATGGGCCAAGAACTCTCCGACGGAAAATACGAAAATTTCTGAG
This sequence comes from uncultured Pirellulaceae bacterium, assembly GCA_964623055.1. Lineage (GTDB taxonomy): Bacteria > Planctomycetota > Planctomycetia > Pirellulales > Pirellulaceae > JADHUC01. Next base: position 27,992 of record CAZURK010000067.1, read on the forward strand.
AATTCAGATCTCATGCCCATTCGGCGACGTGTCGGACATTTCGACTCGGAGCCAGCATTTGGCGTAATTCCAGTCCTCATAAGCAGTTGAAGGAGAAATGCCGAGCGTCTGGGCTGCTTGTTCGTTGGTCAGCCCAGCAAAGAATCGCAACTTCACGAGATTTGCTGCACGCGCGTCCTTTTCCCCCAGCTTGTCGAGTGCGTCGTTGAGAGCAAGCAGATCGAATCGTGGACCCTGTATCTCTGGGTCCACTTGGGACAACTCCACTCGACGATGCCTGCCGCCCGCTTCCGGGCCAGCCTTTCTGCGAGCGTTGTCAACCAGAATTCGCCGCATCGCTTCAGCGGCGGCGGTAAAGAAGTGGCCACGCGAATCCCAATGCTGGACCCTCTCGGAATCCACCAGCCGGATGTACGCCTCATGCACCAGCGCCGTCGCCTGTAGCGTCTGCCCCGGATTCTCCTGAGCCATCTTGGCAGCCGCCAACTTACGCAACTCGTCGTAGACCAGCGGCAGCAGCTTCTCGGCCGCTTGGCCGTCGCCATCGCCGTCTTCGATCTGTCCCAGAATTCGCGTGACGTCGCTCATGGGCCGAATCTGAACGATTTGGATAGAATAGGCCTAGGATTATACCAAGATACCAAGCAACTGCGACTACGCTCATGAATCACAGTGATGAACCGGCATCCCGCTGTCCGCTGCCAATCATAGTGGCACCTTGTGCCACGGTTCGTAGATCACTCGTCCCTCCCCGTCACGCAATCCCAGTTGGTACCAACATACGCGGGCAGGGAAGTGGTCGGGCGAGATCACGAACGTGTCGATGTCGCTATACTCGGCGTACATGTATCGCCGACTGGGCGAGCCCTCCGCATGCCGGAACCGACAGACGGTACTCCAGCCTTCAACGGGTTCCCAGATCGCATACACCACGATGAATTCGTCAATCCGTTCGACGGCGCCCTTCACTCGTGGCAGCAACTGGATCAGTTCTTTATGCCGTTCCACCTGTTCGTCAAGTTTCTCGTAGAACGTATCCAGGACGGTCTCCAGATTGTAATCGCAAGCTTGAAACACATCTTGCCACAATTCGAGTCCGGATAAGCCTTTGGGCGCGTCGTCACGAGCCAATGCGCGAGTGACTTTGCCGACGGATTGCTGGCCGAAACAATGGACCAATGCCTCCACAAATAGTTCTCCGAGTGGGTACACGAGGTCCGCGTCGTTTCGAACTCGGAAGCGTTTGTCATCCACCAATTCGAAGAAGTGCACTTGCTCTCTCGCACGCACCACCGCGGCGACGGACCACAGGCTGTCGATCGCCCGCTCGGGCTGGAACAGGCGATACTCCACATAGGACGCCACGCCCTCGTGAAAGAAGCGAGTCGAGTTGAAGCAGTCGCTCAGACGCGAGTCCGACAGTTGGTCCAGGTAAACGTGAGTTGTCTCGTGGGCCAGCACGGCCTGCAACGTCTCCGCACGTTCGCTAGTGGTTAGATCGATCTGGACCTTTTCCCAGTAGGCCAGGCCGGCATAGCGTGTGAACGAGCCTGTCATGTCGGCAAGGACGCGATCCTGCGACTCGGCTCGCAAAAAACTCAGGACCTTGGCATGCACGGCGTCGGCGCCGGTGATGACCTTCTGCGCTTGGCCGGCGAGATTGTTTGGGTACACGAACTCGTAGCATTCCGTCCGGGTCCGTGACGTGCCCCAACTGGCATACGTGATCTTGATGCCGTCTGTGTCTTCGTTAGGGTCCCGGTCGTGTTCGAAGAAGTAGTATGCCAGGCCAAATCCCACCGCACCGATCATCAGTGCGCCAACAAGCAGGATGGCTCTCCCCAGACGGTTCTCGCGGAGGCGGCAGTGGATTCGCATCAAACGGTCGCCGGCGCCCAGGAAAAGAGCATAGGCCACAACCAAGAGGGCCCCGGCCAGTGTCATCTGGACGGCCAACTGCTGCCAAGGCATGATCCAATGCCGGCCCACGAAACTGGACTTTGTGAGAGCAAACAGATTCAGCAGTCGGACGGCGGGCCACAATTCGTCCACCAGCAGATAGGCCCAGACCATCAGACCGGCGATCAGCCAGCCAAACCGCCGCAGAAACGACAGAGCCAATCCGAGACCCAGGAAGAAAACCGCCTGGCAGGATCTGAGGAACAAGGCCCTGACCAGCAGCCCCGGATGAAAGCTGGGATCCAGTGAGTTTCTCGACAACGCATGCAGCAGCACCGCAGTGCCGATATCGAGCACGATGAACGTCAGCGGCACGAGAAGAGACAAGGTGACCTTGATCAAGAACACACGGCTTCGAGACAGCGGCAACGCGTCCAAAAACTCCATCGTGCCTTCGTCGTATTCGCGGACCAACAGTCCCGATGCCAGCGCGAAAACAAGCACGAATACGAAGACCGAGGGCGTCTTTGCGCCAATGACGTATTCGCCGGCCATATCGGCCAACGGCCGCATGCTGGGAACGTCGGTGCTGAACTCGTAGCAGACGTTCAGTACGGGAATCAGAGCCGCCAGCACCAGAAATGGCAGCAGCGATCGCAACTCCTTGTACCACAAGCCGCCCACTAGCGGATCTCCTGTCGTCGCCAGCCGGAAATGACTTCGCAGCCTAGCTGATCCGACGTAGCCGAAAAGGTCCAGTAAAGACGCGCACCCCGCGTGAATGTATCGGGCAGATCGCCGCTGTGACCGTCGTCGCGGCTCAGACTCTCGCACTCGACTTCTTCCGGGGGTATCTCGAAATCGCAGACGTAGATTTCGGTGTACAACAGCCTGATACGATCGGCATCCAGTTCGGGCTCAGCCACTACCCGGTAGTTCACCTGGCGTGTTTTCGACGAAAGTGGCTCGAATTCCAGATCGCCTTGCAGCCGCGGAACGCGAGCCAACTCGTCTGCCAGCGAATGCCGAGTTTCGGCCAGATCCTCCATCCACTCGTCCAGGAACTCGTCAAACGGCTCTCCACTGGCCTGCTCCAACTCCTGCGGCAAGGGGTGTCGCCATTCGTGCCACAGAACTCGCGCATCCGCGGGTACGTCCGTGCGGAGCACGGCGCGAAGGAAGCGGCGACAACTGTCTTCGCCGCAGTTGCGCTCCAACACCGTCAGCCCCGACCAGGCAACGGCAGCCGCGATATCCGCGCCTACGCGTTCTCGGTAACGGAGCCATGATTGCAGATCCTCCTTCGAAAAACCCGCCGCCGAACCGTAGACAGCCCGCATCACAAGCTGCTGCGAATCGGTCTGTGATTCCGCAGCCGTCCGTTGTTGGGCCCACCACAGAGGAAAGCCGTCAAGCACCCACATGCGAGGCTCGCGTTTGAGACGCTCATGCGATGCCTTGATCAGAATCTCGCGGATCAGCCAATTGAGGAAATCTCGCCGGTTCCAATCCTGACCTAGGAAATTCGCCCGCACCAGCACTCCTTCGGCCCCTGTCAGCTTTGCGCGTTCGTAGCGATCGGCATCCAGGTCCCGGCGCTGGACGACAAAGATAGTTGGCAACTCGGGCAGGCCAAGATACTCCTGTAAGGCCGTCAGCTCGGTCCAAACGGCTTTGGCGAGTTCCCGGCCGGTCACTACGTCCTGTGCAGGCCCGGCCGACACTTTGACGGCGATTCCGTCTCGGCTTTCGACGATTGCATCAGGCAAGTCGTGTGGCTTCTTCTGCTTTCTCTCGTCGTACAGGCCACAGGCGAACACGAAGCCGATCACCAAGAGGGCGACAACCACCTTTTCGCGATGAGACATCTTCTCCGCCAGGAGCGTTGCCACGCTGCCTTCGCGAATCAACGACAACACGAACGTTACTGCCGCCAGGATTCCCGCGAGACCCAGCGTGACCGTCAACGCGGTCGTGGGGAATTGATGGCGTTCGTAGGCGAACTGCCCATCCAGCAAAGCGATCGGCCCAAAGCGGTCGATTTCCAGCTTCAAGACGCCATTCAGGAACGCTGCGCCGATGACCAAAGCCAGGTAGATTGCGACTCGGTATCGACCCATCAGCCCCATCAGGAAGAAAAACGCATACACGCACATCAGGAAGGCATACGTGCGCGCGGCCATGATCTGCACGAATCGCGACGTTAATGCCTCGCTGGGTGGAGCGGCGACCAGCAATACCGCGAAGGCGACGGTCACCAGCAGAACAATCAAAGCCAATCCCAGAGAGAACTTCACGATCACCATGCGTAAACGCGTCAGCGGCAAAGCCTCCAGAAACAATTGCGTCTTGGCCTGGTATTCGTGGACCACCAATCGATTGCACAATACCAGTAGCCCTATGACCACAAACGACGCGAGAAACATGCGCAACGCTTCGAAAATGCTTCCTCGCTCGGTAGTCACCACCATCCACGTGATCATCAGAACGCCAATCCCAAGCAGTATGGCCAACAGCAGAAAGGCCACCCAGTGCTGGCGAAGCTCTTTGATGATCAAGGTTCTGGTCATAGATCGACAGCTACTTCACCGGCCATCGCAATGAAAATGTCTTCCAACGAAAGGTGCTTGACAGTCGCGGCCGGAAACGGCGCAGAATCCCATTGCGAAGGGCTGGCGCACAGGATCACGGAGGGATGGTCGCTGAAGCCCTCTCGGAGCACTGTGAAGTCATGGCTTCGCGCCAGATCCACGACCTGCTGTGGCGTTTGGATGGGCGACGGTGCCGGCGCGGTGTCGCTGAGCTCCTCGATGCAGCAAACTTCGCGTACCGAGGTCTGCAGCGTTTCCACGCTGCCTTCGTAGCAGAGCCGCCCACGGTGAATGATCCCAACGCGGTCGGCGACGCGTTCCACCTCGTCGACCAGGTGCGAAGAGAAGAACGTGGTGCGCTCATGCCTTCGCGCCTGGCGTTGAACCATTTCCAGGAATTCGCGACGTGCGACGGGATCCAATCCGGAGGTCGGTTCATCAAGGATCAAGATTGGCGGATGGTGCGACAGCGCCAACGCCAGAGCCAGTTTCACGCGCATTCCACCCGACAGATGCGACACCTTTCGTTTCGGCGGAACGTCCAGGACGTCGAGCAACCGATCATATTCGGCCGGGTCCCACGTGGGATAGAATCCGGAGACAAAGCTGCCCAGCGCCCGGCACGTCATCCACGGGTAGAAATGCTGCTCCTGAGAGACGTAGCCGATCCGCTGTTTCTGCTTCACGCCAATCCGCTTGCCCCGAAAATCCAACAGCTCGATCGTACCTGAGTCGGGACGAATGATCCCCATCAACATCCGAATCGTGCTGGTCTTGCCGGCCCCGTTACGGCCCAAGAAGCCATAGATTTCTCCTTGATGGACGGTCGCATTCAGACGGTCCACGGCGAGCAGACGCCCGTAGGACAAAGACAAATCGTGCGTTCGCAGCACAACGGAGTTCGAAGACATGACCGCGGGGCAGACCTATTTCGATGACTTGCGTATTGCCGATCAGACACCCCACCCAAGTAGAGACTGCTGTTATTCTGGGGGAACGGGTCACGAAACTCAAGATATGTGACCGTCCAAGTGCACAGGGGTAAGGAGCCAAGCAGACGGGCAGGAATGCCCATCCTACTGACAAACGGAAACGCTCCGAGGCGCCATTCGCCTGGGCTTCAGCAAAATCAGCGTTTACTTTTGCGGAAGCTGTCCGCTATTCTGTCGGATGCTCGATTCCCTACTGTGTCGCCTCGTTGGATGGATTTGAGGAGAAACCCGAATGAGTGACAAATCGACTGATCCCCCGGCCGATGAGCTGGATCCTGAACAGGCCGAGCTGGTTATCAAAGCGATTGAAGAAGTCGAGAAGGAGGAGGCCGAAGAACAATCTAAGCGGCGGCCAACCTCTTCATAGGAATGGCGCAGGAATACCTGACGCACTCTACCAGCATTGGGCACCAGGTCGGTACCTGGTGCCCAAGCTCCGGCTTGGGAACTAAGGTCCCCGAAGCTCTGCTTCGCAAGAAGGGAAGCAGAGCTTCCAGAAAATGCGTTCCCAAACACAGCTCGGGTACGAGTGATGAATGTGACGCCAACTCTTTCATCGACAGTTGTTGTGGTACGTTGACGCCGGGTGAGTTGCGATCAGACAGGCGTGTGGCGCATCGGGTGCGCGTATTACGAGGTAGTACATGATGAGATAAGAGAGCTGCGGACATGCAAAGGACAAGCGGATTGTGGCATTGGACGAAGCGAGTCTTCCTGTGCTTGGCGGGGGCGATCATTCTGTGCTACATGGTTTCTCACTGCGCAGCGGACCCGGCGGTCGATGCCGCCCAAGCGATCGTGACCGAGACGGGGATCAGCCGCGGGCTGATTGTGCACGTGGGCTGCGGCGACGGTACGCTCACGGCGGCCCTAGCCAACGACGAGGGACGCCTGGTTCACGGCCTCGATTCGGACGTAGTGACGGTCCGGCGAGCCCGAGAGCATTTACGGTCGCTCGGTCTGTACGGACGCGCAACGGTCGAGCGATGGGTGGGGCCACGTTTGCCCTACCGGGACGAGATGGTCAGTCTGTTAGTCTGCGAAGGCCCGGACCAAGTGTCCGAGGCGGAGATCATGCGCGTGTTGCGTCCTCGGGGGGCGGCAGTTGTCATGAAGGGCCACGCGGACGAGGGATGGCGCGTGCTACGTAAACCCTGGCCGCAGGGCATGGACCAGTGGACCCACGCGTTGTACGACGCCAGCAACAACGCCGTGGGGCACGACGCGCTGGTCGGTCCGCCGCACCACGTGCGCTGGGTGGACGGCCCCACGTTCACGCGGCACCACCACTTCCTTTCGGGTGTGACCGCGGTCGTGTCGGCCAACGCCCGTCTGTTCGCGATTGTCGACGAAGCGCCCGCGGCGTTCATCGCATTGCCGTCCGAATGGTGTCTCGTCGCCCGTGACGCCTTCAACGGTGTTGTTCTATGGAAGCGAGATATCCCGACGTGGGGACCTCAGTTCCGGGCGTTTGCGAGCGGGCCGCCGGAATTGTCACGCAGGCTTGTGGCCGTCGAGGATCGCGTCTACGTCACACTCGGGCTGGACGCGCCGCTTTCGATGCTCGATGCCGCGTCGGGCGAGACACTGAAGACCTACGATGGAACCGAAGGCACCGAGGAGGTGCTCTACGATGCCGGTGTTCTCTACGTCGTGACGGGGAACCCCGTGGGCGAGCGTACCACGGCCGCCTTGGAACTGGCCCACTACGTAGTCGACGCAGCGCGGCGCAACGCCTTGATGGCCATCGACGCGCAGACCGGCAATGTGTTGTGGCGAAAGACCGGCGAGCAGGTGTCGCACCTGCTGCCTATGGGACTCGCAGTCGCCGACGGGCGTGCGGTTTTCCAGAACGGTGACTCGGTGGTCTGTCTGGACGCGAAAACAGGCCGAGAACTCTGGCGGTTCGCGCGCGAGGCTGATCGAGTGCGGCCCGGTTGGTCCTCGCCGACTGTTGTCATCTGCGACGGCGTAGTGCTCAGTTTCGACCGCGAGCCGAACCTGCCTCCGAGGATCGACAGACGCACCGGCCAGAAACGACGAACTACGGGCAGCGCTACGGGCAAGCTGTTTGCGCTGTCCGTCGAGACCGGCGCAGTGCTGTGGAACTGCGACGCGACCGAGACGTTGTGCTGCCCTGGCGATGTGTTCGTGATCGACGGTTTGGTGTGGGCCGGTCACGCTACGGGGCGTGGCGCGCAGGAACCCGATTTCACGGTCGCGCGAGATTTGCGCACAGGCGAGATCGTGAAGACGATCAAGCCGGACGAAGCCTTCACGACCATCCATCATCACCGATGTTACCGCAACCGCGCAACGGAACGTTACATCATGGTCGGGCGCACGGGAATCGAGTTCATCGACTTGGCGTCGGGCGACGCCATGCGCCACAACTGGGTCCGAGGTGCGTGCCAGTACGGGATCGTGCCCTCGAACGGGCTGCTGTACGCGCCGCCGCACTCTTGCGCGTGTTATGTCCAGAGCCAGTTGAACGGGTTCTGGGCGCTGGCGCCCAAGCGAGCCTCGAAAGGGACAGAAGGGACGGAAAGGACCGAGCGTTTGAAGAAGGGGCCGGCGTACTCAGAAGTCAGAGGCCAGGAGTCAGAGATCAGAAATCAGACGTCAGAAGTCAGAGACACAGGCCGGGCGTCCTCGCGAGCCGCAGGCAGTTTGAACTCTGATCTCCGACCTCTGACCTCTGGAAATGACTGGCCAACGTACCGGCGCGATGCGGCTCGCAGCGGATGCACCGCGATGAGCGTGTCGCCGGATGTCGCGCCGTTGTGGCGACGGACCGTGGGCGAACGTATCAGCAGTCCGGCGGTCGCGGGCGGCCGCGTGTTCGTGGCCTCGGTGGACGAACACGCGGTGCACTGCCTCGATGCGACGACGGGCAAGGATCTCTGGCACTACGTGGCCGATGGTCGAGTCGATTCTCCGCCCACCTGTTCCGGCGGCCTGGTCGTGTTCGGAGCGGCCGACGGATGCGTGTATTGCCTGCGCGCGACCGACGGCGTATTGGTGTGGCGTTTCTGCGCCGCACCGCGAGCCGAACGCGTGGTTTCCTACGGCCGTCTGGAGTCGCCGTGGCCTGTGCACGGCAGCGTCTTGGTTCAGGACGGGGCCGTCTACTGCGCGGCCGGGCGTTCGTCGTATCTGGATGACGGCATCTACCTGTATCGGCTCGATCTGGCCACCGGCAAAGTGCTGGCCCAGCGACGGCTATGGAGTCGCGACGCGACTGGCCGTCAGCCGGAAGACAAGGTCGTCGTCATGGAAATGGAGGGGTTCCTGCCCGATGTGCTCTCCAGCGACGGGGACAGCGTCTACATGCGTCACGCCGGGTTCGCGCCGGGGGATCTCCAGGACCGAAAAACCTCGCCTCACCTGATGAGCGTTTCGGGGCTGCTGGACGGCGATTGGTGGCACCGGTCGTACTGGGCGTTCGGCACGCTCACGCACTCCTGCTGCTGGGGCGCCATGACGGCGATGCGCGAGGTGCCCACCGGTCGGCTCATGGTGTTCGACGACACGACCCTGTACGGATACGGACGCCAATACTGGGAGATCAAAGGACTCGCACACACACGCCCGAATCCTCATCACCTGTGGGGAATCCGGAAAGATGGCTGGCCCGAGCAAACGCCTCCCACCAGCCGGCAGGACTTCACCGAACGGGCGCGTAGCAAGACGGAGATCAAACTGAACGATTTCGCGTGGTCCAAGGCGGTGCCGCTTCACGCCCGGGCCATGGTCCTGGCGGGGAAGACGCTGTTCATGGCCGGCCCGCCCGCACTCGACATCACCGAGGAAGATACGGCGCATTCGCCCACCGGCGTCGAGCATCGGCTGCGTGTTGCGGACCAGACGTTGATTTGGCGCGGTATGCTGGGCGCGCTGCTCTGCGCGGTGTCGACCGAAGACGGCGACATTTTGTCTCAGGCCAAGCTAGACTCGCTGCCAGTCTGGGACGGCTTGATCGCGGCCAACAACCGGCTTTACATGTCCACGGCCACTGGCGAAGTCGTCTGTTTGGGGCAGGCGAAGTAGGGACTGCGCCTGACGTCGTTAAGGACTTCGGGAGCCGGATTCGAAGGAACTCGGATGTTTGCGGCCAGATCTGTGAAGTCTTGCGACTTCAGCCACAACCGAGCCCCCCTGTCTTCCTGCATAGAGATCCGTAACTCTATCCATCGAGTGTCCAGCCGGGACGGTACTCGCGGCTGAGCAGGGCGTTGGCTTCGGCGTTGTTGGTAACGCGACCTTCTGCGCCGTCGTATTCGATCTTCTCGCCGACGCGGTACGCTACGTGAGCCAGCAGCATTTGCTCGATCAGCGTGCCGCTGTAGTCGAAGTCGCACGAGGTCTTGAGATCGCCCTTGCAGGCATTGGTCCATTCCTTCTGGAAGTGGCCCATGGCCGGGATCACATCATCCTCGGAGCGCGGCTTGTAGTAGGTCAGATCGCCGGCATCGCCATACGGAACCAGCACACGCGTATCGAAATCGGCGATCACAAAACCCTTGCCTCCCTTGAACATCGCCCCGTGCCCGATCTTCTTCAGGTCGATGTATCCTCTGGGCGAATTCGGCATGGCGCCGCCCTGATACCAACTAACGCCGATTGGCCCGCGCCAGTCGTTGGCCGGGTGCTCGAACGTAGCGGTCATTTCCACCGGCGTGACTTCGGGGTTGTACGCTTCGCCCGTGGCCACTGCCGAGGTCGGTAGTCCGGCGTCGATCGCGTTCCAGACAAGGTCCATGGTATGGCTGCCCATGTCGCCGAGTTGGCCGCTGCCAAAGTCCCAATACATGTTCCATTGCAGGCAGTTCAGACCGGATGTCCCGGAAAAGTAGCCTGGGTTATAGGGATGAAACGGCGCCGGCCCAAGCCACAAGTCGTAATGGAGTGTTGTCGGCGGATCGCCCGCAGCGGGCAGATAGCCTGGTCTGCGAAGCTGGCGGTTGCCCCAAACGTACACGTGCGACAGCTCGCCGATTGCGCCATCACGAATCAGTTCGCGCACGCGATTGAAGTTCGGTTTGGCGTGGCGTTGGGTACCACACTGCGTCGCCAACTTGTCTTTGTTTTTCAGGTACGTGGCGCGGACCACGCGTGCTTCGTCCACAGAATTGGCCAGCGGCTTTTCGCAGTAGATGTGCAGGCCGCGGTTCATCGCCCAGTTGGCAACAAAGGCGTGCGTGTGATCCAACGTACAGCAAATCACCGCATCCAGGTCTTTCTGCTCCAGACACTTGCGCCAGTCGACATAGTGCTTGGCATTCGGGAACCGCTTGGCGCCAAACGCCAGGTGTTCTTCGTCCACATCGCACAAAGCGACGACATTCTCGTCGGCGATGGCATTGAAATGTGCCTCGCCTCGGCCCCACGTACCGAGCAGAGCAACATTCAGCTTGTTGCTCGGCGCGTTGGCTCCCCTGAGCACACCGCTCGGCAGAATGATCCATCCCGCTCCCACGGCCGCGGCAGATTGCAGAAACCGGCGTCTTTGGATCGTACTCGTCTTCTTTGGCGTGGCGTTCTTCAGGTCTTTCATCGGTAGTGGCTCCCTTGGCGAACGGACTCCGCCCGTACCGGATGGCTTGGCAGGAAACTGGGCAACAGCAGCATCAGATTACGCGCGAAGCCGCCGAAATGCAAGTTGGGGACAGATGAGGGTAGTGCGTGACTATTTGTTGCTGGTGGTATCATTATTTCCCCAACTGAAAGCGTTAGACACGGTTGCGAATCCACCGGCGAACGCGAGCAATCCGCCAACGAAGGCAAGTCCGATGGAATGGAAGTGAATCGCGGCGACTGCGACAACACCACACCCAGTGAACATGACAATGACAGATCGCCGCAAGTAAGTCTGCCTCAGCCTCGTGGCGCAAGCGATCCCAACAAGAGACCAAATCATCACTCCCAACACGCTACATTGGGAAGCCATAGCACAGAACACGCAGAAGAATGTGACGACGCAGATTGCGAACGCCAAGCTGAATTGGCCTCTTGACAGGTTTTCAGGGGCACGGTCGTTCATTTGGGGCGGTCGACAACAGGTCTCTGTTTGACGAAGCCCGCCCTACCACCCGCAAGACGCGGAGGGAAGACAGCGAGGAATTAAGCTGCCACACGAACGGGAACGTGGGGAGACCATCTCCCGCGAGTTGTCCTAATCTGTGTAGTACGACGGATGCCAAGGCTTCGGCGAGTCGGGCGTGTTGT
>CAZURK010000067.1:39801-56805 GCA_964623055.1 uncultured Pirellulaceae bacterium
TCCTAATCTGTGTAGTACGACGGATGCCAAGGCTTCGGCGAGTCGGGCGTGTTGTTCTTGGGTCTCAAAAACTTTGCGTCGACTTCCTTGTACCAAACGTGCAGCTTCTCTCGCATGGCCTTGACGCGCTCCGAGTGTTTCCCGGCCACGTCGTCCTTCTCGCCGAGGTCTTCGGCAAGGTTGTATAAATGGACACGGCCATCTTCGTAGCGTTCCAACAGCTTCCAGTCTCCCATGCGTATGGCGCCGCCGGGGAAGCCGCCTTGATTGCCGTAGTGGGGATAGTGCCAGTACAGGGCTTCGCGGTCGAGGTCCTTGCCGCCCTCGAGCAATGGTACCAGCGAACGGCCGTCCTTGTGCTGATCGGATCGCGGCGGCAAACCGGCCATGGCCAACATGGTCGGGTAAAAGTCCATGCTGACGACCGGCACGTCGCAGGTGGCGTTGGGCTTTGTCACACCGGGCCAGCGGATCAGGTACGGTTCGCGGATTCCGCCTTCGTACAACCAGCCTTTGCCGCCGCGCAGCGGCAGATTCGACGTGGGCGAGCCTTCACTTGTGGCCAAGCCGCCATTGTCTGACATGAAAAACACGGCGGTGTTTTCGGCCAAACCCAACTGGTCGAGCTTGTCCAGCACCTTGCCGACGGCCAAGTCCATTGCCTCGACCATGCCGCCGTAGACCGCATGGCTCTGCACGGCGCGCACTTTGCGCGGGCGGTCGGTCAGGAAGTTCTGTTCCTCGTCGGCAAACTGTTCTTTATCCAGTAAGCCCAGTCGCTCGGCCTTGGCCTGGTATTTCTGCTTCAAATCTCCCCGAGAGACCAACGGTGTGTGAACCGAATAGAACGACAGGTACGCCAGAAACGGACCGTCTTTGTGCTGTTCGATGAACTTGCACGACTCGCTGGCCAGGCGATCGGGCAGGTGTTCGCCTTCAGGGCCATCGTCTAAACGCGGGTTGCCGTACGGCACAAAGTACTTGCCCGGACCGTACGGCCCGCCCAGTTTCCAGCCGCCCTTGTTCACGTCGAAGCCCTGATATTCCGGCCAGAACTCCTCGGTGGGCCCCAAATGCCACTTTCCGGCAAAGAATGTGGCGTATCCGTGTTCCTTGAATGCCTCGGCAAGGGTCACTTCCTCCAAATCCATGCGATTATGCAGCGGCGCAGGTGCGAAACGCTCGGCCCTAGCACCCGAGAACCAGTTCGTGGCATCGGTGCGGCTGGGGTATTTGCCGGTCATGATGCTCAATCGCGTGGGCGAGCATACAGGGCAAGCAGCATAACCGTTGGTGAAACGCATGCCGCTACTCGCCAGCCGGTCGACGTTGGGCGTGTCGTAGAAACAACCCGGGTTATTCGCCCCGATGTCCATGTAGCCCAAGTCGTCGACAAGAAAGAACACGAAGTTGATCGTTTTCTCGGCGGCGGCCGATTGGCCGGGGCAAGACACCACGCACGTCAATAAAACCGCGATTGCCACAGAACAAGGGAGCAAGTAACGCATCATCAGTCACCTCTGCCGAAAAGACGAGGATGAGGGTGGCTGGGGTCGAGCGACGCGAGCCCCCAGATTCGCACGCCTGGGGGCTCTCCACTCGTACCTCGCGGTTCGACCCCAGCCACCCCAAGATACGTGAAAATCCATATAACTTGAGACCTGCGTAACGGCACTTACTTGGCTGCCGTCGGGAGGAACTGGCCGTCCTGCAACACGAAACGAAGATCGCCCTCCTCCAGGCGTCCCGCAGGACGAACTCCGGAGCCTTTTTGCTTGGGTGCCGAATCGCCCAGTTCGGTTCGCATTTGGTCGGCAACCCGCTTAAGTTTGGCCACAACGTCGGGATTCTGGTCGGCCACGTTTGTCGTCTCGCCGATGTCGTTTTCCAGATCGAACAGAGACAGTTCGATCCTGGCCTGATCGTACTTCACGGGAATCCCACCCGTTCCGCCGTCGCGGCCGCTGAGCGTGCGATAGCCATGCGGGAAGTGCAGCTTCCACTTGCCCATGCGCATCGCCTGTAACTGGGAACCGTAATAGAAGTAGTAGGCTTCGTGAGGGCTCTTTGCGTCGGATTCGCCGGCAATCAGCGGCCAGATACACTTGCCGTCGATCGTATGATCGGGCAGTTTGGCGCCGGTCAGTCCTGCGATCGTCGGCAGGATGTCGATCGTCATTGCCGGTTCTTTGCACACCGTCCCCGCGGGGATTTTGCCAGGCCACCACATGACTGTCGGTTCGCGGCAACCTCCGTCAAACATCGTCCCTTTTCCTTCTCGCAGCGGTCCGGCCGTCCCGGCGTGATCGCCGTAGCTGAGCCACGGTCCGTTATCGGCGGTGAAGATCACCATGGTGTTGTTGTCGAGTTTGTTCTTTCGTAGCGTCTCGAAGATCTGGCCCATGGACCAATCAAGCTCCATGACCACATCGCCAAACAAACCTCGCTTGCTTTTTCCCTGGAACTTGTCCGAAACATACAACGGTACATGGACCATCGAATGTGGCATGTACAGCAGGAAAGGGCGTTCCTTGTTTCTGCTGATGAAGTCGACGGCGTGTTCGGTGTACTGGGTCGTCAGTTGTGTCTGTTCGTCACCGGTCACCTGCGTGTCGATGATGTCGGTTCCCTCGACAAGTGGAAGATGCGGCCATCGTTTCACACGTTCGGCCATTGGCATGTGAGCCACGCCCGGATGATACGGCCACATGTCGTTCGAGTAGGGCAAGCCAAAGTACTCGTCGAAACCATGACTGGTGGGCAGAAACTTGGGATGGTGCCCCAGATGCCACTTGCCGTAGCACGCCGTGGCGTAACCTTTCTGTTTGACAATTTCGGCCAGCGTGACTTCGTCGGCGCTGATCCCGTGCGTGGCCTTGGGGCCCAGCGCTCCGAGAATCCCGACGCGGACGTTGTAGCAGCCGGTCATCAATCCGGCGCGAGACGCCGAACAGACCGCCTGGGTGACGTAGAAGTCGGTGAACACGCGGCCTTCCTTTGCCATGCGATCCAGATTTGGAGTCTCGTAGCCTTCCGCGCCAAACGGCCCAATGTCGCCGTAGCCCATATCGTCGATGAATACAATCACGAAATTCGGAAGCCGCTCCGCGGCGACTGCGCCGGGAACGAACAACACGGAAAACAGTGCAAGTGCGAGAAATAGGCGAGGCAATTTCATGCGGGTATCTCCTTCAGAAGGAAACGGGTACGTTTGCGATCAGTGCGGCGGTCACTTCGTCAAATCGGTAATGACGAAAGAATCAAAACGGACCCAGCGAACTTGATCCTTGGGGCCGTTCTGCGTGAACAGGCCAAAACACTTGTCACCAGGCACGTCGAACTCACAGCTTCCGCTGTCCGACCAGGAGTCCGTTTCTTTGATTCGCCACTGACCGGTCACGTTGTTACCGCGAACGATGAGCCGGAGCTGCATATCCGGAGACGGAGCTACGACTTTGCCACACACTTTGCCGCGGCCGCCTTGCTCTCGGCAGATCACCGCGTACATCTTGCCGTCGATTTGTTCGCTGATGAATTTGACGAAGTTGTCGTCATCTACGTACCAGAGCAATCCCGCCTGTTCCCATTTCTCTTTGGGCGCATGAGCCACATTGACGCGTGCCTCGACGTTGTCCGTCTTCGAGGGCCGGACGACCAAGACGTTCTTGGCGTCGTTGCCGCCCCAGATTCGTCCGAATTGGGATCGCACCCGAAGCTCGCTGTCCTGGATCCGCCATTCGTCCGCATCGGGGCGTATCCATTTCCAGCCGGATTGCAGTTTCCCGTCGAAGTCATCTTCAAACAACACATCGCCACCAGCGCCAGCTCCGGCCAGGAACAGACTCGACAAAACAAGTGCGTTGTACATCATCTTTGGCTCCTCATCGGTGTGTCGGGGTTAAATACGTCAAACTTCGGCTGCAACTTGCCAACACGTCTCCTATAGCTTACACGGTCGGACAGCAGCATTGAAGTTGGAGATGCCAAACGCCGCTCTCCTCGCGGTTCGTCGATTCGGTCGGCAACGGAAGACTCCGGCATGACATGTAGGCCATGCTGTGCATGACGATAGCGGATACTCCGTCAGGCACAGCCTGACCTACACTAAGTGGGTCCGAAATTCAGCAGCGTTTGCCCTTCGTCGGGTAAGGACTTCATGGCCTCTGCAAGTTTACGTCGGGCAGCGTCGGCCGCCGCGTCTTTCGCGACATCCTCGAGGGGCTGCTTCTCGGTCGGGTCGGCCGCTACGTCAAAAAACCGCCCGTCGCCATACAGCTTGAACCGTCTGTCGCGCACGAATCGCGTGGCCGGCGTACGCTCGGGGCGTGGGCAGTAGTAGCAGTAGATCCACTCGCGCGGGTTTCCGGCTTCGCCGCGCAGTTGTGGTAGAAAACTCCACCCGTCCAGGTTCGTGGGTACTGTCGCTTCCGCAGCTTCAAGCAACGTTGGCAAGAAATCCGAGAAGTCGACCAGATCATCGTTCACTCGACCTGCCCGAATCACGCCCGGCCAATAAGCGACCAGCGGAACGCGAGTGCCAGCATCGGTCGTGGCGCCTTTGTTGCCCTGAATTGGCTGACCATTCAGTCCCGATCGAATCGACTTGTGAGTCCCGTTGTCGCCGGTGAACAGGATCAGCGTGCGTTCGGCGATCCCAAGCCCGTCGGTCTTCCGCACAATTCGCCCGACCAGTTCGTCCATGTAGGCGACCATGTCTTCAAAGTTGCGCTGACGGTTCTTGCTCTCGCGCGACTCACTGTTCGGCGTCGGTACAAATGGACTGTGGACCAGAATCATCGGGTAGTAGACAAAGAATGGTTTGTCCTTATGAGCCTCCATGAAATCCGTGATGTATCGCGTGGCGATGTCGGGACCGTAGTCATCGTTGCCGAATTCACGGTTGGCGCCGTCGACGTACAGCAGAGGTTTCCAGAAACGGGATCCCAGCCGGTCTACCTGCCACAGGCACATGTTGTCGAATCCCGCGTCGCGGGGCCACGTTCCTTTCCCTCGAAAACGATCCGAGTAGTGTTCGGCGCCCAGCAGTTGCCATTTGCCGGCCACGGCAGTCCGGTACCCGGCATCGCGGAAGTACTGGCCGATGGTTCGTTGATCTCGATTCAGAATCGAAAACGCGGAGTAGTTCCTGACATTGTACCGGCCGGTCATGATCTTTACGCGGCTGGGTGTGCACAGCGGCTGAGAATAGCAGTGGTCAAACCGCATCCCACGCTGGGCCATACGGTCGATGTTCGGCGTCTGATACTGGCTGCTGCCGTAACAGCCAAAGCACTCGTATCCCACATCGTCAGCCATGATCAGGATGATATTCGGGCGCACCGATTCTGCGCGAGCGATGGTCGAAGCATTCACGAGAGTGAACACAACAAGACAGCCAATACTTGTTACCTGTCGCATATCGTTGATCCGTGTACGAGGTGAATGATAGGCATTGGACCAATGTTGGACGCTGTCGTGGACGGGAGTCCGCGACATGACGTTTAAGTTGCCAAGTCAGTACCAGCTATTGTATGCTTGACGAACGCTCGTTTGTGAAGTGGTCCGGGCAAACTTATGTCGATCCGCGGAATGCTCCGTCGCGACGGTGTCGGCATGCTCCGCTCGCAAAACGAGTATAATCGCCTGGAACATCGTCGGAGTCTTCTCGGCTGGAGGAAGCGATGAAACTCACGATGAAGCAACCGCTCGTTACCTTGCTCGTGGTACTGCTTGGCAACATGGCACTGGCAGCAGACTCGGTGTTCAAATCGCCGCCTTCGGTGACTCGGAACGGCAGCGGGATGACCGTTGCCTTTGAACTGAAGCGGTCCACCGATGTTGAAGTGGCCGTGTTGGATGCTCGGCGGAAAGTGGTCCGGCATTTGGCGGCAGGTGTCGTGGGCGGCCGGCAGGCGGCACCGCCGCTTCAAGCGGGCTCGTTGAGCCAGTCGATCGTCTGGGACGGCAAGGGCGACGCGGGAAAGCCGGTAACCGAGCCGGTTGCCGTGCGCGTACGCACTGGATTACGAGCCAAGTTGGGCCGGCTGATCGGTGGGAGCCCTTACCGTGGGCGCGCCACAGTCACGCCCTATCGCGGCTCGCTCCAGGGCGTTGCCGTCGACGACGAAGGCAACGTCTTCGTGAAGATGATGTCCGACGTAGGCAGCCACGGGAACACCGGCCTGTGGCCGTGGCAAATCCGCAAGTTCGACTCGCAGGGCAAGTACATTGAGACGCTGCTGCCTTATCCCCCCTCGACCGCCCGGGCCAAGGCCAACGGGTATACTCTGATCGACACGGGCGACGGGCATTTCACGCCGGCCAACCAGAATAGCCTCTATCCGGTCTTCTCGATCTTTGGCAGCGCGATCTACCAGCGGATCCGCCCGGGTGGCGAGTTGGTCTTCATCAACAGCCAAGCCCGGGTGCTCACTTTCTTCAAAGTCGACGGAAGCAACGCCGTCCGGCAGGTGGCCATGTGGCCGAAGGAGGCCGAGATGCCGGCCCCGGCTTGGTTGGACTTCGAAATCGCCTTTTCTCCCGACGGCCGATATGCGTACTACTCGAACGTCGCCAGAGCCGTTCTTCGACCTTGAACTTCCGGATTTCAACAAAGACAAGTTTTGGATGCCCAGTGCGTGGGACAAGCGGACGGCTGCCGTCGGAATCGACACGGATACTGAAGGCAACCTGTACGTGTGCGATCAGGTGAACCAGCAGGTGGTCGTGGTTTCGCCCGAGGGCAAGAAGCTCGACTCGATCGTATTGCCCTGGCCCGACCGTGTGCAAGTCCATCCGAAAACGGGCGTCTTGTATGTGGTCAGTCGCGAAGTAACGCGCGGCTACGTCCCGCCGAATAAGCTACTGAAAATCGTCGGCCGCGGGGCGGGAGCCAAAGTTGTGGCCGAGTTGGCCATGCACTCGCGTGGCAACGTCGAATTCACCATCGACACTGGTGCCGATCCGCCCGTGTTGTGGGTCCTGGCACCCGGCGACAACCCAAGCGGCCAGAGCTTGCTGCGCGTTGAAGACCGTGGTGATGAGTTGGCGATCACCAAAGATGCTTTTGACCGTGACCACAATGCGGTTACCTTTGCCGGCAATCTGGCAGTGGATCGCGCCGCGAACTGCGTTTGGATCACCGACACGCGCGGCAAGGTGTTTCGGTACGACGGCCGGACCGGCGAAGGCGGTTTGGTGGAACTTGATGCGTCTTTGCTGACGGTCGGCCCCGACGGCAACTTGATTCACGTTTCCGGCTGGCACTCGCCGCTGGCCCGTTACACTCGCCGTATGGAGCCATCGCCAGTTACCGGTGCGGGCGAGAACACGTTCGGCCATTTTTACGGCCGGGCAGGTCGCGGGTGCTCGCTCGGCGGATTGGCCGTCGACCACCGTGGCTGGATCTGGGCGCTGGCCGAAGGCGATGGCATGTTCGTGCGAGCCTTTCATCCGGACGGTACGCCTGTGCCAGCGAAACACAGTCACGCGACTCCGCACGAAGACCAGCCGGCTCCGGCCATTGTCGCTGGGTTCGACATTCATGCATCGTGTGTCCGCCTGGACCGCCAGGGCAACATCTATGTCGGCTGGCTCGGTTTGCCCGAAGAACACCAGCCGCCAGAAGGATTTGGCACAGACGAGGCATATCGGCGAGCAACCGGATCTGTGCTGAAGTTTGGCTCCGACGGAGGACGTCGCCTGAAGCTCGAATCGGGCCAGGAGGCTCCGGAAGGAACCGTCATGGGATTCGAGGGCGTCCAACGCGTCTATCCCGGTCTGGCCCCTTTCAGCCGATGGCGCTGCGCCGGATCGTGCGTGTGCACGAAACCGCGATTCGACGTGGACGAATACGGCCGCCTGTTCATTCCCAACGCCATCACCTTCACGGTCACCGTAACGGACAACGCGGGCAACGGGCTGGCGACCTTTGGGCATTACGGAAACTACGACGCCCAGGGAGCCGGCAGCGCCGAACCGGAGCCACAGATTCCCTTCGGCTGGCCGACCAATGTCGGCGCCGTCGGCGATCACATTTACGTGGCAGACGTGCTGAACCACCGCATCGTCCGCATGGACCTGGAATACGAGGCCCGGGTGGAGATTCCGGTGCCCTAGAATGGTGTAAGGGCCTGGGCAGGGAGGGCGAGGCTCCTGCCGAGCCGGAGCCCATGCCCACGAACGGCTCAGCCAGAGCTTCGCCCTCCCGAGCAA
Organism: uncultured Pirellulaceae bacterium; assembly: GCA_964623055.1. Lineage (GTDB taxonomy): Bacteria > Planctomycetota > Planctomycetia > Pirellulales > Pirellulaceae > JADHUC01. Next base: position 48,016 of record CAZURK010000067.1, read on the forward strand.
CAGGACGTCGGAGGTTCTCACGCGAACGCAGACAACGAAACTAGAAAGGAGCGACATCGTGACATGCCTTGCGGGATCGAGCTTGTGTTTGCTGCTGGCCGTCGCAGCCAGCAACGCGGATTTGAGGAACCTGGACGACGCGGCTTACGAGCCGGGTGAGTTGAGGCTGCCGCTGACCGTGATCGAACGTAGCGGAGTGGATCGGCATGGAGTGGTTGTCAGCAGCGGCGTGCCATTTCCCGACGGATTTCTGCCGGATGTGGACCGGCTGTGCGTCGTCGATAGCGCTGGGCATCCGGTCGCTTGCCAAGCGACGGTGATGACCCGCTGGTGGAAACCACGTTACGACAACTCGGTGCGGTGGGCGTTGGTCAGTTTCCGCGCGGACGTAGCGGCCAATGGCACTGCAACCTACTACTTGACCGACAGCGGCTCACTGCGACCGAAGACCGCGCTTAAGGTCGTGAAGACCTCGGACGCTATCACCGTGTCCACCGGCCAGGCAAAATTCGCCGTGCCGCTTTCGGGCAACTCTCTGTTGAGTCGTGCTGCCCTACAAGGCACAGACGTTCTTGGTTCGGATGGACTGCGTGGTGTGATTACCGCCGACAAATGGGAGGAACAAGGATTGTCCGGCGGCGAGGAGATGGTCACCACATTCTCGGCCGACGACGTGACGATCGAAGAAGCCGGCTCTGTCCGCGTTGTGGTGGCCATCAAGGGAACTCACAAGCCCGGCGCTCCGAAAACGGGTAGATACTACGACTTCACCGCTCGGCTGCACTTCACCGCCGATGCGCCGTCGGTCCGCATCATCTACACACTTCGCAATGGTCGGCTTGATCCGAAACTGTACGACGGGAAACGTCGCACATATGTCTGGCCGATCGAAGACGCATCGCTTGTGGCCGACTTGGCCCTCGGCGGACCGTGTCGAGCCAACTGTCTCGCTGAAGGCGAGACGATCAATAGCGACTCGCTGTCGATCTACCAAGACAGCAGCGGCGCCGAGCGGTGGAAGCAACTGGGCGGCGGCAACTACGAACGTTGGCTGGCCAAATATACCGAAGGACGCGAGGTGCCGGGAGTCAAGTTCCGCGGGTACAAGGTCACCGCGCTGGGCAAGACACTGACATCTGGCAACGATAATCCGGGTGTACTCAGTGTGGCCAGACGCGATGGTGGGATTGCAGCGGCCTTGCGCAACTTCCGCGTCGAATACCCGTCGGCCTTGGCCGGTTCATCGGAACAACTCCGCATCGGCCTGTTTCCCGGCGAATTTGCCGATTCGTTCTGGCTCGATGCCGGACTGCGCAAGAGTTGGGACGTACGACTGGATCTGTTTGCCGACAAAGCCCCGAATCTCGATGAATTGCACGCTGTACACGACACGTTACTGCTGTTCCGCGTGCCGCCGGCCTGGATGGCTCGGGCCGATGCCTGGACAACGCCAGTGCCGGTCGCCCCCGCGCCCAGCAAACCGCCAGAGATGACTTGGGACAAGAGCGGGCTGGACGGAATCGATGTCGGCTGGGACTGGTACGGCTGGATTAGCAGTTGGAATGCCGGCGGCGGCCATTGGAACCAGAGCACCTGCTTTGGCCGCTGGCTGCTGTGGGGCGATGGCCAGGAGTTCGATCGGGCCGAGGCAAAGGCACTTTGGTCCGCCGATGCGACACCACTGCACTTCGACAATCCCGACTTGTCCACGTTCTGGCTCATGCTGCGAAGCTGGAATTGGCGCGAGAATCGTCTGGCGGGCCACACTTTTCCCGAGTACTACAAGCGAACCGTCTGGGGCCTGCCCGACAGCGGGCGCATGGCCATGTTCATGTGGTTCGAATACTACTACCTGACCGGCGACATGCGGGCACGCGAAGCATGCGACAGCCTGGGTACGCGCGCCCGAGCTTTCTGCTGGCAATACAATCACGATGACAGAGAGGACGGTACCGGCCCGCTACCGCGCCCGATCAACTGGTGCAAGAAGTGCGATCCGGACGCCGACCCAACGTTCCACTTGGCCACGCGCTACATCGGTTGGCCGTTGTACGATCTGGCCTGCTGGTACGAGCTGACCGGAGATCCGCGATATGCTTCCGAGTGTCGGACCGTGGCGCGGGCGTTTCGCAACACGGCACGAATGAGCCCCATCGGGTTCATGGTTCTGCAGATCAACGACAAGGACGACCGAAGCGTGTACGGCGGCCAGGGACCATTTGAGCCTATGCGATCCAAGAGTGCCAGCCAGTGTTATGCCCATTTCCAGGAAGGCATCATGACCACTGGTCTGGCCAAATACTACAAGGAGACCGGCGATGTCGAGGCATTGGACACGATGATCGGCTTTGCCGACTTGATGTGCCATCACTCGATGCTCCGTGACCGCGCCGGTCAGCGGCTTGGATGGACCTATGCGTTCGGCGACTACTGGGGACCATACCGCTTCGAAGACATACCGGAGAACGACCGAGTGTCGTTCATGGTCTCCAACTTCCGCGTGGTCCAGCCGTTGGGCCAAATCTACCAGCAGACCGGTCGCGCCGACTACCTGGACGTACTGCGAGACGCCGTGAACGCACTACTGGCCACAGATCTGAACGTGGCTGCAGCACACCACGCCGTGGCGCATCCGCATTTGGACCAGACGCCTCCTGCCACCATCACCGATTTGTCCGCCGAGGCACTCGGAGACGGCAAAGTCAAACTCACCTGGACCGCACCCGGCGACGACGGTACCGACGGGTCGGCTGCGTGGTACCAAGTCAAGTATTCGGCCGCGCCAATCGTCGAACGCGTCTCGGGCTGGCCCGACTTGACCGAACCATTACCGGTAGACGAACAACAATGGCACCAGCGTGCCGAGAGCTTCAACGCCAGACAACGAGCATTCTGGGCGGCCCAGAACGTCGACGGAGAACCCACCCCGTCACGTGCCGGAACGCATGAGTCTTTCATCGTAAACGGTCTGGACAGCGGCAAGCACTACTTCGCCATCAAGACCTGGGACGACGGCCCCAACATCAGCGGCCTGTCCAATGTCGCCGAAATCAACGCGGAACGAGCACCATGATAATTCGCGACGGCAGCTTGACTGACCAAAGATCCACAAAACGGGCATCTAGTGGCTCTCCCTCTTCGTGTTTTGGTTACTGAGTTCTGTCTTCTGATTCCGAATCCCGTCTTCTGCGCTGCCGAAGGCGGCGAGCCACTTTTTTCGAGAAATTGGTGGGAAAACGCCTTGTGATCGGTGACATATCCACACTTACGGGAAGTGAGTCGCCTGAATACGAGTGAATCGGTAGGATGGTGGGGGGTGCGAAGCGTATGGGTCAGAAGCGGGTTATGGCGGCGGTCACGTGACAGGAATCGACGCGCAGCGAATTGGCGAGTTGGTCGACGCACATGGGGCGGCGCTTGCGCTGTACGCGCGTCAGTGGTGTCGCGCGCCTGAGGATGCTTTGCAGGAAGCGTTGATCGACCTGTTGCTCCAGAGCCCCGGACCCGATCACCCAGTCGCCTGGCTGTACAAGACGGTCCGTCGACGGGCCATGAACCTGGCTCGCGCGGAGCGCCGCCGCGCCAAACACCATCGGCAGGCGTGCGAACAACGAGAATCGTGGTTCTTGCCGACGGACAGCGTGCTGGGTGAACCTGTCGACATGGAGGCGTTGCTCAGGCGACTACCACCGCTGGAACGCGAGATCGTGGTGGCCCGCGTTTGGGGCGAACTTTCGTATGCCCAAATCGCCGAGCTGGTCGACCGATCCACGAGCGCGGTACACCGGCGTTACCAGCGAGCGCTGGCAGAACTGGGGCGAATCATGAACAACCAACTCGAAGATTCGAGACAGACAGATGAACCAAGACCATCCATCCCCTGAAGATTGTGAACCGTTTGCAGACGACGGCGCCGACCCGCAGCGTCTGGCCGAGATCGAACAGCGGCTGAAGGCAGCCCAGCCTCGGCCGGCAGGGCTGGACATCGAGGCGATCGTGCGCGCCGTGCGCACGGTGGACGAGCCGGTGATGTTGCCAGAGCCGCCTGTGGAACGAGGCGGCATTCGCGCATACGGTTGGACCATCGCGATTGCCGGATCTTGGGCATGCGGAGCGATTGCTGGAGCGTTGGTGACATTCCTGCTGTTGAGTCGAGGTGCGCCATCAGAGAAAGCATCTGATGGGATGACGGCAGCAAATGATGGAATGTCGAAGGTAGTGGAGTCGAGCGAAAAAAAAGCGACGGATGACGAATCGGAACGACCGCCGCGCGACGATGCGCCGCAAGAGAACGCGCCACGCTGGTCTCCTTCCGATTCGCTCGTTGCCGTCATGCTGCTGGATCCGTACGGTGGCGGAGGTGCACCTTACGGCGACGGGGGGCCGACGTTGAGAGCAGGCGATTTCGCTCGCAGTCAGGAAGGACCCGGCTCTTCGCGTTTGTGGCATCGGACCAGCAGCGTGCCGCAGGACGGGGAATACACGCCGTACCCGGGCGGCGATGGTGTCGAAGGCATGGCACCTGGTTCCGCCCCGGCATCGCCAATCACACAAGAGGAGTTGCTGAAAGAACTGCTTGGCACGCGCCCGGATTCCGTTCTCTAGCCGCACTGCCGAAGTACAACGGTCGTTTAACCGCTGGGCCAACGGCCCGCGCGGACGCGCCCAGCCCGTTGGGCTTGGGGTTAAACGAACACGTTTCAAACCGGCGACACGACAACTCGTTTTACGAAGGGAGACCTATACATGAATTCGTCATCTTTACGAGCGTCTTTCGCCCCGGCTTTGCTGGCCATCTGGCTGTGCGGCTGGGTTTCGCAGAGCGATGCACAGATCGACGGCTTGGCGAATCCTAACGATTCCGGACGTAAGCAGCCGACCAAGGAGGACGGTTGGATTGTGGAACGCGACGAGATGCCCTACAGACGCGTCCAAACGATGGAGATGACGCTGCACGCGAAGCCAGAACCCCGCCCTGCACTGAAGTACCGCCTGATACCCGACAATTTTGAGATGCTGGACGGAAACGCATACATCTACTACCTCAAGGCGAATGGATTCTTCGAGCAGAGTCGGGCTCGGGAGCGGCTGACTCAGATTCGGAAGGAAGCGTCTGCGCGGGCGGAGAAAGAAGGCAAACAGTACCACGAAGTGCCACCGGCGGTTTGGACCAAGACGCCTCCGCAAGAACTGCCGTTGGACGAGGTGAAAGAATATCTGAAGATCACGTCGTTTCAAAGTCAGTTCATCCGCGAGGCGTCACGTCGCGACCGTTTCGATGCCGACCGAAACCTTCGCGAGGTCCACGACGTGATTGCATACCTGCTGCCCGAAATCCAGTCGATGCGCGAAGTTGCTCGCACGCAGAGCATGCGATGTCGAGTTGCGATTGCCGAAGGACGCATCGACGATGCCATCGAGATCACCGGGCAGCAATTCGCCATGGCACGCCATCTGGGGCAGGACGACTTTCTGGTATCAAACCTGGTTGGAATCGCCATCGCCAGCACTGCTTGGAACGATGCCCTGTATTTGGTCCAGCACCCCGAAACGCCAAACCTCTATTGGGCCCTGGCAGCGATGCCAAAACCGTTGATCGACCTCCGACACTCCTTGGCTCTCGAACGCCAGATACTTTATCAGCAGTTTAAGGTGCTTCGCGAAGTGGACGAAACGCCGCGACCGGTTGGCTATTGGCGGGATTTCCTGGATCGTTTGGCCTCACAGACCGGCTACCTTGCCTCGGATTTCGGGCTTCCCGCGAACCAGGACGACCGCCAACTTGCTACCGCCACGCTTGTTGCATACATCGCCGCGGCTTATCCGGGCGCAAAGGAGTATTTGATCGACGAGTGCAGTCTGCCCCAGGAACAGGTCGAAGCGTACCCTACGGCTCAAGTCGTCATTCTGGCGGCGGCCCGATTCTACGATCAGTGTCGCGATGACTACTTCAAATGGACACATCTGCCATTTTGGCAGGCCCGCACAAACGACGTGCGTCGTCGCGTGGATGACACCATGCGGACGGCATCGAAACGATATGGCTTGTGCACAGCGCCGGCCATGTTGTTGTTGCCCGCCGTGCTGGCTGCCCGCACCGCCGAGGCCCGTTGCGATCAGGCCGTTGCTTTGCTCCAAACCGTGGAAGCCATTCGCATGTACGGCGCCGCACACGACAAGCTGCCCCGTTCGCTAGACGACCTGCCGGTCCCGGCGCCCGTCGAGCCGTTTACCGGCAAACCGATCGACTACGAGTGTCTCGGATCACGCGCCGTGCTCAGTGGTCACTCGCTGCCGGGTTTGCGTTATCGGTTCGTTCTGCGATTGGCCAAGCAGTCCAAGTGAATTGTCCATATCACGACCGTATCGAGACATACACAACTATCACGTGGAGATCTGCCATGACCACTTACTCGTATCGTACTTGGTATCCCAGTCTTGGTTTCGGGACAAGGATCGTTCGAGAAACAACCCTCGTAGCCGAAGTGGCAACACTTCGGGCGGAAGCGGCAAATCCCGAAGTCTTGCGACTCCGGCTACACTCAAATTCGACAGTTGTTCTTCGTATGATGCTGAATTTCATCTGCTTGGCGGTGTGCTCCCTGGCCGCGGCTCCGATCGCCAACGCTCAGGAGCCTCCGGCCACGGACGCAGCGATCGTACAGCCGTTTGTCAGCGACGCGACTTTTCTCGTGCTGAAAGTCGATCCGTCCCGAATCGGTCTGCCCAATCTGACCGACACTTTCGAATCGATGCCACCCGATGCCGAAACAGCCTATCGACAGATGTCGCGGCAGGCAGGTGCAGGACTCGAGATGTTGCGGGCCTTGGTCAACGATCAGCCAATCTATGCCACCGTAGGGATTCCTGTCTCCCAAAGCCGTATGCCCATGTTCGCCTTCGTGAAGAAACCGCCTGAGGCTGTTGCTGGGAATTTGACGGCGTTTCTGAAAAGCCAGCTCAAAGCCGAGCTCCACATTCACGGCGACTATGCAGTAATAGCTCACGAACACGGTATGAGCTTCGACGAGTTGCTGGCTGCGTTTCCCGCCTCGCCACGCGGGGGAATCGCCGAGGGTCTCGAGTCCGTGGCAGGCTATCCGGCTCAAGTGCTGCTTCTGCCGCCGTCACATGTGCGGCGAACGGTAAAAGAGCTATTGCCCGAACTGCCGCCACAGTTGGGAGGCGGGCCTAGTAGCGTGCTGACCGAAGGACTCCAATGGGCCGCCCTCGGCGTCGACCCTGCACAGCTCCGTGCCGAACTCGTAATTCAATCTGCTTCCGATACCGCCGCCCGTGATCTGGCAGCCCATTTGCCAAAGATGCTACAGTCTGTCTACGACGCGGAGTCTCACGACAAGCAGATTCCGCCAGAGTTGATGCAAGCATTGATCGGTTGGCTCGAGCCGCAGGTCGAGGGCCAGCGGATTACGATCCGCATAGACGGACGCGAGAAGACCAACGCCAATCTGAAGTTGCTGGCGGCGATTACTCAGACGATCGGGGAAAAGACGCGCCGCTACAAGAACAGTGACCGCTTCAAACAGATTCTGCTGGCCATGCACAACTACTACGACACCCACAGAACGCTCCCCCCCGCTGACAAGTACCGTGGGAAGGACGGAAAACATCATCTGAGTTGGCGTGTGCATATCCTGCCCTATGTCGAGGAAATGAAGCTCTACGACGAGTTCCATCTCGATGAACCGTGGGACAGCCCGCATAACAGAAAGCTGATCGCGAAGATTCCCGACATCTACAAGAGTCGCTCTTTTGACATTCCAGCCAAGGTCAAAGTCAAACCGGGTCACACAACCTTCCTGGCACCAGTTGGGGAAAAGACGGTCTTTGGTGGACCTGCGTCAACGAAGTTCCCCCAAATCACAGACGGCACAAGCAACACCGTATTGCTGGTCGAGGTGAAGCCGGAAGAGGCTGTGCCCTGGACCGCTGCGGATGACTATGCGTTCGATCCGAAAAATCCCGCAGCGGGATTGCTGATCGGAACCGACGGACGATGGCTATGCGCTTTCGCCGATGGCAGCGTAGGTCAACTGCGCGGCGACATCCCGCCCGAGACGTTCCTTCATTTGTTCCAGATCAACGACGGTCACGTGATCGACCGCCGCAAGCTCCGGGAGGCATCCCGTGAGGAGAAGGTGATCAAAGGGCTCGCTCCATAAGCGAAATCAACGGGCTGCCAGCAGCGTTGCATGGCCTGATAGCCGATTGACCAATACGACCACGCTACCCGGCAATGGCTGTTTGCCCAGGAGTCCTTTCATTTCGGCCCGGAAAGTCGTCCACAATTCACCGCCAGCATGATGGCACGCCAAGGCAACCAGGATGGTCTTGTCTTCACCCCTGATTTGGCTCGCCGCGACGAGCTTGGCAAGCTGTTCGATGTCGGTCCGGAGTGGCTTACCCAATGCCCCTCTGGCAATGGCGGCGAACAGCGCGCCGGCCGTGGGCGAGTTGGCGCTCGATTCGTCCGGCAGCGCGGCGAGTAGCTTGGCGGTCAGGTCCGCGTCACCCATCGCCATTGCCGCGTACACGGCCGCGAGTAAGGCGGACAATTCCTGCGGGCCGTCCTTCAGCGCCGCGATCGCTTTCTCTGCCGCTGGTCGGCATCTCTTGCGCACCTGGTCGGCCCACACGGCGATTTGTTTGTGATCGGACAGCAACCGCGATGCGGCCGTAATCGCCCAGGCCGAACGTAGCGCAATACCCGCGCCTTCACCATCAAGCAGTTTCTTCGTTTCTTCCGCACGCCAGGCGATTTGAAGTTCG
>CAZURK010000068.1:0-56597 GCA_964623055.1 uncultured Pirellulaceae bacterium
ACGTCCATTTGCGGCTGTCGGGGTTGTAGCGCCACAACTCGCCCCACGGCCAGACGCCTACGAACAGGTCGCCGCCGTAGATCACGGTGGTCTGCGCTTCGCGCGCACTGCCCGAGACGCCTGCGAGTATCGGCGGCCAACCCGTCAGGTCGGTGATCTTCTGGCCGTCGTATTCGAAGATGCGACCGGTCGGATATTGCCCCATCAACAACCGGTCGTGGAACGCCTGGGTCGAGTAGAGCTGATAACTGACGCCGAGGTCGGGTTCCAGCAGCATGCGCCAAGCACCGTCCTCGAACACATAGAATCCGCCGATGTTCGAGCCGGTGACGATCTGCCCCGCAAGCTGTCCCCACGCAAAGGTCGTCTCGCCAACCACGGGAAGCGTGCGCACAACGGCCTTGGACAGATCCACCGCCGCCTCGTCCGGCGTCCACGGACACGCGTGGAGTTTACTGAAACCATCCTCGTCGTTTTCGTACGGGCGATAGCCACCATCGCCACGGTTGACGTGATAGAAGCACAGGTAGCCGTTGGCATAGAAGAACAGTTGATAGCTGCCTTTCTCCGGCGGGCTAAGGATCACCCTGCCTTTGTACTTCACGCCGCTGCCGAACTCCAACAACCCGGCGGCGACACGCATGGTTTCCTGCGTGCCGCCGCCGGCGTCGGGCACGTCCTGCCACCCCCGTGCGTCCGGGGTCCATGCCTTGAAGCCGCCGTAGGTGGAGTAAACAACACCATCGCGGCCGTAGAAGTAGGCGCCGCAGAGATCGTTAGGCCGTGGCAACGTTTCAGTGGTAAATGTACGCTCGCCGCCGGCCGGGCGAACGAAGAACTGAACGGCGTGACGGTCCGCGCGGTATCGCGTGTTATAACCATTCTGAAATCCGGCACCGAGGACGAGTGCCCCGTCGTCGCTCGTCGCTTCAAATAGCGAGCCGAAACTCTGGCCGATGTCACGACCGCGATCGATCGTCACCGTGATCTTCGTGGTCGGCGAAGCGGGCCGCGTCTGGGCGCGAGCGATCATGGGATGGAGTGCGATCAGGATCGCAACGAGCGAAATCGATTGCAGAATGGCTCTCATGGTTGTCTCCCGCGGATCCCTCGAAGCCGAAAGTTGTGTTCACACCGCCGTGAGGCTATTATCTGTCGGAGAAGATCGTGTGGCAACTCAAATCGAGAGGTAAACACCAATGACAACAGCCGAATCACAAGCTAGGGTCGTCCCACAGAGGGAATCCACTGGCGTCTTGCGAGCCGCGTGGTTAGGCATCGGCATCACTCTGATCGCTGGTGGTATCTGTCTGGCCGAAAAACGCGATGGCGACCGGATTCGACCATGTGACGAGAATCCTCGGTATTGGCAATACAAGGGCCAACCCGTGCTTCTGCTGGGCGGTACCAAGGACGACAACCTGTTTCAACTACCCGAGTTGAAGGAGCACTTGGACGAGCTGAAAGAGGTTGGCGGGAACTACATTCGCAACACGATGAGCGACCGGCATGATAAGGGCTTCGAGATCTATACGTTCAAGCGGCTTGACAACGGCAAGTACGATCTGGGCCAGTGGAACGATGAGTATTGGCGGCGTTTTGAAAACATGCTTCGCTGGACGGCCGAGCGAGACATTATTGTGCAGATCGAAGTCTGGGATCGCTTCGACTATACGGACCATCGCGATTCAGGCCGGTGGACGCGGCACCCGTACAACCCGCGGAATAACGTGAACTACACCACGGAGGAATCCGGGCTGAAGACGACTTATACGAGACATCCCGGCACCAACGAACAACCCTTTTTCTACACCGTTCCCGCCCTGCGGAATAACCAAACGCTCTTGCGATATCAAGTCGCGCAGGTCGACAAAATGCTCTCCTACGCATTGCAGTACGGTAACGTGCTCTACTGTATGGACAACGAAACGTCCGGTCATGCCGAGTGGGGCAAATTCTGGGCGACGCACATCCGCAAGCGGGCGGCCGAGGCGGGCGTGGAAGTGCACGTGACCGAGATGTGGGACCAGTGGGATATCAAGGGCGGCCATCACAAAGAGACCTTCGATCATCCCGAGTTGTATTCGTTCATCGACGTGTCTCAGAACAACCACAATAAGGTTCAACAGCACTGGGACAATCTGGCTTGGGTCCGCGATTACATCGCCCGTAAGCCGCGGCCGATTAATACCGTAAAGATCTACGGAGCGGATACCGGTCGGTTCGGCAACAGCCGCGACGCTCAAGAGAGATTCTGGCGAAACATCCTTGGCGGTACCGCGTCGACTCGATTCCATCGTCCCGATTCAGGAATCGGGCTAAGCGACCCCGCCAAGGCACACATTCGTAGCATGCGTCTACTGACGGCCGAATTCGACGTTTTCCGGGCAACCCCCGACACAAAGAGCAAACTGCTGGGCGACCGAACCGACAACGAAGCCTATCTCACGTTCATCGCCGGCAAACAATACGCGTTGTACTTCCCCGATGGCGGTGAAGTTACTCTGGATCTGTCGGACACTGACGGATCGTTCAGTCTAAGGTGGCTAGATATCCTCAAGAGCCGCTGGACGGACCAACGAACTGTTAGCGGCGGGCAAGAAGTCAAATTCGCCGTGCCGGGAGAAGGACATTGGGCCTGTTTGCTCAGTCGGAATGGTCCAACGAATTGAGGGAGACGACGAATCGTCAACCAGTCGGGTTTTCGATCCAGTTTTGGTAGCAGCGATTGCAGAGAAAGATCGTCAGCCGGCGGAACACTTGGTCCATTGCTTCGCGCTCGGACATCTTCTCCACTTGCGCCAGCAACTGCTCGATCTCTCGCCTATGGTCCCGCCGGAGGTCCTCCTCGGTGAACTCCGGCGGTGCAGGGTCGGCGACGGCTTCGATCTTGACGACGTAGAAATCGCCTCGGCCCAGATGAAGCTCAACGGAGCAGCGGTCGCAGAACAGCGGCGGTTCGGTCGGTTGCGTTTGCATCATGCGATGTGCGCGGGAGGGCGAAGCTCCTGCTGAGCCGCGTGTCGATGCCAGAAACCCGGCTTGGCAGGAGCCTCGCCCTCCCAACTTTTCGTTTGACGGAAGCCTCAAGCGGAGACGGCACCAAAATCCGGTGTCGTCATGCACAGCATGACCTACATATCTCGACGGCTTTGGAAAGCCATCCTACGCCGTCTTCAGCGTGCCGGTTCAAGGATGAATTGATCCAGCCCAAACATGTACGATTTGATGGCCTTCTCGTTCGCTCCCACGATTTCCACAGTCAACGTGTGATCGCCGGCCGTCAATTCGTGCGTTCCCAGCGGAATCGGCTCGGTTGGGATCACTTCCGGATTGTACAAGTCGATCGCGTCGCCAAGCTTCTGACCGTCGAGCGACAACTGCACAATGCCGTAGTCCTTGGCTTTGGTGAGCACAGCGCGGATATCGTAGCGGCCCGCTTTCTTGACCGGGATCTTGATGTTCAGCTTCGCCCCCGGCTGCGCGTTCGTCCACCAAAGGTGGTCGTTGTCCTTCCATTTGTGCGACTTGTAGTGGTGTAAACCCTGTGTCTGCACACGACCGACAATCGTACCGTCGACCTCGAATCCGCCGTACACCGCAGGCGGGCGATCATAGTAGTCGTGACGTTGATCGGCCGGAGTTGGTCCGTGCGAATCTACGCCATCGGCTGAAAGGTACCAATAGGCCACAGCAGCATACAGCGTTGGCTGCTCGTTTGGAAAATACTTCTCCATGTAGCCGTCGAACGACTTCTGGAACGGAACGTCATCAGCGATTTGAAAGCGATTCACCGACTGGTGGCCGGCGTTGTTCTCGGTCATGGTCTGGTTGTGGAAGGGGCGGTGAAACAGGTCGCCCGTGCCCCAGGCATAGCCAAAGTAATCCTCGGTGCCCGTGCCGAAAGTGGACGGGAACGTTTCGCCATCGACGAAGAACTTCTCGTCGCCTTCGCCCCACCAGTAATGTCCACGGCACCATTCGACCGCCGCGCAACGCCCGCCGCGCGGGTTCCACACGTGCAGCATCATGCCGCAGAACCGCCCGCGCCCCTCGGTGCGGACCACTGCCCAGTCCGGCCAGCGGTCCTTCGAGACGGGCATGATGTCGCGATGCCATTTGGCATGAAAATGGCCCCGTTGGTCGAACGGGCGGCTCAAGGGCGCGTGAGTGATCTCGAATGTAACTTGCCGAGCCACCTCGTCTTCGTTGACCACTTCGACGATTGCACTCTCGGCGAACGGCATGTACCAGAACGAATAGAATCCGTCGTCGGTCATGCCGACCGGCAATGATTTGTACAGGTTGACACCCGGTGCGGTGCCGAAAAAGTCTCCCAACGGACACCAGACGGCTGGTTGCTCCTGACCATCCCATTTGATCTGCAGAACCAGTTTTCGCAACGCGGCCATCTGGTCCTCTCGATCCTTGAATGAAGCCTTGACCTTCAAAGCTGTGATCGCCTGCGCGCCGGTCAGCCGAGCAACGGTTTCTGTTTGGCCTGGCGGGACGTTCACGCTTTGCGAAATGACCTTCTGACCGTCACGTCGGCCCACCGGATCGCAGCCCATGCCATCGGTGAAAAAACTGTCTACTCGCTTGAGCGCATGGACGGTTTCCGGCGACGTAGCGTCAGCGAACTTGGGCAGCTTGGTTCCTGCCGGAAAGGTCGTATAAGTGATTTGGTAATACCGCCCCCAGCCCTCCTCGGCAACGATCTTGCAGGACTTCTGATACGGGATTGGGAAATAGAGGTTCTTGCCGCGACCTGATTCGTAGCCCAGTGTCGGATAATCGAACGGCGGATGAACGGCGTCGAAGTAGTGACCAAACGGCATGTCGGTGGCCACTTCGCCGTCGATAAACACTTTGACGTGTCCCTGTTCCGGTTTGGCCGACCAAATTCGCCAAATGACGCCGGGGCCATCCATTTCGGCGATCACTTGCGAACTGCCTTCCATGCGTATCAGTCCGTTGCCATCGCCGTTGGCGTACCACTCGACATACTTGCCGTTGTCGGCGTCATACTCGGCCGCCCGGTCATAGCTGGCCCACATGGCATTCGTTTCGCCTTTGGCCGGCAGGACAGCCAGACGCTCCAAATCGAGCAAACGGTTCACAAGATCGACAAAGGTCAATTCGTCGGCCGCAGCGGATGGCCGAAAACCTGTCGCGACGATCAGCCCCAAGAACGCAAAACAAACCAAACGCCCACGCAACTTCATGATGCAGCCTCCCACCAACGATCGATCATCTTCTTCATCTTCTCCACCCGATCCGGACACTCTGTCGCGAGGTTATTCTCTTCGTGAGGGTCCTTGGCCAAATCGTACAGTTCGTTTTCGCCGTTGGGGATGTTGGGCTTGTTCGGTACGATCAACTTCCAGTCCCCGTCGATGCACCATCGGTAGTGCAGGTTGGCGACGGGCTTATGGATGTCCACCGCGTTGTGACCGAAGATCTCGCCAAAGATGGCCTTGCGGCCGTCGACTTTTGCCTCGTCCAGCAAATTGATGCCCTGCATATCCGACGTGGGTTCCAGTCCGCAAGCAGCCAAGATCGTGGGGACAAGATCCGTGCTGATCACGGGCGTGTCGACACGGCGTGGCTTCACCTTGCCGGGCCAACGAACCATGATCGGTGTGCGCACACCGCCGTCGTGGGGCGAACGTTTCGATTTCGGCGCGTAGCCCCGAGCGTTCGTTCGTTGAATCCAACCATTGTCAGTAACGAACAACACAATCGTATCGTCGGCCAAGTCCTTCTTGTCCAGATAGTCCAACAGCTCGCCGCACGTTTCGTCAAACCATTCGCACATTGCCCAATATTTGGCCACGAACGGGGAATCCGTCTTGTCTTGATATTTTCTCAACAGTCGATCCGGCGGGTTGTGTGGCGTGTGTGGCAGGAAGGGTGCGTAGTAGACAAAGAACGGTTTGTCGCCAGCCGAATCCAGGAAGTCGAAGATCGGCTGCATTCCTTCGCGTCCGATTCGAAGCCCGGCATCCCCGTGCCGGCCTCTCGGATTGGGAAACCCCAGCGTCATTCCCTCGGTGAAGCCGCCGCGACTGAAGTGGCCTTCCCACCACTTGCCGCTTTGGTGACTGACGTATCCGATTTCGCCCAGCATCTTTGCCAGCAAAGGGACCTTGTCGATATAGGCAATCATCTCGTGCCGCTGCTGTCGATAGACGGGCGTGTTCTTGCCGCCCGGCGGAATCGGTGGTTCGTTGCCCGTGATCTTGTGCTGGTGTGCATAAAGACCGGTTACCAGAGTGGCCAGGCTGGGACGGCACAAGCTGGAAGGCACATAGCCGCGCGGAAACACGAGACTTTGCGCGGCCAACTCGTCCAGATTGGGCGATTGAATCACCGGATGGCCCATGAAGCCAAAGTCGGTCCAGCGCTGATCGTCCGAAATGATCATCACGATATTCGGCGGTTTGGCTTCGGCACGCGAAACGACTGGTAATGCCAGGGCAAAGGCCATCGCCGCTCGTATCCAGTTGTTCAACATTATTGGTTCTTCACCTCATTGGATAAGACTGTCTGTGCGCAACGTTCAGATACCTAAGCGGCCTGTTTCTGCCACCGGTAGATGCGGAGTGGAGGGATGTTGCGCAACTCCAGTTTCACCTGAGCCGGTCCCAGCAGCGGACGACACAGGGACTCGACGCGTCTGTTCAACTGATAGGCCACAAACCGCCCGCTTGGTGCTAGCACAGTTGCGATCGTCTCTAGAATCCGTGACGCCGACGCCCGGCCTAATATCGAGAACGGAATTCCCGAAATCACAACCTCCGGCGCCGCCAGACGATGCAACGAAAGCGTCTCCTTCAGTTCGCCGGCGCTGCCGACATGAGCAACAAGACGCGAATCGTCAATGCGTTCCAGAGAAGTCCGGAACCGAGGATTGATCTCGACGCTCAGCAATCGCGCGTCGCGCGGCATGGCCGCCAGAATCGCACGCGTCATGCCTCCGGTGCCGGCGCCGAGTTCGACGAGAGTCCCAGCCGACTGGACGCCAGCGACTTCCACAACGCGCCGCTCGAGGAAACGCGAACTGGGCACGATGGACGCCACCTGCTGTGGATGCTTCAAAAACTCGCGAAAGAACGCAATCCGTTCGCCCAGTTGCGGACGAACTCGTTGTGATTTCAGCATGGACCTATACTTTCTTGGGGCAGGAAGCGTGGAGTATCCCGTCTGTTGATTCTGGGGGAATATCCCTGGATTGTCAAACAGGGGCACACCGTCATTGCCGTCTTCTCGGTGCGGCTACTTGACACACGAGATGCTATAGTTTGCGATACATGGCGCAGGCGGCCGTGCAGAGGCGACCGTTATCTTGATGGTCTCGACGCGAAAACGGGGTTTTCAACTGTCATGTCGATGGACGATTCACAACAAGACCCGTTTCGTAAGGACACGCCTTTCGGCGCGGATAACCCGTTCAGTGACAATCCGTACGCGTCTCCGGAGTTGCAGACCGGCCAGGGATCTGGGGGGCCGGTGCCGCCTTACGCCCCATCGCCAGGTCGAGGCATGGTCAGGCACGTGCCGATTGTGGCCATCCTGATGATCGTTCAGGGGGCCCTGGAGACACTGATGGGCTTGGGCCTTGTGGGAATGGGTGCCATCTTCCCCACGATGATGCAGATGGAGATGCAGCAGCAAGGTGGACCACCTGGTGGCCCGCCGCCAGAGGCGATGTCGTGGATCCTTCTTGCCGTCTATGGCGGGATGGGCCTCATAACGCTGGTGGCGGCGATACTGCACATCGTCGCTGGAGTACGCAACTACAAGTTCCGCGGCCGCGTTCTCGGCCTGGTCGCCCTAGGCGGCGGCATGGTGACTATGATCACCTGCTACTGTGCGCCGACCGCCGTTGCACTGGGCGTGTACGGTTTGATTACCTACCTGAATCCTGAAGTGAATCAGGCATTCGCGATGGGCGCATCTGGCAAGAAGAGAGACGAAATCATGGCGGCGTTGGGGTAGCCAAGCCCACGACGCAACCTGCGCATCAAGAGGGCGATGACTGCTTGCCCAGCGACTCGCCGACCAGCCGGCCGCTGGTGATGGCCCAGGCGATGTGAAGGCCGTGTCCCCACAGCACTTGGCCTCCCAGCCCATTCTGCCCTGCGGCGTACAGCCCGGCAATTGGCCGATCGTCTTGGTCCATCACCTGCATTTGTTCGTTGACTGCAGCTCCGCCTTCGGTGGTGGTGAAGTACGCTTTGACCGGACCCAACAGCACCCAACGACCGCCCGTGAGTGGTTGCGAATCGTCTGTGCGTCCGAACAAGTCGGCTTCCTCGCCGTTGGCGTATCGGTTGTACTGCTCGATCGTCTCGCGGAGGCCATCGGCTGGAAGCGTGCGCGCTGCAGCCAGGTCGTCCAGTGAGCGGGCTTCGGCGGCTACGTCCCGCCGCAGTCGCAGGTAGTCGGCCACGTAGGCGTACGCGATCTCCGGCGCCGTCGAGATGAAGTTGGGCCATTCGCTGTAGACGTCGATCAACCGCTCGTCCAATACGATGTAAGCGATCTTCTCCGACTGGGCCGCCACCGCGATTTCGCGTTCGGGTGAAACTTTCTCATTGGTGAACCGTCGACCGTCGCGGTTGACCATTATGGCGCCATTGTCCAGCAGCGAATCTTCGGGATGTTGCCAGGTAACGAGCAGTCGCTTGATCCTCCGATGGATCACTGCCTTGGGCACCAGAGGCATCATCATGCCCATTAGCTTCATCCCAAGCCCCTTCGACGGAAGAAGCTGCTCGAAACCCTTGCCCGGCGGCGGAATGAAACGCAATTCCGGCCCATAAGTGATGTCCATGTTGACCATCCGGGCGCCGGCTTGTTCGGCCAGTCGATGCCCGTCGCCGGTAGTGTATGGGTGGATGCCTTCGACGGCTGTGAATTCCTGTCCGCGAAACCGGCCGATCATGTCCGGAGCGTTGGCGTAATCGCCGGCCGCCAGCACCACGCCGCGACGAGTTCGAATTCGTTTTGGCCGTCCGTCGATCCGCGCAACCAACCCAACGATGCGACCGTTCTCGACGATCAACTCTTCTGCCGGCGAATCGACGGCAATCGTGCCGCCGGCGCGCAGCAGGCGTGTCTGCAGCACCGCGATATACGCCTTGGCATTCGGAACGACATTGTGCATCCGCGGCACGCGGTTTGGCGGTTCAGGATTGGGGCCATGGAACACCAGCCCCAGGTCCATCAGCCAGTGGAGCGTGTCGGCGGCATGGCCAAGGAAGAAACGGCGCAGTTCATTGTTGTTGCGTTCCTGATAATCCTGGGGGCCAAATTTGCCTGCATCTTCTTCGTGGTCATCGGGATTGTCGCTTATGCCGGCTTTCTGTTGCAGCACGGTGCCGCTGGCGGTGAACGATCCCACTGCGATACCCGTTGCGCCGCCCAGGTGTGGTTGCTTTTCCAGCAGCAGAACCTCCGCACCACATTCGGCGGCCGTCATCGCCGCGGCCAAACCACTGCCACCGCCTCCGACCACAATCACGTCGTACTCGTCTTTCATCGTGATCTCGCCCTCACCCAAGCAGATAAAAGTGTCCGGACGTGTCTCAGTGTACGCTACGCTGCCGGTTCAGAATCAAGGAACAGTCTTTCGAGCCTCATTGATCTTTTTGACGAAGTTCTCCACTTCAGCCGAAAAATGGTCTCTGCCAAACTCGGCAGTGCCGTCGACGGCCGAGGCCGTGATCCCTCGCATAGCATCCTGGCCGGACAGCCGCTCCATGTGCACCAAGTTCGGCCGTAGGGCCAGCATCAGCGCAGTCTCCTTCTTGCCTCCGTGGTCGGCCGAAGGATCTGTGGGGTGGCACCACGGCCCAAGAACCAGAAAACGTGTCTCCGGAAACCGTTGCAGCACATCGTCCGCAGTCTTTCGGATAGCTGGTTCCTGCTTCGATGGGTAATGCCCCGTGCAAGCCACGATGAACTTGACGCCCTGTTCACACAACAGAGTGAACACGTCGGTTAACAGAGCCCGAAAGGTCTCTTCACGTACAAGCAAACTGCCCGCCCAACCTTCGTGCCCATGCGGACTCCAGTGGGTCGGAGGCAGGACAACCCCGCCTGTTTGTTCCGCTGCCGCGAGGCAGAACTCGTGGGCGTGAATCGCGTCCGTAGCCAACGGCAAATGTGCGCCATGGAATTCCAGCGTGCCAATAGGCACGTAGGCAAGCGACGTCTGCTCCAGTACCTCAACCAGTTCAGTCGCAGAAAGCTCATCCCATCGCTGCGACGAGGAACGTTTCCCATCGCCGCGCGATTCCTCCGCCCTCAGAAACGCCGGCGCAGCAGCACACCCAAGTCCCAGCAGTCCTGGAGCCGTTCGCAGAAAAGACCGACGACTGCTGCTCGTTACACCGTGAGTCTTCCGGCGTCGTCTGCACACGCAGCATCGCATGAAATTGTCAAGTCTGGTGAAAAGCGCCCGCCGAAGTCGATCGAATTGACTCGTCATGCTGCGTTCCCCTGCGTTCGGTGTGAAAAGAGACCTGCGCTGAATGAGGAAAACCACCAACGCCGTCTGCCATCAAGTGTAGTGCCTCTTAACGTCGATCGCGATAGCGCGACCACGGTTACCCAGCACGTGCCATCATTCTTCGTTGCTTCGGGCATCACTGTGCCTTAGCATAGTGAGTGTTCTCGATAGCCCGTCAGAAAAACCCGGATCTCAATCTGCGTGAGGAGAAATGTGTCGGCGAAGACATTTGCATACAGGTTGTTCATTGTTGCGTCTATGGCTCTGCCACTTGGCAGGTCGGCTTTGCCTGACGATTCGGCTGTCGGCCCTTACGACCGCAATATTGGCGAACAGCTTGCCAGGCTTCAGTCAGAGTCGCCTACGGTCCGCGCCGCAGCCGCCGAGGCGTTGGGATTCTTGCGGGCGTACAAGGCGGAAGATGCATTGGCCGAGCGGCTTGGTGATGAGTCACTTGACGTGCGGCGGCAAGCTGCCATGGCGTTGGCTTGGTGCGGAAGCCGCAAGGCGGTTGGTCCGCTGCTGGACGCGTTGGGCGATCGCGACTGGTTCGTCCGGCAGGCCGCGCATGTTTCCTTGACGAACTTGACGGGAATGGAGTTTGCGTTCCATGCAACGGCCGCACGAGAGAAACGTGCCGACCAAGCGTCCGTGTGGCGAAACTGGTGGGCGACCGTTCCGGACGATCGGCCTCCGAAGGAGGTGCTCGATCTGCTGGCCGGGTCGAAGAACTGGCCCAGCGGTTACGCGGTAACGGCATCCAGTACGTACAGAGGGCCACCCAACGCGATTACGGATGGGCAGATCGGTCCCGAGTTCTGGCAGACCAAGAACGTGCCCTTCCCACAGTGGTGCATCATTGATCTTGGCCGGCCGCAGCGGATCGCCCAGATTGTGATTCACCAATACGGCCCCACGCTGGTGATGACCGACTACGAATTGGCTACCGGCGTTGATAACCAGCAGTTTGACGTCGTCCAGCGCCGCAAAGGTGTCACGCCCGTCGAACTGCCGATCGACTTCCCGCCACGGACGGTGCGATACGTGCGCATCACCAGCCATGGCTCGGTCAGGCCGACCTATCCGACGACGTTCTTCGAGGTCGAGGTCAACGAGACGGCTCGAGCGGTCCGACCGAAGACGGCACA
Organism: uncultured Pirellulaceae bacterium; assembly: GCA_964623055.1. Lineage (GTDB taxonomy): Bacteria > Planctomycetota > Planctomycetia > Pirellulales > Pirellulaceae > JADHUC01. The sequence goes on from CAZURK010000068.1 coordinate 11,668, forward strand.
AGTCGAATGGCGGCACGAGCGCGCCGTTCGAGCGTTGGGTTGTCTGGGCGGCAAGGGCGCGACCAAAGCGGTGACCGACTGCCTCGGTTCGGCTCCACCCACGGCACCACAGTATCGGCCGATGGTCCGGGCAGGCATTCGGTCGTTGGGACGATTACGCGACGAGGCCGGCTTCCAGGCCCTTGTGTCGTTGCTGGACAACCTGATGTGGGCTCGCAACGCTGCCGAGGCGTTGGGCGACTTCGGCGACCGCCGGGCCGTGCCGGCACTGCTGGCCGCCTATCCGCAATACGCCAAGCAGTTCGACGGCGCGGACCCGGCTGGCGTACCCGGCGACGACAAGATGGGCTTTCCCAGTGAAGACCGCATGCTGGAAACGCCCTACTGGATCGCATACGCTTTGTGTCGTTTGCCGCTGGACGATCCCGAACATCGCTGGGCGCTCCGGGAGATCGCGCCGCTGGTGATGGCCAACCTGCCCGGCGATCACGATACCTTCATGCTGTACGAGCCGGAAGTCGGCCACCGGCTCACTCGCCATCTGCTGGTACAGGCCGGACTGCGCCAAGAGGCTGTGGAACACGCCTTCGAGTGCTTGGGGCAGAATCGCCGCATGCCAAAGACACCCGAAGAGCCCGAGTGGCCTGTATTCCCCGCATATCGGATGTCCACTTGGCTTCCAGCGTTGTGCACCGAGTCGGAAGACCTACCGCGTCTGATCGAACTGCTGGAGCATGACGAGGGCTGGGTACGGCTCAACGCCGCCAAGGCCCTGGCGTGGTTAGGCGACGCAAGGGCCATCGAGCCGATCGCCCAATTGCTGGCAAGCGCCAAGGCCGAAGCTGACTACGGGTACTGTGGCAAGTTCAAGTTCGACGAGTACAACGACCCAGCCCCACGCTGGCGCGAAGGACTGATCCGCGCACTGGGTCTGCTGGAGGCGCACGGGCATACGGATCTCATCGCGACGATTCTCAACGACCAGCGTTCGACCTTGGAGATACGTCACGCGGCCGCGGAAGCCCTTGCTGACATGGGTAACGATAAGGCGATCGTCGCGCTGTCCGAAGCAGCCGAGAACCACGATTTCCACAGTGTACGACACATAGCCCGCGACGCGTTACGGGCGCGAGGAATCTCGCTCGATACGCAGCGTGCAGGGTCCGGACCTGGCTCCCTCTCCCGCTGGGAGAGGGCTGGGGAGAGGGCATTTCAGTCGCCGGCTTCCCTCATCCCAACCTTCTCCCAAAGGGAGAAGGAGTTTTCCGAACAAGCCTCTAATGGCCAGATGCAGGGAATCGTCTTCATCAAGGGCAACAACGCAATTCCGAACGTGCTGAACACGGTGCAGCAGGCTGACAACTGGCGTCAGACCTACGTTGTCACCGATTCCGGGCCGGCGTATCGTCCTGGGCGGAACCTCTACGTACTACGACCGCCTCGCCCCGACGGCACGGCGACGCCGCTAACTCGCTTTCCCGATGGCTATGTGGCCGAGCTGGAAGTGTCGTGGGACGGTCGGCAGGTGGTATTCTCGCACCGGGGCGAGGACGACCCGTGGTGGCACCTGTATCGCGTGAACGTCGACGGAACAGACCTGACCCAGTTGACCGACGGACCGTATCATGCCGTCGGCCCGGCGTTTCTTTCCGATGGCCGGATTGTATTCGGCTCGAGCCGCTCGGGCATTCGCGACGAATACCACGGGTACCCGTGCACCGCGCTCTACGTGATGAACGCCGACGGTTCCGACGCGCAGCCTCTTGCCACCAACATCGGACGCGACAACGAACCGGCAATCCTGCCTGACGGCCGGATCGTGTTCAGCCGTCTCGAGGTATTCTACTCGCGAAACAAGACCGAAGTGACGCTGCACGCGGCCCATCCGGACGGCACGCTGGACGCCGTGCTGTACGGGCCGGAACGCCGCGAGTACTGGAACCACCAGTACCGCGAAGGTCCGAGAGGCCCGGGCGAAGTGGGCAACGTGGCGTTGACGCACCGCGTGCTGCGGATCACCCAGCCGCAGCCAATGCCCGACGGGCGCAATGTGATCGTCGCCACACCCGGCGGACTGGCGCTGGTCGGTTCGCGGCGCGATACGGAAACCATCGTCACGCTGGACAACGCCCAGCGAGCCTATACCACGCCGTTTCCGCTACCCGATGGTCGAGTGCTGTGCGCGTCGAGCTTGAAAGAACACGAACGCGAAAACGTGGACTTGGGTCTGTATATGCTCGATCCCGCGACCGGAAACCTGGAACTGGTGTACAACGATCCGGCCACGGCCGATTTCGAACCTCGGCCGATAATGGCACGTCCACACCCGACACCGCGCCCGACACGAAGCACGCCCGGCGCATACAGCGGCCGGTTTCTCTGCTCGTCGGTCTTTGCCACGCAAGAGGCCGACGTTCCGATCCGCGGTCGGCTGGTGCGGCTCGTCGAAGGTGTGCCCGTCGTGGGAAGACACAGCACGCACACCAACCCGTGGCCGGTCTGGAAGAACCACGGTGGTACGTTTGCCAGAGTGCTCGGGATGGCGCCGCTTGCTCCGGACGGGTCTTTTCATGTCGAAGCGCCCGCTGATCGACTGCTCCATTTCCAAGTGCTTGACAGTGATCGCCGCGTGATCGGCAACCAGCGTACTTGGATCTACCCTCGACCCGGTGAGACCAAATCATGCGTCGGCTGTCACGAGCATCCGCACACCACATCGCGTGGCAATGACCCAATCGCCGCTCATTACCGTCCATTGCGATTCTTGCCCAACGGCGACGAGTTCAAGTACCGCGCCAAGGCGTGGTTCAAAGGCCACTTGCCGCCGGAAATCGAAGAGCGAACCCGAACAGTTCGGGCCGTGAACCTGTTGGCTCGGTGAGCTGCAAACAAGTTTGCAGACGCTGTTTCATTTCGCTATGGTTGTGGGATCGCGGCCAGAACAGAAGTTGCACTTGCGGTTGCAGGCGTTTTTCGTTTAACCCCAAGCCCAACGGGCTGGGCGTGTCCGCGCGGGCCGTTGGCCCAGCGGTTAGACGATGCGACCACACGTCTTCCACAGACGTTGTCCAAAAAGGAGGGCATCCATATGTCGAAAACGTCCCAGATCAAAGAGTCCGGTATTTCGCGACGCGGTTTTCACCGCCGCGCAACAGCGTTGGCCACTGGCGTCTTGACGGCCGGTGTTCCCCTGGGCCGCACTGTGGCCGCCTCAGCCGACGCCGAACCCAAACCGCCGTCGGGCAAGTACATCGACATGCACGTCCATCTCGGCCAGCCGTGGAGCCCACGAGGTGCGCTGCCGGCGGAGGAGATGCTCAAGTGGATGGACGGGCACGATGTAGCCCGGTCCGTAGTTCTCCCGTTAATCTCTCCCGAAGCGTGGTACTACCCTATCAGCACTGACTGGGTTTTGCGCGAGACCGAGTCACACCGCGATCGGCTGATTCCGTTCTGCGATGTCGACCCTCGCACAAACTACCTCCGCGGCGTCAAGGCAATTCTTGACATGCTGAAACGTTACGTCGACGCAGGAGCCGTAGGTCTAGGCGAGCACAAATGTGCCGGCGCGATCGACAGCCCCGGCAATCTGGACGTGTTCCGCGCGGCAGGCGAACTCGAGTTGCCCGTATTGTTCCACATGGACACCATTCGCAACACGGACCAACCAGGGTTGCCCGGCTTGGAACGCGTACTTCGAGAAGTGCCCGGCAGCAATTTCATCGGTCACGCGCCGGGCTTCTGGGCGTCCATCTCCGGCGACGTGACCACCCCAGCGCAGATGGGCGGGTATCCCACAACGCCGGTCGCGCCGGGAGGCGCGCTGGATCGTCTCATGGAAAAGTACCCCAACCTCTACGGCGAATTCTCGGCCGGCAGCGGGGCCAACTCGATCCGGCGCGATCTCAAATTCGGCCGCGAGTTCATCATTCGCCGCCAAGACCGATTGCTGTTCGGTACTGACTACCTCGCTCCTGGTCAGAAGGTATCGCAGTTCGATCTGTTCAATCAACTCGATCTGCCCGAAGAGGTCCAAGCCAAGATATTCCGCGACAACGCCCGCCGTATCCTCAAGCTTACATGACCTGGAGGAGCCGGAATATGATCTGCCGCCTCAGTATCGTTCGCTGCTTCTCGCGTTCCTCCCGCGTGCTTCTACTTCTTGTCGTCTGGCTTGCAGGCATGCCCACGCTCTTAGCGCAAGAGAAGACTTCCGAAAACGACCCTCGTCTCACTCGATGGCTGGCCGCGCACCCTGAGGCTGACTCCAACAAGGATGGTGTCCTGACCGAGTCTGAAGCGAAGGCGTATCGCCAGAGGATTGTCAGTAAACCACAGAAGAAACTGACGGAAAGGTCAGCAAAATGGAAGGCCCAGCCATCGCCGATCGAGGTGCGATATGGGCCGCATGAGAGGAATGTGCTGGACTTCTATCGCGCGGATGCCGACGAGCCAACCCCCGTGATGATCTACTTTCACGGCGGCGGCTTTATGGTTGGTGACAAACGCGAAAAAGGCAAGTCGTTGCGCAAGCTGTGCCTGGAAAATGGCATCTCGGTTGTGGCAGCCAACTATCGCTTCATCCGCTCTGCCAGTGACGGCAAACCAGGCGTTTCGTTTCCCGCGCCGATGCTGGATGGTGCGCGTGTGATTCAGTTCGTGCGGTCCAAGGCCGCCGAGTGGAATATCGATCCGAAACGAGTCGGCTGCTACGGCGGATCGGCGGGCGCGTTGATGTCAACTTGGCTGGCGACGCATGACGATCTGGCCGACCCGGAAAGCGAAGATCCGATTGCCAGACAATCCACGCGGATCTCTTGCGCCGTGACCTGGGACGGGCCGACGGAACTCGACCGGAAGCTGATTCTCCAGCACATCGGCGGCCATCCGAGCATTCACCCGTCATATCTTCCGTTTTTCGGCCTGCGGTCAATGGACGAAGTGGATTCTCCAGAGAAGCGAAAACTCGTACGGGAAGCGTCCCCGACAAATCACGTGACCAAAGATGATCCGCCGTTGTTCCTGCGTCATAGAAAAGCACTGGCCGGAGCGCCGCATGGGCCCCGCGCACATCACGGAAGAGTCATTCACCATCCCATGCACGGGATGTTCATGAAGAAGAAGTACGACGCCCTTGGGCTCATCTGCCACGTGGTATGCGAGGACCGCCCTTCGGAAATCGACGAACTGACGTTTCTGAAGAAGCATCTCGTCGGGAGATGATTGCCTCCGGCCGGTTCTGAAAGGAGGAGCGACGATGACACGTCGAAGACACGTTCGTATTGCGCGGCCTCTGATATTCACTTGCCTACTCTTCTGCGCCGTACTTTCATCCGTCTGGGCCGGCGACGAGCCGCCGACGAATACGGCGACCGACGATAGCCTGTTTCCGAAGGCTTATGGTCTTTTGGCCAACGAGGCACTGATGTTCCCCGTGGATATGAGCGACTGGCCGGTGGAGATCGGCGCTTCGCACCAATTGTTCGTGGACGACTACTTGGTCGCTTCCGCCGAGAACGTCCGACGCACCGTGCACCAAGCGGAGAAATACACCGGCAACCCGATCATGGTTGGGGACAAACCGTGGGAAGGCGGTGGACCGGTTTTCCAGATCGTGCGGCGGGATGAAAAGACCGGCCGTTTTCGCATGTGGTATGCTGGACGTGGAGGGATTGTGCTCCCTTCCGGCGTCAGCGCGCGATTTCCGGCCTTGTATGCCGAATCGGAAGACGGCATCAGGTGGACCAAGCCGGAACTGGGGCTTCATGAGTACAATCAGTCCAAGGCCAACAATATCCTCATTCCCGCCGGCAACCTGTTCGGACTGATCTTTGATCCCAAAGAGCCCGATCCGAATCGCCGATACAAAGGAATCGTCTGGCACGAACCAAAGTATGTGCCGCGCGAAGGCTACTTCCTGTACACTTCGCCGGACGGTATTAACTGGACGCGCCGGCAGGAAGAGCCGCTTGCGGTCAGCCTGAACGGCTATACGATGCCGCAATCCGGTATCGGCGACACCACCATCTTCCGATGGGACCGGCACTTGGGCAAGTACGTGGGTGACGTGAAGTTCGTGCTTCCAGGCAAGATGCGCTGCCGCGGCATGATGGAAAGCGACGATCTCGTGCACTGGTCGCGTCCCCGGATGACGCTTTACCCCGACGCGTTGGACGATCCCGATTCGCAAATCTATGGACACTTGAGCTTCTGCTACGAGAGCATGTGGCTGGCCTTCACGCGAGTTATGCACACCGAGCGGACGAGAGGTTACAAACAGACGACTGTCGAGCTGACCGCCAGCCGCGACGGTCGACACTGGTCGCGCGTCGGCCGTCGCCAAGAGATTCTACCGTTGGGCGCCGAGACCGAATGGGACACCGACTACCACGATCCTTCGTGGGACCCGATTCTGGTGGGCGACGAGTTGTGGATCTACTATCGCAGCGGCCGAGTGCGTCGCGACGAGACGCGACGATACGCCATCGGTCTGGCCAAGATGCGACGGGACCGATTCGTGTCGCTGGATGCAGGCGAGAATCCCGGCGTGGTCACGACGCGCCCCCTGGCCTTTTCTGGAAAACGTCTATTCATCAACGCCGAAGTGGCAGACGCCGGCTCGATTCGCGTTGGACTGCTATCGCCGAAGAACAAGTCAATCGACAACTACTCGCTGAACGACTCGGTGACGATCACGACCGGAGCGGTCGAGATCCTCGTGGCGTGGACGACGGCAACGGAGTTCCAGCTTCCTGTCGGAGAGCACGTGCGTCTGGAATTCGAGCTGAAAGACGCAAAAGTTTACTCGTTCTGGATCGAGTAGAAGACAGCGTGGCTGGCCCGACTTTACGGGTGCCACACATTCGGGAATCTGATAAAATGGAGGTGATGAGGTCAGCGGCCCAAACGCCGGAGGATCAAATGAGCGATCATACTCTTCGTCAGTTGCACGACAAAGCGACTCGCGGCGAACAGCTTACGCCAGAGGAACGGAGTCGACTTGAGGAGTGGTACACCGAGAACGATGAGCAGGAACGCAGCGACTTGTCCGCATCGAGCGAGCCCGAAGAAGTGGCGGAACTTCGCCGCAAGCTGGACCAAGCGATGTCCGAATTGTCGACGGCGTCCCACCGAGTCCGCGAACTGACGGCGGACAACGACTCGGCTCGCCGGGAGATCGAAGATTTGCGCCGTCAGGTGGCTCGGCGAGGCGCGCCTCATCCAGCATGACGATCACCCCAGCTATCCGCGATGAAATACGAAGACGGGCTGATTTCGCCTGCGAATTCTGTGGTGTCACGGAAACCGACACCGCGGGCGAGATGACCGTCGACCATTTCAGGCCGCGCAGCGAAGGCGGCGAGGATTCTGCGGAGAACCTGGTCTACTGCTGCTTCCGATGTAATCTCTACAAGGCCGACTACTGGCCCCGCGTTCAGAGCGATCCTCCACTCTGGAACCCTCGGCGCGATCCCGCTCACCTGCACTTCGTTGTGCTCGACGATGGCACGCTGCACGCAGTTTCCTCGACGGGTCGGTTCACCATCGCGCGATTGCGTCTGAATCGTCCGCCACTGGTGGCTTACCGATTGAAGCGATCGTCCAAGGCAGAACAGCGACGATTGCTTTTGCGTTACCGGGACGTCATCGACCTGCTACGCCAGGTTCAAGATCAACAGGCCGTCCTATTGCAGGAGCAACGGGACGTGCTGGAGCAACAGCGGCAACTGCTGGCGCTCTTGTTACGCGATCAAGAGTGAAGCTTCGACCGTGACGACCGGCGAACTATTACAGGCTCCAGTGAGCAGGGAAACGACCGAATGAACATGGCAACGCTTGTCCTGATGCTTGCTTCCAGTCCTACTGCGTCCCAACAAGTGACGCTCGTTGACGAAGGGGCGCCCCGTTGTTCCATCGTCACGCCCGATGACACGACGCCGACTGTCGCTCGCGCTGCGAAGGAATTGGCCGGGTACATCAAGCGTATCTCTGGGGCCGACGTGCCGATCGTCCGCGAGAATCAATTCGGCGGCAGTACGCGCATTGACGTCGGGCTGACGCGACGGACTCGTGCGAGTCTGCCTGAAGGGTTTCTGGAGGAAGAAGAACGTGTGCTTGTCCGTTCGGGGCCCGAGGGCGTCGTTATCTGCGGCGGCAGTGATCGCGGGACGTTGTATGGCGTTTACCGTTTTCTGGAAATGCTGGGCTGCCGATGGCTGACACCCGAGCCGGAAGATGAGATCGCCCCACGCCGAGCGACGCTAGCTGTCAAAGAACTCCAACTCGACACGCGGCCGGCGTTCCAGTGGCGGCTGTTCATCGGTGGCAGACGGGCCGAATCGGAGCCGTGGGGCGTCAAAATGGGCTTGAATGGCCTGTACACGCCCGAGGCCGCAGCGGACAACGGCGCGTGTTGTTACTACCCCGCCGGCTTTGACAGCGTGCACACGTGGTGGAAGATCGTGCCCAACGACCCGTATTTCAAGAAACATCCCGAGTGGTTTTCGCTTCTGGCGGACAAGCGAGTACCCGGAGATGTCCATGGCCGGCAGCTCTGCGTGACCGCACCGGGACTGGCCGACGAGTTTGCTGCCAATGTGATTCGCGTCTTCGATGACGATCCGAAATGCCGCCTCATGTCGATCAGTCCCAACGACGGCTACGGATGGTGCCAGTGTCCGGCGTGTACCGACTTGGATAAGCGGATGTGCGGCGGGCGGACGACCAAGCAGGGACTGGGCGCCGAGCGTCCGTTCCGCGGCGACCGCGTGTTCTGGTTCGCCAACGAGGTGGCAACGCGCGTCGCCGAGAAGCACCCGGACAAGAAGCTGCTTGTGCTGGCCTATGTCAACTATGCCGAGCCGCCTGATACGGTCCGACCGCATCCCAACGTCGTGCCGTTCCTGTGCCACTACGCCCCGGCCGATTACGCCCGTGCGATCAACGATCCAGCATCGGAACCCAACAGCCAGTTCAACGAACTGCTGAAGGGTTGGGGCGAGATCACGCCGAATGTGTTGATCTACTCGTATGTCAGCAAGTCCATGTGGTGGCAGTTGCCGCGACCGGTATTGAAAAACTTCGCGGCCGACATCAAGTACTTTCACCAGTTGGGCATCAACCGTTACTTCTGCCAGAGTTCGCTCTCCGATTGGGCCTTGGACGGGCCGCTGTACTATGTCATAGCTCGGTTGCTGTGGGATCCATCTGCCGATCCGGATGCCGTTGCCCAAGAGTGGATGGACGGCATGTTTGGCCCGGCTGCCGAGGACATGGCAGCCTACTACGAAGCAGTCGACGCATCGGTTCGCAAGACGCGTAGGCCCTACAGCGACAGCCCGCCGCGCGACGTGCCCGGACTGTATGATCGCGAACTGCTGGACCAAGCCCTCGCGGCCATCGGTCGGGCCGAGCAGGTACCCGCCAACGAGCGGGTGCAGCACCGGATCGCGGAAGTCGCCAAGACGTTTCGTTACGGCTACTGGATGATTCAGGCGTTTGAAGAATACCACCGTTTTCTGGAGACGGGTGATCCCGAGGCCATGAAGAGCGCAATCGCCAATCGCGACAACGCGTTCTCGTATCGCCGGGTGCCGGATGCGGCCCGGCGTACCTCGTCGTGGAAGCTGAACGCCGAAATCGGCGTGCCAGCAAGCGGGTTTGGCGGCGCCGAAGAAAAGGGCGGACGACGCTGCTGGAACTCGGACGAGACCGGCGTGGGCGATAACGCCAACGGCTGGGCCACCTTTATCGTTCGGGCGACCGATCACAGTCAACCCATCGTCGTAGAGATGGACGTCTGGGGTGAATCGGCACTCAGCGGAATCGTAATCAATTCAAAGAAAGGCGTGTGGAACAGCGTGCGCCCCGAGAAGCGGCTTTCCCGAAAGCCGCAATGGGACACGATGATCTACCGGATTCCGGCGAAGCTCCTGGATCCAAACCGTGTCGGCCAAACGATCGGCTTCGGCGGCGCCGACAGCCAAGTCTGGATTGCCAATATCCGTTACCGCTAGTTCGCGGCCAAAGTTGGAATGGTGTGTAGCGGGATTCGCAAGAATTCCGAGAGCCGTAATTCCGCCTGAACTCTTGCGAGTTCAGCTACCGACAATCGTTGTGCGCGGGTCTCCCGACCCCGCACCCGTTGGACCGACAAGGTCTCCAAGGTCAGGGAGATGTCTGCGGTCGGTCGTTTCGGCGAGGTCGGGAGACCTGCGCCGAGCGGCGTCTATCGAACCTTCGGGCCGTCCGGTGTGGTAACCGGTGTTAGCATGCCGATTCGCCATTGGAATTGGCCGTAGCCTCTCCCGGACTTGTCCTTGTCCCACATGCCCTGAAAGATGAACCTCAGGTTGTTGGGATCGACTGTCAACGTCTGATCGTACCCGTCACGAATAAGTTCGCCGTGGCTGACGTTGTCCGTCCACGGCTCGACGCCCCGCGCCGGACGGATGTTCCTCCAACTGGCAAAGGGGCGCTCGACAGTGTCGGCGACTGGCGTCCAATCACCGTCCAGGCGATCGGCCACGTAAGCCTTGTAGTACCGCCGACCGTTCTCTTCGATGACCGTGACGTATTTGTCCTGGCCCACGAGCCGATAGGTATGGCTCGCCTCGAAGATCTTGGCCTGCAGCGCGAGTTCGCAATGGTCAAAGCCCTTGGGGAAATCCTCCACGCGCGTCCACAACCGCCACATCTTGCCGTTCAGACTGGTCAAGAATAGATACGCGCGTTGATCGTCGCAGATGATCCAGTAGTCGAGCCCTCCGACCTGGCGAGGATCGTCTTCGCCGCCGTCCAGAATGGGTTTCGCTTGGGTCCACGAATCGGGGTCGGCGATGTCGGTGGTCGTCGAGTAGGCGACCCACATTTTCTTCGCCCCCGGCACGCCCATCTGGTAGACCAGATACCATTTCTTGTGCGGCGAGAAGTAGAAAACCTGCGGAGCGCAGTAGTAGTCGCTGTCGCTGATTTTCAGGATCGTGCGCCGGGAACGGTCGGCGTCCTTCCAGTCCTCGAACGAGCAATACTCGATCGCCGATCTGCCCGGCAACTTGACGGTCATGAACACGTGCCACTTCTCGCCGTAGAATACCAAAGTGGGATCTTTCTGAGCCCGGCTGGGGTCGCGGTCGCGTCTTTCGGGAGCAATAAGCGGGGCGCTATACTCCCACATCGCGGGAACTTGGAAAACGGGCGATGTTGTTGTTCGCGGACCTCGCGCACGGCCTTCTTCTTCCCGCCGATCTTGCGACGGAGTTTTCGCGGGGTGGTTTGCATGGGCAGCGGTGAGAAGAAGGAAGACAGTGACACCCACAATCGTGTTAGCAGCGATGTACTTCATGAGGATTCACCTTTCGGTCGTCGGTATCGTGGAACAAATAGGCGTGGCATGATTCCATTGTGCCCCCGAACCCCGACAAATCAATAGACCGTGAGCGACCTCATCCCCAAACGCCGATTTCGTTTCAGCCTTCGCACGCTGCTGATCGTGGTCGTGGTGTTAGGCGCAGGCTTGGGGTGGTTTGCGCCGGCATGAGTGCCTTGTCAGCGATCTTCTCTTTCTTCAAGCGGGTGAAAAATGGTAGGATGGACTCGATGGGATTGCTGACATGGCCGAGTCCAGACACAGACCCCGATTTCGGTACAGCCTGCGTTCGTTCCTCGTAACGAGCATTTGGGGAACGGCTGTCATCTACCTTGCAGTCGTGCTGCCGTGGCTTGCGTTCCTACTGTTCACTTTGCCATCTGTCATGTTGATAGCTGGATTCGTGCGCCGAGGAAGCATCCTTAGCGCATTAATCTTCACGGGGCTGATATTGTATTTTGCATTCATGCTGTTGGTCGTTCCCTGGCTGATGAACGATGCTCTGTAGTGATCGTCCCATAATAGTGTTTGGGCGGTTCGGCCCACACCCAAACAACTAGAAACCCATGACCGACCCGACCAACCGCCGCCGATTTCGTTTCAGCCTTCGCACGCTGCTGATCGTGGTCGTGCTGTTGAGCTTGCCGCTCGGATGGTTTGCCTTGAAGTTGCGTCAGGCTGAAAGGCAGCGGCAGGCGGTGGAGGCGATAAGGGAGGCGGGGGGATATGTTTCTTACGATTACGAGTTTAGCGGGCAGGAGCCGCCCAGCCCCGCCCGGCTGACCGGATTGTTGGGTGAAGATTTCTTTGCAGATGTCGTCTACGTGAACCTTGATTACCCTGCGAAAGCTGGCGACGTAGACTTAGAGCAAGTTGAGACACTGACAGCACTAAGCGGTCTCTCGCTTTCCCGAACGCAAGTTACAGATGAGGGATTAGTGCATCTCAAGGGACTGACGAAGCTCGAATCGCTGGGCCTTTGGGACACGCAGATCACCGATGCTGGGCTGGCTCATCTCAAGGGCCTGGCAGGACTCGAAACACTGAGCCTTATCAATACCCGAATCACGAATGCTGGCCTAGAGAATCTCAAGGGGCTGACCAAACTCGAATTCCTGGCTCTTTGCGATACGCAAATCACGGATGCTGGGCTAGAGCACCTGCAGGGATTGACAAAGCTCGAAGTACTGGGACTTTCCAACATGCACGTCACGGATGCTGGGCTGGAACATCTCAAGGGGCTGACACAACTCAAAGCACTGATCCTCCACGGTTCACACGTCACGGACGAAGGCGTTGAGCAGTTTTGGAGGGCTCTGCCGAATTGTGACGTACAGTGGGGCAGGGAAGACCCCAACAGATTAGAAACCATTGACTAACCCCAACCGCCGATTCCGTTTCAGCTTGAAGACGCTGATGATCGTGGTCGTGGTGTTCAGCGTCGGCTTGGGGTGGTTTGCCTTCAAGATGCGGCGGGCTAAGGGCGGAGCATGGAGAAGACAGGCGTCTGTAGTTCCCAAACCCATTTCGACCGGCACAGGACCGGTCGGGATGAGCGAGGAGTGTGCAAGAAAGAGGGTGAAATCCAGTTACAGGGGTAGGTTGTCGCCCCCCATGTTACGATTCCATCGTGCCCCACAATCTGCGGAACGTCATATCGAACTGAGATACTTGAACAGCTCGATGACCTGACGTTGGTTCAGCGTCTCGAGCATCCGTTCGGGCATGAGGGACTGACCACTCAGTTCCATCTCGTCGACATCGTCGCGGGGTACGACGATCTTCTTGGGTGGGTTTGTCGGTGTTTGAAGCGTTATGGCCGTATCGGTGGTCTTTTCGACAAGACCAGTGACCACCAGGCCATCGGAGGTGACGATGACTGACGTCTGATAGTCCGAGCCGATCACCGCGTTGGGATCCACAATGTTCTCGGCGAAGTAGCGGGCACCCTTCGAGCCTGACCCGACGATCTTGGGGCCGATGTCCGTCCCCTCGTTATTGACTTTGTGGCATGCGGAGCACAGTTTCTTGAAGTGCTCTTTGCCCGCCCCGGCGTTGAACGCCCAGAGTGGAGCCTCTCGGTACGACTTTTCCAGTTTCGAGATTTCCGCCAGTTTCTCCTTGGACGACTGTTTTACTTTGCCCCATTGCTTGGCCAGCTTCTCGTCGATTGTCTTGCTGTTGAGGTAGGACAACTGCCGGACGTAGTATGCCGAAAGATGTTCCTTTTCGATTCGTCCGTCAGCGACAGAGTCCAACAGCGCATGAGCCCAGGATTCTCGGCTGGTTAGCGTATTGAGCGCGGCCGTGCGGTCCTTTTCTGAAAACGTGGTAAAGCGATTGACCAAGGCTTCGCCAACTTTAGGTACATCGTGGCGGGCCAGCACCATAAGTGCGTCGGACAGAAACACACTTTCGTCCAATAGCGCCAGGAACAACGGCAGGGCCTTGGGATCGGAAACCTGCGACAGAATGCGGAACGCGTGTTGGCGTTCGTCCAGGTTCGCTTTGCGGTCGGCCAAGACGCGTCGTTTTCGGGGATAAAGCGACTCGTCCCCAAACATGGCGCCCAGACTTTCTCCAAGCCGACGAACGCGCGGATTGTCGTCTCGATACAAACTCTCCGCGATCTTCGGCCAATCCTGGGGCGCGGGCACACGGTGCTGACCCGTCAAGGCCAAGGATGTTTCTTCCAGAAGGTCTTGCCGCTGCTTACCTTCGGAGTTGCCAATCATCTGGATGATCCGATTCAGCCCATCGCCCTTTCCTTTGGCCACATACCAACGCACATAGGGCGGCAACACGGGGATCTGCGATTCTCCGGCCAGACGAAACGCTCGATCGATGTCCTGGGGCACCAGTCGCGCCAGGCCAAACCAAATCATGCCCGGCAGGTAGCGGTCGTCAGCGTCTTCGGCGTGTTGGCCCAAGGCTTCGGCGATCTGCCAGGCCGTTTCGGCTTGGACGCGGCCCATGGCGGATGCCAAGTACAATCGCACCACGGTGGACGGATCATCTTGTGCCATCTTCAGGAATTGCGACTGCAACGGTCCGGCAACTTGAAGATCGTCAGTCACCAGTTGAATGGTCCAAGCACGCACGAATTCGTTGGCATCTTGCAGCATTTCAAGGGCAAGTTGATCGCCCATCCCACCGACCGCGAACAACGCCCACAGGCCACGCAATCGCCGCGATGCATCCGGATGGTTCCGGGCCAGTTCGATCAGTTCGTCGCGGGCGGCTGGCGAGATCCTTCCTTCGACAGCTCGTTCATGCAACAGCCGCTGTGCCGTTCGTACGTACCAGTCGTTCTTATGCAGCAGCAGTTCTACCAACGCTTGATCGTCCAGCCGCGCGAGGTCCACTTGTACCGGAGTGAACGACTCGGCATAAGCAATCCGGTAGATGCGCCCATTGGTTCGGTCCCACACTTCGATGTTGGGGCTGTGGCACAGGCGTTGGTCGTACCAGTCGATCGTGTAGACGGCGCCGTCGGGACCGTACTTCAGATCAACACCGATGTGCTGAGGGTCTTCGCAGAAGAAGACGTCGGTGCCCGCGTGGATTGTGTTGTACGCCGAACCTTCGCGGCGGTTGATCTGGCGGTTGATTTGGTGACCGTGCAGGTTGTGTGTGAACAAGTGGTCGCGGTAGGTATCGGGCCAGTTGTCTCCCAGATAGAGCATGGTACCCACGTGCGAATGGCCACCGTAGACGGCGCGGGTTCCGGGTTTCCCCGCGCCGCCTTCCCCGTGGCCGTAACGGGCAGAAGCCAGCAGGTAGTTGCGGAGGAAGGGGTAGCCGGCCGGCGCGGATCCGGAAACGAAGTCGGCGTAGTTACGATTGGCCTGATTCCAATAATGCGCGCCTTGAATGACGTGTGTCGTAGGGCCACGTCCCCAATGGCTGCGACAGTGTGTCATGAAGAGCTGGCCCAGTTCGTTGAAGTCCAGTCCCCATTGGTTGCTGCCGCCGTAAGCAAATACTTCGAACTCGTGACGGACCGGATGATATCGCCATACCCCCGCACGCAGTTCGATGCGCTCGGCGTCGGGCGAACCGGGTTTGCCGATTCGCGAGTAGTTGAAGACACCCTGGTTCGCATACAGCCAGCCATCTGGGCCCCAGATGAAACTGTTCGATGTCTCGTGGGTATCCTGATAGCCGAATCCGTCCAGCAGGACTTCCGGCGCTCCGTCGGGCTTGTCGTCCTGATCCCGGTCCGGAATAAACAGCAAATCGGGCGCGGCGGCGACCCACACGCCGCCATGTCCAACCTCTAGCCCACTGGCCAGATTCAGACCTTCGGTGAACACTTTGCGGCTTTCGAATCGACCATCGCCGTCTTCGTCCGAAAAGACCAGTATGCGATCCAGACCTTTCCCATCGGGCCGCTTCTGCGGGTAGCTCTTGCCTTCCAGGACCCAGATCCGGCCACGGGCATCGAAGGTAAAGGCGATGGGCTGAAACACTTGCGGTTCGGCGGCAATAATCTCCACGGTGAACCCTGGCGGCACGTGCATCTTTGCGACCGTGTCGGCCCCGGTTTTCTCGTCTGCCATCTCCGCCGGATTTCGCACAAGGTGGCTCAGGATAGGATTCTCGATCAGCGGCGATGACGTTGACCCCGGAAAGTGAGTTGGCTTCTTAGCATGGAAGCGAAAGTCGTCGAAGTTCACATGTCCCCAACCGCCGGAATACTCGTCCACCAAACGCACTTGGATACGTCTTCCCGCATAGGCTTTCAAGTCGACAACGACACGTCTCATATCCTCGCGATTGGTCCCGACGGCTGTGTGAATCACCTTATCTGGTGAATCGGCCAGGATTATGTCGCAGCGGGTGGAGGGAGCCGCGCCGCCACCAATCAAGAAACTGGCAAAGGGATCGGTCACGACGAAAGGAACTGAGACCAACTCGCCCAGCGGTTTGTCTTGGCTGAGTTCGTAGCCGCCAATGAAGTATTGTCCCACCTTTCGGCTCGCCTGTCCCGGTCGGCGTGCGGCGATTGGATGTCCGTCGATGGGCTGACCCCGGAAAGCAGTGCCCGTGGCGGTCCAGTCCTTCAGGGTCCCGTCCTCGAATCCCAGGTTCAGCACGTGTCCATCGTCTCCCTTTGGGAAGACGCCCACGTCTTTCTTCTCTTCCTCTTTGGCGGGTGGCGGCGTCTTGAACTTGACCTGGTGCTCGCCCGGTTTGAGCTTGCGGTAGCGAATGTTGCGGAATTCGGCTCTTGTTTCGGGCCCGGAGTGCAACTGGAAGGCGAGTTGTCCCGACAGGTCCTTCTCCTCCTCCTGTGTGTCCACAAGCTCGCTGAACAAAGTGCCGTTGACCTCGATCGTCATGTGTTCGCCGCATGCACGAATGCAATAGTCGTTCCAGTCGTTTTCTCGAAAAAGCACCGCGTATCGGGCGCGATTGGCAAACTGTTCGACCACACGTTCACCATCCTCTTTGATCAACACTCGCGTGCCACGCTCGACCAGTAAAGCCCGCCCGTGTTCGTCGTAGATGCGACCCAGCCACGTTGCTCCCATGTCCAGATCCGCTTGATACCCTGACACGTGAGTAACGCTTTCGGCCTGACAGCGAAACTGGACGCCTGAATTGGCCGCTGGCTTTCCGGTGATACGAAACTCGAGACGCAATTCGAAGTCTTCCAGCTTGCCACCTTCCCACACGAGCCACGTGTTGTGGTCCAAATGCTCACCAACAGGAATCTCGCCGACGATCGCCCCGTTTTCGACTCGCCATTTTTCGGCCTCACCCTTCCATCCATTGAGGGTCTTTCCATCGAAGATTTGCGTAAACGCGGCATTGTCTGCGGACCAAACTCCGGCCGTATTGAAAAGGCCGCCGGCCAGCAACGTGAGCAGAAAAGCAATGGGGGCTTGTCGCATGTCGCATCAATCCTGTTTCTGTACTCGACAATCGGTTGGGATCTATCTGGTAGAAGAGTATACACGAAAGCCAAGCCCAGATGGCACAGCACTCGTGGATGGGATCTTGAGAGTGCCTGTGGCGGATGACTACACTAGCACCATGTACGATCGAGAGGTAGGCCGGAACAAGTCCGCGCAGTTCCGGCAGGAGTGCAATAAGACGCCGGAACTGCGCGGACTTGTTCCGGCCTACGCATTTACTAACAACGACAAGCGGAGCAGTCTATCACAAGACCGTGGGGTGGTCATTTTTTTCAGACACGCCATGCGTCTGCCCAACGAGAGAATTGGAGACAGGAAATATGGAACGAATGAAGCGGATGGTGTTGAGGACGATCGTTTGGCTCACAGTCACTTGGTGCGGTACTGCGGGGCTATCACAAACGCGTCCGCATGTCGTCCCGGAAGGTCCGCTTTCTCCGGAAGAGCAGTTGGCCAAGTTTCATGTTCCGCCTGGTTTCGAAATCGAGTTGGTAGCGAGCGACCCGGAGATCCATAGTCCTCTGAGCATCAACTTCGACAACCGGGGCCGGCTATGGGTGACCGATACGATCGAGTATCCAACGCCTCCGAAAGGCCCCGGACGCGACGCGCTGAAGGTGTTCGAAGATACCGACGGCGATGGCAGCTACGATACGATGACCACGCTGGTAGACGGGTTGAGCATGCCGACCGGTGCCGAGCCCATCCCCGGCGGTGCCATCGTCTTCAGCGTGCCCAGCATCTATGGCTGCTATGACACAAATAGCGACGGCCAGATCGACCAGCGGAGCGTTTTGTACACCGGATACGGCAACGTCGACGCCCACGGCATGAACAACGGTTTTACGCGATGGGTGGACGGTTGGATCTACGCATGCCACGGGTACCGTAATTCGTCAGAGGTAGAGGGAAGCGATGGCCAAGTCATCTCGATGAACTCGGGGAACGGTTACCGCTACCGCCTGGATGGTTCGCACATCGAGTACGTCTGGCACGGTCAAGTGAACCCGTATGGCCTGGCTTTCGATTCGCTTGGCAATTTCTTCACAGCCGATTGTCATACCAAGCCGGCCTATTGCCTGCTTCGCGGAGCCTACTATCCCAGTTTTGGCAAGCCGCATGACGGATTGGGGTTCGGCCCCAAACTGATCGAGCATTCACACGGGTCAACGTCGATTTCAGGCATCGCGTACTACGCCGCGGAGCAGTTTCCGGAGGAGTACCGCGACAACGTATTCATGGGCAACAGCGTCACCGGTCGTGTGAACCGCGACAAGGTTACGATTCGCGGTTCTTCGCTGATCGGCATCGAACAGCCCGATTTTGTCACGTGCGACGATCGTTGGTTCCGCCCCGTGGAGATCAAAATGGGGCCCGACGGGGCGCTGTACATCGCCGACTTCTACGATTGCATCATCGGTTATTACGAGGTGCCGCTTACGCATCCTCGTCGCGACAAGACACGCGGCCGGATTTGGCGGGTCGTCTACCGTGGAGGTGACGGCGAGCCGCAGAAGTTGCGCAAGCAATGTGATATTACGAAGCTTGACCTGGAGCAGCTTTGGGCCCGGCTCGCCATCCCGAATCTCTACGTGCGTCTGTTGGCGACTCACGAGATCGTCGACCGGTTTGCGGCCGATGCCGTCGAGCCGCTCCGCGCGAAGATTCTCGAGCCGTGCGATCCCTGCCAACGCGCCCATGGATTGTGGATCCTGGAACGATTGGGCGCCCTGGACGACGAACTTGTCCGCCGGCTGGCCGAGGATGATTCCCGGTTGGTACGCGTTCATTTGGTCAAGGCGATGGCTGAACGGACGGACTGGGACGGTTCAGACCAACTGGCAGCCGAGTTGGCCCGATCGAAGCTGTTCGACCCTGACGCATTTGTTCGTCGTGCCGCTGCCGACGCAGTAGGACGCCATCCGCACTCGGCCCACGTGCCTCTTCTGCTGCGCCTTTGGAGCGAGACGCCGCCCGAGGACACCTACCTGATCCACACTGCGCGCATGGCACTCCGTGATCAACTGTTGGATCCAGACGTCTTCCGCGAACATGCACATTCTCGCGGTGACGAGGACCGGACACACCGGCTGTTGGACGTTTTGCTCGGAATCCGCAACGCCGAGGCGGCCGAGTTCGTGCTGAGCGCCCTGAAGACCGATCAATTCGATACGAAACGTCTCGGCGAGTTCATACATCATGCCACGCGCTACTTGCCCGACGAACAGATCGACTCGCTCGCACAGTACGTACTCACGTGGCAAGACGCCAAACCGGGAGAGCAGTTGAGTGCATTTCGGTCCTTCGGCCTGGCGATGGCGGAACGCGGGGGCCAAATCCCCAAACCGTTCTATCCATGGGCAGAACAGCTTGCCGACAAGCTCCTGGCGTCCGAGGATCCGCGTCGTTTGGTCGAAGGGATGCAACTGGCCGGGGCACTCCGTCTGCCAGCGCTCTATGAACCGGTGGCGCAAATCGCCGCCTCGACCAACCGCCCGGTTCAGTTGCGAATTGCCGCGATCCAAGCGTGCATTGCCACGGGCGACCCGCGGCGCGTGGAACTGCTTGACACGATATTGGGAAATGCATCGGAGAAGATCGAACTGCGGCGGGGGGCAGCCTTAGCCCTATCAACGGTCAATACAGACGAAAGCCGTCAGGTATTGGCCGAACGACTGAAGACCGCGCACCATCAGTTGGCGTCTGCCATTGCGGCGGCGCTTGTCGGCAGCCCCGCAGGGGCCGAGATGCTGCTTAGCACGATTGCCGAAGGCAAGGCATCGCCTCTGTTGCTTCGCGAATCGGGCGTGCAGCGAAGGCTGGAAGCCGCCGCGGTGCCGGATCTGTCCGAAAGGGTGGCCAAGCTGACGAAAAATCTCCCGCCGCAGGACGAGTTGACAGCCCAATTGATCACTAAGCGGCGCAACGCCTACGTCGCCTCCAAGCCCGACAGCAAACTTGGCAAGACTGCATACGAAAAGCAGTGTGGCATTTGCCATCAATTGTCCGGCGAAGGGGAAAAATTCGGCCCCGACTTGGACGGGATCGGCATGCGAGGGTTGGACCGTCTGCTGGAAGACCTGCTGGACCCCAGCCGGAACGTCGATCCCGCCTTTCAGAGTACGATCGTGATCACCGACAAGGGCCTCACGCACACCGGATTGGCCTTGCGGGACGAAGGCCAGATACTCATTCTGGTTGACTCGGAAGGCAAGGAACTGCGTATCAGTCACGGGGAGATCGACGAGCGACACACATCCTCCCTTTCACCAATGCCCAATGCCCTTGAAAAGACACTCAACGAAAAAGACTTCAACCATCTGATGCGGTTCCTGCTGGACGCCACAGAGCCGGCCAAATCGCCAGATGAATCGGATCAGCAGACTCAACCATCCGCTGAGTGAACTGATGTCTGTGTGAATTACCAAACGGCTGCCGATCAGTACGCATGACGAAGAGGACGAAACATGAAACGCCCCAAGACTTGCCATCTCTTGTTTGGTGCTCTCTTCGCTTCGTTTGTCGCTCTGGGTATCCACGCGGCGGCCGACGAGGCGGACTCGGCGATTCGCGTGCTCATTCTCACGGGAAGCAACAACCACAACTGGAAAGCAACAACGCCCAAACTTCAGGAACTGCTGGAAGCTACCGGCAAGTTCTCCGTCGACACGACGGTTCCGCCTCAGGGCCTTGCCAGCAAAAACCTTGAGAAGTACGACGTGATTCTGAGCAACTGGAACAGTTGGGGTGGCGGTTCCAAAGACGCCGAAGCGGAATGGACCGACGAGGTGCGCGAGGCATATCTTGCCTTCGTCCGTCAAGGCAAAGGACACGTTACGATTCACGCCGGCGGCAGCTCGTTCTACGAAGGCTGGCCGGAGTACCGCAAAGTGTCGTTACTGTTCTGGGACTTGGGTACAACGGGCCACGGTCGTCAGCACGAGTTCAAGGTTCGTTTCGACCAGCCCGATCACGCCCTCACGTCGGGCTTGGGCGAATTCACGATCCGTGACGAACTCTGGAACAAGCCGGGAGTCGTCGAAGGAGCGACCGTCTTGGCATCAGCCTATTCCGACAAGCAGAACGAACCCAGGGGCACCGACCAGTGGGAACCAACGGTGGTGATTGCGAACTACGGCAAGGGACGATGTTTCGCAACACTGTTGGGGCACGATGCGAAGGTCATGGAAAACGAAGGCTTCCAACAACTCATCATCCGCGGAGTCCAGTGGGCTGCCACCGGAAAGATTGCCGGCGCGGGTTATGAATGAGGGGTTATACATGAAGAGAGGGGCTCAGCTAGCCAACGCCTTCATTTATAACCTCTAATCTACAACCACTAGGTCATGCCCAATCCTTCGGTGTGCATATTCGGGCGGCCGCTTTCGCTTCCGTCGCAGATGCCTGATATATTGGCATGCGTGGTACGTTTTGCTTCCCAATAGCTTGACTGGGAGATCATCATGTCCAAAACGACAAGCTTGGGATCTCTGCTCATTCTTGTCTTACATGTCTCGTTGGCCTTTTCGGATGGGTACGTGAAGCTTCGCTATGAGGCATCCGGAGATGGGATCGCCGGTTGGCGTTCGACGACTGACGATGGACATGCCGTTGACGGCGAGATGAGTCTGGATGGCAAGCCCAGTCTCAAGATCTCTCGCACGCCAACAAACCAGGGATATCTCCCGTTCGGTTGCCGGTGGGTCTCCCAACCGGTATCCGTCACTTCAGGCCAGCCTTACACGGTGTGTGCCCAGATTCGCGTCTCAGAATTGCAGAAGGGCAGAGTTGGATTCCGGGTGAACTTCTATGCCGACGCCCGGTCCGCAGTAGACGGCACCTACACGCAGGGCTCTGAGTTTGGGGTATTATCTACGAGGACACCGACTGGACCTTTGCGGGATTCTCCTTTCGCGCGGAAAGCAGAAGGAATTGAATAGGCTGCAGGGGCTCGCGAGCGTGCT
Source organism: uncultured Pirellulaceae bacterium (assembly GCA_964623055.1). GTDB lineage: Bacteria > Planctomycetota > Planctomycetia > Pirellulales > Pirellulaceae > JADHUC01. Next base: position 33,924 of record CAZURK010000068.1, read on the forward strand.
TGCGACCTATGATTTTGTTGTAGGACTAGGAACAGAAGACATTGCAGAAGACTGGTTTATCATTCTGCAGACCATAGACGAAAAAGAAACGGGTTTCCGCGGGCCTTCCGGAAGGGAATTCCTGAAGATTCTGTTTGCCGGGTTTTGATCTATCCTTAAGCCTGCCCCGCACCTTCTTCCATCAGGCGTTTGAGGTTATTGAGTTCGTTTTGCACTGCCTTGCAGGTGGACTTCTTCATCATCCAGCCGAACAGAAAGAACACGATCTTGAGGAACCCCTTCGGCGCGACGGTCGATCGCTGTGTCACTCGGGTTCTGCCGCCGAGGTCTTCGAACAGGTACTCCGCTTCGACGTCAAATTGCTGTCCTGTCAAATGGATCGCTGAGGCACTTGGGGGTTCGTGGCGCGTCACGACGCCCTGGAACTCCATTCGTCTGCCGTGATCCTCGGTGAGACAACGAAAGGTCGTGCCTACGCGATCCGGTTTCTCTTCGATCACCTCGTCCTCGATAACCGTCAGGCTCCACTCGGCGACTTTGTCGTTCGTGTACTGAAACACCTCATCAATAGAACGATCGATCTCGACACTCGCTTCTTGTTTCATTGGGCCCTCCGCAACTGTCTCGAAGTTCCACAGCCAGACATCGGCGAATGATAGAGATCTCAATCGCCCGCCAGTGGATTGAAAGTAGCACGTGGGAGTCCCAAATTCAAGAATCCGAGGCATTTGCGGCCGTCTTCGAACACAACGGAATCAGGCAGCCTCGCACACTTCAGTACGTTGGTGGGAAGGGAAGCCACTCCGTAACGCCACATTACGGTGCGGGTGACCATCCCCTTCCATGTGTGCCACAATTCGCTTGTTTTTCCCAGAGCGCACAGCTACATTCAGACCAAGATACGAATGACGCAAGGAGCCATCACAAAGGAGCCTAGTGCGCATGGCTGTCAGATCCAGTTCAACGGTCATTGTGGTTTTGACTCTACTTATCGCAGCGGCACTGGTGGCATCCAGAGGGACGACGGCTGCTGACAACGCGGGGAAGTACCGCGAACTCTTGAAGAGCCAGGGAGCAGACGGTGCGGTGCGGCCCATTCTGGCAGCCGTTAAGAAGCCGAATGCCGAAGCCGAGACGAAGCGGTTGGCAGACGTCTTGGTTACGTCTTCCAAGAACGCGGTGGCGATGCTGGACGGCTTGGCCGCGGAGGATTCCATCGAGGCGGCGACCGTCAGCGCCGAGTTACTGTATGCGGTTACCGCCCGCATCGGCGGCCGCCGTTTGACGGACGATCCTGGCTGGCAGCAATTCGCCGAGAAGGGCACGGCGTTGCTCGAACACGAGGACCCATTCGTGCGTAGTATCGCCGCATGGGCTCTCATTGCCGTTCGAGATGCGAACCAGGGCGGGCAACGCAAACCGAAAGTGTATGGCTGGATGGCGAAGTGCCTCGCATTGAAACCGGAGACTTGTCCAGAGTGCGATTTCGTTCTTCAAGCGTTCGCTCTTGGCGTACACCGGACCACACGGGATCTGTCCGAGTCGTGCCGAGACATTCTGAAGCGTGCAGAGGGGTTGGCTTCCTATGCTCAGTCGCGTGGCGGCGACGAGCAGCGACAGCGGATAACTACTGCTTTGGAGACACTCAAACGGGTACACGGGCGTCTGGCGGGTCAGGATTCCCCGACAGATCTTGCCGACCATCGGAAGTGGTGGATGGAAGTCCGCCGCGCCGCTCGGGACGTAGTGTTGGCCAGCCCTGATATGGATTTCAAAGAGGTCGTTTTCTTCAAGGCTCATGTCAGGATCGGTGGGAATCACCCTGACTCTCTGGTCCAAAATCACGCTCGTCCGAAAGAGCGGCCACCGGGCGGTGATGTTTTCGTTCAGGCTGGCATAGGCCCGGCGGATCCCGCGCGGTCTGTGATCGCCGACCAACTGGGGCCCGGACACGTACAGGACATGGATCTGTGGTGGGACGCTGACAAACTGGTGTTTTCTTTTGTGCGCCAGCCGCACTGGGGACGTGGGGATTACGGCTGGGGAAGTGTGCGATGGAGAAACGGTTCCAGGGTCATTGTGTTCGACCATGTAGTTGGCCACGAGGATGGAGTCTTCTGGGAGAACGGCAGCGAACCCACGCATCTTTACGAAATCAATCTGGACGGGACCAGGTTGCGTCAACTGACCGGCGACAAGCTTTATTGCGATCGTGAACCCGCCTATTTGCCCAACGGGGACGTCGTGTTTTCGTCGGATCGTGGATGCGGCGCTTCGCAATGCGGGGCAGCTCCGTTGGCCTACAGCGACTTCGGCCTGCCGAATCTGTTCCGTGTGTCAGCCGACGGCAACTGCATTGAACGGTTGACGTACAACAAAGATGTGGACAGGTATCCGCACTGCCTGGACAACGGGCTGATCGGATACATGCGATGGGATTATCAGGAACGATTCTGGCAATGGCCCCACGCGTTGTGGACCATTCGTCCTGATGGAACGATGAACGACGGCCTGTTCAAGACTCACTTCAATGAACCCCAGTCGGTGCGTGAACCGCGTTCCATTCCCGGCAGCCAGAAACTTGTGGTAATCGCAACCGGCCACCACGCTCCGCCGGAAGGTGCAGTTGCCGTGGTCGATCCAACCTTGGGGCTCAACAACACCACGGGTCTGCATTACGTGACACCGTCGGTCAGTCCGCTCGAAGGTGGCCTCGGCTCATGTCCCACGGTCGCCGAAGGCGGTGTGCCCGACCGTGGAGGATTGTACAAGACGCCCTGGCCGTTGTCGGAAAAGGCATTTCTTGTTTCGTACGCTCACCACGCACCGGCAAAGATGAGCTATGCGGCTTACTACATCGACGTATGGGGCAACAAGGAGTTGATCCATCGTGATCCGGTGATGGACACCTTGTGCCCCATGCCTGTCCGCAACCGCCCGAGGCCGCCGATGTCGCCCTCCAACGTGGACCCGGATTTGAATTATGCGACCTGCTATTTGGACGACGTGAATCGCGATATGCCGGGTGTCGAGCCCGGGACGGTTCGGCATCTCCGAATCTCTGAGCGGCTGCAATGGTTCTTCAACAAGGACGACAACACCGGCTCGATACGCTGGACGCCGGGCACCCAGCACTCACGGAACTTTGGCTACTGGACCTGGTCGCCCACGCGGGTAATCGGCATCGTGCCTGTGGAAAAGGATGGATCGGCGTATTTCAAAGTGCCGGTCGGCGTGGCGGTGTACTTTCAGGCGTTGGACGAGAACATGATGGAAATCCGCCGGATGCGCAGCCATATCGAGTTCAAGCCGGGTGAATTCCGAGGCTGTGTAGGTTGCCACGAGACCAAGCAGCATGTTCCCCGCGGAGGCTCGAGGATGAGCAGGCTTGCTTTGGGACGGGAACCTTCGACGCCCAAGCCGCCGCCGTGGGGCGATGTGGCCATCATCGACTACGAGAAGATGATTCAACCCATCTTCGACCGACACTGCGTTCAGTGCCATGGCGCGGAGGATCCAGACAAGGGTCTCGATCTCACGGACTCGCGCGATCCTCACGGCTTTGTGCAGTCCTACCGGTCTCTGTTTGGCATTACGAAGGACATGCCGACTCCACTGGGTGAAGGATACCGAGAAGCCGATGAAGCGATGCCGAACCTGGAGAAAGACGAAGGCGTCTTGTACGAAACGGTTAAGAAACGCATCTATAGTCCGGGTGGTCTTCTGTGCCTATCGAATCACATGAGCGGGCCGGAGGTGACTCAACCCAAGCAATTCGGCTCTTTTCAAAGCCGGTTGGTCCTCTCGCTCCTGCACGATGAGGCACACCAGAAGGACGTTTCACTGAGCAAGGACGAGTGGGAGACGTTGGTCACTTGGGTGGATGCCAACGCTCCGTACCGTTCGACGTACTATCAGTACTTCGATCCCGATGGAGAAGTGCTGCCAAAGGCCCAAAAGGTACGAGTCGAGTTGGATCCGCCGTTCAAGGCAGGCGAGAAGGCATATCGAATCGTGGCGGACCAGCCGCCACAGCGATTGACATCGTCGCTGTGATCGTCAGTATTCGTGGGGCACGTTTCCAACGTGCCGTACCTCACCAGCTTATGAAGATTGGCACGTTAGAAACGTGCCCCACAACGACGAAACTGCGATCAAGGGATGAAAAGACCAATGCGAAATCTGTTACTGCTGACACTAACTTGCGGAGGGTTCGGCATTCTTGCCGCGCCGCTCAGTGCCGGACAGTACTCACCGCGTGTGGGTCAGCCGCATCCTGATTTCATGTTGCCCAACCTGGCGAACGGCGAACCCGTATCGTTGTTGCAGTTCCGTGGACGAAAGGTTCTGTTGATCCACTTTTCCTCCTGGTGAAGCGGGTGTCGACGGGCCGTGCCGGCCTGGAATGCAAAGACGCGAGAATGGGTCCGACAGGGGAAACTCGTGATAATCGGAATTGCGCAGGAGCAGCACTCAGAACGCTGCCAGCTTTTCGCCCAATGGCACCAGTTGGACTGGCCGATCCTGCACGATCCGATCAACGTGATGGAGGTGCGGGGAGTACCGATTGACGTGGCTATCGATGAGCACGGCATCGTGCGCAGCCTCCGCGCCGACCAGAAGACGCTTGAAGAAGAATTCGTGGACAAAGCGTTTGCACCCGATGTTGCAGCAGCACCTGAAGAACCTAACAAGGCGAACCGACCTGACTTGGCGACCCTGCGCCGCCGTGCCGAAGGAAGTAATTCGGTCGACGCATGGCGTGAACTAGGCGACGCAGTGGTGCTTTGGGAGGAACCTGCCAAGATCGACGACGCCATCAACGCATACACGCGGGCTATCCATGCCAATCCAAATGACGGAGCCTCGCATTTCCGCCTTGGAGTATGCTATCGCATGCGCAGCGAATCCTCGCAGCAGAAACTGGGCGACTTTCAAACGGCCATCGAGCATTGGACGAAGGCCCGAGCGATCAATCCCAACCAGTACATCTGGCGACGACGTGTCGAGCAATACGGACCGCGACTGAACAAGCCATACCCGTTCTACGATTGGGTGGAGACGGCCACTCGCGACATTCGAGCGCGTGGCGATCGGTCTATCGAGTTGCGGGTCCTGCCAACGGGCTCCGAGCTGGCCAAGCCGGCTCGCACATTCCAAGCCGTGACGCAGGACGCCACGTCGCCCGACCCTGAAGGTCGAATTGTTCGAGACACGGATGGCTTGATTCTGATCGAGACAGCGGTGGTCCCGCCACACGTCAAACCTGGTGGAACCGCTCGCGTTCACGTGACACTTCGTCCCAACGACAAGTTGAAGGCCCACTGGAACAATGAAACCAAGCCACTGAGACTTTGGGTCGACCCGCCTCTCGGCTGGCAAGTGCAGCCTCGGCTGTCCGTTGCGCCTCAAAGCGATCAACCGGAGAGCTCCGAACCGCGCCGCTTTGAGTTCGAGGTCCGGGCACCAGACAATGCGGACAGCCCAACGAAGCTTGCCGCCTATGCTTTGTACTACGTCTGCGAAGACAAGGGCGGAACGTGTCGCTTTCTACGACAGGACATACCGATCACGGTGACCGTCGAGGACTAGGTCGATTGGAGAATGCCTGCGACGGTCTTTGCCGGAGGATAGTTGGCACCGGTCCATGGGAAAAAGAAAAATATTTCACCGAATTCCGGGGGCCGAGCAACCTCGACGACCGTAGGCCGGCAACAAGTCGCCTTTGGCGACGCAGTTCCGGCAGACTGTCAGGCGATGCCTACTTTTCTGCCGGAACTGCGCAGGCTTGTTCCGGCCTACCACCATCGGTGCCCTCCTTCCTTCCCAGAATTCCGTGAAGAGCCAAAAAAGCGGCGACGAGTCGCCACACTCCACTGAATTGAGCAACGAGTTGCCATCATGGTCGTGCAATTGTCTGGGCAATCTGTTCTTCTGGCGGTGCTCGCGCACTTCGCTGTGGCGTGTATTGCGTCGGAGACCTGCGGCGGGCAGTCGGCAAAGATCCCCGTCATTCTTGATACCGATATTGGCACGGACATCGACGACGCGTTTGCATTGGCTCTTGCGGTAGGGAGCCCCGAGTTGGACTTGCGCGGCGTGACGACGGTCAGCGCGGATGCTTACACGCGGGCCATGATCGCAAGCCGATTCCTCTACGCGGTCGGTCGGGCAGACGTACCAGTGGCTTCGGGCAGGCCGCCACGCCAAAGACCCGCCATACGGGGTCAGTATCAATACGGGCTGCGGCCGGCACGCAAACGTCCCGTACGTGAGGACGCCGTTCAGTTCCTCTACCAGCAACTCAAAGCGAATCCTGGCAAACTGACAATCATCACCGTAGGCGATCTGACCAACATCGGCAATCTGATCACACAGCATCCCGAGTGCAAGACGCAGATCGAGCGGATTGTGATCATGGGCGGCGCGATCCGCGTCGGGTACAGCAACCAGCCGCCGCCCGTGCCGGAGTGGAACATCAAGTCGGACGTTCGCGCTGCCCAGATTGCTGTTTCATCGGGAATTCCGCTCGTTGTCGCGCCGCTCGACGCGACAACCATGCTCAAGCTGGAAGAACCACTGCGCCGCGAGATCTTCGCTGCCGACACGCCGCTGACCCGCCAACTGGCGACGCTCTACGATCTGTGGAACAAGCCCACGCCTGTGCTGTTTGACCCGGTGGCCGTGACGCTCTGTTTCACCGAGCAATTTTTCACGATGGAGGAACTGCGTCTGGAAGTGGACGATCGCGGCCTGATCAGCGAGGTCGAGGGAAAGCCCAACGCGCGTGCCGCCACAGCCATACGACGCGACGAGTTCCTGCGATGGTACGTGGATCGGATTGTCGGTCATCCGATCGTCGTCCGATTGTCGGCGGACGGTAGCCCCGCCTTCGGAAATGTGACGACCCCGATTCCTCGCCGCGGTATGCCCTCGCGGGTGCACGTCTTCGAGGACTATGAGACCGACATTGAAAACCGGTGGTGGCTTGCCGGCCGGATCGAGACGGAAAACGTGCCTCGGATCCTTTCGGCCAGTTCGCCCAACCGCCGCGTCTGCCGAGCAACGATGACTCGCAACTTCGATGGCAAACTGGGCGACCAGTCGTTGACGTACAAGGCGGTGATCTTCAATCCCGTGCCTGGCCCGCCGATGGGTCCGAACACACGGCTGTCGTTTCGCTACTATCTGTCCGGCACCGACCGAATACGCGTGCAGATCTACTCGCTGTCGAATGGCTATCACCGGTATCTGACGCTCGCCGGCCTTCCACAGAACCGATGGCAGTCGGCCACCGTCGATATGACCCAGACGCGTCGCCCCGACGGCAGCGGCGGTCCGTTGGCGGAGAACGAGCGGATTGACGACATACAGTTTTACATCAAGCCCAATGGCGAACTGCTGATCGACGACATCGCGCTCTACGATGAAGCAGGCGAAGACGAGGCGCGTCCTTTCCCTTGTCGATTCATCTTCACCGGCTGGTTCGACACGGGACGGCAAGGTGCAGAGTGGCCCGGCGACTTCGAGATCGTACCGCACGAGAAACCTCTGGCCTGGAAAGCCGCTCGCTCGGTGATCAACGACAAGAGCAACGCCCCTTGGATTCGTGTCCACCTTCGCGGTCGGCGACCGTTGGCCAAAGGAGTTCGTGCCCGATTCCTCTGCCACCTCGAGGATTCCGGCACGCTGACCGTCGAACTGTACGACTCTCAGACCGGTTCCGTTTGGACGCGCGCCGTCGATGACTTGGTCCCAAATCAGTGGGTTTGGGCTGAATCACTCTTTGACTTGAGTCTCGTCCCGGAGGAGAAACAACTCGGAGACGAGATCCGGTTCTACATACATCGCGGTGGCGAGTTGCGGATCGACGATCTGCTGCTCTACGTGCCAGAGCGGTAGGTTGTATGTCGAGGCAGGGAGTGATCGCCGCGGACTTCAGTGTATTTGAATCGAATACGACTTTCCTGTGCCACGTGGACGGTGGGATCGTCGAGTTGGATGGGAATGATGGCTGGTCATAGATTCTGGATTATAGAGGAAGCGCACGGTTCATGGTGGTGATACAAGTGGCACCCAACGGCGAGGCCACCACGTTGGACGTCGGTCCATCCACGTCTTTTCTCTGGATTTTCACGAAATCAGTTATTGACTCTCCCCTTACTGGAGGCCGTATGCTCGTGATATTGGATCGGCTGGCGAGATGCATCGAGCGAACTTCCCGCGTGCCGGTCCGATATGCGTGCCCAGGGAGTTCCAAGTATGTACAGCATCGGTGAGTTTTCGAGAATCACAGGGCTCTCGGTGAAGACGCTCCGTTTCTACCACGAAAAAGGCGTTCTGGTGCCACCGTGCATCGACGAGGAAACGGGCTACCGATACTACGACGCACGGACCGCCTACAAGGCCCACGTCGTGGCTCGTCTTCGCGAGATGGAGTTTTCGCTGAGCCAAATCAAGGAGATTCTCGAATGTGCGGAAGACGAAGCTGACATTCTCGACTTTCTGGAGGCGCAGAAGGCCGCGATTGCCGAGCGGATTCGGCACTTCCGAAACGTCGCGGATTCTCTGCAACAGATCATCTCCAGTGAACGGGAGGCAAAAATGGCCATGCAAGGTTCGAGTTTTGAGGTGCAGGAAAAGGACCTGGAGCCGGTACTGATCGCCGGTGTTCGAATGAAGGGCAAGTACAGCGACTGTGGCAAAGGCTTTGCGAAGATCGGCAAGGCTATGGGCCGACATATCTGCGGTAAACCGCTGAACCTGTACTACGACGGAGAGTACCGAGAAGAGGACGCTGATCTGGAGGCATGCATGCCGATCCGCAAACGTGTTGAGGCAGAGGGCATCTCGGTGCGCGAGCTTCCAGGCGGACACTGCGTCTCGCTGCTACAACGCGGTCCGTGGGACGAGTTGGGCCGTTCGTATGCAAAGATCCTGGACTACGTCAAGCAGAAAGGCTACGAGGCGCTTCTTCCGTCACGCGAAGTGTATCTGAAGGGCCCCGGCATGATCTTTCGCGGCAACCCCAAGAAATACCTGACGGAGATCCAGATCCTGGTCAAGGTGTGACCTTCGGATCGCCTCGTCCGCCAACTCGACGCGTCGCTGCGCGCAGTCTGCTACAATACGCAGCTTGAAATCGAAGATGGCGACCTGGGCAAGCAATGGTGGGTCACTGTGAAAGAACAAAGAGCGGGCAACGATGACGTATTTCCACATCGGAGGTTTGCGGCGGTTCGGCAAATGTTCGTTGGCTTTCTGGTGCGTTCTGGCGGCTGCGGCTTGCCCGGCGGCAGAATACTGGGTTTCGACAGATGGTGATGACGACGGGCGCGGTAGCCGACAGAAACCGTTCCGGTCGATCCAGCATGGCGTCCGGGTGATGCAACCTGGGGATACGTTGTTCGTGCGGGCCGGGCGTTATGAAGAAAACGTGTCGGTCACCGCAGAGAAGTCGGGGGCACCCGGCAAGTGGTTGACGATCTGCGCGGCCGCGGGCGACGAGCGCAAAGTCGTTGTGGGCACGGAAACGCCCCGCGTGGACGCCTACGGGTCTCAGTCGTCGGCCTTTTCGCTTCGTGAGGTTCAGTACATGCGGCTGCGAGGGTTCTACTGTGTGGCCCCCTATCGCGGACGCGGGTCGGCCATCGGCGCCGGGAAAAGCCAATTCATCGAGATCATCAATTGCGTTGCCAACTGCTGGCAGCCCAACCAGCAGGACAGGGCTCACGAGCTGTCCGTGCGCGGGGCCGACAATGTCGTGCGCAACAACATCGCCGTTAACATACTGCCGGGCGGCGTCGGCATGCAGGCATTGTTGACCTACGGCGGACCTACGGGCAGAGTGGACATCGACCCGAAGAGCATCTGTTGCGATCACAATCTCTTCTTCAATCCGCAACACGAGGCCTGCGTCGTGGTCGCCGGCAACCGTCGGAAGTTGCTTGACCTCGCTGAGTTGCGCGAGGTGATGCCGCATTGGGCCAGCGAGACGCTCAGCGTGGATCCGGGTTTTGTCGATATGGAAAACTTGGACTTCCGCCTGCGCCCCGACAGTCCCGCCCTGAAAGCCGGCTCGGCTCTGCCGGAAATACGAGCGGATCTACTCGGACGCCCGCGGGCGGCTTCGGGCGCATGTTCTCTGGGCTGTTATGAGGGTGCCTACGACGGGACCGCCGGGCCGTACCCGAAGCCGGGTGTCGAAATCGCCGACGGCCAGGACCGGCGTGTAATCGAATCGCTTCTGGATAATCAGTACGAATTCGAATGGCACGGCATGCTCTGGGGCTTCGGCACGCTGCTGCCCGAGGAGTTGCCCCTTCAGATCGAGGTCCAGGGTCCGAGAAAGGCCGACTTCCTGAACCTTTCCGGGCGTCTCGTGCTGCGAGAACTACTTGCCAAGTTGGCTGACAAGCACTGCGTCAAGCTCGTCCTGCGACAGCCAGACGAGTGCCGAGGATTACCGCCGGGCGCGCACACGATCAGCCGCTGGCTCTCGATTCGCGAAGGTGCGGATGCCGACGAAAGGGCGTTTGTCCGTCGGCGGCTCCGCAGTCTACTCTGGACGGAGGACCATGACGGCAAGACGCCGCTTGCCGAAATACTGGCTGGATTGTCCGCCGTAACGGGTCTGCGCATCGACAGCGAAACGACCGTGCCTTCAGACTGGTCGTGCCCTATGGTTACCCGCAACATGAAGCTTTCTTCTGCTCTGAATGACTTGGGCCGACGATGGAACACCCGGTTCATATTGTCGCGGCAGGATCGGTTCGCCGCATCGAATGGAGCCCAAGTGGCCGAACTCGATAGGCCTTTCGGCCAAAAGAACGGGGTGGTAGAGGTGACGGTCGAAAAACCGGACGGCCGCGGCCGCATCGACTTGTTTGCCCGCGTGCAGCCCGACGCTTGCCTATGCGCCCGGATCTTCGACGACAACAGCCGTTTCATCGCCCCAGCCGGCATCGACGATACCGGCGCCGGAGACATGTATCACAAGGCATCGACGCGACTCGACCCCGGCAGCCTCGTTCGGCTGGCCGTTATCGATAATGTGTGCGCCCTTTCCGTTGGCGACCAGTGGGTCATGCTGAACCGTCTGCCGCGCGGTATGGAAAAGGGCTCCTTCCAAGTGCGCGTAGTGTCCGACTGGATCAAAGTCAGCCGGATCCGACACGTCTCCCTGTAGCTGCGGCAGGTCTCTAGCATACGGGATGCGATGTCGACAATTACGTCACGTAGAAGGTTGGCCGGATTAGGTCACGCGGCACTCACCCAATAGCGATTTGGCAACTGAAAGGAAGGCCCAATGGGAATCGTCAGCAGACAACGCGTCCGGGCGTGGGCCACTTGCACTCTATCTGCACTGATCGTCGCAGGCATCTTTGCCGCTTCTGCCTTTGCTGACGAGCGACACCCGAACATCGTTTTTCTGCTGGCCGACGACTTGGGCTATGGTGATTTGGGTTGTTACGGTCGGGAGGACATCAAAACGCCGGTGATTGATCGACTAGCAACTCAGGGTGTGCGGTTCACACAGTGTTATGCAAACGGTCCGGAGTGTTCGCCGACGCGAACCGCCTTTCTAACCGGCCGATACCAGCAGCGCGTCGGAGGCCTCGAATGTGCTATCGGTACGGGAAACGTTGGGCGCTATGACGACGCCATACATCTACGGCAAACGAACGACTTGGGCCTGCCAATCGAAGAGACATCAATCGCTCGAATGCTGAAGGACGCGGGCTACGCCACGGCGATCACCGGCAAGTGGCACTTGGGATACGATCCGAAATTCGCGCCGCATCTACACGGGTTCGATCGCACGTTTTACTGCATCGGGGGCGGGATGGACTACTTTCACTACCTGGACACCGTGGCGGGATACAATCTGTTCGTCGACGGCAACCCGGTGCGACGCGAGGGCTATTTCACCGACCTGATGACCGACGAGGCGATTACCTTCATCGACGAGCATGTGGACGCACCCTTCTTCCTTTACGTTCCATTCACCGCCCCACATTCGCCTTTCCAAGGGCCCGCCGACTTCCGGCCGGACCCCTTGCCGCTCGATTCACCACTCTGGAATCAGGGACGAGCACCTCCGGACGTCTATATCGCCATGATTGAGCACATGGATTTGTGCATCGGTAAAATTCTCAGCGCGATTGACGAGCATGCCCTGGCCGAGAACACGGTGGTGATCTTCACGAGCGACAACGGCGGCACCAGGAGCGCTCGAAACACGCCGCTTTCGGGCATCAAGGGGAGTACGTTAGAAGGTGGCATCCGCGTGCCCGGCGTGGTCCGGTGGCCGGGCGTTATCCCTGCGGGTATCACCAGCGATCAAGCCTGCATTACCATGGATTTCTGCCGATCGATCGTTCACGTTACGGGCGCGAAAGGGCCAGTCGAACGGCCGTTTGACGGGATCGACATCCTCAAACTGGTCGCGGACAACCGCCCGCCAGTAGAAAGAAGGCTCTTCTGGAGAGGGCGCCGCGGCGAGCGAACTCGATGGGCGGTTCGTGACGGGGATCTGAAGTATGTGCGATTGACCAACGGAGATCAAACGAGCGAGTACGTTTTCGATTTGAAGCAGGATGTCGGGGAAACGCATAATCTCCTTGATGCGAGGCCGGAAGACGCCCAGCGGCTGAGGGAAATGCTTGGCGAATGGGAAAAGGACGTACGGCACAAACGAGGAAAAGAATGATGTCGAGAGTCTTGGCAACAGGGTTTGAGAATACGGCGGGATGCTGGTACTGGTGGAATCATTGGGCGTGGTTGGCACGGTCCGATAGATTGTGGCCCAACTTCAACCGCAGGGCATGAGTTTCGAGAACCTACGGCAGGCTCGCCTTTGTGATCAGGCTCGCCCTCTCGGCTTACAATCATGCTGCCGCCGTGAGCCGGCGAACTCGGATTCGTCAGCCTCGAAGGATCTGCGGCGTTGACAACACTGATGCGATCACAGAGGGGTGGCCCCGTCCGGGGCGAGCGGTAATAATGGTTGCGGAATTTGGATACCTTCTTCCTCAAAACGGCTGACAACCGAGGTTGAAGGTATCTTCTTATTTTCCCACTCAGCCGATGTCCACCTCTCGACCAAAACTCACGCAAGCTCTTTTCCGCAAACGAGAAACGCAGCCCAAAGGCCCAATCAGTTAGTAATCGAGGTCAGGAGTCCTGAAACTAGGAAATCGCAATCATGATGCATGTATTGGTGATGGGTAGGTGTGACACCTGTGCGAAGACTCCGCATGTGTGGAACAGAGTGAGACGTCCATCTTCTTGTAGGACGGATTGCCAAATCCGTCCGGGGCGGACTTGGAAGTCCGTCCTACGTGGAAGTCCGTTCTTTGCGATCGCCCTATGCTTGGGGTTGACCGTCGCATCGTCTTCTGTCGCGGGGGAAAACTGGACGAGTTATCGAGGGCCGACCGATCAAGGTCACGCGGACGCGACCGGTCTGCCGCTACGATGGAGCGAAGAGGAAAACGTCGTATGGAAGACGCCCATTCCCGGTAAAGCTTGGTCGTCGCCGGTGATTTGGGGCGACCGGATCTGGCTGACAGATGCCAACGAGGCGGGTACGCTTCTGTATGCGGTCTGCGTCGACAAGAACTCCGGCAAGGTCATCCTTAAGAAGCGATTGCGCCTGGTGAACTTGCCGCAGTATTGCCACCCATTCAATTCATACGCTTCGCCGTCGCCCGTGATCGAGGAAGGTCGTGTGTACGTGAGCTTCGGTTCGCCGTACAACGCGTGTCTCGATTCGACGACCGGCGAAGTGATCTGGGAACGCACGGATTTCGTCTGCAATCATTTCCGCAGCGCGGGTTCGTCACCGTTTCTGTACAAGGACCTGCTGATCCTGCACTTCGATGGTAGCGACCGTCAGTATGTGGTCGCCATGGACAAACATACGGGTAAGACCATCTGGGAGACGAACCGCACCGTCGATTTCCAGGACATCGACCCAGAAACTGGCGGACCGAAGATCCAGGGCGACCTCCGCAAAGGATTCTCTACGCCCATAATCGCCGACGTCCAAGGCAAGCCCGTGCTAATCAGCCTCGGTTCGATGGCACTGTACGCATACGAACCGGATACGGGCAAAGAGTTGTGGCGAGTAGAATGCATCGGCAGCCACTCGGGAACCTGCCGTCCAGTGGTGGGCCTCGGAATGGTCTTTGCGCCGATGGGAATGGGCGCTGAACTGTGGGCCGTGCGACCCGACGGACAGGGCGTTGTGACCGATAGCCACGTGGTGTGGGAGTACGACAAACGAGCGGTGCCCAAGAGGCCGTCGATTCTGCTGGTCGACGATTTGCTGTTCATGGTCAATAACGAAGGGGTGGCTGCCTGTGTCGAGGCGAAGACGGGCGAGGAGATCTGGCGAGATCGCGTGGGTGGCAATTTCTCGGCCTCGCCGATCTATGTAGATGGAAGGATCTACTTCCTGGACGAGAGCGGCAAGTCGACCGTTATCGAAGCGGCGCGGGATTTCAACGTACTGGGCACCGGCCAGCTCGACGATGGATTCATGGCGTCCCCCGCCGTGTCAGGCAAGGCGTTGTACCTGCGCACCCGAAAGCACCTTTACCGCATCGAGGAGAGACCTTAGGGGACGACGCATCGGTGTGACCAGTATAGAATTTTAGTAGTTGAGAGTTTGCCGTAGCCGAACTCGCCAAGAGTTCGGGGGGAAGCGGCAAATGGCCCGAATTCTTGCGAATCCGGCTACGGCGCGGATTTCGGCGTCGCACCAACTTTCATGTACTGAACCTGGGAAACTGGGCAATACAGCATGGCCGATCGTAACCGACCCCTCGAGCAACAGTCAAACGCCGACACCTCCGGCTGCGAGATGCTTCCCCGGCCTACGGTGAAGTTGCGCAAGCGGCTGGGGCGGGCGGTGGAAGATCTGGCACAAAGTTGCCGTCGCGAAGATCTGATCAACCATGTCGATGGACCTCCCATCCCATCGACGGAATCGATCGAAAGAATCCTCTCACTGCTGCAAGATCTCTTGTATCCCGGCTATTTTGGTGAACAGGAGCTAGATCACGAATCGCTGCTCTATTACCTGGGCAGCGGAGCGAAGGACCTTTACGGAGCTTTGTCTTTCCAGATCGCGTGTAGCCTGCGGCAGATGTGTGGAGAATCCAAGAGACTGTGCAAACAGTGCATCCAGACTGGCCAGGAATACGCGATGCGTCTGCTGGAGCGGCTACCCGCGATGCGCGAATTGCTGGCCGGCGACGTGCGGGCTCACTACGACGGCGATCCCGCGGCGAGAAGTTTCGATGAGGTGGTGTTCTGCTACCCTGGGCTGTACGCCATCACCGTCTACCGCGCGGCACATGAGCTCTGGCAGATGGACATTCCGCTACTGCCCAGGATCATGACTGAACACGCTCACGGGCGCACGGGGATCGATATCCATCCCGGAGCGCAAATCGGCAAGAACTTCTTCATCGATCACGGCACAGGCGTGGTCATCGGCGAGACGACGGAGATCGGCAATAACGTCAGGATCTACCAAGGCGTGACGCTCGGCGCGTTGAGCTTTCCCACGGACGAACACGGCAACATCATGCGCGGCCACAAACGCCATCCGACGATCGAGGATAACGTAACGATCTACTCGGGCGCCACGATTCTCGGTGGCGAGACCACCATCGGTGAAAACTCAGTGATCGGAGGCAACGTCTGGATCACCTCCAGCGTCCCGCCCAACACCACGGTGTTCATGGCGACTCCCGAACTGCAGTTCAAGCAGGGTGGCGGTCGGCGGCCGGACTCGCCGAACAACATCGGTTAGCAGCGTTTCGAAGATCGGCAGAGAGGCTGGGTGGCCGGGGCTGGAGCTTGCGAAGCCCCGGTGATTGTCGATCCGGGGCTTCCCGTCGGTCCAGCCCCGGCCACCGGGATTTCGTCCACGAATCGCTTCTACTCAGGGCTCGCGTCCCGTCCGTCCGACCTCGATTTCCCTTCGTCGTCCGAGCGCCCCGAATCGGCGCCGCGGAGGATTAGGAACGCCGTGAGGCCGATGGCGGCCAGTACGCTTTGGGGTGTCCAGCAAATGAAGATCCCCATGAGCACTTTGTCGAATTCGAGCTTCGGCTCCAGCGAAACACCGATGGCTACAGCAGCGGCCATCAGCAATAGGGCCGAAGGGATCAGGATGTAAACGCGTTGCTGCCAAGAGATTGCCAGCGGCAGAAAGGCAATCACTACCAGCAACCACGGGCCGAGCACATAAATGATCCCCAGCACTTCCGCCCGGCCTGCTATCGCGTAGCGTGCGCCCGCAGCCACCACCGCAGCCAATCCGGTCGCCAGCAGCAATGCTCGCATCGAAAACTGGACGCCATGCCGCGCCGGCCGCGTAGTTGCACGTTCAAAGTCATCTACCAGACGGTTTAGTCGAACGCGATGACGCAGAGTGACGAGGCCGCACACTACGCCTGCGGCCAACGCAAACACGGCGTCGACCATTAGAGCCCAGTAGTCGACAAAGTAGCCCCCGTACATATTGCCGCTTTCCCAAAGTTCGATAGGAAAGCCCAAAGCTTCGCGATTGCTGGGCGCCGTCCCCACCAGGTTGCCCCATCTCTCGGAGCGAAAGAAGTAGGAAACTGCGGTCAACGACGCAGTGATCAAGATGCCGACGAGGAAGCCTCGCACAAACCAGCGAGTCGGCGTCGTAACGATCGATTGGTTCATAACGAGAGTCTACTTCGCAGCGATGCCGGCCAGCCGGCGCACCGGTTCGTCGCCGGCAAGATACAAGTCGTCACCGGCAAAGCAGAAACGTCCGACACGTCCTGGCCGCCCCAGGACTTCCACATTCGCGTCGGCCGGACGGATACGCACCAGCACGTTGCCCAGGTACGTGTATACATTCCCGTCGGGGCCTTTGACATAGTCCCAGTGTGTCGTACCGTGGCCCCATCGGAAGCGCAACGTGTCGGGCAGCTTTTTTGTGAACAGAACTGCTCCGGTGTGAACATCAACGCCGTAAAGGAGTCCGCCGTTTTCGACTTCGGGGTCCTCTGTCGTGCCGAGCAGCCGGCCAGGCGCCACCTCGACCACCGGCCCCGCCTTGGACGCATTTGGTACGGGCACAAAGTCACGCACGATCTTCTTCTCGGCCGTGTCCCAGACGAACAGCTTCGCGCTGTCGGGCCGCACGTCACCGTTCAACTCGTCCGTAGCCGTCTTGGTGGATGCGACGATGTACCGGCCGTCTAGCGCCGAGGTGACCCAATATACGCGGTAGCCGCTGAACGGTCGCCAGAGACCGTCGTACTCGCCAGATTCCGGGTCAAACCATCCGAAACTTCCGCCGGAATAGTCGCGTATGCCGGCACCGCCGAAGTACAGACACCCATCGGCACCGATGGCTGCACTGAACATCTTTTTGACGCGCGTCTTGCCATGCAGCGAATCGACCACGCGCCGCGGATTACTCTCATTAGACTTGATGTCAGGCGGCTCATGGCCAGGCGGTCCTCCTTTGAGCAGCGTCCACGGACGCGCAGGATCAAACTCGTCGACCGGCCCGCCAGCATAGCCGCTCCAGTACAGTCGCTCGCCGTGCACGGCCAGCGCGTAGATGCTCGGACCTCCGCTCCCCAACGGAATTCCTTCACCGGTCTTGGGATCGAAAAGGAAGCGGCCAATATATGCCTGGGCAGTGCCAAATAGCCGGCCATCGGGTAGCGGAATCAAACGGTGAATGGCCAGAGGATAAGTCTCCACGTCCGGCAACTCCAGCCGCTTCCAACCCAGGTCCTCCGGTTTCGCATCGGCGGGCGCCGGTTTCGGCGCTTGAATGCGGTCCTCGGCAGAGCGCCACCAGAGGTGAGCTTTGCCGTCCACCGGATCCACCTGGCCACGGTAGACTTCCGGCCTCGGCGGGGCCTTGTCCCACTGTGACTGGAACGGCGTCCAAGGCGGGTTGTTATCGGTCTTCGGAATCATCTTTCCGTGGTACAGCCAGAAGTGTTCCTGCTTTGCCTCCGGCTCGTTTTGCACTGTGACTCGGGCGCCTCCGTTCATCGGCGAGAGAGTCATGTTGCCGCCGGCCTTGGTCTGGGCCAACAAGCTCTCCTTGCCTGTTTTGATGTTGACGGCCACCAGATACCAGGGAATCTTACCGCTGGCCACGTAGATGTATTGATCGTCTACGCCGATGTAGTAACCCCAGGCACCGTGGGGCGCATGGTCGGGCCCGATCGGGCCGTAGTCTCGTACCACTTTGCCTGTCTTCCAGTCGTAGCAGTATGCACCAGCCTTTCTCGGCTCTCGGTAATTGCCCGTACCGTAGATCAAGCCGTCAGGACCGAGCACCAATCGGCGCGTTTCGCCGACCAGGTCGGGTACGAAGATGCCGCGATCTTCGAGCAGGTTCGTGGCTGGATCGTACACGAACAGGTTCATCCCCGCGTTCCAATCGGGAGTGACGATGTAGTACTTGCCATCCGGGGCCAACAGGCCACCGTGCATATGGATCTGTCGTCGATCGGGAAAACGCTGCTTCTTCACTTCCCCTGTGGCGAGGTCGCAGGCGTACAGCCAGGTAGGACCTGAGTAGGTCTTGAAGTACCACTGTAGCGCGTCGTAGGTCTTGCCGTCGGGATTGGGGATAAGCTGAAACGTCCAACTGGTCACGCCTCGAGCCGGCGCAGCAAGTCTTTCGGGCTCGAGCGTTGGTGCATTGGCGAGCTGTTCCTCCAGGTCGGGCTGATCGGCCACACGCCAATCGGCGGCAACGACCTCTTCTCCGAGGATGACGAATCCCGCGAGTAGCATCAGCAGCAGGTGTCTGTTCATGACATGCCTCCTATCTTGTGGATGGCAGCGATCACATTAGGTTTTGCCCAGGAACGGGAGGGCGAGGCTCCTGCCGAGCCGAGCCTCCGGCACCCACGCGCGGCTCAGCAGGAGCTTCGCCCTCCCAAGGTTGTTGCCATTGAAGTCCGTCGATTAAGCATTGCATCAACACGGTCATTGGTACAAAAGAAACGGCTCGACTTCCTTCCACCAAGCAGCCGCGTCCAGCGCCGTTAGGTCTTCAAGGGATCGCTTCGTAAGCCCTTGTTCCAAGCCTTCCCTCAGTTCCGATCCGCCGCTGAGGATATCGATCGGCATCTTCTCTTGTTCGTATTCGTAGGGCGGCATCAGCCACTGGAATTCCTCGGGGTACAACTGCCGAACGCATCCCAACAAGGCGACGGCTGTACGGTACGGCCTGTAGGCCTGTTCGTCCAAAACGTGGAAGTAGACACCGCCGCACGTTCGATCTTGCCATTTCTGAAACGTCGGCTTGAAAGCCAGAGGCCGGTACGCAACGCCGGGCAATTTCCAGTCGGCCAGCGCGTCAACCAGCGTGTAGGGGTCGATGAACGGGGCACCGATGACCTCGAAAGGTGTCGTTGTGCCGCGGCCCTCGGATAGATTCGTGCCCTCGACCAGGACCATGCCGGGATACACCATTACCCCTTCGACCCTCGGCAGATTGGGCGAGGCTGGGATCCATTTCCTGCCCGTGTCACGGTAGGTCATATCGCGCCGCCATCCTGAAAGCGTCACCACTTCGACGGCCGCCCCGACCTCCATGGCGGCGTTCAGGTAACGCGCCATTTCCCCAACAGTCAACCCATGGGCCATCGGTATCGACGCCTTGCCCACGAAGCTTGTGTACGAGGAATCCAGCCGTGGGCCTTCAACGTAGCGTCCACCCAGCGGATTCGGTCTGTCGAGCACCACGACGCGAATGCCTTGTTCGGCGCACGCCTCCAGACAGTAAGACAGCGTCCAGATGTAGGTGTAAACGCGCGCCCCTACATCCTGCAGATCGACCACAAGGCAATCCAGCCCTTCGAGCGACTCGGCGGTAGGCTTGCGGCTGTCAGCGTATAAGCTGTTAATCGGAACCCGCAGCCGCGGATGGTGGCCGTGTGGCGTCTCCACCATGTTATCCTGATCCTCGCTCCACATGCCGTGTTGTGGCGAGAACAAAGCGACCAACTGGCCGGGAAAAGCCTCGCTGAGCAGATCATGAGCATAGCGAAACCGATAATCCACTGATGCCTGGTTGACCAGTAGCCCAAACCGAACGCCGGAAAGCACCTCGGGCGACGAGGCAAGGCAGTTCTCCAGCCCAATGGTTACAGGAAGATTCGGCGACGAGTAGGTCTTATCCATGGAGGTTGTCCACGTGCGGTGGTCTGACTGCACACTATACACGAACCAGCGTCGACAGGAGAGTCAAGCGACGGTTCCATGCCACTATCGAGCCGCTCAAAACAACCGTCGCCTGCCGGCTCGGGGTTAAACGGAGTGAGCGGACGTTTCAAGCTGACCGCGGTATGAGAATGGTCTGAGTTGGGTTGGCCGCTTCGAAAGCCGCCGGGACCGCGCAGCGTCACGCGCCGACAGGCATTGCGCCTCGCAGACGCTCGAGCGCCCGCAGGTAGCGCTTGCTTGCCGCATACTTGTCAATGCCCAGGATTTCAGCTACCTCGTTATTGCTCAATTCCTCGAGGTGCCGAAGAACGAGCACTTCACGGTCGATTTCCTCGAGTTCGCTTAGCGCCGTGCGCAACTCGGCCACCGTTTCTTCGCGGACGGCAAACTGGCTTGGCGACGTGAGGCTATCGGCCAACTGCGCGGCCAAGCCGCCGGAACTCGTGTCTGCCGATCCTCCATGAAACAAACCCACCTCTTGATTGACGTCGCGCATTTTGGCTCCCAGGTACCGCCGATGGGTGTCGATCAGAATCTGCTTGGTGATCTGGCGAAGCCAAACGAAAAAAGGCACCGAGGGTTGGTCCAGGTAGTCCTGAATCCGTCGAGCCGTTTCCACAAAGGCATCCTGCAGAATGTCATCGCTATCCACTTTGCCAATGATCCGGCCATCGAGCCGGAAAGCGATCATGCGCAGCAGCTTTTCCCTGTAGCGGCCGAACAAATCGGCCACCGCGTCTTCGCCGCCGCTGCGTAGCTGACGCAGTTCGTCAGCGTATTCAAAGCCATCGCTCATCTTGTCATCAGCCGACTGTGGATCGGCACCCTGGAAGGTCTCTCGTTCGGGCCAGCCCTGGCGTCGTGGTTGTGTCTCGGCAGGACCACAAGCGGAAAAGCCGAACGGATCCGTGTCCACAAGTCCGCGTGCGCACGCTACTTAGCTTAGCACCAGTGTCTTCTCCACGCAAACGTCGGGCTGTGTGGCGATATGGCCAACGTATGAACCGCCGTGCAAATCGGCACTTCCGGCAATATCGTTAAAGTCCTCCCATCTTGACGTTCGATAGACGTTGATTGAGGAACTAAGTGGATGGATCAATTGGTGTTCCTGCCCAGGCTGCGCCTCTGTCAGGGCTCCGGGGGGGCTTTCGTGCGGTCGATCAAGTCGATTCGCCCATTCTCGTGGGTCACGTGTGCGCTTTTTTGCGCCCTGATTGCCGGTGCGCTCGGCTGCAGTCGGCGGCATTTCCGGCAGAAGGCGGATTCCGAGGTCTACAATCTGGTCGCGGAGAAGTCCAGCGATTTGAGGTGGGCATTGCCGGACTTCTCTGTGGAAATGGACCCGCGCAGCCGCTATTACGATCCGTACGATCCCGATCGGCCACCCATGCCGCCCGACGATCCAGCGGCACATCAATACATGCACTGGGTGGACGGCAAGAAGGGATGGCCACGCTGGCACCGCAACGGTGACCGGATCGAGTTAGAGAACCCTTGTTGGCGGGAATACCTTCCAGACTACGTCGATATGAATGACAAGGGCGAGGTCGTCTTGTCCGTTGATTCGGCGTTACGACTGGCTTACATGCACTCGCCTGGCTACCAAAGGCAACTTGAAACAATCTATCTTTCCGCGTTGGATGTCAGTGCCGAGCGATTCCGTTTCGATACCCAGTTCTTTGGCGGCAACGACACGACCGTTAATCACTCTGGCGAATTGGGCCAGCCACGGCTGCTTCGTGGCAACGGCGTGGTTCCGGCCGCTAGAATCGGGGATTCGAATACGCTCACGAGCGCGACCGACCTCGAACTGCAACGCCGATTTGCCACGGCTGGCCAGATGCTCGTTGGTTTCGCCAACCAGTTTGTGTGGGAATTCACCTCCGGCGGCGCGAACCTGACCGGTTCCATCGCGAACTTGTCGCTCGTCCAACCCCTGTTGCGCGGGGCGGGAAGGGACGTGGCCCTGGAACGACTGACCATTGTGGAACGCCTTCTACTGGGGAACCTACGGGCCTTCGAACGGTATCGCCAGGGTTTGTACACGGGGGTCGTGGTCGGAGACTCCGTTGGCGGGCCAACACGTCGCGGTGGTTTTCTCGGAAACACCGGCCTTACCGGTTTCACGGGTACCGGGTCCGGCGGTCTGGGCGGTGTGGGAGAAGCAACCGGTTTCGGACGCAGCGGAATTGGCGGCGCCGGCGGTGCCGGCGCCGGCGGATCCGGTGCGGGTTTCGCAGGCGGTGGTGAAGGTCAGGTCTCGGGCCTCCTCGGCTTACTGCAGCGAATTCAGCAAATCCGCAACACTGAAGATAGCCTCAATCTCAAACTGCGTACGTTGAGACTGTTGGAGGCATACCTGGACGCCGGAGTCATCGACTTGGCGCAGGTCGACCAATTTCGGCAGAACATCGA
>CAZURK010000069.1:0-3511 GCA_964623055.1 uncultured Pirellulaceae bacterium
GGCCGGATGATCATCGTCTCGCACATCGACAACTTGATGAAAGGCCAAGCCGGCTCGGCACTACAAAACATGAACGTCATGTTTGGCCTCGACGAAACCGTCGGCCTGCGCCGCCCGGCCTTCTATCCATAGACGGCAACAACATGACAGTAGCTGGGTTCGCAAGAAGAGCCTGTTAGGCTACCGCGTCCACTCGCCCGGCGTAGATCGGGCGCTGGGCAAGTATCTACAGTACGCCATAAGCTCGCCTAATGCAATCAGCTACGCGCGGATTAGGCTTCAGTAGGCGTCGATGAGATGTCGGGAGAATCTGACGTCTCGCTGGATGCGGCATTTGGCATTGGGACAACTTCGCCCGTGGCACTTGCCTGAGGACCCGACCCGGGTCCGCTGTTCGCGTCCGGTCACGAGCAGCCGGGCAGCATCATGAAGCCGGCCAACACTACAATCGACAGTGCAAATCGTTTCATTCGTCTGCTTCCACTACTAAGATAGGGAGATTGTCCGCACGGGAGTGATGAGATTTGGTCACGCCACTTGGATCATATCGGTTCACCGGCAGTCGGACAATCGTCTAGTTCCTTGCTTCCCCCGTATTTTCTCAGAGCTAGCGGCATGCGGCCTTTGGGCTCCAGGAGAACACTCGATGCTTCATAAGACCGGGATCTTTGCACTCTTCACGACAACGCTGTTGTCGCAGGCCGGGCACCCAGCCGAACGGTTCGAGATCGTCCTGAAAGGCGGACGAATCGTCGATGGGACGGGATCGCCCTGGTACGTGGCGGACGTTGGGATTACTAGTGGGAGGATTGCCAAGATTGGACACATTGACGGGAAAGACTCGGAACGATCCATCGACGCCGCTGGCCTGATCGTCGCGCCCGGTTTCGTCGACATGATGGGACAGACGGCTTCACCCATGCTGGATGATCCCAAATCGGCGCTCAACCTGCTTACACAGGGCATCACCACGATCAATGCGGGCGAAGGGGCATCGGCAGCGCCGCTCACTCCGGAAGCCAGCCGATCTGCCGGCTGGCACACGATGGCCGAGTACTTTCAGTTGCTCGACATCAAGGGGCTACCGCTTAATGTGGTTCAAACCGTTGGTCACACCCAAGTGCGGCGAATCGTCCTGGGCGATGTGGACCGTCAGCCCAACGACGACGAAATGGACCGGATGAAGGACTTGGTGCGCGAAGCCATGGAAGCTGGAGCGATCGGCGTCTCGACAGCTCTGATCTACCCGCCAGCGGTCTACGCCAAAACGGAGGAGATTGCCGAGTTGGCGTCCGTCGCCGGCGAGTACGGCGGACGCTACTACACCCATATCCGCAACGAAGGTGACCGGTTGCTTGAGGCAATCGACGAAGCACTGGGAATTGGCCGCTCGGCCGGAGTGCCGGTACACATCTTCCACCTGAAGGCCGCCGGACGCAACAACTGGCCCAAGATCGAACAAGCCATCGCCAAGATCAAGGCGGCGCGTGCAGCGGGCCAGCAAGTGACGGCCGATATCTACCCCTACATCAACAACGGCCTCGGCATCCAGTCGTTGATTCACCCGCGTCATTTCGCCGAAGGCCGCGGTCGCCTGCTGGAACGACTGGACGATCCAAAGCTGCGTGCGGTGATCCGCGACGAAATGGAAAACCAAGGCGGCTGGGAGAACTGGTACCGTCACGTCGGAAGCGATTGGAGCAAAGTCATCGTGGGCCGCACAGGCGACGAACGTTACGCCAAACTGTCCGGCCAGAGCCTTGCGGCCATGGCCGTAGCACACAACGAGGATCCCTGGGATACGTTCTTCAATCTCGTGCGAAGCGGCGCATTCGCCTTGCCCCAGACCATGAGTGACGCGAACAAGATCCGGCTGATGCGCGAGCCGTTCATTTCATTCTGTACGGACGTCGGACCGGCGGGTGGGTCGCGAATATCATCCCATCCTCGCGGCTACGGCGCGTTTCCGCGCATGCTCTCGCGCTACGTGCGTGATCTGGGAGCCACCACGCTTGAACGCGCCGTGGCACAGGCCAGTGCCGTCGCGACCAACGAGGTGATGGCCTACGACCGTGGTCGCATCGCCGAAGGGCTTGCCGCCGACATTATTGTGTTCGATTACGAGAAACTGGCGGATCGCGCGACATTCGCCGAACCACATCGACTGTCCGAGGGGATGAAGTACGTGCTGGTGAACGGACAAGTCGTGCTGGAAGACGGAAAGCTGACGGGCACACGATCGGGTCGCGTGCTACGCGGCCCCGGCTACGATCCCGACAGCGCACCTGCAGCCGTCAGCACGGGCAAGGCGGATGTTCGCACGGCGAGCTTCGATCGAATGGTTCGCGAATTCATGGAAAAACACCACGTCCCCGGTCTTGCCTTGGCCGTGACAGACAGAGGGCGTCTGGTGTATGCACGCGGTCACGGGTACGCCGACATCGCGAAAAAGGAGAAGATCACACCGACCACTCTATTCCGAATTGCCAGCATTTCGAAACCGATTACGGCGGTCGCCGTGCTGCAATTGGTCGAACGAAAGCAGTTGGGCCTGGATGACAAGGTGTTCGATATACTGAAGCACGAACCGCATTTGGAGAAGGACGCCAAGCCCGACAAGCGTCTGCACACAGTCACCATCCGTCACCTCCTCCAGCACCGGGGCGGCTGGGACCGGGGTAAGTCTTTCGATGCCATGTTCCAATCGGTTAGATTCGCCGAGGCTTTGGGCACGCAGCCACCAGCCGGAACTGACGAAGTGATTCGTTTCATGCTCGGTCAGCCACTCGATTTTGAGCCCGGCGAACGGTATGCCTACTCGAACTACGGATACTGCCTGCTGGGACGAGTGATCGAAACCGTTACGAACGAGACCTACGAAGACTACGTCAGAACGCAAGTCCTCGCCCCGCTTGGCATCCGCGCCATGCGAATCGGCAAAACGCGGCTCGAGGGACGAAGCGAGAGCGAGGTTCGCTACTACGATCCGCGCAAAGGTTCGTCCGTGTTTGCCACGGACTTGAACAAACAGGTACCCCAACCATACGGCGCGTGGCACCTGGAAGCGATGGATGCACACGGCGGATGGCTCGCGTCGGCGGTGGATTTGGCGCGGTTTGCATGCGCCTTCGACGAGCCGACAGAGTGCAAGATCCTCAATCAAGACAGTATCCAGGAGATGTTCGCCAGACCGCCGGGGCTGGCGGGGACCGATGAGGATGGCAGGCCAAAGTCTGTCTACTACTCGTTAGGCTGGAGCAACCGATCGATGGATGACGGCAAGCTAAACCGTTGGCACATGGGGTCACTGCCGGGCACGGCAACCATGCTCGTACGACGCCACGACGGCCGAAATTGGGCGGTGCTCATGAACGCCCGTATGAGTCCTTACACGTCGCATCTCGGAGGTGCCATAGACAGTCTCGTCCACCAAGCCGCAGACGAAGTGACCGTATGGCCCGAGTATGATCTATTTGAAGAGTTCCAGTAGACCTATGAATCTCAATCGACT
>CAZURK010000069.1:3611-44720 GCA_964623055.1 uncultured Pirellulaceae bacterium
GCCCGAGTATGATCTATTTGAAGAGTTCCAGTAGACCTATGAATCTCAATCGACTCAGTATCGGCGCAGAAATACGTGGGGCACGATTCTATCGTGCCTGGCACGTTGGAAACGTGCCCCACACTCGAACTGCCAAACGCATTGATTCGCGAGTCCTTATTCTTGTTGCGTCACTGACCGTCTGTGGAGCGATTGCAGCAACGGCGGAGACGGCCCCTTACCGGCCTTCGCGAGGTGTCGCATTCAATGGCGTGACGTCCTACGCGAAAGTCGACGACTCCGATGCGTTTGATTTAGAGGCTTTCACCTTGGCCGTTTGGGTCAAATCCGGTCAGCAGCATGCCTCGCAAGTGCTTGTTGGCCGCGGCGATGCCGGGCGTCTGTTCACATTCTACTTCCACGAGAGCCGGGTCCGAATGTTGGTGGAGTACCAGCCCGGCAAGTACACTCACGCCAATTGCCCGGTTCCGCCAAAAGACGTTTGGACTCATCTTGCCGGTTCGTATGACGGCCAACAGATCAAGCTGTACGTGAATGGAGCTTTGCAGGCAACCGTTTCAGCTCCTGGAAGGATACCGCAGTCCGATGCGCCGCTTCTGTTTGGGGCCCTGTCACCAGGTCAACGCACGTTGCTCGGCCAACTTGAAGATATTCGCATATGGCGACGCGCATTGACCGCCCAAGAGATTGCCACGGTTGCCGGAGGCGACGAGGGCGCCACACAGCGCGCTGTGCTTGTTGGTCGATGGATCAGCGAGAATCTGGACGGGGCAAACTGGCTAGGCGACGCGAGTAGCTCACCGACCGCCAAGTATTTTCGCGATTTCTCGCTCGAAGTACGAAAGGCCGACGGGTATCGGGGAATCTGGTACCAGTGTGGAGTACAGGGAGGAGAATACAAGTACAAATACAGCGGAGGTCTGGGCACCTATTGCGCCAAACATCGTCCCTTCGCTGTCTACGTCGAGAAAGTGAACAAGACGTTCTTCTGCTACGGCGGCACCGACACGGACAACCGGACGCTTCTGCACATGGTGTCGTACTACGATCACGCGACAGGCACGGTTCCGCGTCCAACGATTCTGCTGGACAAGCACACCACGGACGCCCACGATAATCCGGTGATCTCGATTGACGCCGCAGGACACATCTGGATCTTCTCTAGCGCGCACGGCACTGCTCGCCCGGCGTTCATCTCGGTCAGCAAGAGGCCCTACGACATCGACGAATTCGAGTACGTGCTCAGGACAAATTGCTCCTATCCGCAACCGTACTACTCGTCCGCCAAAGGCTTCCTACTGCTGCACACTCGTTACGTCGGCGAGCAACGGTTGTTGTACCAGACCGCCAGTGCGGAAGGACGCACCTGGTCAGAACCGAAACTGCTGTCCGCGGTCGAATGGGGGCACTACCAAGTGAGCGGCCGACAGGCGGGCAGAATTGGAACCGCCTTCAACTACCACCGAGCCCACCCGCGCGACGGCAGCCATTGGCGAACCAATCTGTATTACATGCAAACCGACGACTTTGGCGCCACGTGGCAGAACGCCGCTGGTGAGACTCTGCAGTTACCGTTAAACGAACCACAAAATGCTGCCCTCGTTCATGATTACGAGAAGGAAGTGCTGGACGTTTACGTGAAAGACGTCGCCTTCGATTCGCAAAACCGACCGATCGTTCTGTGCCTTGCCAGCCTCGGCAACGAGGCCGGCCCCCACAACGATCCACGCACTTGGCGTACCGCCCGCTGGACCGGAAGGGAATGGGAAGAACGAGATATCCTCGTCTCTGACAACAACTACGATACCGGTTCGCTGTATGTCGAAAGCGATTCTCTGTGGCGTCTGATCGCGCCAACTCAACCGGGCCCACAGAAGTACAACGCCGGCGGCGAGGTGGCCATCTGGATCAGCACCGATCAGGGCACCACGTGGGAGATGGTCAAACAGTTGACCCGAAACAGCCTATACAACCACACGTATTGCCGACGTCCGGACAACGCAGCCCCCGACTTCTACGCCCTCTGGGCCGACGGCCACGGCCGCGAACCATCGCCCAGCCGACTTTACTTTACCGACCGCGACGGCACGCATGTGTGGCGTTTGCCGGAGAAGATGGAGAGCGAGACCGCGCGGCCGGAAGTTGTTCGATAGTCCTCGCGTCTCTTGTCGATTGTTTTGTTGGTAGGACGGATTGCCTAATCCGTCCGTGAAGCGAATACCGACGTCGAAGACCGGACGGATTAGGCAATCCGTCCTACGGCCAAACCCACAAAGACAGATGACGTGAGGTACTGGTCCGCCGCGAACAGCTCACAGATCATACAACGTGTCGTCTACGTCGGGCGGTTTGAACTTTCGGGTGAGTTTCTTCAGACTTCCGCCGCTCTCGGCGAACAGCGGCTCGTCCTCGTCCAGGAGGTCTCCCAACTCGTTTTCGATCTCGTCGGGATCTTCGCCGGCTTCCATGCGACGGATGGCTTCCTCCATGCCTTTGCCAAGGGGCATGCCGGTGGCGTCGTGCAATTTGCGCATCATGCGTGCCATCTGGCGAGGATCGTCCTCGTTCATGCCGTCGGCTTCACTGGCCATCTCAGCCAGGACTTGTTCCATCTTCGCCTCGTCGAAATCGGCGGGCAGGTCATCGCCTTCTTCCGATTCGGAGCGCCCCTTGGAGATGGCGAACCGCGAGAGCTTGCGCTCCAGCTTGGGTCGGCTACAGCGCGGGCACGCCGGTCGCTTCTCCGTATCCGGCTTCCTCGCCAGAAAGCTGAAGACGGTGTGACAGTCGGCACAGTAGAACTCGTAGATCGGCACAGTTGCTCCCTATGGCTTAACTGCGGCAAAGGTGATCGATTCAAAGGCTTGCGGGAGACGGAGGTATTGTTGCAGGCCGATCAGTATAGATCCAGTCCGTTTGCACAGTATGCGGGGAAGGTGGCTGCACTGCCAGCAGTACGTCGTACCTGCCGGCGATGGGGTGCCTAGGTCGACCTTTACGATGTTATAGTGTTGCTTGAGTTTGTCGATGATGGGCCAGGTGGGCATCGACCGGGAGACGGATTTCCGCAGCGAGAGCGAGAAGTGATGCCGCAAATCCGCCCGGTTTCGACTACAATCAGAAGCCGACGGATGAATTGGGCTCAGACGTACCCGCCGTGTCGCGGCGAAGTCGATTTGTGCGTCGGCCCTCAGAAGAACATGCCAACAGCGTCTAGCGGAGGAGTCATGCAGATGACCAAGCGATCGGTGGTATTTTGCTTTCTTATGCCGGCGTTATCGGGCATTTTCGTAGCCCTTGAACAGACAAGAGGCATCGCGGCCGAACCCAAAGTCGTTTACGTCAAGGCGCGTGTGGACAGCGAAGCCGGCGGGTACGAAGGTGTCAACGCGTTGGATGGCAACCCCAACACGATGTGGCACACGCAGTTCCGGAACGGCAACCCCAAGCATCCGCACGAAATTGTTGTCGACCTTGGCAAGAGCTACGAGATTTCCGGTTTCGCGTACTTGCCTCGACCAGACGGCCAAAACGGGACGATCAAGGATTACGAGTTTTTTGTTGGCGAAGACGACAAGCAATTCGGGCAACCGGTTGCCAAAGGGACGTTTCGGCGAAGCTTGAGCGTTACCACCGTCAGGCTGCGGTCGACGAAGACGGGGCGTTACGCAAAGCTCGTCGCATTGTCCGAGGTCGCAGGCAAACCGTGGACTTCGATCGCGGGGCTGCAAATCCTGTCGGATGGGGTCGAGTTCAAGACGGAGAGTTCGCGCTCGGCCGTCGTCCGTGGCTCCTCGCCGTCTCGACCGACACTGAAACGCCAAGGACCCGACGATGGCACGGTCCCCGGCGCTCTGGAATTGGCGCGACAGACGCTGGCTTATGTCCAAGAGACCGCGCCTCAGCCGCACTTTTCGGAAGAACTGAAGACGCTTGAACGGAAGGCCGGCCAGACCGAGGACGATACGGGGCGGCAAGCCCTGCACAGCGAGATCAAGGACTTGCGCCGGAAAATCATCCTGTCACACCCGGCGCTCGATTTCGAGCGACTGCTGATCAACAAACGTCCGCCCCCGCGCTTCTCGCACCAAAGCGACCAGTACCTGGGCCGATACAGTGGCCTGGGCGATGGATTGGTGATACTGGACGACTGGAAGACCGATCCGAAACCGACGGTTGTGCTTTCGGGGCAATTGTCGCCCGGGTCCATGTTGCATCCCGACTTGTCATTCGATGCACAAAAGACTTTGTTCTCCTATTGCGATCACAGCGAACCGAAGGCAGATTTGCGGCGGTTCTTCATTTACGAAGTGAATCTCGACGGCAGCGGCTTGCGGCAGGTCACCGGCACGGCCAATGATCCGCTGGAAGGTTTCGAAGGCCGCGAGACGGTCATGATCGAGGACTGGGATCCGTGCTACCTGCCGGATGGCGGCATCGCGTTCATCAGCACGCGCAACCAGGCCGGTGTGCGATGTCATCACGGAGGACGCTATTGCCCAACCTACACGCTTTATCGCTGCAAGTATGACGGAACGGACATCCGACCGATGGTTTACGGCGAAGCGAACGAGTGGGACCCTAGCGTGATGCACGACGGGCGAATTATCTGGACCCGTTGGGATTACATCAACCGCCACGACACGATTTACCAAAGCCTCTGGACGATCCGCCCCGACGGCACCGGGACGGCGCATCTCTACGGCAACTACACACGCAACCCTTGCAGCATCGCCGAAGCGAGGTCGATTCCGGGCTCGCACAAAGTGGTCGCTACCGCCACGGCGCATCACAGCTATACAGCCGGCTCGGCGATCGTGATCGACCCACTGGTCGGCCAGGACGGTGACGCACCTCTCAAGCGCATTACTCCCGAAATCCCGTTCCCGGAAACGGAAGGCTGGGGCCAGAATGCCACCGCCACACCGTGGCCGCTTAACGAGGAGTTGTTCCTGGTCGCCTACTCGCAGGAAACGCACGCTCGTCAAGGCGGTCGCAATTCGCCGAACGCGTATGCCATCTATCTGGTCGACACGCTTGGCGGACGCGAGCTGATTTATCGCGATCCGGGGCAATCGTGCTTTGCGCCTATTCCAATCGTGCCGCGACCAATGCCACCCACGCTGCCGTCGACACTCGCGGCGAAGGAGGTGGAAAGGACGGGTGTCTTCTACGTGCGAGACGTTTACCAGAGCACCCAGGAGTACCCGCAAGGCAGCATCAAGAGTCTTCGCGTGCTGCGGATGTATCCGCAGACAACCATCCGCGTGCCGGATCGCAGTGCGACGTTGTTTGAAACACCCAAGCAGGTATTGGGAACCGTGCCGGTCGGAGAAGACGGCTCGGTGGCGTTTCGGGCCCCCGCTGAACAGCCGCTGATGTTCCAACTGCTAGACGAAAACGGCATGGCGGTGATGGGGATGAGGTCGTTTGTCTACCTCCATCCGGGCGAGACGGCCACGTGCGTCGGCTGTCATGAACAGCGCTACTCCAGCCCCACGCGCGTGCCGCTGCCATCCGACGTGAGCATCCACGAGCTTGCGCCGTCCGCTGGTCCTCGATACGACGGCGGCTTGAGTTTCGCTCGGACCGTGCAGCCGGTTTTGGATCGTCACTGCATCGGATGTCACGGACTGGAGAAGACCGAAGGCGGGATCACCCTGCTTGGCTCGATGGATGCCGGACCGCTGAAGCTTGGAAATATCCGGGCCAGCGCCGCGTATCATTCATTGACGCGGAAACCCAGCCTCGTGTCGATTGCCCACCGCAACAAGGAAACGGCCTTCAGCGTACCGAAAGACTATTACTCGCACGCAGGGCGGCTGGCGCGGTTGCTCCTGGACGGTGACGAACACCACAAACCGCTTGGTGGCCCAAACGGCATTGATCGAAACGGCTTCCAGCGGATCGTCGACTGGCTGGACGTCAACGCCGAATTCTACGGCGACTACTCCTGGAACAAGCAGGAATGGGTCGGTTCGGACAGCGACGGCGAAACAGCCCTCCGCGCATACGTTGCCGCCACGTTCGGCCCCACACTGGCCGATGAGCCATACGCCGCGTTGGTGAACGTGTGCGTCCCCACCGAAAGCCGCATTCTCAAGGCCCCGCTGGCCGAGGCGGCCGGTGGTTGGGGCCAGATCAATGGCGGCTGGGCCACCACGCAAGACCGGGACTATCAGAAGATGCTAGAACTGGTCGAAGCATCAATCGGCGCACTGGAATCCCGCGACGTCTGCGGCACCTGTGACCGAACTCCCTGCGAATGCCGCGGTTGCTGGGTCCGGCAGGCTCGAGGGGATCATCGCGGAAAGGTCGGTTTACGCACCACGAACGCGGGCTTGAAACCGTAGCGACAGAGACTCGAACGGCTCCGCAGAAAATGCGTCTTCCGTGGTTTGCAGTATCGTCTTAGCCAACGAATCAAGCAGATCTTCGCGGAAGTCAGTGCTCGAGTTTGCGCTGCCCGGCTGAAAGACCCATGACCTGACTGTTGGTCCCGGCACGAACCCGCGGGCAATGGGTGCTTCGCCCAGCGAGGCGAACAGATATTGACGAGCGGAGATAGCAGTAAGCTGCGAGGCCGCAACCTCCCGAGTCGCTATGCCTTGGCTCACGATCGATTCCGGTTGGCTTGGCGCGGGTGATGGCGATGGCTGGTTCGTCGGATCGCTTGCCGCCCGTGACGCCAAGACTCCTCCGGGTACACTCCAATTACCGATCAGCGGTGCGCCGCCCGGACCGTAATTGTAATCCTGAAACGTATCACCGCCCGCGACACTATCCCATGTTCCATTCAGCGTTGTGTCCAGGTAGAAACTCCGCCCATCATTGAACAGCCCCAAATCGTCCGTCCCGTCGTCGTTCCAATCGCCGATGATCGGCGAGGCGGTGGGCCGGATTGAGGCGATGCCGAAATCGCGGAACGTGTCGCCGCCACCGGCCGTATCCCAGACTCCGTTGCCCGTCGTGTCGAGATAGAAAGAACCACCGTTGTATAGGCCCAGATCGTCGGTGCCGTTGCCGTCCCAATCACCCACAACCGGCTTGGCGGTCGGGCGCAGAACCGCGATACCGAAATCGCGGAACGTGTCGCCGCCATCGACCGTATCCCAGACTCCGTTGCCCGTCGTGTCGAGATAGAAGAAACCACCGTTGTACAGGCCCAAGTCATCGGTGCCGTTGCCGTCCCAATCACCCACGACCGGTGTCGCAGTCGTGCGCAAAGCCGCGATACCGAAGTCGCGGAACGTATCGCCGCCGCTGACCTTATCCCATTTGCCGTTGCCGGTGGTGTCGAGATAGAAACGACCATCGTGGTACAGACCAAGATCATCGTCGCCGTCGCCAGCCCAGTCACCGACGACGCCCTTCCCCAGACCGATCAGCGGCGTGATCCCGAACACGCTGAAGGTGTCGCCTCCGACCGCCCCATCCCAAGCACCGTTGCCGGTGGTATCCAGGTGGAAGTTCTGCCCTTCGCGAATGCCGCCGAGGCGATCTGGCCGAGGCGCCGAGATGGCGACTTGGTAATCTTCGACTTCGCCGTCCCCGGACGGACCGCCGAAGGAAATGCCTCCGGCCGTATTGACCCGAAACCTAGCGTAGGTGGTTGTGCCGGGGAGCACCGAAGGCGGAACCACAAACGCCAGCTTGTTGACGCCTGCGTTCAGCGCTCTGTCCGTGAAGATCTGTTCCCCACCATCTGCGAATGATCCGTTGCCGTTGAAGTCCAGGAACGCGTTCAGCAGCGTTGTTCCGGTCACGGTGACATCGAGCGTCGCGGTTCGGCCGGGAAGCAGCAGCGACGTGAACACCACGCCATCTTCGTCCGCGCCGTCGCCCGTGGCTGTTGCGTTCGGTTGGCCGTCCGGTTCCGCGTCGACGGTCGCTCCCAGATTTGGACCTGAAATCACGTGATTGGCGCCGCCCGATGCCAACAGCGTCGGATAGAGAGGATCGGGAGCATCTCCAAAATCCAATTCCGCCGCCGAATTGATGGTGAAGTCGACATCCGAGATATCGAAGAAAATGTTGCCGGCACCTTCGACACGAAGGCGCGCATTTGTCGTGTTCACGTCGGGAACGGTAATCGATTGGCTGCCATCATTCGGTGTGTTGGACAGAATGGTGATCGGGTAACTGAGACCGCCGTCGGTCGACAACAGGATGTTCACATTGGCCGTGCTGATCGGTGCGGCAGTTGTACCGGCGACCTCCCAGGTGACTGCCTGCGTGCTGTTTCCGGCCCAGGTTACCGCTGTGCTGGGAGCCGTCACCAGGAACGAAGCGCCCGTGTCTTGGACGTTGACCACTATGTCGTCCGTGTTCACGCCTCCTCCGCCTGCCCGATTATCTCGTGCCGTGACACGGAAATTCATCTCGCGAGTAGTCGTCGGCAGCGTCTCGCCAATCACCGTGGTGTTGTTCACCAGATCGGTCAGTCTAGGAAACGTTCGAGTGGGATCGGTGGTCGGCGTGAACGATCGGAAGAGCGGGCTCTGGCCGTTGTCTCCGGCGTTAACGTCCTGTCGCGGCCCCAGGTCGCGCTGCTCCCAATTGAAGGTCAACGTATCCCCGTCGCCGTCATTACCACTGGCAGTTAAGACAAACGGCGTCCGGGCGGGGATCGTGAAATCGGCGCCGGCACTAACTGTGGGAACGGTGTTGCCCGTGGCGGTCCGCGTACCGACGGCGGGAATTGTGTTGTCGACGAAGTTGATGATCTCGTCGAAGCTTATTGAATGGAAATAGGGATCACTACTGCTTTGTAGATTGTCGTTGCCGCAGATACCAGCGTAGGCAAGGATCGTCGAACCACTGCCGGGTTCCATGGCCGACGCCGGCATATGCTGAGCAACCGAGCAACTACCGCTATCGCCGTTCCAGGTGTGTCCAGCACCGAACTGGTGCGCAACCTCGTGAGCGACGATTTGCACCCAAAAGGCATCTCCCGTCGGCACAGAGCGTCCCGAAGCGGCTCGCCCCTTGTTCAGTCCGCCGACCGAGGACAATTGTGCCAGTCCACCGCCACCCTGCGTAAACAAGTGTCCAATGTCGTAGTTCGCGGCACCGATAACGGCGTCGATGTTCCAGTCATTGATGGTCAACTGAAAAGTGTTGATGGCCCCCGAGTAGGGATCGGTAGCAGGATTCGTATAGACCAGGCTACTGTTATTGGCCACCAGACTCAGACGAATCGACAACTCGGTTTCAAAGATGCCAGTGACCCGGTTGATCGCGGTGACAATCGCTGCTTGACCCAGCGCGACGGTGCCGCCGTGGAAAGTCGTATACTCACCGGTGGCCGCTACGGCCATTCGATAGGTTCGTAACTGATGACCAGAGCGGGCGGCCTCTTGTCCACCTTCTGCCTCGCCAGACGATGGTTCGTTTGTCGCCAGATCAGAAGCTGGCGGCTCAGGCAGACTGTACGCGAATTCTGCTAACGCCGACGGTGTCACCACAGACGACCTGAAATAACTTGCGTACAAGCTGTCGTCCAAATGATAGTACGGATCAACGTAGTAAGAGCCCGACGGAGAGAGAACCTGCGCGTGGAACCCCGCGGGTGTGACATCAAGGCGAACCGTAGCCTGCGGGTGATCGATTCCTTGGCCGCTGAATGTATGAATCTCTGAGAATTGCGCGCCCAATTCAGGTTCCATGACGGGCGATTCGACGATGGTGAATCTGCCCAATTCACCGTCCGGCCTCGGCAGTGTGATTTCAACCGGCGCATTGGCCGCCGCCGTGAACTCCAAGGGAGCCTGTGCGAGCAGCGACTGCATCGAAATGCTGTCGAGCGTGTAGGCTTGAAACTCGGTCGCTTCGAGATAAGACGTTTGACCGCTGTCCGCCGCAGGCATGTTATCGACCAACTGCCAGAGACCTTCCGCAGGATCGGCCGCCAACATCAGCCTTTGCTCAAGCCGCTCGACGCGCGGGCGGAGCGTCATTCGCTTGCGGGACTTCCTGCCTCGGCGAGATCTCTTCGAGTTCATCTTCAAGCCCATCTCGTTTCGTCAGAGTAGAACGGCAAACGGCCTGCTGGACTTGCTGCGCCCACAATCGTTGCATGCCAGGAGAGCACTAGCACATTCTATATCAAAACCTAGCATCTTCCATTTCCAGCGCCAAGAAAACAGCCACCGGACCCGGATAATCGGCGACAAACGCGACCGCCAGTAAGGATTGCCTCTCGCTGAACAAAAGTGCTCGACATTACTAAGCCACCGCACTGCAGGCGTGGGATTAACGCGACGAATCCCTTGGCATTCTGTTGGTCGGTCCCTTTCCTACCCCTGTCAAGACGTCGTGTGCTGCCCGGGCAGGGTTCCAGGGTCACTTCTGTCGCTCCTTGCCTTTCTGTATCGTTGCCAACACGACGGCACGTTCTGCCCGTCCAACCAAGCGTTATTAAGGTGGGCAGTGTTCATAGCATCTTGGGGCAGGAGGATCCGCTCGCCAGAGAGGCTGAAGAAAGGAGGGGGCGGCAGCCAGCAAGGGCCGTAAGGGAGGGCATTTCCCCGCCGCCCCCAGGAATCGCGTCGGCAAAGGGCAACCGTTGGTCTGAGAGCTTAGATCTCTGATTCAACGATTACCCCAATTCCTATAGTGTGTTGACGTCCCGATTGTTACATCGCTGCGAGAGATTCTTCGGGAATCTCTGGCGAAGCTCGCCGCAACATAAGGGTGATCCATTCGTTGCGTCCAAGATCGACTGGTTCCAAATACACGTTTTTTGCTCATGCGGGAGATCTGCCATGTCTATTCAACCGCTGCATCGCGTCGCGCAACCAGTCGTCTCCGAGGGAGGAAAGCGAATGTCTTTATTCTTGCGGCGAATGTACATGGATCGCCGCCAGCATCATACTATGTATAGAGGGTCAACTGCTTCGCAGCTCGTGGTGGGCCATTCCTACCTTCGAGACGGAGGCACGTTGAGGGAGGGCGCAGTAGATGGCTTTGGGCAAGCGTGGGTACCCGAAGTGCCTCGATAGGCCGGGCAGCGAGTGGGGTCCCGACTGTTCCCGCATAGTCTTTGAATGGCTGCAGGAGACGGGTCAAATGCCGGACGGCGAGAATCGCAGGCCGCGTCTGCTGATCTTCGCGCATCATTGTCCGTCTTACTCCTTTACGCCGCCAAGCGGCAGAGCTGTTTATCGAGTACTCTGAAGCCCATCCCGACTGGAACATGGATCAGATCGCTGAGGCAGCAGCGGAGGAAGCCAACATCACTCCAAACGCCTTCAGGGTGCGTCTGTTCCGCGCACGACAGGAGATACGTAAGCAGGTCTCGCGTAAGATGGTCGTGACCAGGATGCTATCACGTGGGCGTCATGCCGGATTGTCCGAGATCGAACGCACGGCCATCACGTCGGTTGATCTCGAAGAGCGCAGCATGCCCCAAGTGGCAAAGGAACTTGGGCGAACAGAACAGGAGTTGGCAGCCGATCTGGAAAACGCTCGCAAGAAGCTCTTGCTTGACGCAGGGCTTGCCAACTCCGAGTGCATGGCGATCATTACAGTTGATCTCGAAGGGCTGAGCGTACGCGAGGCAGCAGAGCGACTCGGACAAGCAGAAGATGTGTTGAGAGCAGACCGGAAGAATGCACTCAAGAAGGTCATGCGATACCTGCTGGACTAGAGAATACTATACAGGAGTGCTATCCCATGCGTCGCGATCCCAAGAATCATCTTACCGTGGACGAGTTCGCGTGGTATATCAACGATGAAGTCCCAGCGCACCTGCAACCGGCACTCGACGAGCACGTCGAGCTGTGTGAGTCATGCGCGAGGGAGTTGGAGGCGTATTTCGGCGGCGAAGACGAGTTTCCCGAAGAGGAATGGGCCAAGAGACAAAATGACTTCCTTGCCCGGCTTCAGGAACAGATCATGCCGAAATGCGGCACTGCGGCCAGCATCATTGGCGGATTCCCAAAACCGCCAGGACCTTCCACAAGCCCCCGCCCCCTTGCTCGCGTGCGTGGCGACGTCCAGATCGCGCGACGCAAGTGGATTTGGTGGAGTAACGAACGGCTCAACGGCGATCTCACCTTCAGTATCGCTGGGTCGTCGACAACGCAAGCGACCGCTGCTCAACTGGCAGGTAGAACGTGCGAACTATGGCATCCGGATTCGAAGGGAGGACCTTGGAAGCAATTCAAGCTGGCCGATCGCGGGCGCACGCGGGACGAAATAAGAGGGACAATTGATATCCGGAAGGACGAGAGAATCGACCTTTCGGCGGAACGCAAAGTGGGAATTGTGATCCTTCTTCGCGCCGGGGTGCTGGTCATCGACTGCTCCTCGGGCGTAACGACTGACAATCTGCTGGCAGTTCGAAGGACCTGCGAGGACTTCGTCGGAGCGGTCGATTTGGCCACCTCGAAGATCGGGGTAATTCAGTTTGGGATGGATGGTCACGTGTCGGTCCTTTGCCCCCTTTGCCCCGACCAGGACATGCTTGCTGACGGCTTGAAAAAGCTACGGCTCGGTGAATCAAGCCACTTGGCGGAGGCCATCGAGAGAGCCACCGACATGCTTGGCGATTGTCCTGCGGAAACAGACCGATTCATGGTGATACTGGTCAACGGCGTTCCGGACGATTACCAGCAAGCGATCGCAGCGTCCCGCCGAGCGAAAGAGGCGGGCATCGAGGTCTTTTGCATCGCTTCACCGCAAGCGGATCGTGCCATGCTTGGGCAACTTGCTTCCGGCCCCGAGACGATGATGCCGGCGGATGATCCCGACCGACTGTCGCGGGCATTTGAAGACGTCGCCAAACGGGTATCGAGCTAGGCTTCTCGACTCCCATTCCCTAGGCAGCACCAGTTTCCAGCAGTCGCAACGGCAAGATGGGCGGCTAGTACTGCTTAATCAGAATGGGCGACAACCATGCGCCGTCATCGATCACCGGTTCGCTGGCCTCCTGCTCGTCCAGAGCAAAGCCGTCAATGCGGTCGCGGACGTTGCGTCGGGCGTCACGGAGTGCCACCCCAACAACTGCTCAAGTAAAGAAACTTGGTGCCGGATTGCTGCAGATACCATGCAAAGCGGCGTGCCTCCAGTCCACGGTCGCCCAACCGGAGCAGGCTTTTCTCCGGGGCATTGTGATTGAATTCCCCGTGGCCCGCGAAGTGAACGACGTCGTACTTCTGTTGACGCAGCTCTTCGACGACTCGATCAGGAGTAGCCTCGCCCCCGGCAAGTACGACGTCCACCACAAGTCCACCAAGTGTGCGTCTGAGAATCTTAAGCACCGCCTTTGCTTCTGTCTTCGTGCCCGGCAAATTGTCTGTATCGGCAATGAGCAAGACGCGCAGCTTCTGTCTCGCGGGGCCAAAGACAAGGTCCTTGAGGAAGCTTTCGAACGATTCGCGATGGATTTGGTCTGCGTCGACAAGGAATCGACTCATTGCGTAGTCCATCACCCAGTAGTCACGGTGGTGTGCAAACTCGAATGGAAACGCCATGAGTTCGCTGGGGATGCGAAAAGAGAGCTTTGTTTCGGGCACCAGTTGTGGATCGAACGCGTTTGCCAGGATACGAGCCATATCGGCTTGGCCTTCCCCGCCCAGTACGGCCACGTCTCGGCTCTCACCACGAAGGATCGCGGCTACCGTGGCCCCGCATCTGCGCGCATCGTCCTTCCACTCCAGATTTCTGTTGCAGGACGCCTTGAGGCCAATGGCATCCACGTCTGTGGCGAGGTCACACGAAGGTCGGTTCCAATCGATTTGGAAAAACGCAGCACCGAACAACGCCCCTTGCGCTTGAATATAGCCGTTCCACTGGTTGTGGTCGACTAATGGCCTTAGCACGATTTGGACGTCACATTTTGCTCGCTCTCGTTTCAGTTCATGAGAAAGATGGGCGTTTTCGATGGCCACCGCGGCGAGAGGCAAGAGAAGCTCGATGGTATCGAATTTGAGCGCTTCTTCCGCTTCTTCGAAATCCTCCTTTTCCTTGAAGTCGACATACAACACGCCGACGATGCGCTGACTGTGCTTGACAGGAAACCCCACCAACGACTGAATGCCCAGCTCTGGCGTTTGCCGGTTCACCTCATTACTTTGGCTTGTGTCGGGCACTTTGATGGTTTTGCCGGTCCTGACGATCTTCCGGGAGAGTCCCGCGCCGCGCGGACGGCGCCTCTCCAGGATGGTCCGTAATTTGATTTCCTCTAGCTTGGTCTTCTCTGGTTCGGTCTTCTCTGGTTCGGACTCCTCTGGTTCGGTTTTCTCCGGTTTGGTCGAGACGCGATTCGGCAAGAACTGGCCTGTGGCAGGATTGTACGGGTACATATACGCGCAATCGGCATCGGCAATCTCTCGTGCCTGATCAGCCGCCGTCTGGACGATGCTTTCCAGATCGCGCAATTCATACAGCGTTCCCGCCATCTTCAACAGGTTGTCCCGAACCTCCATCTGCTGCCGGCCCGCTTCGTGCAAATCGATCACAATGCTGCAAAGCCCAGCAAAAGAACACAGCAGCGATTCGTGCCACGGGCCGAATGCTCGCGGAGCCCCCACGGTATAGACATTCAAGGCGCCTCTGGCCTCGCCATGCACGAGCAGCCTCACCAACAACAACGATCGCAGGTCGGCCGCAGTCGCTTCTTCCTTCGCATAGTAGTCCTCGTTTGCCAGGACATCTTCCTCAAAATCGCTCTGTTTACCACTGGCTAGAAACTTGCCGGTTATACTGTTCGCCACGGGGATTCTCTTCTTCAGCCCAGCGGCGAGGCCATACCTTCCGAGCGGTCTGAGCAAGTTCGACGATTCTCCGGTTGTCAGCCAAAGGCAACCGGCCGGTGCGCCGATCAGTTCACACGCCTGTTTGACGATTTCGGCCAACAGAGCTTCCTGGCTCGTTTGCGGGTCGGCCATCTTGGCGATGGTCCGTGCAGCGGCACCCATTTGGGATCTCGCCTCCTGGCGTGCGAATTCAATCACAATCGCTGCAAGGCGGGACACGAAGCGGACTAGTTCGATCTCGGCGGCGGTGAAAGGCTGCGACCTTTTTCGATTGACGTAGCAGATGCCCTTGACGCAGTCTGCTGCCTTCGGCACCCCACCATCTCCTGAGCCGAGTTCTAGACGGACGGCTAGGAACGTCTTAATCTTATGCTTGTTCGTGAAGCTGTTTGGGATGTCTCGGTGCTGATCCCGCTTCTTGCCGTCAATCCACACGACGGTTTGCCCAGACTTCGTTTCAATTTTCACGTTCATGACGGGCTCGCGCCGTTCCAGGACGTTGCGCGTTAGCCCTTTCGTCCGGGTGCTGCGTCTCGTCCGACTGCAGTGTGGCTGTGACGTGATCGACCAAGTCAGACATTTTCTTGTGCAGCCCGTTCATTTTGCCCTCCCTTTCTCTCCCTCTATCGTGCTGCACAGCAGTGCGCCAGTCAACAGTCTGTCGCGCTGGGCCATTCTGATATGTTGCCCAAGCCCATCGCGTGTGCGACACGCGAGCGACCTCTTCGCGCAGAAGCGGCAGCGACCAGGTTTTCTTCACCAGGCGTAATTTTCCCCGTTCGGCAGGCTTACTAGTTACAGCAGCGGATCCGTTATCCGCCAACGGGTCGCCGCCGAGCGTGGCTTTGACGAAGAACTCGCAGCGAAAAGAGAATGCTCACTGCCTTTGGAAGGGTAATGGACTCAATTTGGAGAGCCGGAGTCAGTATCCGCTCAGCCGGGACGCAGGGGGCTGGTCCGTCAATATCGCGGGGAACCCAATCATGACCAAGAAACTGCAGTTGGCAACGGCGGGCACCATTCGGCGGACACTCGGGCGGAAGGCGCCCTGGGCAGGGAAACGCCGTCGACGCCCCATTGGACGGTCTCGCGCAGAGTTCCGCAGACGCATCTTGGCAGTCGAGGCCTTGGAGCCGCGTGTGGTGCTCAGTGCGCCGACAGCGCCCGAGCCCACCACGTTGGCCTCGCTGGCCGAATCGTTCCCCCAGGTTACATCCGCGGTCTTTGCCGAAGTTGGCGAGGGGCAGAGCCAGATGTTGGCCCGCGGGGCGGTCGGCCAGGCATACGACACGACGCAAGGGGCTTTGGGTGGATCTGGTATTGACATTCTTGGTGCCTCGATGGCCGAAGGAGAAGCGGCCCCGGAATCAAACGCCCCCCTTCCACAGGCTTTCCCACGATCTACGACACGACGATTCCGGATGTCGAACTGGAGCTTCGCCACGACGACCGGGGCAACAACTATGTGATTCTGGTCCCTACGAGGACGATGGAGGGGCTTTGGCGTGAAATTCATCTGTACTCGGATCTTGACAACTACAATCACCGAGTGGACAGGTATCACCACGCCTTCATCGCAGCGATTCTACAGCCAGAGCTGACTCAACAGTTGAAAGGGAACAACATTGCCTTACTGGCAGATATGGCAGGCAATCTTGAGGGATTGTCGGGCGTTGGTTCAGACTTGGCGGATTTGGCCGGCTTCCTCGCACATGGAGGAACTTTTTTCAGACTGCCGCCCGATTCGATCCAGACGACTCTCGAAAACTGGGAAACCGTCTCCCGCCGCGTGTCCTTTGGAAACTCTCTTGACAAGCTAGGGACTGCATTAGGGGGCGTCAGCACAGTGGCTGAAATCGCGCAGGATACCCTGCGGGACATCTTTCTACACTCCATCACCAATGCCCAAGCCTTGGAGCGGATGGCTGTCCTGGATCGCTTCGTAGACGAGATGTCAGTATCCGACCCGGCGATTCGCGGCGGATGCAGGGCTTGACCAGACGCTTGTCGACGCCGACGGCGACGGGCGCGAGATGGTAACTCTCGACGGCAGCGGCAGCCGTGATCCGGATGGGAGTATCGGCCAATATCGCTGGTCCGAGGGGGGAGAGACATTGGGAACAGGACGTGTCGCGTCTGTTCCTTTTGGCCTGGGCATCCACGAGGTCGTACTGACGGTAACCGGCGATACGGGATTCTCGGCTACCGACACCGCGCGCATCGTCGTTGAAGCACTTGCGAAGGCCCCCTTGGCCGATGCTGGTCCGGACATCGCCGTAGCTGACAGCAATGGCGACGGATGGGAGACTGTTCAACTGGACGGTACGGCGAGTTCGGACCCCGATGGACGCATCGTGAGCTGCACGTGGTCACAAGGTGGTGTCGAAGTGGCCGAGGGCGCAACGCCAGTCGTTACACTGCCTGTCGGCGTACACGAACTGAAACTGACAGTCACAGACAACGACGGATTCCAAGCATGGGACTTGGTATCCGTGACGGTCGGGAACATACCCAACCGCTCGCCACGAGCCAACGACGTATCCGTAAAGACACAGAAGAATGCAGCTCTGTCTATCGACCTGGACGTCGAGGACCCGGACGGCGATGCCCTAACTTGTGTGGTTGCCTCGCGTCCTTCGCACGGCACTCTGACCGATAGTCTCGGCCGGACCATCACGCAAACGCCTTTTGCACTTCCGCCTGGATCCTGTACGGTCACCTATGCACCAGATCGCGATTATTGGGGCCCAGATGCATTTCTGTTCTGGGCGGACGATCACAAGACCTGCCATTCGAACTCTGCTTTCGTGAACATCGACGTCCGACAATACAACTATCCA
The DNA here is from genome assembly GCA_964623055.1 of uncultured Pirellulaceae bacterium. Taxonomy (GTDB): domain Bacteria; phylum Planctomycetota; class Planctomycetia; order Pirellulales; family Pirellulaceae; genus JADHUC01. The sequence continues at coordinate 21,214 of CAZURK010000069.1, forward strand.
CCCAGCGCTTTCCATGTGACGGTATCGGCGGCTGGCGACAGTACTACGTCGATCAGTTTAAACGGGGTGGACGCCGACCCGCTGACGTATTGGATCCAGTCCTTGTCGAGTCACGGGACCCTACGCGATCCAATCGCCGGACAAACGATCAGTGCGACGCCGTATCAACTCCGCAATGAGGGCAAAACCGTCCAATACACGCCTGACAGCGGTTACGTGGGTCCGGACAAGTTCACTTACCGTGCCCACGACGGCCGCGCGTATTCGAACTACGGCAATGTCAGCATCACGGTCAAGCAGCCGAATCGTGCTCCGGCCGCGTACACCGAGGCCTTCGTCGTGGTGCAGGGAGAAGACCGTCGCTTCGAACTGAAGGCATCAGACGAAGACCCCTTGGACGATCTGAACTTCACAATCCTCTCTTTGCCATCCAGCGGAACACTGATCAACCCAGGGCCGAGCCCTGATGTGGCAGTCACGTCCGCGCCGTACACGCTTCCCTACCACGACGAGGAGTTGATCTACCGCCCGGCTCCGGATTTCTCGGGCAGCGCAAGTTTCATCTTCCGAGTCGACGATGGTTCATCGCAGTCGAGCGTGGCGACCGTAACGCTGATAGTCGGCCCCGCGGCCAAGGTCGAAACCTGGCCCGTGGAGATTCTTGATGACAGCGGCAGCACGTTGGCCATGGATGTCGCGCGCACTCCGGCCGGCTTGCCGGCTGTCAGCTACGTCAGTAGCGCTGGCGACCGGCAATTGCGGTACGCCGAATACAACGCGACTACCGGAGAGTTTGATTTCACCGTCGTGGACGAGACTCGTGGCGTGGACGAGAAGTTCACCAGCTTGGCATTCGACCCCAACACGGGCCAACCGGGGATCGCCTACAAAGCCAATGGAAGCCCGTCTGGGACACCGCCGCACGGCCTATTCTACGCTTGGCGGGATACATCTAGAAATTGGCGGCACACGCAAATCGAAACCAATTGGTACGCAGGTTACGGTGCCTGCTTGCGCTACAATCCGCGCACCGGACGTCCGGCCATCGCCTACAGCGATCGTGATGCCGCTGTCGTCAAGTTTGCGTGGCACGATGGCAGGAGTTGGGTAATCGAAGTTGCCGACCGTGCGACAGATTCCGAAATGTGGGACCGTATCACGTTCGAATTCGACAGTGCCGGCCAGCCCCACTTGGTATACACCGCACCCGAGAAGAGTGTGCGCGGGATGCGCCGCGCCGATCGAAATCCCAATGGGACATGGACCAACGACACGATCTATCCCGGCCGCAGCCAGCGTCGGCCAGAAAGCGTGCGACTGGGTCCCAACCATTTCGCTCTGGTGTGGGCAGATACCTACTGGAGTGATGACAATTATGAAGGCCTCCGTTATGTCGAGTTCTTGAACGGGCACTGGGGGACGGTCACGGGAATCGTCTCCGGGGACATTGACCGCAAGTCCGTCGACATTGCCGTCGCGCCAAATACCATTGAGGGGTATGCCCAGTCCGGAGAGCCCGCGATCATTTTCATCGACACGGAAAGCGAGGGCGAGACGCTAGGCTACGTTACCCGAATGGGCGGCACGTGGTATCCGATGCAGGTCGGCACTACCATCAGCAACTACGCCTATTCTTCCTTGGGCTTCGATCAGAATGGCATGCCGTTGGTTGCCGTTCGCGATAGTGCGAAAAATGAACTCAACCTCGCTCGGCCTTTGACTACGTTAGATGTTTTCGTCGATCCCACTGGGTCGGGCACTGTAAGCCGCGCGCCAAACGGGTCTTACTACAGTGGCTCGGACACTGTGCAACTGACGGCCAATCCGGCCCCCGGGTGGGTCTTTTCTCACTGGGCAGGCGACGTTCCCGATGGCATAGGCAACGACGACTCGATCAATGTTCTGATGGACCGCAAACGTACGTTGACTGCTCATTTTGGTCGGGCCTACTCCTTGACCGTATCTGCGGTTCCGGCAACCGGCGGAGAGGTTGACGTTCTGCCGGACGAACAGGAGTTCCTCGCGGGAGCGGTGGTACAACTCCAAGCTCGAGCCGAAGGCAACGCTCGGTTCGATAAGTGGTCTGGAGACGTTCCGGCGGGGCGCGAGTTCGAACTTGCGTTGTCGGTTCCCATGAATCGCAATAGGGAATTGACGGCCAACTTTGACCTCGCGCCGATAGCTCAACCGGACACGTTCAGCGTTGATGAGGACCAAGAGAAGGTCTTGGCCTTGACGGCCAGTGACGATAGAGTCAACCCGCCCGAGATCGTCGTCGTGGTCCCCCCGTCGCACGGAACGCTAAGCCTGGGAGAAGACTCGCTCCACCCGATATACCATCCTCATCTCAACTGGCACGGCAAAGATACCTTCGTGTATCAAGCTTTCGATGGGGCGCTGTACAGCGACGAAGTGCTCGTCACCATCAACGTTCAGCCAGTCAACGACGCACCGACGGACGTGACCGTGTCCAACGCGTTGATTCCAGAGAACGAACCAGCGGGCACGACTGTTGGAGAACTCAAATCGGATGATGTCGACCCAGGCGATATCTTGACGTACTCCTTGGTCTCCGGACAAGGTGCCACGGACAACTCGCTATTTTCAATTGTCGGCAGCACGCTGCGCACGAAGACCGTGCTCGATCACGAGACGCAGAACAGCTACACGATTCGAGTTCGTTCGAAGGATGGGGGCGGCCTCTCGAAGGAAAAGGTATTTGTCATCTACACGAAGGACGTGAACGAGCCGCCCGGAGTGGTGCTTCAGAATACCGTGACGTCGTTGGAGGAAGGCGCGGACACGACGCGGATCAAGGTGGCTGACATCGAGGTAAGCGATGATGCCTTGGGCACCAACAGGCCAAGCCTTTCAGGGCCCGATGCGGCAATGTTCGAGATCGTCGGCACGGAGCTTCACCTGAAGGCGGCCCAGACGTTGGACCACGAGACGAATCCGGTGCTGAACGTGATCGTCGAGGTGGACGACCCCGAAGTGGGCTCAACGCCCGATGACACGGCCGCCTTGGTCATCGAGGTCACTGATGCACCACCTGCGGACTGCGAGCTGCGCATCAGCGACGTGAAACTGGCTGAGGGTACCAGCGAAACAATGACCTTTGAGTTTATGGTGAATCTGCTTCCGGCGAGTGTCGAAACTGTCCTTGTCGACTTTGCCACGGCGCTTGGTACAGCGACTCCTGACGAGGACTACGTGGAGACTGGCGGGACGCTGACTTTTCTGCCAGGCGTAACTTCGCAGCCGATCTATGTGGAAATTGCGAGAGACGCCATAACGGAGCCGGACGAGACGTTCTACGTGAATCTCAGCAATGCCCGAGGGGCCGTCATCGCCGATGGCGAGGCAGTGGGCACGATCGCCAACGATGATCTCCATGCACTGTACACCAGCTACGAGGCGCGTCCTGAGGGAGACACGGGCACGACAACGTTCTGGTTCACCGTCGTCCTGCACGGGAAAAGCGACATTCCCGCCTGCGTCGACTACGCCACGCGAGACGACACGGCGGACGCTGGAACCGACTATGTGGCGACCAATGGGACGCTCTGCATTCCGCCGGGGCCAAACTTTGACGCGATCGACGTGCAGGTGTTGGGGGACAACATACATGAACCGATGGAGAAGTTCTTTCTGGAACTTCGCAACCCTCGGGGGGCCGTGATCGGATCCGGGCAGGGTCTTGGCCAGATTGTTAACGACGACATCGTTGGGATCACTGTCACCCCGTCATCCGGTCTGACCACCACGGAGGCTGGTGGAAGTGCCGAGTTCACCGTCGTGCTGGATAGCCAGCCGACAGCCCCAGTGGCAATCGGGCTCCGCTCCAGCGACGCTACGGAGGGGAACGTCGCTCCGCGGCAAATCGTTTTCGATGCGGGGAACTGGAACACGCCGCAAGCGGTCACCGTAACCGGCGTCGAGGATGACGACAGCCAGGACGTGACCTACACGATTGTCACGGAACCTGCGACCAGCACCGATCCAGACTACGATGGCTTCGACGCGGTCGACGTCAGTCTGACCAACATCGATAAGAACAGTCCGCCCGGCGAGATTCGCGGTACGATATGGTATGACCTGGTCCCCGACGGCCGCATGGAAGACGGCGAGCCTGGACTGCCGGACCGGGGCGTATTCCTGGATATCAACAAGAATGGTCAGCCCGACGATGTGGAACCGCGCCGGACGACTGACAGCCAGGGCCACTACGTATTTGCGGACGTGCCTCCCGGGATGTATGACGTCCGCGAAATCAGCCAGCCGGAGTGGCTGAGAACGTTCCCGGCGGAAGACGGTTTGCACACCGTGACCGTTGTCTCGGGGGCAATCGTCGAGCGTGTAGACTTCGGCGGCCAACCGCTGGAACGAATCGAACTGCCCCGAATCGCCTCGTACATCTCGCGTTTTGACGTTGATGCCGACGGCGACCAGGATCTTCTGGCCAGCCTGGAATCTGGCGGTCTGGTCGTATATCCGTTCGAGAACGGGCTACCGACCGTTTCGGAGCCTTTTGCCGTCCAGCATACGTACCACTGCGTCCAGGACGGAGACTACGTTCCGCAGATCGTTCAGGACGATTTCGAGTTGGGGCCTGGCCACAGCAACCGCGTTACAGATGTCGTAGTGCATGACGTATCGGATGATGATTACCCGGATCTTTTCATTGCCGCCCGGAACACGAATTTCGCCTACGTGCTTTGGGAAATGGTTTCGATGCGGACCGACGAGTACTACGGCGTCCGGAATGGGAACACCGCCTGGAATCGACTCGTCCTCAGCGATCTGGACGGTGACAAGAAAGCCGACCTGGTCGCCACCGGCCCAAGCGATGTTCGCGTTACGAAAGGAGAGGACCTCTGGATTCCGTTCAGTTGGCAATCCGTGTTCAGTCTTGGCGGCACTTGGGATTTCGGCCGAGGCATGGATCAGGTCGACTGGAATGTGGACGGCAAGCCAGATCTAGCTGTGGGCGGAGTCACCAACGAACTCGTCGTCTTGACGAACCATGGGAATCCTGAGTTCACCGATCACGTCCTTGGTGTAACGGACGCAACGATCGAACATGTGGTCGCCGTCCAGGGCTCACCGGAACGGTGGATCGCGACGGCCACGACGCAGGACATAATCGTGTGGACAAATGGGAAAACGGAGGTACCCGGGACACTAACTCTGGAGATCGCAGAAGATGCCATCTCCGAGAACGACGGAGCGACCTCGGCCACGGTGACCAGAAGCGGGGTGGACGTGAGCCAAACTCTAACGGTCACGTTGACGACCTCCGACGAGAGCGAGGCCACGGTTCCGTCCAGCGTCGAGATTCCGGCGAACGAGTCATCCGTTTCCTTCACCGTCCAGGCCGTTGACGACGTCGTGGCAGATGGCACGCAGACGGTGACGATAACGGCCAGCGCGACGGGTTTCACTAGCGGAACGGACATGGTGGAAGTAACCGACCAGGAAGGTCTCACAGTCGTTGAGGTCACGCCTACGAGCTTCGGTGTTGGGACACGATTCAGCGCCGATTTGGCCGCAAGTGTATTGAACATGTATGACCAGGGGAACGTTTTGGGGCCGCCCGACGTCGTCGTGTCCGGAGCCAATCAGGGCATCGTCCGTGGTTCGCTGGTGGTGGCCCCCGACTTGCGTCAGATAACCTTCATCAAGACGGGAAACTCGCTTCAGCCGGATACGTACACAGTCACGATGCAAAGCGGGCCGAACGCGATCTGCGACACGGCGGGGAATCTGCTTGACGGGAACGGAGATGGGATCGGAGGCGATGCTTTCGTTGGATCGTTCGTGATCGATGCAGCCCCAACGCACGCGGTCACGGTGAGCCTGCCCGATATCGTCGTGGGTTACGGCCAAACCGTAAACTTGCCAGCCAACGATCCGACGGCTGGATTTCCTTTGACCGTTAGTAATGGAGCGGGCGTGTCGGGGATCGATCTGAAGCTGCGTTATGATCCCGCGCTGCTGAAGATTGAAACGTTTATTCTTAAGAGCGGGATTGCAGCCCGAGGCGGCCAAGCCACACTGACATCCCCGTCGCCTGGCACGGCCATCTTGACGATCAGCGCGCCGACCAGTCTTGCCACCTCGCCTGGGCCGCTGACAGTTGGGAGCTTCGTCGCACGGGTGCCCGACAAGGCACCCTATGCGGCAAAACACGTCGTAGACGTCACCGACCTGCACGTCTACGACAACGCAGCCGATCCGTCCGAACTGCCGCCGATCGCTGACAGCGCGATCCATGTCGCAGCCTTCTTCGGCGATGTGAACGGTAGCCGCAGCTACAACGCGCCCGATGCGATTTTGGCCCAAAGGTACATTGTGCAAATGAACTCGGGAACATCGGCATTCCAGACGGCGGACCCGATCTTGGTGGGAGACATCACTCTTAACGGTGCGTTGCAGTCGGCGGACGTGACCAGCATCCAGCGTGCCATCGTGCATATATTAGTGCCCAACATACCACCCTTGCCAGCGGACATACTGCTGGCTCCTGCGGGTGGACCCGACCCGATTATCTACGTGCCAACGGACTTGAAGGGCGCTCGTGGCAGTTCGGTCACCGTTCCTGTCAAGATCGAGATCACGGAGGCCGACGGTATCACGATTAGCGGCTTCGACGTGGTGATCGAATTCGACTCGGACAAGTTCGCGGTGGGCAACGCTCAGATGGGAGACCTGCTTAGTGGGCGGAGTTTTTCCGGGCTACTCGCACAACCATCTCCAGGGACGATCATCTACACCGCGTCGTCGCCCCAGGGAACAACATTGTTGCCTAACGGCACCACTGGGGATCTCTTCACTCTGACTTTCGATATCAAGGACAGCGCGTCGGAAGGTCCTGCCGCGATCAATCTCCGCTCGTCATATGTGACGACCCCTACAGCCGTATTCACGAACGACCTGATCGAGGCGACGTTGAATCCCGCGCCGACCAACAATCCCGATGACAGCGTCGATGGCGTATTGACGATCCTGCCAGATGTCACGACGACGCCGGTGGTCACGGTCCACACGCTCCGGACAAATGATCCGACACCTACGATCACCGGAACGGTCAGCGGTGGAACATTGCAGACGGTGGTGGTCGACGGCAAGGTCTATGTGTTGAACGACGGAAACCTCTCCGTCGACGGAACGAAGTGGAGACTGCAGATCCCCATGCGCAATGCGCTAGAGGACGAGACGTACGACGTCGATGCATCGGCTATCAACGAGGCCGGCATTGTCGGTCGCGATGGCACCACAGACGAGTTGGTCATTGACACGACAGCGCCGTTGGTCACGGTCGACGTTCTGACAACCAGCGACACTACCCCGACGATTACCGGGACGGTCACCGAAGGGACGCTGCAAGTGACCCTGGTCGACAAGACTTACGGGTCGAACGACACGAGCCTGTCGGTCGACGGCACGCACTGGAAGCTGCTGATTCCAGATGCTGAGGCCCTCGAATACGGGACGTACGACGTCCGCGCGTCGGCCGTCGACGAGGCCGGCAACGTTGGCCATGACGGTACAACCGACGAGTTGACTATCGCTACTGCAACGCAGGGGCTCATCCACGTGGAGTTGGTTCCGGTCGCTTCGCCCAGCCCCGTTGGGGCGGATGCCTTGCCGGAGGCAGTCAGCCGAGTTGCGTTGGGTAGCACATACTATCTCGAACTTTGGGTCCAGAATCGCGGCGATCAGCCAGCAGGTATTCAAGGCGGCTCGGTAGATGTTCATTTCAGTGATACGACATTGGTCGACGTGCGCGGGATCGTCCACGAGGATTGTCAGTTGTTGCCTACCGGAGAGATTCTCGACGACCGGGCGCTCATCGACGACCTGGGTGGAGCTCGGTTGGACGTTGACCTGGGTGTCACGCCCAAATGGCTTAGGATGGCCTACGCGGAAGTGGTGCCAACTGGCTTGGGGCAGGTCGCCTACTCCCTTGAGGAAGGTCAGTTCCGCTTTGCAGTTGCCGGTGCAGGTAACGTCGATTGGAACCAAGTCGACTTGAAGGACACGGCTCAGGTGGATCACGTGGGCGGCGGACAGGTGGACGTGCGTTTGGTGCGCACGCCTACGTCGGTCGATGTCGCGGGCCAAGTGGAAGCCATCCCCGGAAACGAAAGGTATTTCGACGAGTGGGAACCGTTCTGGACGGAGGTTTGGCTCAGTACACCGAATACGGATGTCTCCGACATTGCTGGCGCGGACGTGTCCCTCGCTTATACAACCGATTTGACAACGGCGAAAGAGATCGAATTCGGTCCGTCCTTTACGACCCAAGGTGCGCCGATTATCGACGATCGAAACGGCCAAATCACAGGTATCCACGCCGTAGCGACGGCCCATAATTGGGACGACAACCGTCCTGTGCTGGTCGCTCGCGTTTTGTTCGAGCCGACCAGCGACGACCACGCGGATATCAACATGCCGAACAAGAACATCGGGCCTTACCGCTTGACCGTCGCTCCGCAGGCCGCGGAACTTCAATTGAGTGGGGAATCGGCCCCTGTTCCGGCGCAGTTGGGCGCGCCAGCCGCCACGGACGTATATGCGGTACCCTTTGACATGGACGATAGCGATCTTGTGGATTTCGGCGACTTTTCGTTGTTCGCTCCGCATTTCGGCGAGCCCGTCGGTCCGGCGGACGCCATTGCCTGGCTCGCCGACTTTGACAAGTCGGGCGTGATCGATTTTGGCGATTTTGCCTTCTTCGCACCGGCGTTTGGAAAAAGCAAGCCACGTGCGGACATTGGCTATCCCGACAGTTATCCAGACGCTTGGCGGCCCGTCGTTGCAGAGGGCGAAGGTGTTTTGGGCGCGGTACCGATGGAGACAATGACAACGATCGACCTCGAACTCGTAGTCCTCTCCGAGCCGAGCGCGACCGACTTGCGGGACGTACTCCCCGAGTCGCTAACCGATGTCCCCGCCGGCAGTACGTACTTCGTAGAGATTTGGGGACAACAAACCGACGGTCGTGCGGGAATCAGCGGCGGTTCCATCGATATTCGATTAGCCCCGGACGATCACACGGAAATACTTGGGCTAAGCCACGGCGGCATCTACAACGTGCTGACAATGGGCACGTTCGCCGATACCGGTGTGGACGACTTTGGCGGAGGCACGTTCGACAGCGGCGTCGGTGTCGCGCCCGGTTGGGTTCGCCTGGGTTGGACCGAGGTGACGGGGACGGCACTCGGTGAAGTCGCCTACACCGTTGAGCCTGGTGCGATCCAATTCAGCCTGTCTGGCCTGGGTAATGTCCCCTGGAGCCAAGTGGACATGGACGCCATAACCGTAAGCAACGGGAGCCCTTGGCAGAATCCTCTGAACCGATTCGACGTAAATGCCGATCGCAACGTCACACCTCTGGATGTGTTGACTCTGATCAGTGACATCAACCTGAACGGCGCCCGCGACCTTCCTATCCCCTCGATGTTGACCGTTGCAGCACCCTATCTTGATCCAGATGGCAGTGGTGGCATTTCGCCCGTGGACGTGCTTTTCGTCATCAACCACATCGATACGAATGGAAACACACCGGTATCCGAGCCAGGTGCGACCTCGACAGCGCCCGTTTCGCCGCTCGGAGTCGAAGGAGAGCCCGTGACGGCCCTGTCGCCCCGCACCGGACGGGCAGATTGCGCGACTCCGACTGGCCGTTTCCCGACTCCGTCGCCTCCGGACGTTCAAACGCTCCAGGTCTTGGGCGAAGCAGAAGTGTCGACTGCGCGCGATTATGCTAGTCGCTACGACGCTGTACTCGTCGATCACTATGAGTCAGCTTCACCAGAGCTGCCAGACGACGCAATCGGCCTCGATTTTGATCTCTTGGAGGAAGCAATATCGGATCTCACGTCCGACATCGCCGCAGTGTGGCGATCAAGACCGTAATCCGTTGGCGTCCCAGGCCGCTGTTCTTTGCGTGGGGATCACAATCGAAGGATTCTCTGCCCCTTGACTGCGCATTGGCAATCGACTTTTGGTAGTCTACGGGGAGCAAACGGACGCAACCTCTCCCCAAGGTACAGAAGGATTGCCGTGATGAACCGTCTGTCATGTGTCTTGCTGGTCTTCTTCCTCTCGCTGTCAAGCTGCTTCATCGGTTACGCAGAATCGTCGGCAGCGGAAAGTGACAAAGGCGCAGCCGAAACCGAAGCCGTGATGGAGCTAGGCATAGGCGGTGTTGGCGGAGTGTATTTTCTGGCGGAGCCGGGAGAGTTGGTCGTAGATCTTCAGAAGCGGGACCGAAATCGGCGAGGGCGGCCTGCGGAGTTGCGTGCGATTCTCGTTGGTCCCGACCGGCGAGTGATCGAGGAGGTGAGAATTCCCGACGACGGACAATCGCGAGGAAGTGGGTTGGGACCGGTCCAGCAGGTGCGTTTGCGGACGCAGGTGGACCGTAAGGGTGTCTATGGACTGAACGTGACCGTATCGCAGGATCGGTATGGCGATGAGATCGTTTGGGGCTTCAAGACGAACTGCCCGCACTATCTGATCGAAACGTCGCGCGGACACAAGGACGAACGACATCAGGAACCGATCGTTCTGCTGAACCCGGACCAGGCAGGTGACGTCTGTTTTGCGCCGCGCAAAGGTACGTTTATGATAGAAGCGACAAACCTGCCCAAAGGCGTCGACGAATTGTCGGTGTACGATGGTCAAGACGCGCTGGTTCAGACGCTTTCGGTGGACGCAAACCGCACTGCATCCCATACGTTTCCGCCCGACAAGCAGCGCGGCGCTACGCCCTGGCGGCTAAGCTTGCCCGCGCAACAGGCGACACTCGATATTGACGGGGTCACGCGCTGGGACAACGACGATCTTTCGCCCAACGTCTCTTGCTGGACGCCGAGCCGGCGAGCCTGGTTTCCATTCCAGATGTATCGCTGGATTCTCACTCCGTACAGCCGCACTGTGTACGGCCGACCGGGCGACAAAGGCGATGTCGTTTTTCAAGTGCACAACAACTCGGACCAGACGAAGACGATCAGGCTGCAGATCGAGTTCCCGGACCATGAATGGTCCGCCGAGCTTTCTGCCGACCATGTCGTGTTGAAATCGAAAGCAACGGCAAAGGTAGTCGTCCGTTACAGGATCACAGGCGAGAGTCAAACGCGCGTGTGCCACTTGCGCGCGACACCAGCGGATCACCCGTTTTTTTCGACCTACTCGACACTAACCATCAAGCCGGGGACGGCCCCGGCCACAGAGCCGTTAGGCATTCCGATTGTGCTCAAGCCATATCAGCACGAGAACGAGCAGTTTGGGTATCTGCCCGATTACCCGGTTGAGAATCAACCGTATTTCGATTTGGAGAATCGGCCGTTTGTGAACGTCGGAGGCAGGATTGCGTCGTGTCGCGATGGCCAGTGGGCGACGACCGATCTGCGGGCCTCGGTGGTATCGCGAGGTGCCGACGTGGAGAATTTGACATTCCGAACGGTATCGACCAAAGTCGCGTTCGATAGCGCGGGTGGCGTTTACCTGCTGGCAACGGCCGGCCGCCAAGCGGCGCTGTTGCATTCGACGGATGGTGGAAAGACGTTCGCAGCCTACCTGATTCCCGGGCAACAGAATCGGCCCCGTTCGTTCGACTTCGAGCAATTCACGGGAAACAACGTTCCGGACGGGCCGCCGCCGATCGTACGTTTCACCCGCACCGGCGAAGATCCGCGGCTTCGATGGCGGAAGATGAACGACTTGGAACTGCTACTGCCGAAGAAGACCGACGAAGGCATAACGGTCGAGGGGCCCATTCTGATATCCAAACGCTGCATTGGCCTGTCCACACACTCGGGTATTCCCGCCACGGTCGTTTCGCGCGGCACCAAAGTCCACGTGGCCTGGGCCGAGGCCACCGAGCCGGAGGTAAAGGTGCCTGGCGTGCCCACGTTCGTGGTCACCTACGATCGAAATAACGGCGAGCTTGGCGAGCCGGTACTGGTCGGATACGGAGCGCCACCCAACGACATTCACAACTCGCCCAGCATTACGATGGACAGCCAGGGTTACTTGCACGTACTGGCCGGCACGCATGGCCAACCGTTCCAATACGCTCGGTCGCTCAAACCGAACGACGCCCACTCGGGCTGGACCGAGGCGGTGCCGGTCGGCGAAGGGTTGCGGCAGACGTACATTGGATTTGTTTGCGGCCCGGACGATACACTTCATCTGGCGTTTCGTTTGTGGTGGTATGGAACCGAACCTCACCCGGCCAGCTACCACGCAACGCTCGCCTATCAGCGAAAGCGTCCGGGCAAGCCGTGGGAAGAGCCCAAGGTATTGATCGCCCCGCCGTTCTCCGAATACAGTATCTTCTATCATCGGCTCACGATCGACCGGATCGGACGCCTGTTCCTGTCGTATGATTACTGGTCCACGTTCTGGTTCTATCGCAACGACCACTGGGGAAATCGCCGTGCGCTATTGATGTCCGATGATCAAGGCAAGACGTGGAAGCTGGCCGAGACACGAGATTTCCAGCGCGCGGCTGGCAAACGCTAAGAGGGCGAAAGGAGTAGGTGAATCAGTGAAAACTACAACCGAGGTTATGCTATTGCAGATGTTTCAGCTTCTCGTCGCTTTCACTTGGTGCGGAGCCGCTGAGTCGGAATCGCGGTATGCAGATCCACCGATGCCACGATACCGCGTGGGCAACACTGAGTTCGACGCCAGCGTGGCGGACATCAAAGCGGTTTGCGATTCGGCTGGCCGAGAATTGTGGCGGTTCTTCCCAGATTACGAGATCGAACCATTCGTCGTGGTGCGCAGCCACAGCGGCCCTATTGTTCTGTTCGAGCGAAACGCGAAGGGCGAGTTGGTTTTCAAGTTGGATACTCAGAGCACCTTTTGGTGCCAGTATGCATATCAGTTCACGCACGAGTTCTGCCACGTACTGTGTGGCTTTGACAAGGACGGCAGGGAAAACAAATGGTTCGAGGAGACACTGTGCGAAACGGCAACGATGTTCGCCATGCGAGCCATGTCGGAAGCCTGGAGCGACGATCCGCCTTACCCCCACTGGAAGGAATATCGGCACTCGATCCGAAAGTACGTCGATGACTTGATCGCCAAACGGCACAAGATCTACGAGATCTACACGGACGGTTTGAAGGGATTCTATCAAAACCACAAAGAGGAACTGAGAAAGGACGCCAGCAACCGCGAACTGAATGGGACAATGGCGATTGTGTTGCTCCGGGTGTTTGAGGACAACCCAGAAAGCTGGGAGGCCGTGCGCTGGCTGAACAGCGTGCCCGCAGCCGAGGGAGACACGTTTCAGCAGTATCTGCAGAAATGGCACAGTGCAGTGCCGGCGAAGCATAAACCGTTCGTCAAACAAATCGGCGACCTGTATGGCATCGAGATCGCGACGGACGAAGGCGGGACCGAACGACGTGAGGGGCTGGACAACGCAGATAGTCCTGGTTAGATTCGCGCGGTATCTAGAATTCTGTATGAATGCTTGCGAAAGCTCTATTGGGGATTCTCTTGGCACTTGCGTAGCTGAATCGTTTAACCGCGACCCAGCGGGGAGCGCGTGATGCGGCAACCGACGTCAACTCCGACGCGCTCCCCGCTGGGTCGCGGTTAAACAAGTTCCGTGTAGATAGCAATGAGGGAGTGAAACGATGCGGAAGCACGAAAGAAGAAGCCCGGCGTCCGTGCTGGGCGCGGGAATCGCCCTAACGGCAACGGTGTGTGTTCTGTTTTCCTGCGCTGTTACAGTGCCGACGACATGGGCCGCTGGGCCCACGGCGGACGAGATCCTGGAGGCGACGGGTATCCAGGGTGGACTCGTCGTCTACGTCGGTTGCGGCGATGGTCAACTCGCAGCGGCGTTGGGTGCCCGCGACGGCTATCTTGTCCACGGGCTGGACGCAGACGCTGGGAATGTGGAAGAGGCTCGTGCCCATCTGCAGTCGCGCGGCATCTACGGTAAGGTGTCTGTAGACCGACTGTCGGGCAATCGACTGCCATACGTCGACAATCTCGCGAATCTGGTTGTGGCCGAGAAACTTGGCAACGTGTCGATGGACGAGGTGACTCGCGTGCTGGCGCCCCAGGGTGTGGCCTACGTTAAGCAGGGCGATCAGTGGACCAAGACGGTGAAGCCCCGCCCCGATGAAATCGACGAATGGACACACTATCTGTACGACCCGACGAACAACGCGGTGTCGAAGGACGAAACGATCGCTCCGCTCCGCCGCATGCAATGGATCGGCAGCCCGCGCTGGTCGCGGCATCACGACCACATGTCGTCGCTCAGTTCGCTGGTGGCGGCAAACGGTCGGCTGTTCTACATTTTCGACGAGGGCTCGACAGCCTCGATCGTCCTGCCGTCGCGTTGGTTTCTGATCGCCCGAGATGCTTTCAATGGAACGATTTTGTGGAAACAGCCCATCGAACGCTGGCACACGCAGCTCTGGCCGCTGAAGAGCGGTCCGGCGTTGCTCACGCGCCGGTTGGTCGCTGTCGAGGATGAGGTCTACGTCACATTGGGGCTGGGCGCACCGCTTTGCGCGTTGGACGCCGCCACAGGCAAGACGCTCCGCACCTACAAAGGCACCGAAGGTACCGATGAGGCCCTTGTTTCCGACGGCACGTTGTACTTGGTCGTGAACAAGAACCCGGACAACACCTGGCAAAGCTACTCGGCTATCGCCGACGTGAAACGAGGCGTCCAGGGTTCCCAGTGGTCGGGCCACGAAAAGGTCGTCATGGCCGTCTCGGCGGACAGCGGCGACATCCTGTGGCAGAAGAAGTCCTTCGTCGCTCCTTCTACGCTGGCGGTGGACAAGCAGCGGGCCTATTTCCACGACGGTCAGAAGGTGGTGTCCCTCGACAGGCAGAGCGGCGAGCAAGCGTGGACCTCTGAGCCGCTGCCGATCTGGCAGAAGATCCAGTCTTGGTACGTCCCCGCATTAGTCGTCTACAAGGACGTCGTTCTCTGGTCCGGCGGCGAGAAGATGATTCCGCACCGTGGCGGTCAGGATGTGATGACGGCGCTTTCGGCCGAGACTGGCAAGACGCTCTGGAGCGCCCCCCATGCTGCCTCCGGCTATCAATCAGCCGAAGATCTGCTCGTGGCCGACGGCCTTGTCTGGACGGGTGCCACTACCAGCGGCAGTTACGACGGCATATTTCGCGGGCACGATCCGCATACTGGCGAGGTGAAGAAGGAGTTCCCGCCCGATGTCGAGTCCTACTGGTTCCACCATCGCTGCTATCGCGGCAAAGCCACAGAGAACTACTTGCTCATGTCGCGAACCGGCATCGAGTTTCTTGACCTCGACAGACAATCATGGGAACTCCACCACTGGGTCCGCGGTGCCTGCCTGACGGGCATCACGCCCGCCAACGGCATGGTTTATGCGCCGCAGCACGATTGCGCGTGCTATCCTGAGGCCAAAGTACTCGGCTTCGCTGCCGTGGCGCCCGACTCGAAAAGCTTAAACGCCATACGGGCCGTGGTGGATGACCAGCGCCTGGAACGAGGGCCGGCGTTTGGAGCGGTCAGCGATCAGCAATCAGCGGTCAGTGAAGATGACTGGCCGACGTATCGGGGGAATGAGGCTCGGACTGGGTACACTTCGATGCGCGTGGCCGCTGAATTGAAACCGGCTTGGGAGACCAAGTTGGGCGGTAAGCTCAGCAGCGTGACGGTGGCGGATGGGAAGCTGTTCGTCGCGTCGGTCGATACCCACACGCTGCATGCTCTTGACGCAAAGACCGGCGATCCCGTCTGGAGTTACACGACGGGCGGTCGCGTTGATTCGCCACCGACGATCTGGCAGGGGTGCTGCTTGTTCGGCTCCACCGACGGATACGTGTACTGCCTGCGAGCATCGGACGGCGCGCTGGCTTGGCGTTTCCGTGCCGCACTCATCGACCAGCGTCACACGGTGTTCGAGCAGGTCGAGTCGGTCTGGCCGGTCCATGGCAGCGTTCTCGTTCAAGACGGCGCCGTTTGCTTCGTAGCCGGTCGTTCGATGTTCCTGGACGGCGGCCTGCATCTGTTTCGCCTAGAGCCGAAGACGGGCCGTGTGCTCACGCACCGCCACTTCGACGACAAGGATCCCGAAACGGGCGAAAACCTTCAGGTTCGCCATCAGACGCTCCAGATGCCGGTGGCGCTGGCGGATATCCTGTCGAGCGACGGAGAACGCCTTTACATGCGATCGCAAGTATTCGATCTGGAGGGTAATCGTCAGGAGCTTGGTCCGAACTCCGGCGACTTGGTCATTCAGGCCACGGTCCAGCGTGGTAAGGAGGCCCACCTGTTTGCTCCTTATGGTTTCCTGGATGGCTCGTGGTTCCACCGTTCCTACTGGGTGTATGGTCGGAGCTTCTCGGGGAGCCACGGCGGGTACTACCAGGCGGGCAAATTCGCTCCGGCCGGTCGCATCCTGACCGCCGACGATCAGAACGTGTACGGCTACGGCCGCAAGCCGCAGTATCTGCGTTGGACGACGCCGATGGAGTATCACTTGTTCGCCACAAGCAACGAGCCGCCCGAGTTGCCGGACATAGCCGGCTGGCGACAAGGCACGAGCAAATCATGGATCAGCGTCGAGAAGTCCACCAGCCTGAATCCCGCCAAGACGCCGCTGGCCGTCGAGGCGTGGGTGAAGGCTGAAAAGCCGGCCGGCGCGATCGTTGCCAACGGAGGCCCGGCGCATGGCTACGCTCTATTCCTCCAGCAAGGTCGACCGCACTTCGCGATTCGCGTGAGTGACGATATGTTTGTGGTCAGCGGAAAGAAGCGGGTCGTTGGCGACTGGGTTCATTTGGCCGGCGTCCTGACCGCAGACAAGAAACTCGAGGTCTACGTCGATGGCGAGCTGGCGGCGAGCGCACAAGCCGGTGGCTTCATCGCCCAGGAGCCGGCGCAGGCCATCGAAGTCGGCGCGGATGACGGCAGCGAAGGCGTAGGGCAATACCGCGGCCCGCTAGCTTTCGCCGGCCTGATCGACCAGGTGCGAGTCTACTATGGCACGGTGAGTGCCGCCGAAATCCAGAAACATTGCCAGACGCCCGAAGACACAACGGTCGCGGACGCGAAGCTCGTTTTGGACTTCACCTTCGAAAAAGGCAAAGCCCGCGACCTCTCGGGCAACGATAATCACGGCAAACTCGAAGGAGTGAAGCCAGTCGATGGCAAGTTGGGAACCGCCATGCAGTTCACGGGCCGATCGGCGTCCGGCGGGAAGAGCCATTACGTCCAATACCACTGGTCCGTCGAGAATCCGCCGGTCGTTGCTCGGGCCATGGTGCAGGCCGACAAGACCCTGTTCATCGCCGGGCCGCCGGACTTGGTGGACGAAGACGAAGTAGTAGCCGACATCGTCAACCCGGAACTCGTGGAGAAACTCGCCGAGCAAGAAGCGGCACTTGACGGAAAGAAGGGCGCTATCCTGCTGGCCGTATCGACGACCGACGGAGCGACCCTCGGGCAGCAGAAGCTAAAGTTCCCGCCCACGTGGGACGGCATGGCCGCGGCCAACGGATGCCTGTACCTGTCGACGGTCGATGGGAAAGTGATATGTCTGGCCGGCGAGCAATAGACCCGTCGATCATTTTGCCCGACAACCATTCTGCCGGTAGCGCGCTTAACCGCTGTGCCCAACGGGCCGCGCGTCGGCGAGGGCGTTGCGTAACGTTTTTCTCCGACGCAGAAAGGGATGCCAGTTCCAGGTCAACTCCCGCGCGGGCCGCTGGCCCTGCGGTTAAACGACGGATTCGACTAACTGCCCCTTGTCAAGAGTTTTGCCATGTCTTTGAATCGTCGCAGTTTTCTCACGTCCGCGGCCGGCGCGGGTGCGCTGTCGCTTCTGTCCGAGTTTCGAACTTCCGCAGGAGAATCGCACGTCACCACCGAACAATTGGAGCAAGCTGCTGCAAAACGCGTCTTGAATGTCGAGTCGATCGAGACGCCGGTGATCATCGAGTCCATCGAACTGCTGCGGTCTGGTCGAGACTACGTTGTTCACGTGCGATCGAAAGGTGGTGCCGAGGGTATCTCGGTGACAAACAGCCGTGCAGCATACCTTTATCCGATCCTCAACCGGTTGGTCATTCCCTACTTTATCGGGAAGGATGCCCGCGATCTCGAATCGCACTTGTTCGAGGTGTATCGCTACCGCAGCAACTACAAACTCCAGGGTTTGGCGTTGTGGTGCCCGCTGGCCTGGGTCGAGTTTGCCCTGTTGGATATGCTCGGACGAATCGCAGGCAAGTCGTTGGGTGACCTGTTGGGAGGCGTCATCCGCCGCGACGTGGCCTTCTACATCGCGAGCGGTCGGCGCGACTCGACGCCAGAGGAGGAAGTGGATTACCTGGCTCGTCTGGTCGAAGAAACTGGTGCCAAGGCGGTCAAGTTTCGGGTTGGCGGTCGCATGAGCCGAAACGCCGATGCCATGCCGGGACGAACGGAGAAACTGATTCCGCTGTCCCGAAAGTACCTTGGCGACGCAATCGCTATCCACGCGGACTCCAACAGTTCGTACGACCCGTTCAAGGCCATCGAGGTCGGCAGGATGCTCGAGGATATCGACGCGGTCTACTTCGAAGAACCTTGTCCGTTTGATCATCTGGAAGACACGAAACGAGTGACCGATGCATTGACGATCCCGGTAGCGGGTGGGGAGCAGGAGTTCAGCCAACGTCGTTTCCGATGGATGATCCACAACCGCGGCGTCGACATCGTTCAACCCGACCTGCAGTATTACGGCGGATTGATTCGCTCGGCCCGCGTGGCCAACATGGCGCAGGTCGCTGGCATGCCTACCACGGTGCACATCTCCGGCGGACTCGGCTTTGTCTACATGCTACACTTCGCATCGCGCACACCGGACATCGGGGCATACCAGGAGTACAAACGAGGCGTCGAAAGGTACAGCCAATGGTTCGACCCACCTTTGGAAAGCAAAGACGGAATGCTGAGCGTCCCGACGGGCCACGGCGTGGGCATTTCCAATATTGCGGAGCTTCTGAAAAATGCCGAACGAGTAACATGATCGCGTACTGCGAGAGGTAGCCGAGAAAGATGGATCAAAGCAACCGCGACGTAACAGTGCAGTCACCGGTTCGTAGTACCGCCTTTAGGCGGAAGCGAGGTCGGGGACGCGGCACCTTGGATCGGCCGCCTGAAGGCGGTACTACGAACAAGCGAGCAATATCAACCGTCTGCTGTCGATTCTCGTGGTCGAAGGGCCGCAAGCTGTGCCACATCGCGAGCGCTGGCTTGTCGAGCTTACTCGTGTGGACGATGGTGATTGTCTGCGCGGTTTCGGCTTCCGACTGGCCGACCTATCAACACGATGTCCGACGTACGGGTTTCGCGGAGGAACGGATCGAGCCGGGCGAACTCGCGTTGTTGTGGACGTGGCGATCACCGCATCCTCCGCAGCCGGCGTGGGCGGGTCCTGCAAAGTGGGATGCGTATGCGAAGCGCAGGGATTTGCCGTCGATGCGAAGTTATGATTTGGCGTTTTGCCCAATCGCGGTTGGCGATTCCGCCTTCTTCGGATCGTCCACGGACGATACGGTCTACTGTGTCGATGCCGGCAGCGGCCAGGAAAAATGGTCCTACACCACCGATGGGCCAATACGAGTGGCCCCGTCTGCTGCGAACGGAAGACTCTTCTTCGGATCGGATGACGGCTACGCATACTGTCTGCGATCCGACGATGGATCACTCGTGTGGCGATTCCGGCCGGAAGAATCTCCCAGGAAGATTCTGAACAATGGACGCCTGATTTCGCCGCATCCATGCCGGACAGGCGTTCTGGTTGACGATGGAATCGCGTATTTCGCCAATGCGTTGTTGCCCTGGAAGGACGCGTATTTATGTGCGGTGGACGCGGAGACAGGCCAAGCCGATGGATCGAAGTGTTACGTACGCACGTTCAGTGGTTTGACATTGGAGGGCGCACCGGCTGCCACCGCCCAGTTGCTGGTTTTCCCGCAGGGTCGAGTAGCCCCTCAGCTCTTCCGTCGCGCCGATGGCAATAACCAAGGACCGCTCAAGAAGAGCAGCGGCGGATCCATCGTCGTTGTCGCACTCGATTCGTCCATTTTCCACGGCCCGGGCGCCGACTCGCGCAAAGGGGCGATTCACAGCAGCAGCCCGACAACACTGGAGATGATCGCCACCCACGGACGCGCCCGCGCGATGGTCGCTGCCGGAAACGCGACGTACATGCTGACGGACAACGCTCTGATCGCCTCGGATCTTGCCAGCCGCAAGACGTTGTGGAACGTTCCGTGTGATTGTCCGTACTCGCTGATTGCGACCGGCAGCGTTCTGTTTGCAGGGGGCGAGGACCGGGTAGCGGCCTACGCCGCCAATGACGGAGGGCTACTGTGGCAACAACCGGTCGAAGGTCGTGCGTATGCTCTGGCGGCAGCCAACGGCCGCTTGCTTGTGAGCACCGATGAGGGCGTGCTGCACGCGTTTGGCGTTGGAACGGCCGTGGTTCCACCACAAGGATCGTCTCCGTCCGACGAGTCCCGCGAGACGACGGGCCCCGAAGACAAGGTCGAGCCGACCGCGATCGTCCCGATCGAACACGAAGGACTCCTCGGCCGATGGGTATTCCAGGAACCGCATACCACTGGGAAGACGGCCCGAGACCTCGCCGGCAATGTGCCGGGGACCGTCCTTGGCAATTCTCGATTAGCACAGGCGGGAGAGCATCAGGCGTTGGAATTCGACGGACGCGAACAGAGTGTTCTGATTGCGGCTGATTACGCACAGGTCAAGGTGCCGCAAGAGAGCATTACGGCCGAGGCATGGGTGCGCGTCGATGAGCCGCTGACGTGGGGCGGTATCGTTGGCATCATCCAGGACAACGGCTCGTACGAACGCGGCTGGATTCTCGGATATCGTGAATCGAAGTTCAGCTTTGCCCTGGCAGGCAAAGATGGCGACGGACGTCTTGCGTACCTGACTGCGAAAACCGATTTCCAGCCGCGACGCTGGTATCACGTTGTCGGAACTTACGACGGGACGACGATGCGGTTGTTTGTCGACGGGCGTTTGGAGAACACGTCAACAGTCCAGCGGGGCTCGATCAACTATCCGCCGAAAGCGCTTTACGAAATCGGAGCCTATCACGACGACGACGAGAACTTTCGTCTGTCGGGAATGATCCACGAAGTGTGCGTCTATGGCAGTGCGCTCGATGCCCAGGAGGTGGCTCGACGATTCACTTCAAAGGCATCTCGTTTCCCAACTCCCGCCGCGCCGCCGAAAACCATCCACTTGGCAGTGGGCCCTTGGCTGCAGTTCATCGAGCCCGGCGTGGCCATCGTCCGCTGGCGTACTGCGAAACCTTCGCCTACGCGGCTTGACTACTGGCTAGACAAATCGCCGACAAAGGTCGAAGACGTCGCGCCCAAGACCGAACATGAAATACGCCTGTCCGGTCTGCGGCACAATCGCGTGTATCGGTACGTCATCTATCGCAAGACGGACGACGGCATGCAGGCGACCCGCGAATACGAATGTGACACGTTCTACAACTACACGTTGCCGCGTGCGCCGGTGACGGATACGACAGAGGAAGCCGGGCTGGCCGGCCGAGCCGCCGAACAGATACTCTCCCGCACCGGCATCCAGCAAGGCATCTGTCTGGTTATCGGCTCGGGCGAAGGTCGACTGGCCCGAGAATTGGCCCGACTCAGCCAATTGCGAATCATCGGTGTGGAAAGCGACACGGAGAAAGCCGAGGCATCCAGAGAGGCCCTGAAAGAAGCAAAACTGTACGGCGCCCGAGTCACGATTCATCACGTTCCGCGACTCGACGACCTCCCGTTCATCGACAGCTTTGCGAACCTGGTGGTGTCCGAGAAGCTGTTTGACGGACCAGACTTCCCCTGCAGCGCCACCGACGTGTTGCGCCTTCTGCGGCCGGACGGCGGTATCGCGTACTTGGGACAGCCGCGCGATGCTGCGCGACCCGTGACCGCGGATCGCCTGCGCGAGTGGTTGGACGCCACGTCGGTCAAGGCAGATGTGACCGACGACCGGCGGGGCGTCTGGGCACGAATTGTGCGCGAACCGTTGCCCGGCGCGGCCGACTGGTCGCACTTGTACGGCGGTGCGGACAACTCGGCATTCGCCGGAGAGCACCTGGGCGGGGCGAAATCCGCGAAAGACCTCCAGGTCCAGTGGATTGGGCGGCCTGGGCCTCGTTTTCAGGCCGACCGCAACGGGCGAAAACCGTCGCCGTTGTCTACGGGCGGACGCCTTTTCATGCAAGGTCTGCACCGCATCGCTGCATTGGATGCCTTCAACGGAACCGTGCTGTGGTCGTTGGAGATCCCGGATTTGGAGCGTTTCAACATGCCGCGCGACTGCAGCAATTGGTGCGCTGACCGCCGATTCGTCTATGCCGCCGTTCGCGACAAATGCTGGCAGATCGACGCGGGCAATGGCCACGTCGTACGCCTGCATGACGTGGACCCTCCGGTCGCCCAAGGCTGGCGGCATGACTGGGGATACCTGGCAAGCGTTGGAGACAAGATCATCGGCAGCGCGGTCAAAGAAGGCACGTCTTGGACCAACTTTTGGGGCGCTGCCGACGCGGGTTGGTACGATGCTCGTAGCGGTGCCGTTACCGACAAGATTTGCGGCGACAACTTGTTCGCGATCGAAAAGGAAACCGGGGCAACGGCCTGGACCCGTGCGGGTGGTTTGGTCCTTAATTCGACGATTACCGTAGCCAAGGACCGGGTGTTCCTGGTCGAGTGCCGCCATCCGGCAATCATGGAGGGCGAGGAACGCCGAGTGGGCGGGCAAGAACTGTGGCAGAAGCAGTATTTGGTAGCCCTGGACGCCAAGACGGGTATGCTGCTGTGGGAACGCCCGATTGACACGGAGGATGGAACCGTCGTCTTCTACATGGCGCACAGCAAGAACCGACTGGTCATCGTCTCGTCGACCGGCGGCAAGTATCACGTATATGGTTTCTCGGACAAGGACGGTCAGCCCGCCTGGGACCAGAGTTTCGGCTGGCCCGAGGGAAAGGGCGATCACGGCAAGGCCATGTCGCGTCCGGCAATCGTCGGCGATCGAGTCCTCGTTCGCCCCATGGTGTACTCGCTGGCAGACGGCATGCCGCTATCTCAACGCATGCCGGGCGGTGGATGCGGAACGTACGGTTGTACGACTAATGCGGTCTTCTTTCGTTCTGGTACGGTAACCATGTGGACTCCGGAAACAGGCGGATCAAGTACGTGGAAGCGGCTGCGCCCGGATTGCTGGCTAAGCACCATCCCGGCCGCAGGCATGCTGCTATCGCCCGAAGGCGGAGGCGGATGCAGTTGCGGTACGTGGCTGGAGGCGTCCGTAGGCTTCATGCCGAGCGTAGCCCGGCCATCACCGTAGTCTTCGGAGGATTGGCTCGGAAATAGCCGTCGTAGTGGTGGCTTCCAGCCGCCACGGGGTATAGCCAACTGTGGCGGCT
>CAZURK010000069.1:44730-56525 GCA_964623055.1 uncultured Pirellulaceae bacterium
GCGGGGGGGGCCCCCCCCCCCGGGGGGTTTCACCCCCGGGGGGGGGGGCGCCCCCCCACCACTACGCGTAAGTGCGATACGGATTTGACGAGCGTTCCTTAGGCTCACCGGGACAGGCTGGTCTGCCTAACCATGGTTGTGCCGCAAATGGTCAACCCTGCGGAGGACAGATATGCCCGCAATCGCACTCCTGAATGATGATAAGGACCTACTTGGGTTCATGCTCGTTGCCACCAACGCGCCATTCATTGCCGATACGCGATACGACTGCATTCTCACGGGTGTTCCAAAGAAAGCAGAATTGTTCGACACCCCTTTGTGCAACGTCATTCAGGATCACAAGAACACCGAGTTTGTCCTTCATTTTTCCGGAGAGCCACAGGTTCTGACCGTTGACTTGGGTGACGGTTGGCACCTTTCCGTCTCGTTGGGGGATGTGGGTGCCGGGCCGTGGTCGGCAGAGCATATCGACGGAACTCGGTTGACCGGGCAGTGTGTCCTGGCGAAGAAAGGCAGTGGCTAACCTGGTCAGGGGTCTGAAAAGAACACCCCCGAGTTCTCCGCGAATTATCATGAAGAGACACGACCGATTGTGTCGTGCCAGGCATTACTTCTGCTGGCCCAATGGTGTCGGCAAAGACTTGGCAACGCTGGAGGAGCATCATGTACGACATCGAAGAGAGTAGCACGCCCCCCCATCGACCGCGAGGCAAAAGGACCAGAATCTAGGCACGCCGAGCTGGAAGACGCTGACGGCCGCTCAGCGAGAGAGGATTCTTGCCGTTCTGACACGGATGGTCGTGGAGCGGCTGACGACACCTCCGACGGAAAAGGAGGTGTGTCATGACTAGCAGACGACGCAATTCGAGCGGAGCGGCGGACAAGAGGGATGTCAGGCAACACGAAACCAACCGAAAAATCCAAGAGCATCATCGTGAGCGACTGGCGGTGGTCTACGGTAGGCAGTCGAGCCAACGGCAGGTCGAGGAACATCGCGAGTCGGCGGAGTTGCAGTATGGGCTGACCAAACGGGCCGAGAAGTATGGTTGGCCACAGGATCGGATCTTGGTGATCGACGAGGATCAGGGACAAAGCGGCAGGACCGCCGGTAAGAGCTACACCCGGCACACGGTCCGGAAACTCCTTGATTCGTGGGGGCTGACCGAGCCGCAACGGCCACAGATCTCAGCGAAGCTATCAACGCTTGGCGCCAACGAGTGGTGGCTGCTTGATCTGAGTTGCAGGTTATCGATCGATCGCTCTACGCTGGCGAGGTGGTGCCGACGCGGCTGGGTACATGGTCGCCAACTACCCGGGCAACGTAGATGGTGGATCATTTGGGCTGACGAGGACGAATGCGATCGCCTTCGGAAACTCTACGAACACGGTCGTGGCTGGCCGCATCACAACGGGAGCCCGTATCCCGAGGAATTGAATCGACCGAAGCGCAAGCCGTAAGTCCGGTGGCCGCGTTCTCGTCTGTGCTGTCGCATATTCGGCCGAGCGTCTCGGCACGGAGAAGCTGGCAACTCAGGAGTGCGCCACCGACGCGCGTTGCGGCTTAAGCACAAACGCGTTCGGTCTTTTAGACCAGCGAGTTAGTCGGCTGGCATTCCGTATCCAATCCTGGACCAACGTTCCTCGAATTCTTCAACCGCGTATGATTTGAGCTGGAGCCGATACGAGACTTGCCCGTTCTTCTCGCGCTTAATGGCTAGAGCCCGCACCTCCTGAGGCAGCAAGACGTAGCACTTTGGGGAATCGGACGCCGCGTCGTTCACGATGATCCAGAAATCGCCCATGATCCTGTCGAGACTTGTACCAACTGAGACGGGGCTCTTCTTGCTGAGTGTCTTGACCTGAAACGTCAGCATACGCTTACCGTCCATGCTGAAACAAATCACGTCGATGCCACGAGCATTTCGCGAGGTGGGCATAGCGTTCCATCCAAGCAGGGATAGCTTGTAACAAACATGGAAGAGACCGATGTTGTCGACGATCTGGGCGGGATACTTCATCTCGGCAAGTCGGACACGGGAAGCTGTCTCGGCTCCGCGTAGATGGACGGCGAAAGCATTACCATTAGCGAATACCCCGGTTACGAGCCCATCACCCTGGCTGCCGCCGGTAGGATCAAGGAAAAGGTCATAACCATGGAACGTAACCCGTGGATCTCCTCCCCACGCTGTAGCGTCCAGGAAGCGGTCAGGCATTCGCCCTCCAAAGATGTCCAATTCTGCGGAACCTGACATGAATATGTACGTGTTGATGGACGTGTCAGGGTGGATGGTCGCACGGGACGAATCCCCCACTGCAAAAATGCCACGAAAGTTACCTCCATGAAGAGTGGCGGTCGCGTCATCGTAAAGCTGGAAACGACTGCCAAAGCGTCCACCCAAGACCTCCGCGTGAGCATCTTCGTGAATCTCGACAGACCGGTACACATCACCGTCCACGAAGGTGACATCTTCTGTGAAAACAGTTGCCCCCTGTACGTTGCGGGCAACCAAGAGCAACAGCGGCACAAATACCACCGCCAACCAAGCGATCCGCCGTCTCATGGCTCGTTCCCCCCTTGTGCTAATGCCTTCCGGATCACCACAGCAGAACAGTACAGGTCGCGACGCTTCTCTTCGCCGACCGGCCCCCGATGCCGATCTCCCAAAGAACTAGACGATTCTCTGGTCATGGAAGTTTCTGTAAATCGATATGTACTCCTCCCATCTGTGGGGTGAGCTAGGGTCGAGGCACAGCCACCACTCGCCTGAACCGGTCCGACACCCCGAGTAGATTGTCCTAAGACTTCGTCGGGTGAGGCACACCGACGCACTTTCTGCCAAGCTTTCGCATGCGCCAGTACGACGCCGACGTTGCGCGTCGGTCGCCCCCGAGGCGGCGAAACGCAATTGCTAACCTGCACACCTCACATGGACCGACGCGTCTTCGGGGCGTTACAGACTGTTTACCTTCGTTTGTCCGGAAAACCCCCGCCCCGGCAAACTCGTCTAGTAGAATGTTGGTAGGGGCGTTTGGGCGGTGACCTTTTCGTGGGAGAGCGGAACATGTTCATGATTGGGCGAATCGGTGTTGTCGGCGTGTACGTGGTGAGAGCGATTGGCCTGGGAGGGCTGTGGCTGGCCTGCTGGGCCCCGGGGTTGGCGGCTGACCCGAAACCGGCGCCGGCTGGCGATGAGGCTGGGGCGCAACCGGCCGAAGCGGTCGCGACGCCGTTGGCCAAGGCCAAGGCCGCCATGCAGGACAAGGCTTGGGCTCCTGCGTTGGAAATGCTCGAAACGCATGTGAAATCGAAGGCTGCGGACGCCGACGAAGCCCAGTACCTCCATGCCCTGGTTCTGTTCTACCAGGGGCAGTACGATCCGGCGATTGCCGCTGCCGAGGTGGTTCTGACGGAGTACGAAGACTCGATCTGGCGGCAGAAGGCCCTGTTCCTCAAGGCCCAGGCGATGGTCCAGAAGAAGGACTATCGCGGTGCGGAGGCGATCTACGAAGCGGAGGCGGCCCGGCTGCTCGGCCCTGCCCGCAAGCATGACGTGGCTGGCGTGCTGGTGAAGTTCGCCGACGCGATGGCCACCAAGGGCGATCCGCATGACGTGGGTGCCCCGCCGCCCAATTACCCCCGCGCCTGCAACCTGTACGGCAAGGCGTTGGCGATGGAGATCGGCCGCGAACTCAAGGACGAGGTCATGTTCAAGCTGGCCGGCACCCGACAGTTGGCCGGTGACCACGGCAAGGCCATCCAGGACTTCCAGGCGTACCTCCAGGAGTTCGATCCCGACTGGACCGGCCCGGTTGGCAGTCAGCGACGGACGCTGAACCAGAAGAAGCAGAACCCACCGCCGGTCGGCAAACGCATCCTGGCCGCGCGGTATCACTTGGCCGAGGCGATGTTGGCCGCGAACCAGGTGGCTCAGGCTCGACAGGAGTTGGAGGATCTGCAGAAGATACTCGCCACCTGGAAACTGCAGGACGCCGCGCCTCCCGTGGCACCGGGCGACATAGCTTGGCAGATCGTCCGGAGCTACAACATGCCGTCCCCGGCTACCAATGAATTGGACAGAGCCGTGCAGGCCACCACGGATTTCCTGGCCCGGGTGCCGCAGCATCCGCGCTCGGTCCAGGCGGCTTACGGGATCGGCGAAGCGTACCGCAAGCACGGGCGTCTCGATCAAGCGGTAGCCGCTTTCGACGAGTTCATCGCCGGCAAGGGTTTCGCTCTGCCTGAGGGCGCGGCGGCCAATGAGCGTCTGGAAGACGCCGGCGAATCGCCTGCGGAACTGAAGGAGGACCTGACGCGACAGGCCGTATTCCTGATCGGCCAGATTCGATTTGAACAACACCAGTACAACAAAGCCATCCAGCAGTGGGAAAGCTACATCGCCCGCTACCCCAACGGTCCGCATTGGGCGGCCAGCCAGAAAGGCATCGTGAACGCCGAGTTCGACGTAGCGTTGGAGGCCGTGGCGGCGAAGAAGTACGACCAGGCCCGGGAACTACTCGACTCGTTCCAGACCCGACACCCGCTGGACGAACGTGTGCCGCAAACGCTGTTCGTCTTCGGGCAAATCCATTACGCCGCCGCGCAGAAGTTGGAGGAAGACAAGGCCGACCGCGAGCAGATTCAAAAGGAATACCGCGCGGCCATCGATCAGTGGTCCCGGTTGGTCAGCCGCTTTCCGGCCAGCCAGGAAGCGTCCCTGGCCCAGTACCGTATCGGCCTGATCTACGAGGAGAAACTCGGCGAATTGGAGGAGGCCATCGACGCCTATCGCAAATTGAACTGGGGCGCGCAAGCCAAGCCCGCCGCCGGACGCGTGGCGGTCATGACGCGCAAGACGCTGGAACTGCACACCGAGCGGGTCTTCCGCACCAACGAGCCCGTGCGGCTGAGACTCTCGACTCGCAATATCGAGAAGCTCACGGTCAGACTCTACTGGCTAGATCTCGAGTCGTACTTCCACAAGACGCACGGCATCGTGGCCGTCGAGTCGCTGGACATCGACTTGATTCAGCCCGATAAGACGTGGGAATTCCAGGTCGCCGACTACGCCAAGTACAAGCCGATCGAGCAGGAACTGGAGGTGCCCTTCGACCAGAACAAGCCCGGCGTGTGCATTGTCAACGTCAGCGAAGAGGACCTGGAAGCCACGACGCTGACGATCCGCAGCGATATCGACATGATCCTCAAGAGCAGCCGCCGCGAGGCGCTGGTGTTCGTCCAGGACATGGTCAAGGGCCGGCCGGTCGAGGGCGCCGAACTGCTGTTGAGCGATGGCGACAAGATCATGGCGACCGGTAAGACGGGCGAGGACGGCGTCTGCCGAGTCAACATCGAAGGGCTCAAGGAAACCGAGTCGTTAAGCGTGCTGGCCAGGCTGGATGGCCACGTCGCCGCCAACTCGGTGGCCCTGTCTGGGCTGGGTTTCTCGACGGGCCTGTCGCCCAAGGGTTACGTCTACACCGATCGCCCGGCCTACCGCCCCGGCCAGCAGGTCAACGTGCGGGCCATCATCCGCCATATCCAGGACGGCGCCTACGTGGCTCCGGAAGGCGAGCCGTACCTCGTCAGCGTGACGGATTCCGAGGGCCGCTTGGTCTGGGAAACCTCGCGGAAACTCTCGGCCTTTGGCACGCTGGACGCGACGCTGAGACTTAGCGACTCTGCGGCGATCGGCCCCTACACCGTGACAACACGCCGCGAGGGATCGACCTCCCTGGCTTTCTCCGGGCAATTCCTGGTTAAGCAGTACCAGTTGGAGAAGATCCGGCTGAAGCTGGAAACCGATCGGACCGTCTATTTCCGTGGCGAGACGGTCCAGTTGGAGATCGCGGCCGAGTACTATTGGGGCCAGCCGGTCGCGGGCAAGACGATTCGCTATCGCCTGCCCAACAAGGTCCAGTTCTCACAACCGACCGACGAAGACGGCAAGCTGAAGGTCGCGTTCGACACGACTACGATGCCACCGGGCAGCGTGCTGCAATTCCAGGCCGAGGTCGAAGGCGAAAACGTCACGGCCACCACGGCGGCCCACTTGGCCGTGCTGGGCTACGGCATCGACGTGCAAGCCAGCGACCCGGTGGTGCTCGCGGCCCAGCCTTTCCACGTCACGCTGAAGACGATCGGCGCCGATGGTAAACCATTGGCGGCCGAATTGAATTTGACCGTGCTCCGGCGACAGACGGTCAAACCTGATCCCGTGCTGGCCGGCATGCCGTGGGTTGCCGGTCACATGGGCCCCCGGGCCAAAGCGGCCGGGCCGGCGGGCGAAGTGACCGTGCTGGAGAAGCAGGCCACCACCGATGCGACTACCGGCGAAGCCGTTGTGCAGTTAGACCTCGACCGGGGCGGCCTGTACGTGTTGCGAGCCACGGGCAAGGACCGCTTCGACCAGATCGTGACTGGCCAGTCCACTGTGACGGTCTCCGATGCGGAGGATGCCGTGAAACTGCGGCTGTTCGCCGACAGCTCGACGCTCAAGGTAGGCCACGAGGCGACGGTCCGCTTGCACTCGCGATTGGACGGTCCGCTGGCGCTGGTGACTTTCGAAGGCGAGGAGATCATCGACTATCGACTGATCGGCCTGAAGAAGGGTTTCAACCCGGTCCAACTGCAGGTCGGCCACGAGCACTTCCCGAACTTCGCGATCGCGGTAGCAGCCATCGACCGCCGGGAACTTCGCACGGCGAGCAAAGGCTTCACCGTCCAGCGGGAACTGAAGGTTACGCTGCAAAGCGACAAGGAAACCTACGCGCCCGGCCAGGAAGCCAAGGTGTCGGTCAAAGTGACGGATCAGCTCGACCGGCCGGTCAAGGCGGAACTGAGTCTGGCCCTCGTGGACGAAGCCCTGTTGACGATCTTCCCGGACGCGACGCCAAGCATCTTGGAGTTCTTCCAGGCCGATGCCCGGCGACACGCTGAGTTCCGCGTGGGCAGCTCGTGCGGGTTCTCGTATGCCGGCGTCACCCGCCAAGTGCCCAAGGCTTTCATCGAGGAAGGCGAGCGGCTGGCACGCGAAACGGACGAGGCCCGGAGACTGACCGAACTACGGGAAGAAATGAGCCTCGATGAGGATGTTTCGGTCTGGAGAGCACGTGGTCGCCGTGGCAGTCGGCCGACGGGCGGCGGTGCAGTCAAGGCAGACTTTGCCTTGGACATGCCGGATCCAATGCCGGAGCCATCTACTGAGGGCGCTCCGTCAGGCGACAGCGTGGATATCGTTGCGGTGGGTGACCTTGATGCGGGGGCTCGCGAGGCGCTTGGCAAGCTGATCAAGGAACGGGACGCACTCGACGCAGGCCGGCAGCCCGACCAGCCGCGGCAGGAACTGCCCGAAGCGGGCTTCTGGATACCGGCCGTCGTGACGGATGAACAGGGGCAAGCCGTCGTGACGGTGCCGCTTCCTCAGTCCACCACCCAATGGCGGATCGTCAGCCGAGGCTGCACCGTCGAGACGCTGGTCGGACAGGGCTCGGCCAACGTCATTACCCGCAA
Source organism: uncultured Pirellulaceae bacterium (assembly GCA_964623055.1). Taxonomy (GTDB): domain Bacteria; phylum Planctomycetota; class Planctomycetia; order Pirellulales; family Pirellulaceae; genus JADHUC01. The sequence continues at coordinate 52,241 of CAZURK010000069.1, forward strand.
GGAATTCTTCGTCCAGATCAAGAGCCCGGCCATGCTCCAGGAGGGTGATAAGGTTCAAATCCTTGCCCGGCTGCACAACCTCGGGAAAATGGCGGGCGAGGCGAAAGTGACCCTCCGTTTGCGAGGCTCCGACGCACAGCCACTGGTCGAATTCTCGAAGACGGCGGCGGTCCAGTCTCAATCGGCCGCCGAACTGCTATTCGACGCAATCGAGGTACCGGCGCTGCCACAAGTCAGCGTCGAGGTATCCGCGACGATGGGCGACCTGTCGGACGCGATGGCCCGCACCCTACCGATCCGTCCGTGGGGCTTGGAGTACGCCGGCCACGCCGGAGGCACCGCCAGCGGCGATGCGCAGGTAATCGTCGAATTGCCGAAGGGTTTGGAGTACAAGAGTCGCTGGATGACCGTCAGCGTTGCACCGGCCCTGCAGCGGCATGTGATCGAGATGGCGCTGGGCCGCAGGACGCTCCCACATTGGTCGGCTCGCGGCGACGTGCTCATGCCGCCGCCGCGCTGGGCCTCGATGCCGGGGCCCGATCTGCTGGCGGTGGCCAGTGCCATCGAGTATGCCAAAGCAGTCCGGGCGCCCGAGGCCGCCTATCGCCGCCTGATGGACCGGGCTCAGTGTCTTGCCGGGACGCTCGTATCCACTCAGCAGAAAGACGGCGGGTGGCGTTGGAGACGCTCGAAGGATTCCGATTGGGCCGCTTCCGCGATGAGCTTCTGGGCACTGTCGTGTGCCCGGCAACAGGGCGTGACGGTTCATGACGACACGTACAACAAGGCCCGCGTGTACCTCCAAGGCATGATGGCCAAGCTGTCGGCCAACGACAACGATGGCAAGGCGGTCGTGCTGCACGCGCTGTCGACCGCCCAGGCGGCCGACTTCGCCAACGTCAATCGCTTGTACCGCGAACGCAACACGCTCAGTTCGCCCGCGTTGGCCTACACGGCGCTGGCCCTGGCTAATCTCAGCCGCCCGGAAATCGCCAAGGAAGTGCTGGACGTGCTGGAGAGCAAGGCCCAGTCGCCAGTGGTCGAAGGCCGGCAACTGGCCAACTGGGGCGGCTCGCCCTCGCAGCCGTGGCTCAGCGACGACATCGAGACGACGGCCGTAACCCTGCTGGCTCTGGTGCGAGCCGCGCCGCAATCGTCCAAGGCATCGCCGGCCGCCCAGTACCTGCTGGACCGTTACGGCTGTTACGGTTTCGGCTCGGGCAAGTCCCACGGATCGGCCGTGGCGGCGCTGGCCGCCTGGTTCGGTAAGGCTAAGTTCTCGACCAGCCAATACCGCTTGGAGGTGCTGGTGAATAATAAGCCGCTGGAGACCATCGAAGTGCAAGGCGATCAGCCCAGCGTGCTACTGGCCGTGCCGGCCGAGTTGCTCGCGGACGGCCGCAATCGCGTGGACTTCCGCATGAACGGGCGAGGCGAGTATGCCTACGCCGCGACAATCCGCGGCTTCTCCGCCCAGTTGAAGGATTTCGGCGAAGGAAGGCCGCACTACTACAATCGCCAGCGCAAGTACTACCATGCCGACTTGGAATACCGAGGCCGGCCGCTGGGCGCCTCCAGTACCTCACCGGTCCGCAACGTCGAGATCGGCCAGCGGATCAAGGTGCACCTGGAAATGCACGACAGCGGCGATTCGAACGAGGTCCGTGCGTACCGCGTGCTGGAAGAGTATCTGCCCGCCGGCGCGGTGTTGGTCGAAGGCTCGGTGAAAGGCCGTTTCTCGCATTACGAAGCAACGCCGACCAAGATCACGATGTACTTCCCGCCAGGCAATCGGATCTACGGCGTCGATTACGAGCTTGTGGGCTACAGCACGGGCAGCTACCGTGTCCTGCCCGCCGTGGCACGCGACGCGACGAGGCCGTCGTGGATGCGCGTCGGACCGGCCGCGGAGTTGAACGTGCTGGCTCCGGGTGCGGCTTCCAGCGACCCGTACGTCTGGAACGCGCCCGAACGTTTCCGCATGGGCAAAGCGTTGTTCGACGACGGCCTGTACGCCGAGGCGCTGAGGTACCTGGCCGAACTGCACAAGCAGGACAAGAATTACAACGAGCGTGACGTGGCGCGGATGCTGCTGTGGATCCACACCACCGAAGGTTTCTACGATGCCCGCCAGATCGTGCGTATGTTCGAAATCCTCCGTGAACGGCATCCGGACTTGGTCATTCCGTTCGACCGCATCCTCGTGGTCGGCCGGGCCTACCGGGATATCGGCGAGTTCGAACGGGCCTGGTTCGTGTTCCGGGCCACGATCGACGCCAGCTACATCAACGACTCGAACGTCTCGGCCGTGCTGCAGGACGAGGGTCAGTTCCTGGCCTCAATCGACTTCCAGGAAGACCTGTGGCGCGAATATCCCGATACGCCAGAAGTCGTGTCGTCCTACTTCGCGCTCTCGCAGTTGTTGTACGAACGGGCACCCAAGGCGCACGAGATCGCCAAAGACGAACGGCGGCTGGCCCTGCGGCGCGGCAGTACGGCGGTTTCGGCCGGGCGCGTGCCAAACAAGATCGACATGCTGCGGCAGACGATCGGCATGCTGCGATCGTTCCTGACGCTATATCCCGACAGCCCGCTGGCCGACGACGCTGCGTTCAGCATGGCCAACGCCCTGCTGGAGCTGAAGAGCCACACCAGCGTGGTTTTGCTGTCGCAGGTGGCGCAGGAGCGTTACACCGGCAGCGAGTTCCACAGCAGCTTCCAGTATATGGCGGCCCTGGGGCACTTCTGGCTGCGCGATTACGCCAAAGCACTCGCCGCGGCCCGCGTGGTCGCCGACGGCGACAGCAAGGACCGTGATTTCGCCCGGTACATCCTGGCACAAATCTACCATGCCCAAGGCCGTCCGGCAGATGCCATCCAGTGGTATCGCACGGTCGAGACCGTATACCCCGATGCCAAAGAAGCCGTTGGGTACTTCGAAGAGCAGCGGATCGAACTGGAAGAGGTGAACCTGTACAAGCCGGCCGAGCCAGTGAAGCTGAAACTGCAGCACCGCAACATCAAGGACACCGCGATTCAGGTCTACAAGGTGGACCTGATGAAGCTGTACCTGCGCGAGAAGAATCTTTCCGGTATCACCAAGGTCCAGCTTTCGGGTATCAAGCCCGAGGCAGAACTGCAGTTGAATCTCGGTGACGGACGCGACTACGTGGACAAGGAGACGATCGTCGAGCTGCCGCTGAAAGACGAGGCGGCCTACCTCGTGATCTGCCGCGGCGACGATCTGTTCACCAGCGCCGTCGTGCTGATCACCCCGCTGAAAATCAAAGTGCAGGAGGACACGGTCAGCGGGCGCGTCCGAGCCAACGTGATCGATACGGTCCAGAACCAATACGTGCCGGAAGTGCACGTGAAAGCCATCGGTAGTGCCGACACAGCATTCAAGAGCGGCCAGACGGACCTCCGCGGCATCTTCGTCGCCGATGGTCTGCGCGGCAGTGCAACCGTGATCGCAAGGGTGGGCGAGTCGCGTTATGCGTTTTACCGCGGCCAGATCTGGCTGGGCGCCGCGCCCGACGAGTCGGCACGCCCCGAGACCCCCGAGGACCCTGCTGCTGCACCTGCCGACTATATGAAGAACCTGCAAGGTGCAAACGAATCGATTCAACGATTCAACACGAAACAGTTCGAGGAACTTCGTCGCCAAGCCCCGGCAGGAGTCGAGGTCCAGAGGGCCCGTTAGTGCCCGTTGGCCGCCGGAGTGACTTCGCAGGCAAGAGGGCTGCTGCACACGATCCGCCAGTGGTACGACCTTGGGTCCACAGTATCCCACTGGGTCAACCCCGTCAGCAAAGGCGGCACCCTTTGTACCTGCATGCTGGTCCAGCGGTCAGAGGTGATCGCCACCCCAACAAGAAAAGATGCGTTCGAAACCTGCGGAGATCACATCGACCTGCCTCGCTGGTGGCCGTTTGGACTTTCGTGGAAGAACGAGCCGATCCGATAAGCAAATTGCTTTTCTCCGGAGAGAGCGTTGCCGCACACGACCCACCCGTACCTGCCTCTGAGCCCCATGTTGATCGCGGTGATCTTGGCACGACGCGAGTCTATGTCTTGGCCGACGAGTTCAACATGCGGGTTCACGTCAGAAGCAGCAAGCAGCATGCGTCCGGTACCACAGCAACAATCGTGAACGTAGATCGGGCGATCACTCGTTGGCCGTGAGTCTGGATCGACCGACATTCTGGCGAGAAGCTCTGCGATTGAAGAAGCCGTCTGCTCATAGTGCCACCATTGTCTCCGTAAATGATTGTAGAAATCGTTG
>CAZURK010000070.1:0-55374 GCA_964623055.1 uncultured Pirellulaceae bacterium
TCCTTGTGCTCCTGGTCGATCATTTCAGGCTTGGCGAAGCCGTCACTGATCGAGCCGCCTTCCGTGATCACAGTGGCCGCTGCCATCAGGTCGCGCCTTACCGCGGCATTCGCGACGGTCTGGCAGGCCATCTCGATCATTTCTTCGACTCTCTTTCCGCCGGTAGCGTACAGCAGATTGAAGACGTGGAAGAAACGATTGATCGCCAAGTCCCGCGCAACTGACCCGAACAAGGGGACGTGCAGCTTGAGACGATCCACCAGCATACGTCCTTGCGGCGTGGAGTAGACAAACAGGCCCAGCACCACAATCCCCCCGTAGGTGAACACGGCACGGACCACGTACGCCAAGAGGGCGCTCGCCGGCGAAAACAGAAAACGGACGAGCAGGCCCACAATCCAGCCGAGCGCAAAGATCACCAGCGGAACGAGCCAGGTGTTCCGTATCTTGCGTTCCGGTTCGGCCAGCATGGCACAGTGGCGTTCCAGGTATCGCAACGTCTCGTCCAGCCTGCCACTTTGCTCACCGCACTGTACAGCGGGCAGAAAATACTTCGGCAAACGCCGCCGAAGGGGTTCGATCGCCTCGGAAAACGCCGTGCCCGTCTCCGCCCGATCGGCAGCATCTTCGATCAGGGTCTTCAATTCGACGTTCGAAAACGTACGCGCAGCCGTGCGCAACGCCGTAGGGATAGCGACCCCCGCCGACAGACACGTGGCCAGATTGCCGGAAAAGACGGAGACGAGCCGCAGGGGGATCTTTCGGACGAACAAAGGAGCATTCGTTCGGCGGATATCGCGCCCAAGGATCCCAGCCGGTTTCTGCGTGTCTTCGTTCATATCTGAAGGCCAAGGCGAACAACAGACCAATATCGGACCGCTATTCTGAGGCTCCTATCAAAAACGTGTCAAGCGTTCGTCGTGATAAACTCTTGTTCGGATGCGGCTTGGCCACATCGTAGACTTCGCGGACATTTTGACAAGAAATGGTCGTGACACGCCGCACGAGTGCCGAACGGATTGGCCCGTGAACGGATACCGGGCACGCAGATCCCGATCGACTGATCTGGCTTCCGGGCACGCGACCCGAGCTAGGGTCTGTCACCGCGGAAGTAGTCGATGGCGAACTCGCCGGAGTTCACGCCGCCGGTTGGATCGAGCCGAATTGCCGTGATGACCTGGCCTGCCCACATGGGGTTGCGACTCAGTTCCAGGCGGTACTCGTGAAACTGGTTGTCCGGGATGACGGAGAATCGAATCGTCTTCTCCTCGTCAAACTGGGGTGACGACTCGGTCGCCCAGAAGAACTGCCCGCTTGTTCCCGCGGTGAGTCTCATCTTCAGACGCAGCAGCGGGTACGCGTCCCCTTCGACACGGACCGGACTGCGAATCAGATATGGGTCGGGGCCGGCGATCCTGCCCACCAAGTGCAGACCGCGATGCAGCAGGTCGTCGATGTCGTTCGCCGGCAGCCATCCGTCGCGCGTCTGGTCGAACTCGAACCGAAGCTCATTGGCCAACCACGGCAGTCGACGCACCTCGCGGAACGGGGCGCGGTCCGCGCGAATCGTCGATACGCCGTCCCTGGGTACGCGGACCGACAGAAAGGCGTTGCCCGCGTCGTAGCGCCAGCATGGTTCCTTCTCGCGTTCGATGAGGGCACGCTCGGGAATTGGAACGCCGTCAAACTGCACGGCTTCCGGCCGCCCGATATTCGACACCAACACGACGCCTTGTTCTCCCTTGCGATAGGACACGTCGAACACCAGGGAATTGCCCTGGCGACCCACACGAGGAATCGGCGCAGCAGCGGTAATATGGATGCGTTCGCGTCCTTGGCCCACGATCACCGTAGTCGGGTCCGGATCTCGGCCGGTGAGCCTCAATACGCCGTCGATGATCATTTGCGGGCCAAAAATCCACGCTGACTTGCTGCTGTCGATTGCGCTGATGGCGTCCGGCCACAGGGCAACGTCCTCGCCCGATGGCTCCTGTTGATGGATGGCGCTTCGGATCACCGTCTCGGCAATCTGTCGCCATGGCTTGCTGTCGTCGTACTCGGCCAGCTTCAGCAATGCCACGGCAAAGCGCAAACCGTTCCATTGAACGGGTCGGCCGAACCACGAGCCGCGATGCCACGTTGCTCCGAAAACTGGGATGCTGGCGCCGAGCAAAAATGGTTTCTCGGGATCATCCCACATGTAGATGAACGGCAGCCCTCGGTCGGCCCACGTCACCGCGTCTTGCAGCCATCGCCTGTTGCGGCTGAAACGATATGCTTCGATGTACGCATCCACGGCATCGGCCGCAGCCAACACATCGGGCGTGTGCACCGGCACCTCCCAGACCTGGGCGGCTCGCGGAACGCGAAACGTTTCCATTAACGTCAGCGTCGGCTGCATCAGCTCGAACGCCTCCCGGTCGCCGGCTATGCGGGCGTAGCGCAGGACCTCGAAAGCTCTGCGAGCACACGTGCCTAGCTCGACGGCGTTGTCCGGTCCGAGTTCGTAGTAGTCGCGGCCTTCGAAAGGCCCGTCTTTCGGCTGGAGGTCCGCGTCGAAGCGCCACGCGCCTCGCTCGTCGCGCGAATGCACCAATCCGGCCGCGTGGCCCGGATTGGCGTACGCCAGATCAGCGCGGCGTCCGAAGCGTGCAGAATCCAAACGCGGTCCACAGCCGACCAGCCCGATCACGTCTTCGGCCCGATCGCGACATTGCCTGGCGACTGTCTCACTAGGACTCAGTAGTCCGCCAACGAGCAAGTCGGCGATGTAGCTGAGCGGCCGCCCCGTTTTGGACATCATCGCGTTTCCCTTGGTTAGCCACCACTCTTGAGCGTCCGGTAGCCAGAGCGATTTCAAGTAGGCTTGCATCGAAAACTCGATCTCGTGCTCGTAAGACCCGCGAGGCAATGGAGCCGGCTTGGGAAAGCCATGTTTCTCGAACCATGCGTCGATGGCGGCCAGCGGCGAGTCGGCTCGGGCGTCGGCAAAGATCGTGGCCTCCAACCGAAGCGGCTGGCCGGGCTTCATCGGATAGGGCTTCGCGGCTTCGCGCGAATTCTCCTCGACAAACTCGGGGACTGTCGGCAGAGACAGACCGGCCAGGTGCGCCCGTTGGTTGCCGAAGCGATCGGGTGAAGCAAACACCGCCGATGGCCGATCGCGCCCGCCATCCCACCGTTGATGAACGTCCCAAAGGAGTCCAACCGTGCCGGACGCCGAATGGATGCCAATAGCGGGAATCGTGATCTTGTTCGAATGAACCACGTAGCGCATCCGATCCGGATGATCCTCGGCGATGTCCAGCGAATCGGAGGAGACTTCGTCGCCGACCAGCCATTCCAGTCCGGGAAATACGGCTTCGTCGCGATCGAGCACATAAAGCATGGGCCCGTCAAAGGCCAGCAGATCGCGCGGCTTGTCACAACTGAGTTCATAGCGTGCGGTGATGTTGTGCGACCTCGATGCGAGTTCGAATCTGACGCTGCCGTTCCATGTGGCCCCATCGTCATCCTGTTCGGTCCATTGAATCTGCAGAAGCCCCGGATTCCCAGGCGTAGCCTTCAACTGTTGATCCGAAAAGACGGACCGTTCGATACGCTTACCGGCTGCGTCGCGATAAACCACGCGGCAAAGGTGTGGCAGCCACGCCACCGTTTGCCATTTACCTCCAGTCGCGACGGACAATTCGGCGGGGCCCGCACCGAACTCGTTCCCGCGGAAGACCAGGCTCACGTACTCGTTGGCCAAGATGGCATAGTCATCCGTTACCTCAGCCAACGGACGACCTGGTGTTGTCGGTGTGTCGACCAGTGCCCCCACGACCAGACTGCTCTCTGCCGTCAGTTCCCCGTCTGTGTTCTCCGCTTTGGCGCGTACGGAAACCTTCGCGTCGGGGGACTGTGCGGATGGTTGGAAGTCGGCGCTAAGCACCACTGACTGGCCGGGTGGAATCTGGTCGACGGTCTTCGCAAGCGTCGTCTTGCCCAGCAGGAATTCGCTGGAGGGCTTCTTCACGAAGACATTGCCCGTGTTTTCCAAGATACACTCGATCCTTGTCAGCGGCCCGACGGCGGACACCGGCGTTACGGGGCCAAAACTGCGGATGGCAAAAGCCGGAGCCAAATCGAACGACTCGCTCGATTCCACTTCACCCGCCTTGGCGACCACCGTCCACGATTGCGCTGTCTTACGAGCGCCGTTTACAATCCACGTCGCGCGTATCGCGTCATCGGGAGCGAGACCACCAAGTGATACAGTCGCGTTTTCCGCCTTCAGTCCGTCGGGCAACTCGATGGACGCTTGCACGTCGTCGGCATTCGCATCGCCAGCGTTTTCGATCTTGGCTCGCACAACGCAACGTTCGCCTGGGCGATTCGCGTCCTCTTCCAGCCGAATCGCTCCCACACGTAGAACCACGCCCACGCGGTCAACGTATGAGACGTCGTCCAGCAACAACTCGCCGGCCGTGCCAACTATTCGCGCAGCAAAATGTACCCAGCGGACTTTGGCGTTGTCCGTGAAGTCGTACTTCAGCCGTCCATGATGCCACTGGCCATCGCCGATGTGTGGGGCCGGCACGACGAATGTGGCTCGCTGCGCCCCCGTACCCTCACGCGGCTCTTCGTTCATGGGAATCGCATATACGCACAGTTGAGCGTTCTCCGCCGAGACGGCCTTGTACCAGAAGTCGATGCCGCCTCGGAGAGGCTTGAGCATTGCGCCGCCGTCTTCGGCGTTGGCGCCGCAAGCCCGATTGATGCCTGTTTCGCGAGTGGGCGTGTCGGCCGAACGTGCCAACCGCAGGGCGCGCTCGCCAGTGTGGGCATCGTCCACGACTGTGACGTCCTTGCCGACCGGCCCCCAATCAACCGGAAACCCGCCGGGCGTGACGTCCTCGAAAGAACCGTTGGTACATGGGTTGTCGGCAGCCGACGCCGAAAGTGCTAGCGCAAAAACCGCGCACGAAAAAAGTAAAAAACGCATGATCTGCCCCCAGTCGCTTCCTTGTACTTCGACTACCAACTTCTGTGTTCCGCGTCCAATACGAAACGCATCTTCGATTCTTCCTGGATTCTCGTGGTTGGACCGTTCAACCGCAAGCCGATGTTGGATCCGGAATACAACGTCAACACAATCTTCAGCGCCGAATAGTTGCCCCTGTTTCGCTAGCTTCACTTCGTTTCCCAGAAGGCAGGCGTGCGGACGACTCAATAGTCGAATCGAGAGGTGTCGATCTGCTTGCCTTCCTTCAGCATCCATTGGTCTTGGGCATCAAGGAAGTGATAGGCGGCGGTTAGCGAGTAGATGTTTGCGCTTTGGAACTCCAATTCCATTCGAATCACCTTGCCGGTCAGATCGCTCGTGTCCGCTGCCTTCCAGCGCAGCTTCCGATCAAACTGATCTTCGCCTTGGAACGGCACGCAGTCATCGAATGTGAAACCTTCCACCGGTTGACTTCGCTCGTCGGTGATCTGATATCGCACCTCGCCGAAGGGAGCCGACGCGTTTAAGGTGATTTCCGAAGACCACACAGCAAGCGGCTTGGTTTGCACTCGTCCCCAGTCACCTCGGGGCCGGAGATACATGAAACCGTCTTCGCGCAAACGGTGCATGGTGATTGCCTGGGCGGTGTGCCCCTGTCTGTTAAGGGCGCGCTCCCGGCCGTGCGAGGCGCGCGAGGCGCCGGAGTAGATTCGAATTTCGTGGTCGTGCTCGACTAGGCAGTAGGGACGCAATTGGGTGCATCCATGTTCCGGGAACGGATTGAGCGGCAAGAATGGCTTGCGTTGTCCGCGGGTGAAACGTACGCCGTCGTAACTGTACGTCAACTCCGCATCCATCGGCCCGAAAAACTGATTGAAACTGCTCACCGGGCGGCTGGACGAATTGTGGAACACCCAAAGCAGGCCCACAAAGAGATGTCCGTACGGGATAGCGGGCATCGTGTAGAAGCCGAGGGACGCGGTATCCAGCGGGTCCATCTGAAACAGCAGTTCCGGCTCGGTCCAATCGCGGAAATCCAACGTGGTCTGCATACAAACGCGGCGATCTCCCCAACCGGGGCGCACGATCATGCAATGTCGGCCAAGGCGTTCATTGTAGAAGCCGAAATACGGCGGTTCCGGATGCCAGTCGGATCGCGACCAACAGTAGTCGTGCTTCGTTTGCCAGTTCAGACCATCTCGCGAGACCAGCATCAACTCGTCGTGGAAATATCGCTTCACGCCCTCCGTTTTGGCGATCTTGTGCCACGGGTGGCCACTGTCGGCCAACGCCCGTTGGTAGACAGACTTGCCTCCTTGCTGAGCATACATCTTGAAGGGAAACCCGTCCTTGGCGACCGGATCGACATACAGACCGCCTGCGGCAGCGTCCGGCAAGGTGAAGACATGGTGATCGGCTTTCTTCCCTCCTGCCGCGTCATCGGGAATCTCGATTTCCGGATGTGGGTCGGGCTTCCAATGGACGCCGTCATCGCTGACGGCCGTCATCAGTCGAATGGGGCTCCAAGCGATGTTGTACAGCATCCGCCAGACACCAGCGTCACAGTCGAAGAACACACTTGGCTTGCCGGCGCCCTTCTCCGGCATGCAGTTGTCCACATACGAGGCTTCGGGAACGAATTCCGGCGTTCCCTGGACAAGTTCAACGTTGTCCCAGTAGTCCAGCTTCCACAGATCGAAAAACAGCAGCTTCTTCTTTGGCGGAACCGCTGCGGGTGGACCGTTCGTCGGCTGCGGGGACACCGTCGAATCGGACTCGGCTTCTAGAGAGCCTGGATTCCCCGCTTTTGCCAGAGAAGCAACGGTTGCCAAACCGAGTGCCGAGCAGAACTCACGTCGCCTCATTCCGGTCATCTCCTTGTCCTCCTCGCTATGGCGCGGCCGGTTGTTGGAGTCCAGGCTTTAGCCTGTCCTTCGCAGCCTAAAGGCTGTACTCCAGCGGACATTTCAAACCGGCCGCGGTATATCGTGATTCTCACATCGTCGATCCCGCGTCGGCATCATTCGAGAAATAGCTGTCCGATTCGAGTGTAGCCGGAGTCGCAAGACTTGGGGATTCGCCGCTTCCGCCCGAAGTGTTGCCACTTCGGCTACAACAGTTGTATCTCGAACGGTCCTTATTGTGTGGTCTCCTCGACCTCTGCAGCGTACCCGTGCAGCCACTCTTCGAGATTCGTGTAGCCGTCGCCATCGTCGTCGCCGTTGGGATTGTCGGGAATCGCAAGCTCGCGACGGTTCTCGGCCAGCTCGGGCCAGCCGCCGACGTCGTCTTGGCTGACGGGGATACTACCGGTGCGCGTGCGGACCTGCCCGACGACGCGAGCGTCGACCGGATCACGGTCCGCCGGCCGGGCGCCAGCGTTGGCCAAGACCCAATCGCCGACCTCCTCGACCGGCTTGATCTTCAGCCCCTGCACGACCACCGGCGGCGCAGTGGCCTTGGACTTCTCCGGGTAGATTCTCCGGTCCATCCAAAGGTTGAACATAAGCATATGGGATGCTCTCCACGGATCTTCCATGTGTTCGTTGATCAGTTCCTTCTCATCCGAACTCGTTTTCTGCTGCCCAGCCAGATAGTCTTCGAATTGCCGTTCGTCCACGGTTTTCCTGATCAACGCTTCATGCTGGCGGAATTCTGCCTTGGTGTAGCTGCGGAGAAGATCCTCGAAGAAGACCTTTCCGTCTTCCGTACCCGTTGCGATGAGCCGAATGGGGGCGGGCACCTTGTCGAAGCAGTTCCCGACCACAGTTGCTGTTATCGGACCACCTCGACTCCCGCGAGGGGGAGGATTGACCAGTGTCATTCCGCATCCGGGCCGCGCACAGGCGTCATAGACGTAGTTGTTCACGATGGCCAAGGTTGCACCGCCGCTGGCCATGGGATTGCGGTCGGCGTTGTGAGCAAACAGGTTCCCGATGATGGCGACGTTCCGCGACTCCCGATCGCTTTCAGGGATGACGCGATCCGGAGGGCTCTGATCGAGGATCAGCAAGCCCTTCGAGTGACCACCCTTGTGATGCTTGGGGCTGTTCAGGCATTCGCTGAAGACGTTTTGGCGGAACGTCACGTTTCGTGCCCGTGATTGCACATTTTCGTCGGTCGCCCAACTGAACGAGCAATGATCGATGACGACTCGTTCGCCGCCGACCTTCATATTGTCGCGCTCGCCCCACTGGCTCCACCCACTTTTCGGATCGACTGCAGGACGCGTCGGATCCCGCAAATCGCCAACACGAATGCGAAGATGCTGAATCAGCACGTCGTGCGTTCGCACGTTCAACTCGCACGCTTTCAGGGTGATGCCCGGCGAAGGCGCCGTCTGGCCGGCCACCGTAAGATGTGGATGACGAATGCTAATGTGACCTAACGGCGTGAAATCGATATTCCCCGACACTTCGAACACCACCACGCGCGGCCCCTCGGCCTCGAGCGCTTCGCGAAGCGAGCCGGGGCCTTCGGGGTTCAGATTCGTTACCTTGATTACGCGTGTCTCTGGGGCATCCAAATGCCGGCCGCTGCCGGCGGGCGTCTCCATGCCGAAGCCGCGGTGGGCACCCGGGATGATGGGAAGCACGTCGTCAGCCGGCGCTTGGAAGACGGCGAGCGTTGCCACCGTTCCGACGGCGATCGCGGTCAAGATGGTGGGGGGGAGCGATCGGAAACCGTTACTTCTCATCGGACGTTCCTTCTTCGCGGGGTAATTTTCTTGCCTGGCATCATGGAATGTTAGCGGGTTATAGATTAAGGGTTATAGATTGGGAAAAGAGATGAAGAGTTTAGGAGAGGATTGTCAGCCCCCCAAGTCCGTCGCCAGCGATAGTCCGTTGATCTGAACTCCCTCAATTTATAACCCCCAATCTATAACCCGCCAACACTCCACGCATCGGAACACACGCATGAAATCAGTCACGATAATCACGCTTTGTGTCTTGGCGCTGACGGTAGCCGGCGGAGTGGCTTCGGCCGGGGAGACGCCGGTCTGGACGGCTGGTGAACAGGGAAACCAGGGCTTCTGGCATCGCTGGCCCGACAAACTGTACGCGGACGAGATTCGCTTCCCGTGCCACTCGATCGCAGACACGGAAGACGGGTTCACGTTTTCGCCAACGAAACGGTCACCTGCCGCGTGGAGCGCACCGAGTACGAGGTCACGATCGACCCGGTGCCGGACATCCGCGAGATGAAATACGGGCCGCACTTCCGGCACTCCATCAACTTCTACAAGGCCAAGTCCGACCAGCCGACCCCGCTGGTGCTGAACATCCACGGCGGCGGCTGGGGCGCACTCGATAAGAGCGCCGCCCAGATCTCCTTCAACGGGCTGCTGGGCGCCGGCATCTCCGTGGCCTCGATCAACTACCGCTTCGTGAGCCAGGCGGAAGCCGACGGAGTGGAACCGCCAGTGGAAGCGTGCCTGACGGACGCCGCGAGGGCGTTGCAGTTCTTGCGATCCAAAGCGGAAGAGCTGAACATTGACAAGCAGCGCATCGGGGCGACGGGAGGTTCCGCTGGGGGCGCAACCACGCTGTGGCTGGCCTTACACGACGATTTGGCCGACCCCGACAGCGACGACCCGCCCATCTTCCAGAACTACGGCGGGCGCGGCATCGAGGAAGCGTCTGGAGAAAGAGGCTGGAAGACCCACTCACCACTCTTCGGCGTCGGCCTCAAACGGCGCCTCGACGAAGTGGGCGTGGAGAACTACCTGGCCTACGACAGAAAACCGGCCCGGAAATACGGCAACCCGGTGGCATTCTTCATCGCCAAGCTGAAGGAAAAGTAAGGGTGTTCCGGAGTGTCAATCCCTGGAGAGCGCGGAAGTTGATGCAACAGAAGGCACGCATCATCGTACTCGGCCGCATGCGGCTGGAGGTACAGCTCCGTCCGCCGCTTGCGACCCGCGTACCAACATCGGACGTGACGATAGTGATCGTCAACAACCAGCAACCGGTTCGGTTGCCGGGCGTCGTGGTGCAGGAAGCTCGTCCGGGTTGGATCACGTTAGAGGTCCCGCCCACCGAAGCATGGGAAGAACCGTTGAGCGTGCTGTCCTCAAGCCAACGGCAGCGCATCGAATCGCCGGAGTTCTACGAAACGCTACAGCGGCACATCGGCCGTCGGTTCCTGGCGCTGATCAACTGACTCAGCCGAGCCAGTTGGCCTCTACTGTGTCCCTCCCCATCTGTTGGCGTGCGCGGTCGACGCAGGTAGCGGTGCATCCACGCCTCGATCTGAAGGGGCAGATCAGCGAAAGCGGCTGAAGACTTGTTCCAGCCCACCGCAAGCAGTAATATTGAGTTCAAGCTAGAAGAGCTAACGTGTTTTTGCGACAGGGATGTCAGACAAAATATGTGTTGGGCGGCACAGATCAATTGCGATGACGCTCACATTTACATGCATCACGAACATCCGCGACTCGATCCACATCACCCAACACGCGGCCGCATCTCCAACGGATGCTCTCCGTGAACACATCGCGGCACTTCCTTACGACGACGGCACTGGCCCGTTCGATGCGGAACTCGATTGGTTGCATTCCGTTTCCGGTGGTGATCTTGAGATTGCGCTCATTCCGGTAACGCAGGCCACAAACACATGGCTTTGGCTCGACGGCGCACGCTACGAGCCGCAGTACCTAACGTATATCGTACAGACCGACATCCACTCATGACGTCGTGCCGCCCAACAATGTGTGGCCGCTGAGTTGCGGCATCCATGCCGTTGGGCGATCGAGTTCCAAGAAGAAACTCATGCGAATTCTTCTCGCGACAATTATCTGGTCGATTGACCTGATCCTGAAGTTCGCGATTGGGTACCTCGTCGTGTTCCTGGTCTGGATTCCGTCCGGCTATTTCGGTGGCGCATCATTCTCGCTCGGTTGGCTCATTGCCGGCGGATTCATCGGCGCTTGCATTAACGGTTTTTTCGAAGGTTGCGACTTGATTCTGCTTGGATGGGCAAAGAGAATCTCCGGCGACACCTGATCTTAGTTCGGCGAGAAGCACCGCTACAGCAATTCTGGCTATTTCCTGCTCGGAGTCGTCATCGAGAAAACGCCTGATCTTGGGCCAGCACGACGGCCGCTACGCAGAGAGGGAGACCCCAATTCACGGGAAGGCGTGTACCGAGTTGGCGATCCATGATCACGATTTCCTTTCGATTCATTCAGACGGGAACTTCAGCATCTGATCCTGTAGCATTGTCATCGACGTCCTGTTCACGAACCAGAGGGCAGTAGGATCGGCCAGAACGTCGACAAACTGTCCGAAAGTAGCGGCACCATTTACCAGGTCAACGGGACCCGCATCGACCGAGACCGCCAACGAACGTTCATAAGACGCCTAGGTCGCCCCTTGACGCTACGAGATGTCGATCTCCAGTGGGGTTTTGACATGAGGGGGCCGGTCCGGTAGGTTCGGTGGCTGGATGGGGATTGGAATCGCTATCATTCCCGTGCTCAAAACCCGCCGGTGCCATCATGATCAGTTCTCCGCAGAGCAATTCACACCGTCCCTGACCCGGCGTCCGGAGCAGTTGCTCGGTCGGCGGGATCTGCTCTGTGATAGCCATGACTGACATCTTGGCTTATCCCAGACTGAAGAAAAAGTCAAAAGGCCCGGGCAACCAGCGTGTGGCCTACGGCTCGGGGAGTCGCTTGCGAGTCATCAGGGAGACGACAACAAGTGTGAGGAAGCCGAGCGGGATCGTGACGATGCCGGGCTGGGTGAAAGGCACGACGGCGTCCTCGGCCCGCAGTCCGTAGACCTTGGTGAAGGTGTCGGCGCTGAGCAGGATCCACGCCAGCGAACTCGTCATGCCGACGACGATCGCGGCGATCACTCCCGCCCGCGTGGTGCCTTTCCAGAAGAGCAGCATCACCAGCGACGGCAGGTTTGCCGACGCAGCCACGCTGAACGCCCAGCCGACCAGGTAGCTGACGTTCAGGTTGGCGAACAGAATCCCCAGCACGATGGCCAGTGCTCCCACGGCGACCGACGCGATTTTCGCCAACCGCACTTTGTTGTGGTCGTTCATCTCGATTTGCAGGAAGCCGGACATCAGGTCGTGGATCACCGCACCGGCGGAGGCCAGGATCAAGCCGCTGACCGTGCCCAACACGGTCGTAAAGGCGATGGCCGAGATGACGGCAAAGAGCCATTTGTCGAAGCTCAGGGCCAACAGCGGCGCCGCCATGTTGCTGTTGGTGACGTCCATGGATCCGCTGGTCATCGCGCCCAGGCCCATGTACAGCGTCAGGATGTAGAAGAAGCCGATGCTGCCGATGCCCACGATCGTGCTCTTGCGAGCGCTGGCTTCGTCCTTGACCGTGTAGTAGCGGATCAGAATGTGAGGCAACGACGCCGTTCCGCAGAACAACGCCAGCATCAGGGAGAGAAAATTCAACTTATCCAGGAACAGTTCGCTGCGAATCCCGCTGAATCGGGGATGCTCGCCCGGGCGGAGAACGTGACTGCCGCGGGTCGGCTTCTGATAGTAAACCGTCGTTTCGGATCCGTCGGTCTCTTCATCGGCCTCTTTGAGTTTTCGGCTGCCCCACAAGACCACCTCGCTCTCTTGCAGCGTACTGAAAAACGACAGCGGGCCGAGCGGACCGGTCTGCGTCTTACCGCCGGGCAGCCTGCTGATGTGGCCGACCGGGTGCAGTTCCGGCTCACCCTTTTTTGTTCCCTTGGGCCGGCCGTTGACGAGCCGCATGCCTCTAGCCGTCTTGGTGAGAGTTTGGGCTTCCAGCAGCGTGACCTGATCCGATCCGTCCGTTTCTTGAACGCTCCAGATCGTGGCCACGTCGGCTCCCTCATCGCGAATGCGCACCAATCGAACGTCGTTTTCTCCCCCTTCGAGTTCCTCGACAGTCGGGTTATTCAGTTCCGGCAACCGTTTCAGTTCAGCCACGAGGTCGTTTTTGCTGACCGGACCAAGACTCCCAAGTTCATACCCGTCGCCGCCGCCGTCTTGCGTTTGGAAGCCGCGGAAAAGGATCATGACGGTTAGAATTGCGCTGAAGATCACCAGCAGAGAGCCCTTGAGGAACTGGACCCACGTGGTCGAGACCATGCCGGCCAAAACCACGATCAGGATCACGGTGGCACCAACCAGCAGAACACCTGCCCAGTGCGGAAATCCCAGCAGCGGCTGGATCAGAACTCCGGCGCCAACCATTTGCGGGATGAGATAGAACACGCTCACCGCCAGGGTACTGACGCCCGCGGCCAGTTTGATGCCGCGCGATTGGAAGCGGGCGTCCAGGGCATCGGCAAAAGTGAACTTGCCCAGTCGCTTCATCGGTTCGGCGACGACAAACAACGCGACGATCCAGCCCGCCAGATATCCGATCGAGTAGAGAAACCCGTCGTACCCGTAGAAGGCGATCATCCCGCAGATCCCCAAGAACGACGCCGCGGAAAGATAGTCGCCGGCAAACGCGATTCCGTTGACGAACCAAGGAATCTGCCCGTGTGCCGCAAAATATCCTTTGGACGACTTCGCCCGGCTTCCCAGGTAGAAACTCAGCCCAAGCGTGATTCCGACAAACAGGAAAAAAAACGCGACCGCTTGGTAGGACGCCTCGTAGATCATCTATTCGCCTCCCTTGTTGCGCGGCTACTCCTGAGCCGACCTGCACAGATAGCCGTAGAGAAGCGATAACACCAGCGCCGCCAGAATCAGACCGATGCCGTAAAGAATCGCGAGATTGATTCCCGATAGCGAGCCCGACAACGGGGTCTTTTCCATCATCTCCGGGGCGAACGCGTTAACCAGCACGAATCCGCAGTAGAGGATCAGATAAAACCCGAAGAGAACCAGACCGGTCCGTACATTGCGCGTTTCCATCAATGCCTCCCAACAAGCGTCAAGATGTTGTGAAACAACGGTCAAGCCGTTCAGTCGAGCCAATCAGTTTACTGGCTGAGCAGAACGGATGAAAGCACGACCAACTCGCGGCGCGGATCAAAGCCGCTGGTACGACGGGTGGATAGACACCATTCGAATCGATCCCAGGCCCGCTCGATCGCCCCTTGCCCCCGGCAAAATGGAAGGGAGCCTGATCAATATTCTGAATAGGAGGGGGCCTGGCAGGTACGTTCAGTGGCTGGATGGGGATTGGAATCGCTATCATTCATTTAGCCGAGAGCGGAGAATCAGCATGAGCGAAAGCAGTTTGGATGCCGTCCAGCCGTCGGCAAGCCACGGCTGGAGCGTCACCTTTGCCGGCTTGGCATCAACTTGGCGCTTGGCATCCTGTATACGTGGAGCGTTATCAGCAAGGGCGTGCCCGACGATTGGGGCTGGTCCCAGGCGGACAAGTCCTGGCCCTATGCCGTTGCCTGCCTGGTGTTTTGCCTGGTGATGGTGCCCGCCGGGCAGATGCAGGACAAGCTCGGTCCTCGCCTCGTTGCCACGATTGGCGGCACCCTCGTGGGCCTGGGCATGGCCTTCCTGGTGGTCGTGTCGGGGTTGGCGCAGGTTCTGAAGGCTCCGCCCGCGGGGCATGTGCCGGCCGGCACTCCGGCGCCACCGGCCAGCGGCGGCGCAAAGCAGAAGGAAAATTACCTTCCCCGCGAGATGCTCAGGACATGGCAGTTCTATGTGCTGTGGTTCATGTACGCCTGCGGCGCGGGCGCGGGGCTGATGATCATCTCCAAGCTCGCCGAGATCGCCACGGCCCAGGCGGGTCTGGAACTGGGGTTTGTCCTGGTGGCCGTCCTGGCTATCGGAAACGGCGCCGGGCGTATCGTCGCCGGCGTTGCTTCCGATAAGATCGGACGTAGGGCCACGATGTTGATCTGCTTTGCGCTGCAGACGGTTCTGATACTCCTGCTGTCGCAGGCGACGGAGGGCTCGTTGCTGGCCAATGCGGCGGTGCTGGCGGTGGTCTCGGCTCTGATCGGAGCGAATTATGGTGCGAATCTGTCGCTGTTCCCGTCGGTGACGAAGGACTACTACGGCCTGGAGAATCTTGGGATGAACTACGGGCTGGTTTTTACGGCTTGGGGCTTTGGCGGCTTCACACTGGCGCTGTTGGCTGGTAAGGTTTACGATGCAACCGAGAGCTTCAACTTCGCCTACTACTGCTCAGTGGCGCTGCTGGCCCTTGCGGCGGTCACAACGTTCTTCGTCAGGCCGCCGCATCATGTGGTAGAGGAACCGGCCGCGTAATCGCGTTCGTGCTCCAGGCCGTTGCCGGTCTCTTCGTCGGTAAAGGAGACTGTGCTCGTCCAGCGAGTTTCAGGTGGACACTTCTTGAATGAATTGGGGAGCAAGTCTGACGTAAACGGAAGTAATCGGCACGTTCTTCGACAACCGACCATCAATTTACCAGGAGACTGATCATGGGTTTTGTTCGCCGCAATTCTCGCTTTGCGTTTGGCCTTTGCGCCTTCGCGTCACTGATTGTTGCATCGACCTGCATTGTTGCTGTTGATGACCCAGAATCACCGAATGTCGTCCTGGTTGAAAGCGTCAAAACGACTGGCCAATCGTCGTTCATAGACAATTATGGTCTAACGCGTCACGACTTCGCGGCAATCACAGCCACGATTCCAACCATCCAACAAGCAATTCCGACGCGCGTCGTCAACGTCGAAGCACAGTACCATGATCAATCGGCCAAAACACGACTCGTCGGTTCCACCGAAGCACTTCCGCGAATCTTCGAGTTGAACATCGCGCGTGGAAGATATCTCGCCGCGCCCGACGTGAAGAATCTGGACAATGTCGCGGTAGTCGGTTCGTCGGTCGCAGAAAGGTTGTTTCCCGATGGCGACGTGATCGGGAAGAACATTCGACTTGACGACAACTACTTCTTGATCATTGGTGAACTGGCATCAGTGAATCCGGCGACCGCGCGAGGAAGAATCACCACGGTGACCGACGACGATGTCTACATTCCGCTAACCACGATGCGAGCGCGGATGGGCGACACCTTGATTACGTCAAACGCCGGAACGCGTGAAGCCGAGCAATTTGAAGTGAGCCAGATTTGGCTGACGGTGACGGATGCGACCAAGATCAATGACACAAAAGCCGTCGTCACTAGATTGTTGGAAAAGACGCACGAAAAGAAGGACTTCGCGGTTCATCTGCTCGCGCAGAATCTGCGTCGCCAACCCGCCGCACGAGCGGACAGTGCCGAACGAGTAGGAACATCGACGGTGCGCGAAATCGGCGTGGTCGAAAGTGCGCGGGTGTTGGAAATTCGCAGCCAGTTGCAATCAACCATCTTGTCGATTGTCCCAGAGGGAACACTTGTCAAAAAAGGTGATTTGCTGGTCAGGCTCGATTCTTCGGCTCTCGAAGATCAATTGAACCAGCAAAAGATCGTCGTGGCGAATAGTGAAGCCGACGTGATTCAGGCGGAAGCCGCGCTCTCGGCATTAAAGCTACAAACGGCCGCCGATACTGAGATTGCGGGACTACGTGCAAAGGTTGCCGATCTTACGCTGAAACAATCCATCGCAGAAGGTGGCGAAATCGACGTCAGAGTCAAACAGGCAGAAAGTGAAATCAAGGTTGCCAGCGCACAACTTCGTCTGGCTCAGCGCCACATCGACGCATTCAAGAAAGGTGTGATCGGTGAACAAGAACACGCCGAGGCCCAACTTGTCACGGAAGAAGCGAGTGAAGCGAAGAGAATTGCCGAAGCGAAACTTCGTTGGCTGAATGACCACGTGCGGCCGACACAAACCGCCGTTCTCGAGCTGGCGCTGAAGGAGGCCGAGTTCGCCCAAATCACGGCGAAGCAACAGGCAAAAGGTCAAATCGTGAAAGCCGAAGCGAACTACCAAGCCCGGCGATTTGGATTGGATTCCGAAAAACACAAGTTGGAGCGTCTACAAGAGCAATTGGAGAATTGCGCGATCCAATCGCCGCACGATGGTGTAATTCAATATGCGACCACGCGTGTGCGAACCGGCGCCGTCGCGATCGAGGAAGGAGCCAATGTCCGCGAGCGACAACCAATCGTGCGGCTTGTGGACATGAAACAACTGCAACTCCGAGTGCGGGTCCACGAGTCGAGAATCAACCGAGTGCGAATTGGTCGACCCGTCGTCGTCCGTATCGACGCCTTTCCAGATCTCAAGATTCAGGGCACGGTCGTGAAAGTCAACACGACGCCCGAACCGACAAGCTGGTTTAGTGAAAACGTCAAAGTGTATGCAGTGATTGTCCGGCTCGAAGACCCACCAGCGGGATTGAAATTGGGGATGACCGCAATGGCCGAGATCTCAGAGAAATAGCATGCAGCTACACGAAGTACATGCAAGGCGCGCCGACACAGGTTAGCGACTCGTGTTCGGAGACAAAGAATCGCCACAATTGAGCAGGTGAGCCGGGCGCCGATCAGCGGACTTGTGCTTGATGGAGTAGCTTTTCGAGTTCGTCGGCGGAAGGGGCTGCGATGTAGATGGGGTCGGTGTGCAGCGTGATGATGCGGGCTGCGTCCCGTGCGGCAAGCTTGCGGGGGTTGCCCATGAAGTCGCGTGCTTCCAGGGACAGTTCGTCCGGTTGCAGTATTACAGTACTCTCCGAATGGTCGTCGAAGGGCCGGTAGTCCCACAGGGCGGCCAGACCGCGGCCCTGGGCGTCCTCGAACACGGCGCAATCCACGTAACGGCCCAGACGCAGTAGGCGGCGCTCTCGGTAGCCTTCGAGCATCCAGCCGGTGATGCCGAACGCAACGGCGCCAGGTGTCGGCGTGCCATCGCAGTACAGTAAGCTGCCATGTTTCGAGTATGGTGGATAAGGGCGCATCCAGTACTGGAACACCACGTCGGTGCCGTGGACGCGGGCACGCAGGATGGCCTGGCTCATGTTGGCGGCGCTCGCCAGCGGTTCGAGCCCAGCGGAATACTCGCGCCCCGCGTAGCTCTTGCAGAAGAACTTCGACGCCGCCCTGCACCCGTTCTCCGTGTCGGATACGGGAAGCTCCTTGCCTCCGTGTCGAGCCCACCTCCGCATCGTGGCCAGGGCGTTGTTCCCCATGCCGTAGCCGTGGTAGGAGAAGACGTCGATGCGATCCAGCAAGCCCCCGTCGAGCATCGGCGGGCACCACTTGCCCAGGTACGTGCAAGGCCCCACGATCCGCGCCTTCGGATTGGCCTGACGGATGACCGGCTCGGTAATCTCAAGAAGGCGCAGGTACTCCTCAGGAGACCAGTCGCCGAAGCCGTCGTTGTACGGCTCGTTCAGTAGCTCCCAGTACGTGATCTTTCCTTTGTAGCGTGACACCACGGATCGCACGTAGTTATTCCAGTGAGCAATCATCTTCTCGTTGCCGAGCAGATCCCTGCCGTAGTGACTGCCCGCCTCGCCGTAGACCCAGTGCTTCGTCCTGTAGCTCTGGACGTGGTAGAGAACGCCGAGGACCTCGAAGCCCTTATCCCGGAGGCGGCCGACCAGAAGGTCGGAGGCATTCCAGTCGAAGGTGTCCGGCCCGTCCGGCTGAACCTCGTACCATTTCGTAGTCGGCGCTCCGTCCCACAGTCGATTCCACTGCGCGCCGAAGCGCGCGGCCACGTCGAGGCCGTATTCACACAGAAAGCAATGCACGCCAACGCAGTCCACCCGCCCCAGATCCGGCATGACGGACATCGAAAGCTCGTCCAGCACGATGCCGTTTTCTCCCCCGGTTGAAAGCACAGCCCGGTGGCTGCCATAGGGCATGGGCGGCAGGGCGCACTCGACCCTGTGCTGCTCGAACGGCTTGAGCGTTGCGGCCAGGTCTCGCTCATGGACCTTTCTGTCGTACAGGTCGTAGATCGCGACACTGACGCGCACCTGTCGGGTTTCATCGGCTTGATTGGCCAGAACGACGCCGAGTTGTGGGGACTGCTCGCCGCGCTTGAACAGGTTCGCAAGCACGGGCGTGTCGAGCGTGCCGGCAATGTCGGTGTGGCTGGGAAATCGCTCCTCCTTGGCCGCTTCCTCGCCGGGGCTGACCTGGAGACCGTCGAGATAGAGCACCGCTTCACCATCGTCCTCGTGTTGTGCGCGGATGAACAAAGTGTAGTAGCCATGGGCGGTGTTATCCGGTTTGGCGACTACGACAAGCCGCTGCCAGTCGGTCTCCCCAGCGGCGAATGTCGCCGTCGTGTTGACCTTGGCCCGCCAGGAGTCGGTGCGTACGGGGTAGCAGCCGAGCGTGAGCTTGATCGGGCCGCCCTTGCGCTTCTTGACCCAGCAGGAGAACGTGAAGACCTGGTCCGGATTAAGCTGCAGACCGAACGTGTTGATGTTGCAGCCCCCATCCCGACCATAGTGGCCGACGTTTACGACGGTGCCCTTGGCGGGGATGGTGATTCGCAGGCTCCGTCGGCCGTGTCTAGCCTCCTGGTCGCTCACGGCAAACCGGTTGGGAAAGAACTTGGGCGGCGCGAAATACGGATTCTCGGCGTAGTAGTAGTTGCTTAGACCCGCCTCAAAAGACCCGTTGCGAAACACGTTCGGCGCGGTGATTTCCGGCAAGCGCAGAGCCGCGGTGCGACGAGCCCGCAGGGTGGCCACCGTCTGGTGCGACAGGAACAAGGTGCCGGCCGCGCCGGCATTGTACACTTGACGTACCTCGCGGGCACTGAGCATTCGCTTCCAGGCAGCCAGTTCATCGAGGCTACCGTTCATGAACCTGCCCCGCTGATAGCCGCCGATCTGCAGGACCCGACCGAAGCCGCAATCGTTGCCGGCCTCGTCCGGAAGGGGACCGCCCGATCCGACCTGCCTGCCGTTCAGGTAACCGTGGCTTTCGTTTGCGTTCCAAGTGAGCGCGAAGTGGTTCCAATGACCCTTCTTCCACGTGACGGGGATCTGACCGCCCGCAAACTGCGAGCACCAGAATAGATCGTTGACGTAGTGCGGCCCGAACTGACCTGCCTGGGCGAGCATGGCGTAGTTGTGCAATCCGTTCTCTTTCGCCATGAGGTAGAGGCGTCCCGGATTGTACAGGGACAGTAGGTGCATGTCCGCTTGGCCGGTCGCCCGTGGGGCGTCCCACTCGGGCCGGAACCAAAAGCAGAGCGTTCCCGCGATAGTGTCGAAATCAGTCTGGACGTTGTAGCTTGGTGGATCGCCGGTTTGTCCTTTGGCCACGTAGAGGGCCTTGCCTTCGATTCCCTCCCTAAAAGCCGTCCACAGCATGGGCTTGGGCCACGTCCAGGCGACGAGCGGGCGAAGCGTGTCTTCGAAGTCTGCGTAGAACGTGAGTCCCTCGGCCAGATCGGCTCGTCCGGCCGTTGCGGACGGCCCTTCGGCTGCTTGGGCAGAACAGGCGAGGGTTAGCAGGACGGCTGCTGTTGCCAGTAGATCGCGTGTTGGCATCTGGCTGGTCATTGGTGGTCCAATTCAGAATAGCTATGGGGTCGCCGTCAATCGAAGTTCTGGGGTGTCCTCCTGACCACGCCGGTGATGCGTCTACAGTTTGCCGGTCGGGAGACCGGTGCACAACCGAGACTGGTACCTATTCATCTTTCACTTACTCCGGCGAAGGTCGCTGGCTCGCCGGCGAGATTCGCGATGACGGGGCGTGGTGCCCCCGACAATCTGTTTGATGTGATAAGGATGTCGCGAATCAACTCGGTGGCGGCAGGGTCGAGCCGTACTTGGGGACGCTGTTGGCCTAATAATTGGTTGTCGCGAATGACGATGTTCTCCAGTGGGTCGCGTCGGTTCGGTGAATCGTGGGTCAAGATCACATCAAGGCCGGTGGCTTGGTTCCCGGCGATCAGGTTGGCAGGCCGATCACCGAACGAACGGCAGGGCATGGCCCATGCGCTGAGCGTCCCGACGTCCGTCAAAATGTTGCCCAACACGCGGTTGCCGCAAATCTCGTAGGTGATTCCTCGCTCGGTATTCGAGCGTGGGCGGCCGTGCTGCGAGAAGAACTTCTGCATGCCTTCGGCGCGATTGTCGGCGACCAGACAATTCGAGCTGGACAGATTCACCGCGGATCTGCCTCCGTGGAAATGGTTGTCGGCGATCACCACGTATTGCGCCGTCCGCTGTGTTGGCGAAAACGGGGCCATGTCATTGTTGGTCATGATCAGAACACAGCCGACAGCGTACGGTCCGGGGAAATCGCAACCGATGATGCCTCCGTTATGCACGCCGTCCCAGTAAACGCCCCAGCGACTTCCAGAGAACGTGCAGTTGCGCAGCCAGATGTTGTCGCTCATGGCCGTTGCTACGACGGGCGCTGGATGGTGCTTCCACGAACGTATGTCATTGGTTTCGCGTACCGAAGCGAAGTTGAGGAACTTGCAGTCCTCCATCAGCACGTCACTGGCGTGAATGAAATTCACCGCAATGTCCGCCTTGCCAAGACCGTCAAAGATGAGGTCGCGAAAGTAGAAATTGCGTGCCGGCAGGTTGAAGGTTTTCGCATCGTGGTATTCAACGCTGCTGATCCCGAAGACGGCGGATCCACAGCGTATCTCGGCGCCGTCCGAGAGAAAATGGATATTGCTGCGGCGATGGATCAGGATCGCGCCTTGCGAGTAGTAGTAGCTGTTCAGAGTTTCTTCCGGCTTGGTGATCTGGTAAGGTCCCCGCTCCTTCGGAAACCATAATGTGCCACCCCTCTCCGGCAGTTTCCGGATCGCCTCGGCAATGCCCGCGGTTGTCGTTTCGGGATTTGCATCCCGAACGTCCGCCACGTTGAGAACAGGCTCTGGGCTGTTGATCTCAGTCACTGCGTTTGCCGAATCGGGGTTGAACCAGTGCGTCTTCCACCACTCGTCCACCGTTTGCGTCCAATCGATGGGGTAGAGCGGCACACCGGAATCCGCGACCGGCTGGATATCGAAACTTGCGACGGTCGACTCGCTGTCGCGGTAGCCATTGTGAAAAGTCTTGGCTCGGATGGTAGCGCGATCCATTAACAGGAACCGTCCGCGGTACAGTGTCGAAAGTGCATGCGGTTCGCTTCCATCGGTCGTATAACGAATCTCGCTGCCCAGCAACTCCGTTCCCATCGTCACGGCCACCGCCCCACGGTGCACGCCCCCGGCCGGGGTTACCGCTGGGGACGGCGCTGGGTCGATGTTGCCCTCTGCCGGAACCAGTTGGACATCGTCGACCCAAGCAACGTCGCCGTCTTCAAGCTCGTAACGAATGCGAAAATGCGCTCGCACGGCAGGTTTTCTGGTCGTGAATCGGGTTTCGATCCTGGTCCAATCATTTGTCCCGCGAGCATACTGCCGTTCGATCTTCGCCGCGGCGGTGAACTCCAGCGTAATGCCTTTCCCTTTGACCCCGTTCGTCTTCACCCACGCCGACGCCACGTATTCCGTGTCCGCTTTCAGGGCAACACCGCCGGTCTGAAAGGTGTAGCCTTGGCCCGGACCTTGAATGCGGAAGGAAGCTCGGCCGGTGTGCGCCACTTCCGAATCGCGCACGATGTTGGGTCGGTCCTGCCAAAGCGCCGGCTGCCCATCACGGAACCATCCGGGAACCTCGGCAGCCGGATTGTACAGCAGATTGGGATAGGCACGCTGTAACACATCAAGCCAGTCCTTGGAGTCGTCAGCGACCGACGTTGCGGTTACTGCTGTCGGCAAGAGAACAAAGAGCACTACAGTACGGACTTTCATTGTATCGCTCTCTCCATTAGCGACCGCAGGCGAACGTTGTCAGTGACCGGCCTTCCCGTTCGCACGTCATCTTTCTCAAACGTGGCCATCAGGGTGAAGACGCGTTTCCTGATCGGGGCGTCCTTGCAGGAAAGCGAAGCGAGAAAATATCCGCCTCGTTCATCACAAAGCGCAAGCAGATGGGCTTGCCGGCGAGCTTGCTGAGGTCGCTGTTATCGTTCCAAGTTGCGATTCGTGAGATGTCGTCGCCATAGATGACGCCGGAGTCCTCCAACGTGTATCCGGGGATCGGGTTGCCTTGGTCATCTTGAATCTCCACGCGGATTCGGCCAGCGCCGGAGGTCGAGTAATTCAACTCCAGTTGATTGCCGGCAAATTTCAGTGGTTTCGTAATGAATTCGCCCTGCTCGTGGCCAGCGTGTACCGAGATGAAGCCGTCGAGTCGCAACACGTAGTGGCCTCCGCCATACATGAACATGCTCATGTGTGTGGGACTCGTTTGCACGACATTCAACGTGATGTAATTGGCGCGGTTGCCCCATCCGCGTTCGCCCAGCCCGGGCCGGATGAAGGCTTCTTTGAAGTGACGATGATACCGGCTGCTACCGGGACGAGTGGCCATGAGCACAATGTCCGTGATCGCACCCGCGCGGGCCTGAAATCGTGTGGGCAGCGCGATGTGAATGTGCGGAGCGCGAAAGTAAGGCTGCGTGACGCTGGTATAGAGATGCTCGCCCGGTTCGTTGGCCTCCATATCCACGGGATCCGTCCAGTCTAGAAAGTCCTTGCTCGTGCTGCGTCGAATGGAACGCACCCCGTTCTTGAAGAAGCGGAAGTAGGCTACGTACTGGCCCTCGGCCTCGGACCAGAAGGCAACATTCTGCGAGTCGAAACTGCCCGTGTCTTCGCTCAGGACCGGTTCCTTGCGAAGCAGTTTCCAATGCAGACCGTCCGCCGAGGCAAACGCCTTAAGTCCGCCGGGGCCGTATTTCTCGCGGAGTTTCTTGCGTTCGTCCGGAGTCCTCCAACTGCCCCAGTTTTCTGGGGGATATCTGCCGCCGCCCAGCCCCTTGTAACGCTGCTCGGCTGGCACGCCCGGCCGGGTGTCAATGAACGGCGTGAAGTTGTGCGTCACCAGAAAAGTGTCCTCGTTCACCTCGAGCACCACATTGCCCTTCGGCATCTCTGGCACGTCCAGGATTCCCAGATTCGGTTCTGTCCAGTGGATACCACCATCCGTGCTCTCCGCGTACAGATTAACCTCACCCTCGTGATACTTCCCCCAGCCATCGCGCCAATGGGCACCAGGAACTTTGTCGCCGCGATAATAGAGGCGCAACCGGTCGCCATCCTGCAACACCGTCGCGTAATGCCCGAACGGCCGCGGCGGCAACCGCCGTAACAACTGAGGCTCGTGTAGTTTCAACCGCGTACCGTTCAACTCCCCAATCAACAGGTCATCCACGAACAACTCCCGCCGCGAGCCAATATCGACAGGTTCACCGGCCGTGAGAGTTTGAAGCGGTAGAAGAACGAGAGCAGTGAGCAACAT
This sequence comes from uncultured Pirellulaceae bacterium, assembly GCA_964623055.1. Taxonomy (GTDB): domain Bacteria; phylum Planctomycetota; class Planctomycetia; order Pirellulales; family Pirellulaceae; genus JADHUC01. The sequence goes on from CAZURK010000070.1 coordinate 24,164, forward strand.
GGTCGATCGTTTCATGGTTTGACAACCTCCTTTTGGATGATTCCTAAACCATCTCCGCGGCCGTTTCAATCCCTGCGCCCCATGGATGTCAAACACGCTCAGCGGCTGATAGACTTGCAGGACTGTCGTTTCGCCTTGCAGATGTCTCAGCGACGGTCATCGCGGCGGAGAATCGTGGAAGATGATGTATTCACTCCTACAGCAAGACACACTTCGTATCACAATCCTGGTTGCCTGCTCTGCAATGGTGTGCGCTGGTCTCTGTGCCGGCGAGGAATACGAGTTGGATGATCCGGCGGAACCCTGGCGGAAGGTGCAAGCAGGAGTGACGAACGAGGTAATGCCGCCCTATACTCCGTTGATCCAGAAGGCGGGCCAAGTGCACTGCTGGGGGCGTAGCTACTCTCTCGGTGGCCTATTCCCCGATAATGTGACCAGCCAGGATCAGAAGCTGCTGGTGCGGCCGGTTGCTTTGCAGGTTTGTCTTGATGGGAAATGGCGACAGGCCGAATCCGCCACAAGCGATTTCTCAAAAGTGGCCCCGGATCGCTGCGATTACGCAAGCAAGACGACGATCGGCGAAGTTCGTATCGCGACGGAAAGCTCCATCGAATACGACGGCTTGATTCGCTCCGACTTGACGTTGTCCGCCGAGAAGCCGGTCACCGTGCAAGGGTTGCGTATCGAGTTCCCTTTCGCGCCCGCCGCCATCTTTCATCACCTGGAAGCCCGCTGGTCGGCCGAGATATTCGAGCGTTCGCCTTCCGAATCGGGCGAGGCGGTTGATTATCCGTGGCTACCGCTTGTCTGGGTTGGCAATCATGATGTGGGCTTCACCATCGTGACGGAATCGTCCAGCGGTTGGACTTCGCCGGGAAAAGGCGCGATCCGCATCGAGCGCCGTGCGGATGCCGTGATGCTGATGATGCGGATCATTACCGAGCCGCTCGAACTGCGTGCTCCCCTCAAGTTGCGGTTCGGCCTCATGGCCACGCCGGCCAAGCCCATGCTGGCCGACCGGTGGAGCATTACCGTCGGAAAGCTGCCCGGCAGAAACGTCAGCTACCTGTGGAACAATCCTCCGGAGCAAAAGTACTTCAGCTATCCGCAGCCCAGTGATTTTGATGGGACACGCGAGAAGATCGCCGCGGCCCACGATCAGGGTCAGCGCGTATGTTACTACATCACCACATCGGCCACGGGCATCGAAGCCGAAGTTGTGAAACGACACTATGCCGATTGGATGATGGCCGCGGATATCCTGAAGGGTGACGAGTGGAAGACTGGCAGCGGGCTTGTCGGTGTGGGCGCGTGTTGCCCGGCCAGCGAGTTCAGCGATTTTCTGGCGTGGAGCGTCGATCAGTTGATGACTCATCTGGACGTTGATGGCTTGTATATTGACAACCCGGGGCCGTATTGGTGCTACAACACGCGTCACGGCTGCGCGGTCGATGGCAAACGCACGTATCCGTTCTTTGCGCTCCGTGATCTCCACAAACGCCTTTACACCATCGTCAAGACACACAAGCCCAACGGGCTGATTTGGGAGCATACGTCAAAAACGTTCAATCCCATTCAACTGGCCTGGATCGACCTTTACTCGGATGGGGAACCGTGGCGCAAAGTAGAAAACTATCCGCGTGCAAAGCTCTACCGCCACTTCAGTCGGACATACATGGACATCACAGGCACCGGCCACCAGGTCGGCACGGTACCGGCGTACTTGGATTCGATCGGTGTACGAACCGATGGCGACTGGTCCCACTGGCTACCCTCACGCGTATTGCCGTATGGCCAATTGAACTGGAGCTGGCACGGCTGGCTCGACGGCACGCCGGCAATCGCCGTCGCCCAGGCGCGCCTGGACTTCGGAGTCGGCCGGGAGCCAATGGCTTTCTACCGCCCCCACGAACTGCCGGACTGGTTCAATGTGGGCGGCAAGCCTAGCCCCGGCGACGACCTGCTAGTCTGCCTCTGGCAACGCAAACGCGGCGATGCACTTCTCGCCCTGCTTTCAAACTGGGCCGACCACCCGATTCAAGCCCGACTCAATGAGAAACGTCTCGCCGGCCAACTCGGCCCTTGCACGATGTTCGATGCAACAACCAACGCCGAGTTTCCTGGCCAGTTCATGATCTCTATCCCCGCCAATTCATTTCGAACCGTACGGATCGAACGACAGAAGGAGTGATCCTGGGACGGAGCGTCTATCCTGGAAAAACGCCGGCTATGAACAGGAAAGGACAGCCATGAGACACCTACATTTCGTCATCGCTCTTTGTTGCCTGCCCTCAGTCGTGACAATGGCAGAGGATTCGCGTGAACCCGTCCTCGTCGAACTGCGGCGTATCTGGGACAAGGCGCCACACAATGCGTTTACCGATCTGATTCGCTTCAAGGACCGCTGGTACTGTGTGTTCCGGGAAGCGGAAGGGCACGGGTCGCAGGACGGAGTGTTGCGAGTGATCACGTCGCCGGATGGGGCCGAGTGGAAATCAGCGGCGTTGATCCGTCTGACACTGCAGGACCTGAAGGTCCTGCGCCCCATGGCCCCGCCCGAAGGACCAGGAATGGACCTGAGAGACCCCAAGCTCTGCCTCACGCCAGACGGGCGGCTGATGCTAAATGCCGGTATGTACTACAACGGCCGGCGCGAGCTGCTATCCCTGGTCTGGTACTCGGACGATGGAAAGACCTGGGGCCAGCCCGCCAAGATTGGAGAACATCGGTTCTGGCTCTGGCGTGTCACATGGCACCGGGGCGTGGCGCATAGCGTGGGACGAATCGCGGCCGAACGCATCCCGCGACTCTACCGAGCCAAAGATGGACGCCAGTTCGAGGTCGTAGTGAAAGACCGGGACTTCTTTCCCCACGTGCCTGGCGCAAGCGAAGCCACGCTCCGTTTCCTGGACGATGATACGGCGCTTTGTCTATTGCGGTTGAACAGGGTGCCTGGCGCGAAGACGGTCCACGGTCACCTGGGTATCGCTCGCCCGCCATATACTGACTGGACTTGGCACAACCTAGGTGCTCAAATCGGCGGGCCGAACATGATCGAGTTGCCCGACGGCCGGTTCGTCGCCGTGGTGCGCATGTACGATTCGTCCGTCCGTACATCGCTTTGCTGGCTCGATCCCGACAAAGGAACGCTAACCGAAGCGCTCCGACTCCCTTCCGGCGGAGACACCAGCTACGCGGGATTGATCTGGCACGAAGAGCTGCTGTGGATCAGCTACTACTCATCGCACGAAGGCAAGACGAGCATATACCTGGCGAAGGTGAAGATTCCCTCGCAGTTGGCGTGGTTTCGCGAAGATTTCACGGAGACGCCGCCAGAGATTCCCGTCCAACAGAAACACCTCGCCAACCCAGACCTGATCCTGAAGCGACTGGGGCCCGGCGAAGGGCAGATCAAGCGAAGCTTTCACGAGAACGTCCCGGGAGATCCGTATTACGTCTGGTCTGGGTTGTGCCCGGGAAACTGGGCTGTTGCGTTTGAGCATCGGATTTCGTCCGTCGATCTTTCCAGCCGCGGCAAGGTACGCTGGCGGGCGAAACAATCCGGGGATCGCGTGCTCCGCGTAATCGTCAGCACCGGGGACGGCTGGCTGGTTTCCGATCGCGGGACACCGCAATCGGAAGACTGGATCGTCGACGAGGTCGACCTCACCGAATGCCGTTGGTCTCGGCTGGACATCGAAAGCGTCACAAAAGGCGAACTCGTCGAGAATCCGGACTTGAGTCATGTTCGTGAGATCGGTTTCACAGACCTGATGCCGGGCGGACAGAGCAAAGCCTGCTCGCGACTGGATTGGATCGAGGTATACGGGAAAGCGACTGAAGAGTAGAGGACCGGACCATGATTCAAACCCCAGCTATGATATCGCCAGTCAGAAATTCTCGTAGCCGAACTCGTGAGAGTTCGGAGTCGGAAGTCTCACGACTTCCGCTACCGGACAGACTATGCTGCCAGTGTCACACCAAATGCACAACAAGCTTGAGAACTGGCGTGTTGCTGACAATCGCGAGTTTGACCTTCCAGCCGTGCCTCGGCACGGCGGACGATGCACCAGACATCTATCGCCAGCTCATCTCGTCCATCGGCAGTGAACGGGCCACGTCGGGGAACGGTAACAAAATCGTCACGGTCGATGGGAAGACTCACATCGTCTGGCAGGACGCCAACAAGGACGGGTACTTCGCCCGCGCCCGTACGCTCGATTGCAGTTCAGGCAAGTGGTCGCCGACCTACACGCTTGGCGAGGGGCGCGACAACCATGCGCGGCCAACCATCACCGTGGACAGCAAGGGCTTCCTGCACGTCATCATCGGTGGACATCATTCGGGCTTGCAGTACCGCCGCAGCATGCGGCCCAATGACGCATCCGAATGGACCGAGATTGAAACGTTCGGTAAGACCACATACCCGTTGCTGATCTGCGGGCCCGACGACACGCTTTGCCTGACCGGTCGGCATGATGCGGGTTGGAAGGGCATGGATTTCTACGCGAAGCCGCCGGGCGAGAAGTGGCAGCATCGCGGGCTGCTGGTTGCCAAACAGAAGCGATACCAGTACTACGCCGCCTACCACAATGCACTTGCCTGGGGGCCAAACCACAAGACCCTGCACATGTCGGTCGGCTTCTTCATGGGAGACAAGGTCCGAAACGGTGAACACGCGCGAGATCCACAGGGACTCCATCAGGCGGTGGGCTACATGCGCAGCGACGACTTCGGCAAGACGTGGACGAAAGCCGATGGCACGCCGATCGAGTTACCGGCCACAACCGACACCATCGACCTGATCGACGAAGGGACTCGCGCCCGTAGTGCGACCGACGAGCCCAAGCCGGGTATCCGACACTGCGGCATCGCCGTCGACTCGAACAACCGTCCTTACGTTGTCTTTGTCCGGCATACGCCCGACCCCGGACGTATTTTTCTGGTAACGCCAAGTAGCCGAACTCGTGAGAGTTCGGAGTCGGAAGTCTCACGACTTCCGCTACCAGATCGCGGTGGTTGGGAACATCGACCGTTACAGGAGACCGTCGAGCAGCGCTGGCCGGGTTTGGCGGCCATCGGCTGCAACGTGTCGATGACGCGCGATGATGTGTTGTGCCTGATGCTGACGCTGGCGCCGCTGGACCATCTGAAAGCCAACTGGAGCCCCGGCATCTACGGCCGACCAGCGTTCTGGCTGCGCGATTTCCCGAACATCCAGCGACTCGTCTGGTTCGAATCCCGCGACGGCGGCCGGACGTTCCGATCGAAAGACATCGTCCCGCACGCCCCGGGGCGCGGCACCCTACTCCCCACCCAAGAAAGACCAACTGGCTTCAACAGCATCGCCCCCGGCAAGCTCCCGCCGCTGCTCTACTTCGAAGGTCTCTCGCGCTACCGAAAACCGGGGGAGATAATCCAGAACGACGTGTACTTTGTGCAGCCGCATTGACCATCGCAGCATCAGGACATGGCAAGATGAACAAGGCACACACTTTTCGTAGAGCCACTCTTGTTTCGGCGGCAATCGGCTTTGCCGTTCTGGCACTTGTTTCCGGCCTGTGTGCGCAACTCGACGCAGACACCGCACCGCCGCCTCCCCGCCATAGAGTGCTTTTCCTCGATGATAACTTCGTGGAAGAGATGAAGGGGCTTCGGCGGGTGATGCACCGGCCGGAGAAGAAGGGAGCAGTCTTTTTGCCGCGGGGAGCAACTGACGGCATTCGCGTGCAAACGGCATCCGCTCCCGTGTGGGTTCCCGACGAAGGCGTCTTCAAGCTTTTCTATATGGCTTTCCCATACGAGAAGGGTAGCTGGAAAACCGACGAAATCGGTTGCGCGCTGGCAGTGTCCAAGGATGGGCTTCACTGGGAACGGCCAGAGCTGAATCTGGTGGAGATCGGTGGATCGAGCGCCAACAACCGGTTCTTCGCGGTCGATCCCAAGCTCCGATGGACGGCGAATAGTATGATGGACTCCATCTACGATCCTCATGGCCGGGATCCGGAACGTCGGTACAAGGGGCTGTTGGGGGCGATCGGACGCACGCCCGTGGTCAGTCCGGACGGCATTCGCTGGAAGACAATCGGCGCGAAGACGATCCGCTCCAGCGATACCTCGACGCTGATCTACGACGAGTTGGGCAAGCGCTATGTTGCCGTTGTGAAGACGGGCAGCAGGTATGGCCGCAGCGCCGCGGTTTCCTTCAGCAAGGATTTCGAGAACTGGAGCAATCCGGTGTTGTCGTTCCACACGGACGAGCAGGACCAGCAGATTGCCAGGGGCCGCATTCAAAAGCGTCTGGCCGATCCGGGAATGCAGAATCCCCTGTTCAACGACCCGCATCCGGACACCGGCTGGGAACCGCCCGGCTATGATCCAAAAATCGGTAAAAGCACAATCCCTACCTGGCGGGCGGAGAGTTACAAACTGGCCGTCTTCCCTTACCAGGGCCTCTACATCGGCATGCCGCAAATCTACTACCCGACCGGTCCAGCGCTGCCGCAGCGGAATAACACCGTCGGCTTTCACGAGATCCAACTGGCATTCAGTCACGATTCCCAACTGCGTCGTGACAAATGGGTGCGGCTGGGCAATCGCGAGCCGTTCATTGAAACGTCCGGCCTCGACAAAGGGCTGGTCGGTAACTTCGACCGCCAACAGATCGGCGTCTTGAACCGTCCGCTCGTAATGAAGGACGAGCTGTGGTTCTATTACAGCGGTTTCAAGTCCCGCACACCGCCCTACAAAATATGGCCCAACGGCCAAGTGCGCGACCAGGCGAAACTGAAGCCCGCAGAGCAGGCGGACTTTGACGACGGCTGGGCCGCCATTTGCCTGGCCACTCTGCGTCTTGACGGTTTCGTCTCACTAACTGCGGGTGACGAGGGCGGGCAAGTCATCACTAAACCGTTCGTGGCCACGGGTAACAGGTTGCTGCTCAACGTGGACGTACATCAGGCGGGCATGATCCGGGTGGAAGTACTCGACGAGACGAAGAAGCCGATCCGCGGGTTTGAATTGAACAGCAGCATTCCACTGGTCGGACGAGAGGTGGAACAGGCTGTCGGCTGGCAGAACGAGGCGGATTGGGGACAGCTTACTGGGAAGAAGGTGTGCCTGCGGATCCAGCTCCGCAACGCCGAACTCTACGCACTTTGGACAACTAAGTAGTTCTCGCATGAAAAGAGACCTGACACGGGCCTGTCCTATGAAACATAACATTGCGTTTCTGCTCATAATGGCGGGCTGTGGCGTGTCGGTGCCTGCCGCCGAAATGGACTTCGTTGCGAACGGGCGGATCGAAGCGGCGCACGCGATCGACGCGAAGTGGCGGCGCGATGATGGGTGTCTGGTCTCAACAGGCAAACACTACCTCTACGCCAACCGCGGATTGGGCTCTGGCGATTTCCAGGTGCGGGCGCGGTTGAGCCTCGACCGATTGGACGGAACGGCGGCGGCGTTCGTGATGGAAGGGAACCAGTTCGGGTTCGAGGGTCAGCACGGAAAGATGTTCGTCCAGGGGCCGCAGTTCGGCAAGAGCCGGGCCATTGCAGATCCGAAGGACTTCATTCAGCCGGGCAGGCCGTTCGATCTGGAGGTCAGCCGTCAGGGCAAAACGCTCACCTTTCACATCGACGGACGAATGGTGTGGACGACCGATTACGATCCAAACGAAATCCGTGCATTCGGCCTGCGTCCTTGGCGGGCGACGATGCGTATCTACGAGTTTTCGGCGGAAGGACGATTGATCGATGCGTCCGTGCCGGCGCAACCAGCCCAGTCGAAGGAGTTGTCGGTTCCGACGATCGACATTTCCGGCGAGACGAATCGCCACGTAATTGTCGCCGCCGGGACGGAGACCGACTATCGGGGTCAGGTAAACACCGTGCTGATGGGCGACGGCAAGACGATGTTCGCCGTCTGGTCCATCGGGCACGGTGGTATGTGCGGGCCGATGAAAAGGAGCGTCGACGGCGGACTCACCTGGAGCGAGATGATCCCGACGCCGGAGAACTGGGGCGAGGTCGGCAGTTGCCCGTGCATCTTCCGGCTCACCGACAGAAAGGGCGTAGAGCGACTGTTTGTGTTCGCCGGCCGGCCCAAGCATTACCGTTCGATGTCGCTCGACGGAGGCAAAACGTGGACGCCGATGGAATGGACCGGCCTGTTCAAACCCGGTGGCAACACGGCGGTGATCCCCATCGACGACGGGCGCCGGCATCTGCTGGTCATGCAGCGAGGCCCGGCGAACAAGCCGCTGGATCAATCGACTCAGGCCGTCTGGCAGGCGATCTCGTCCGATGGCGGTCTGACGTGGGACGATTATCGGAAAGTCTGCGAAGTTCCGGAGGCGGTCCCTTGCGAGCCGGACTTGATCCGCTCGCCGGACGGCCGGCAAATCGCCTGCCTGATGCGCGAGAATTCGCGGCGGCTCAATTCGCTAGTCATGTTCAGCGATGACGAGGGCAGCAACTGGTCGCAGGCTCGCGAGCTTCCCGCCAGCCTGACCGGCGATCGTCACATGTCGTGCTACGCGCCCGACGGACGGCTGGTGGTGGTCTTTCGGGACCGCGCCTCGGGCAGCCCGACGTATGGCCATTACGTCGCCTGGATCGGGACCTACGACGACATTCGCCACGGCCGGCCCGGTCAGTATCGCGTCAAACTTCTGCACAGCCACGCGGGGCCCGATTGCGGATACTCCGGCCTCGAACGCCTACCCGACGGAACGATCGTCGCTACTACTTACATCAAGTATCGACCCCGCCCCGAAAAACACTCGATCGTCAGCGTTCGTTTCAAGCTGGACGAGATTGACGCTACCTTCGAACGCATGGTGCTCGGCGCATCAAACGATCGTTGAAAGAGCGGGAAGCCGGTCGAAAGGCCGATCTTCCGACCGGCCTGAAGCGGCCCTCGTTGCGATAGCGGTACCGCACATTTCCCCGTGAGTGTCGCTGCCCTACAATCGTCAATTACCTGCGAGCGGCAGAATGTAGTCCACCTGCACAAACCTGATACACGAGTGTAATGACGCTGCACAACTTGGGCCTTGTCTTGACATTGTTCTACAACGCGGTTCTGGCGGCCGTTGACGTGGCAGCATGGCGTTGGCTTCGCCGGAAACCGACGGTCCAACGTTGGCTGGCCATGATGACCTCCGTTGGTGCGGTTGCGGTGGCGATGGCTGCAGTGACGTCGCTCAGCCGTTTCGCGGTGTTCCGTAATCTGTCGTTCGGACTGTTCGGGCATGTCGCCCTACTGCTCTTTCTCTCGATATTCTGGATGCGGAAAGTCTCGAAACTGCTGTCCGCAGCGTGCGGCACGGCGGCGCTGGCGCTCTGGATCGTCGCCTTTGACGCGTTTCTGATCGAACCGACGTGGCTCGAAGTCTCGCATTACCAATTGTCATCCACGAAATTGACGCGTCCGCTTCGCATTGTCGTCGTTGCGGATCTACAGACCGACGGGTTCGGCGACTATGAACGGCGGGTGCTTCGGCTGGCAGCGGACCAGAAGCCGGATCTGCTCCTGTTTGCAGGCGATTACGTGCAAGACCAGGATCCCAAAGCTCGTAACTCGATCGCCAAAGAGATCAACGAGTATCTGCGGGAACTTGAACTGACAGCACCATGCGGCATGTTCGCGATTCGAGGCAACATCGACGGCGAACATTGGCGCACCGTGTTTGACGGATCGGACGTAAAGGCCGTCCCCGACACGCAAACCTTCGACTTGGACGGACTGCAGCTCACGTGCCTCGGTCGGGAGGATTCCTTCCATCCAAGCTTGACCATCGAGAACGACCAGCCGAGCAGGTTCCACGTCGTTCTTGGGCATTCGCCGAATTTCGCGTTGGGGCAGGTCCGGGCCGATCTGCTGTTGGCTGGGCACACCCACGGCGGCCAGGTCAGGCTGCCGTTCGTAGGCCCATTGGTAACCCTATCTCACGTGCCGCGATCCTGGGCCGCGGGGTTGACGGAGTTGCCCAGCGGAGCCAAGCTGCTGGTTTCCAGAGGCATCGGCATGGAACGAGATTCTGCGCCGCGGATACGCTTTCTTTGCCGACCTCAGTTGGTCGTGATCGACTTGGTCCCCGAAGCGGATGGTTCGGAAAAAGTAACGATGAAAGGGCAGTGATATGTGGAACGCAACACGGCGTGATTTTCTGAAGGCAACCGCCGCCAGCGTCGCTGGCCTCGCATTCGGAGCCAGCGACGCGCGGGCGCAGATTCCGGGTGACCGGCCGCGGCAAGACGAAAGCGTCAAGGTGTTGAACCCGATGACTCGTGTACCCGTGTCGTTCATCATCGACGATTCGACGTGCCTGGTGAACCTGAACCGCTTTGCCATCCCACAGTTCGCCTGTGCTTTCAACTACCAACGCTATGACCATGATTGGCGTAGTATGCCGCATGAGATTCCCGACGACTTCGTGCGAAAGTTCGGCGAGTGGTGCGGCGAACACGGCGTCAAAGGGAAGTACAGCGTCGTGCCGTACCCTGCCTGCGTCGGCCGATTGGACCGCGTGCTGCCGGGATGGACCAGAAAGGAGTTGGAGGCCAGCATTGAACTGGTGCGCACGCTGATGATGCCCGATTGGGATATCCACCCGGAAATCGTCACCCACACCTGGGCGATCAATACAAAGACGGGGCATCCCTATCCAGAATACACCAGTCGATATCAGGAAAACTGGGGCTGGTCCGAAGGAAAGTCGGTGGACGAGTTGACGGACTACCTGAGTTACGGGCTGACGATTCTCAAGAACGTCGGGCTGCCCTGCGAAGGCATTACGACGCCGGGCGGTTTCGGTACGCGTGTGTTGCCCGAGTTGGCTCAGGCGACACTCCAGTCGTGTCGTAACGTGTTCCGCGCCGAGATCCCTCACTACTTCCGGCACATCTACGGCAGCGGCGATCGCAGCGTTGCCCCGCGAGTGGAATACGCATCCAGGCTCGACGGCCCCGATCCGCAGTGCGTCGTGTCGATCATCGGTTGCACGGGCGATTGGACGGGCGGATGGGACGCCTCGCGCCCGGGCGAAGTCGATCGGTACATGACCGAAGATCTGACCAAAGGCCGCATGATCGACGTGATCGAGCGGGGCGAGCCGGCGATTATGGTATCCCACTGGACAGGAATCTACTTCAACGGCAAAGAAGAAGGCTTCAAGACGTTCCAGGAGGCCGTCCGTCGACTCCACGCCAAATACGACCATCTGATCTGGATGAAGCTCAGCCAAATCGCCCGCTACTGGGCAGCCAAAGAACTAACCACGATCGAACAGCGCGATCGCACCGTCACGTTCAAAGCACCGTTTGCCACACCCAGCTTCACCGTGCGAGTCGAGGCAATAGGCAATGCCGTCCCGAAACTGATCGTTGGCGGGAAGCCGCAATCGCTCACGGAAGTGGCCAAGCCACTTGAACTGAAATCCGGAACCTGGACACGCGACAAAGAGGGCGCGATCGTCTGTTTCGATCTACCAAAAGGCGTGACACAACTGACCGTCTAGGAGCAGACATGCGGCAGGCCGTGGCCCACACCCAGCCGTATTACGAGTCCTCCGACACTACTGACTCCCTACGCCCTTGACTCGCATGCGGAGGCCGAATAGCCCTTTACTGGCTGTGATGAACAGCGTCTTCATGTCCGCTCCGCCGAAGCAGACGTTTGCGGTCCAACGTTCTTCGACGGCGATGTGTTCGATCTGCTTGCCCGTCTTGTCAAATACGGTCACACCTCGGCCCGTCAAGTAGACGTTGCCTTCACAGTCGATGGTCATCCCGTCCGAGCCCATTTCGCAGAACAGCTTCTTGCCGGTCAGTGTGCCGACCGGCTGGATGTCGTACGAGTAGGTCTTCCTGCCTCGAATATCGGTTATGTACAGCGTCTTGCCGCATGGCGTGCCGATGATTCCGTTAGGCTGCTGGAAGTCGTCGACGACGCGAACCAGTTTCTTCCGATCTGCCGAAAGGAAGTAGACGCATTGTCCGTCCTGTTCTTGCGGCCCGCGTTTCCAATACGGCCGCTTGTAGTACGGATCGGTGAAGTACATTCCACCATCGGGCCGGATCCAGACGTCGTTGGGTCCGTTCAGCAGTTTCCCGTCGTAGTCCTTGACCACGACCGTCTGTTTGCCCGCAGTATCCATGCACCACAATTCGTTCTTCTCGTCGGCACAGGCCCATAGGTTTCCCTCACGGTCGAAGCACGAGCCGTTGGAGCGTCCGCATGGCTGCATGAACGTGGTCAGCTTGCTGTCGACACTCCATTTCAAGATGCGATCGTTGGGCTGATCGGTGAAGAACACGTTGCCTTCTGCATCCGCCGCAGGACCTTCGGTGAACTTAAAACCGTCGGCCAGTTTCTCCACCTTTGCACCCGGAGCAATGATGCCGCTCTCTGCGGCGGCCACAGCGGCGGTGAATCCAACGAGGGAACCAAGAATCATCAGGCTAGCCAGTCTCTTCATCGTTGCGTCTCCCATAGAAGTGTCGTGCCGCATCCGAACGTTGGGCGGCGCGTCAGCAGGCCGGACGGTATTGCTTGTTGCATTTCTCGCAGTAGCTAAACGGCGCCGCCCCTTCGCCTCGTCGCCATGTGTGGTCACACAGTCCCGCCGGCTTGTCCTTCTCGAGCCCACATCTTGGGCACACGTTTGGCGGAAACCCTATGGCCCCGTCAAACGTGTGACTGCATCCGTTATCTAGTCGCTTGTCGCTCTCCAGTTTCTTCTTCTCTCGTCTGGCTTCGGCGTTGGCTTCCAGTTCATCCAATTCCTTGTACAGTCTCCGGTCCGTGATTACCGTCCAGAGGTACTTGCCGAAAGAGTACAACAGCGCGACAAGCACGCCGACGGGGACGAGCATGATAAGTGCCAAGAGAAACCACTGTTTAACCATTCGGCCCTCGATATCAACAGGCGATGTTGGAAAGGATGTGTCGACAGTCTTCCATATTTCTATCAATCTTCCCGCCTACGCATAGGAGGGGCCTACCGTCGGTCGGGTACTTTTTTCGCACGGGGTATTGTCAAAGGGCGGCCGCCGAGCGGCGCCTGGATCCGGAGCTGTCTCAACCGGCCAGAGTCTTTCAGGGCTTCGATTCTCACTTTGTGCACCAGGCCAGGGCTGACCTCGACTCCGAAGTTGGCGAGCAGCGCGACCACGTCTTTTCCGCTGGCATGCCAACCCAGACGACCCAAGGCGTTCCGAATCGCCCCCTTCTTGTTCATCCGCGACGGCTTTTGCGATTGCCCATGGCATTGGCTCCACCTGACCTTGAACAGACATTATCGTAACGCGCATGAGCCACAATCAAAGAAGTGGGGATGTGAAACATGCAAGTGACAGTGGAAGTCTCGGACGGCACGCGGTACGATGTCAGCGTAGTTTCGCAGAAGACAATAGCCTACCCACCCGTGGTCTTTTGACGGAGTGCCCACAATGCGTCGCCTGCCTATCGTCATCTCTGTCTTACTGTCGTTCGCCATGACGGCCGCCAACGCGAGCGACGTGAGGTTGACGTTGGAGGAACCGTCCGGAGTCCGCCGAACCGCGTGGCCCGTCACATCCGGCATCCCAATCGCCCAGGGCACGATGACGGACGAGGGCGCGGCGGGAGCGGCCCTGTTTGGGGCTGACGGCGCGGAGACGCCGCTGCAAACCGAGGTCCTCGCGCGATGGCCCGATGGCTCGGTGCGATGGCTGCTTCTGGATTTCCAGGTGGAATTGGCGCCGCACGAGAAGAAGACGTTCACCTTGCGTTACGGTTCCGATGTGAGCCGAAGTAAGGTTGACCGGCCGGTTCGCGTGACTCGAAAAGACACGCACGTGATCATCAATTCCGGACCTATGCGATGCGAGCTTTCGGCAGAGTCGTTTCGGCTGCTAGACGCGGTCTGGTTGGACATCGATCGCGATGGGGAGTTCTCCGACGACGAGCGGCTCACCATTTCGGAAAACGCCGGCATCCTCCTCAGGACGCCCGACGGCAAGGAATTTCGGGCAGATCTGGGCGAGGCTGACGTAGTAGTGGAACAAGACGGGCCGCTGCGATCATGCGTTCGTGTGGCGGGTGAACACGGCTCGGACGATGGGACGATGTTCCGCTATGTGCTTCGGATCCATGCGTTCAGAGGAAGACCTTTCGTGCGTTGTTTCTACACGTTCGAGAACGACTACCAAAACGCGCTGATGGCGAAGATCGAATCGCTGGATCTGGCATTTGCCGGATCGCCTGCTGCCACCGGCCAATATGTCCTGGATGGACAACACGGCAAAACAGGACGCTTGCTTCAGGTCGACGAAAAGCACTACCAGCGAGACGGCGAAGCGACTGGCGAACGAGCCGCCGGATGGGCGGCGGCGAGTGGCGATCGTGCTGGTTTTGCGATGGGTCTGCGCGAGTTCTGGCAGAATTGGCCGAAGGCAGTCGAAATGCGGGACGATCGGATCGTTCTGGGCATTTGTCCCGAATTCCCGCCGGGGATGTACGACGGCAAACTGCTGCGCGAGGAGTCGAACCTTTACTACTCGCTACGCGACGGCGTGCACACCTTCAAATGCGGGCTGGCGCGGACGCACGAATTCTGGGCCACATTCTTCGCCGGGGAATCGAATGTCGACGAGCTGTCGTCGTTCTTCCAGGCAGCCGAGGATCCGCTTCTGGCCACATGCGATCCGGCCTACGTCAGCGTGACCAAAGCGGCCGGCGAGTTCCCACCTGCCGATCCGGAGAAACACGCCGGCTACGACGCGTGGCTCGATCGCGCCTTGGAAGGTCATCTCGCGCGCCGCGACCGGGTTCGCGAGTACGGCATGCTGAACTACGGTGACTGGTATGGCGAGCGAAGCGTGAATTGGGGAAACCTGGAATACGATTTGGCGCACGGGTTGTTCCTCCAATTCCTGCGTACCGGCGACCGCCGCTATTTCCTTCGCGCCGAACAGGCCGCGCGGCACCATATCGACGTGGACGTGGTACACGCGACCAACGAGCATCTGAAGAATCCCTGGGGAACTCCGCCGCGCGTAGGCGACATCTGGCTGCACTGCGTCGGTCACACAGGAGGTTACTACTCGGATGCACCGCTACCGGTCAGTCGCACGTATCAAATGGGCCACAGCACTAACTTCGGCCACGTGTGGGTATCCGGCGACTTGGACTACTACTATCTGACCGGCGATCGCCGGGCTCGCGAGGTAGCACTCCAGATTGCCGACGCAATGGTTTCCCACATGCCCACCAGCTATGGAACCCACATCCGCGCGCTGGGCTGGCCGATGATCCTCGTGCTGGACGCCTATCAGGCGACAGGGGACCGAAAGTACTTGGACGCTGCCATGGCCAACTGGCAGGTCCTGAAGAAGGAAATCGACTGGGAACGCGGCTGGGTGGTCCGGCTGGCTAAAGGGCATTGTCTGCACGAGGAGCGTCAATGCTTTGGAAACGTGCCGTTCATGGAGGGACTGACGTTGTGTGCCTTGGCACGCTACCATCGACTAACGAACGATCCCGAAGTGCTGCGAGCCATCAGTATTGGGATCGACCAGATGATTCGGGAGTGCTGGCAGGAGGACGCCAAGACGTTCAGCTACACGGCTTGTCCGCTGTCCTCCCGCACGCCCTATGTGCTATTCGTGCTTTCGGTCGAAGCAATGGCTTACGAAGCCCGTCTGACCGGCAACAAAGAGCACTTGCGTATCTTGCGAGAAGGCCTTCGAGCGGCGATTCCAAGCGGTAGTGGGTACGAATCTGGCAAAAGCTTGGCTCAGATGATCTTCTTTGCCCCTTACGGCCTGACGGCGTTGGAGAATAAGTGATGTGTATAGAAGGATTAAATGACCCATGATCCAGCCAATCTCCTTCGGCATCCAAGTCGTCGTTGCAGTTTTCGCGTTTCCTCTCGCGTGGACATCAGCCACCTGTTGTGCCGCAGGGGAAGGTGCTGGCGCGGACAATGTGTGGAAGACCGCCGAGCGTCGTTCGGAGATCTACGCTGACTGTGCACACAATGTCCGGCGGTTACTTCAAGGCTGGATCGACCTGAAGCAGGATCCGAAAACTCGGCTTTTCTCCAAAGGAGGCAAATGGGACTACCACAACGAGGCCGCCGACCACTACAGCTCGCTGGTGCTCATGGCGTTCTATGTGAACCCACAACTGAATCAGAAAGGCGGCGCCCTCCACGAGACGCTCGTCAATTCTCAACGGCTGTGCGCAACACCTTCTGGTCTTCCCGCCACGTATGATCTGAAGAACTTCACCCAAGGCGGGCCAGCCACACTTGGGGCCCTTTCCGAGTGGCTGCGCGACGGCTTGTTGCGCATCGTCGAAGTGTCAGGACGGGACAACGACTGGTATCGCGAATTGGAGCGGCTGGTGGATGCGATGATCGCCGAGGCCGATCGTCGCGGCGGTATGATCCATGCTTTCCGCGGGCCCGAGCCGCAAGGAAACGTGCTGCAAACCCTGGCCCGCTTGTACGCCATGTCGGGAGAAGAGCGGTACCTTGACGCTGCCGAGGAGCTTGCCGACGTAGTCCTCTTAGACCCAAGTTGGGCGATTCGAGACATCAAGTTCCAGGATCACGGATGCGAGTTGGTTCCAGGGCTGGGCGAACTGTTTGCGTTGGAGTGTCAATTGGGGCGTCCCAAGGCGGCCGCATACCGCCAACCGATGAGAGACTTGCTGGACGGAATCTTGCGGTCCGCGGCGCACCCGGAAACGGGCCTGCTCTGCTTATCGTCGAAGGGTGAAGATGGCAAGCTCGTATGGCGTCAGTCGACGGACACCTGGGGATATGTCTTGTTTACGTTCGACAACTACGACCGGGCAACGGGCGAAGAGCGCTACCGCGCAGCAATCACAAAGCCGATGCAATGGTTGGTGGATAACCGCCCGCAGTACACGAGGTTGAAGAATACCTTATGGCCTCGCACCAACAGCAGCGATGACTGGAGCGATTCGCACGAGAGCATGCTGGTCCTGTGGAACCGTTATCCTGATATCGAAGGCGCATTCGATTGGCTCGACTGGTCAACGCATGGCCATTGCCATCGGCGGTTTCCAGACAAGAAGTACGGTCCGTACAACGGCGGCCACTTCGACGGCAGCACCGGACGGTGCTTGTGTCTGCACATGATGCTCTGTTCTCAAGGCGTTCGCGCCGTGCCTTTCGCCGAGGGTGTTGGTGTCGGTGCGGCACGGAGCGATGGCGAGTTGATTATGACTGTGCGTGCGGACGTGCCTTGGAACGGCGTATTCCGCTTCGACGGGCCGCGCACGGAGCACACGGCGGCCACGATCAACTGGGCGCGGCTGAATGAAATGCCGCAATGGTTCGTCGTGCGGCCGGAGAAGGAGTATCGAGTCGCGGTCGGCGAATCGGAGGCGGTCGTCGTCAAGGGCAGTAGACTGATCGACGGATTCCCGGTAACCGTCGGCGAAAACGGGGCGACGAGGATTCGCGTTTGTGGAATCTCGGAGGGACTGCAATGACACGCTTGAAATTCCTTCTACTCGGCTTGTTGTGCGCCGGATGGCACGTAGCTGTTGGTGCAGGTGAGGATGCAACCGGACCACCGCTCCGGATAGCTACGTTTGTCGTGGACATCACGCCGCCTTTGGGATCTCCATTGTGTCATGGAAACGTCCAGACGGCGAAACGGATCGTCGATCCGTTAAACGCTCGGGGCATCGTTCTGTTTGGCGAAGGTGCACCGATTGTGCTGTGTGCCTTCGACTGGACGGGGATCGGCAATGGCGCGCACGACGCTTGTCGCGAGGCCCTGGCCGAAGCTGTGGGAACGTCGCCGGATCGGGTATGCGTGCACGTGGTTCACCAACACGATGCACCAGGGATTGACTTCTCGACAGAAGAAATCCTGGCGGCCCACGGGCTGTCCGGAAAGATGTTTGATGTTGCCGCGGCTCGCGAAGCGATCCAGCGTGTCGCTCGGGCTGCTGGCGACGCTGCGCAAAAGCCGCGACAGGTCACGCACTTGGGGTGCGGTATGGCCCGCGTCGAAAAGGTTGCCTCGAATCGACGCGTCATGGGGCCGGACGGCAAGGTCAAGTATGTTCGGTACAGCAAATGCAAGATCAAAGCGGCCGTCGAAGCGCCGGACGGCACGATTGACCCTCATTTACGAGTACTCAGCTTCTGGGACGGCGATCAGCCGCTGGCGGCCGTCAACTACTATGCGTGTCACGGGCAGAGCTACTACGGATTCGGCGGAGTCGGCGGTGATTTCATCGGCATGGCCCGCACGGCGCGCGAGGCAGCATTGCCCGGCGTCGTGCAAATCTACTTCGACGGCGCCGGCGGCAACGTGGCATGCGGCAAGTACAACGACGGATCTCGCGAGAACCGGCCCGTGCTGGCCAAGCGGCTCGAAGAAGGCATGAAAGCTGCGTGGGAGGCAACCGAGCGGACGCCTGTCACGGCGGCAGACGTCAACTGGCGAGTCCGGCCCGTCAGCTTGCCCGTGCGGAAACGCACGACCGAGGCATGGTGCCTTCAGCGGCTGAACAGCGAGACAATCAGCGTACGCGAGCGTGTACACACAGCGCGAGACTTGGCGTTTCTCCGCCGTATGGAAAGGGGACACAAGATTCCATTGACCTGCCTGCGAATTGGCCCTGCATACGTGTTGCACATGCCGGGCGAGCTATTTGTCGAATACCAACTAGCCGCTCAAGAAATGCGGCCAGACGATTTCGTTTGCATGGCTGCGTACGGCGATGCAGGCCCAACGTACATCGGCACAAAGATCGCATACTCGCAAGGCGGCTACGAAGTCACTCGTTCCCGCGTGGCACCGGAGGTTGAAGACGCGCTGATGACCGCAATTCGCGAACTGCTTTTGACAGAGGATTGAGCCGCCGTGCAGCAAATATATGTAGGACGGATTTCCAAATCCGTCCCAAGAACCGGACGGACTTGGAAGTCCGTCCTACAATACTCCCGGGTGATTCGAATCTACGTTGTTACGGCGCTGCTTGCTCTGACGACCGCGCCGCTTGCGCTCGCGGATAGCCTGCAGGTCGATATTGGCCACGCCAGCACGGGCTCGTCCGTCAACCAGGTCCAGTCTGGCTTTCTCGACTTCACGGCGGCCAATCAAAACGGCCAGGTGATGGGGCGCGCAACCAAGAGTTTCTCGAAGTCGTTTCCGAGTTCTCTTGGGACGAGCGGCAATGTTACCGTATCGCTCGAAGCCGCACATCCGGCGTCGACCACTTTGGCATTCCGCGATCGTGGCGATATGCGCGGCGAGCTTGGCGACCTGGCCGAAGACTTCGTGTTCAACGAGGCCCAGTTGACGCTGAGGATCACCGGCCTGAAGCCCGGCGTATACGCCATGACGACCTGGCATCACGATCCGCGGTACGTGGGCGGTATGATCGACATCAAGATCGGCGACAGGGTCGTGATCGGTGCATTGATCCAGACCACAGGCTTTACCGGCAAGATAGCATCTGCGGCGTTCCCGATCGAAGCGAACGGTGCCGATCCTGTGACGATCGAAATCGTAAGCCAGAGCCGGGACGACAAATTCGTCGCCTATCTGAACGGCTTCTCCTTGGCGCCCCTCGCGCCAATCGCCGCCTTCGATGTGGACTGTCCACCGCGGCCCGTCACGCAGGCCGTAGATGGGGCCGACGGAGGTCCGTTCGCTTCGCTTGTCTCCGCAGCAAACGATCCGGCAGATTCCGTTTCAGCAACGGATCGAGGTATGACAATCACGCTTGCCGGGGCGATGCAAAGTGATTTCCACGATCAGGCCGGCGAAGATCTGGGGGGACACGCGCGAGGGAAACTGCTCCGCGATTTCGTGCGATTTGACTCCGCGGCCTCCGACCATCCGAGCGGCAATTTGAAAGTCGATATCAAAGGCCTTAAGCCAAACGCTACGTACCTGCTCACATGGTATGCCTACGACAAAGGGCTCGAAGTGGGCCGTCCCATGTTCGTCTATCAGGATCGCATTGCTGATGAGACCTTGTTGTTTACCAATGCCGAGACCTTTTTGTACACCAAAGAGAATAAACTCCGCCGCGATCCAAGTCCGGACGATGCAGCCAATACGTTTCTGGCCACGGCCGATGAAAACGGTGAAATTCGTCTGACCGCGGGCCGTGGCACCACCGTAGGCTCGGACGAAACGAAAGACAGTGCCTCGATAACCGTCCTAAACGGCCTGACAATCGGTTTGGTCGAGGGCCTTCCCAAAAGATGGCTCACGGATTTCGCAAGCCGGCCAAAACTGGGTGGTCGGACCGCCGCGAACGCCGCGGGGGATTCGTTGGCCAAAGACTACACGACCGAAGTCGAATTGATACCACCGACCGAACCGAAGGACGCGGAAGCGACATTCGAGGTGGAACCCGGCTTTCGCATCGAATTGGTGGCGGCCGAACCGCTGGTGATGGACCCGGTTGGTATGTCCTTCGACGAACGCGGCCGATTGTTCGTCGCCGAGATGCGTGGCTACAACCAGGGAAACCGCGTGCCCTGCGCCGATGCTCGCAAGCTTGCCCTGGAGACGGAGAAGCTCGGGTGTGTCAAGTTACTGGAGGACACAAACGGCGACGGCCGTTTTGACAAGAGCACCGTCTATGTCGACAATCTGATCTGGCCCAACGGGATCTTTGCCTACGATGGCGGTGTGTTTGTGGCCGCAGCGCCGGATCTGTTGTACTGCAAGGACACCGACAACGATGGCCGGGCGGACATTCGCAAGGTGGTTCTTACTGGCTTCGGTTACAGCAACTGGCAACACTTGCCCAACAGCTTTCGATGGGGGCTGGACAACCGGATTCACGGGGCCAGCGCTTCTGGCGGCGGCGAAATAAGCTGCCCGGAACGACCGGGCACGAAACCTGTATTGATCCGTGGTCGCGACTTCGCCTTCGATCCTCGCACCTTGGCGTCGGAGGCAACGAACAGTTCCGCCCAGTTTGGCTTGAGTTTCGACGATTGGGGTAACAAGTTTCTGACCAGCAACAGCGATCATATTCTGCTGGTGTATTTCGAGGATCGCTACATCGCTCGCAATCGGATGTTGGCAGCACCGCGCTCGTGGCGCCTGATCGCGGCGTCAGGGCGCGGAGCCGACGTGTTTCGCATCAGCCCGCCCGAACCGCACCGGGTCGTGTGGATGCGCATGCGGGCCAGCGGGGTGATCAAGGGCATCATTGAACGAGACGGCGCTCCGACGGGCTACGTCACGGCCGCCGGAGGCACGACGATCTACCGCGGCGATGCCTGGCCGGAAGAGTTTCGCGGTAACTCGTTCGCGCCCGAGTGCTCGGGCAATCTGATCCTCCGCAACGTGCTCGAAGCCGACGGAGTGGGACAAATCGCGCGGCGTGTGGATGAGGGCCGAGAGTTCCTTGCCTCGCGCGACATCTGGTTTCGGCCGGTCAATATGTTAAACGGCCCCGACGGCAATATGTACATCGCCGACATGTACCGCCAGGTGATCAACGAAGGCGTCGTGTTGCCGCCCACGCTACGACGGTGTTTCGATTTGACCGAAGGCCGCGACCGAGGACGCATCTACCGCGTAGTGCCCGATGCGTTTCATCAACCGGCCATCCCGGACTTGGGCAAGGCCAGCACGGCGGAACTGGTCGCATTGCTAGAGCACGCGAATGCCTGGCATTACAGCAGCGCGGCCCGATTGCTTTACGAGCGCCAAGATCCGTCGGTGATCGAGCCGTTGCAGCGACTGGCGGCGGAGTCCTCCGCGCCGCTGGGCCGAATGCATGCGATGTACGCTCTGGATGGTCTATCGGCCCTTTCGCCTGATGTCATCTTGCCACGACTAGCCGACTCGCATCCCCGAGTCCGGGAACACGCGGTCCGTCTGTCGGAGAAGGTGCCGGACGATTCGACGGTAGTGCGCGAGCGACTGTTCGAAATGACGAGCGACGCCGACATTCGCGTTCGTTATCAATTGGCTTTTACCTTGGGCGAGATCCCTGGACCAAAGGCCACCGAGGCATTGACCGCCATTGCGACTCGCGATGCCGAGGATTCGTGGTTTCGGCTGGCCGTACTGAGTTCCTCGTCCGGGCGGGCGGGCGACTTGTTTGCCAAACTTGTAGACCAGCCCGAATTCCGAGCGAACGCCGGAGGCCGGCAGTTGCTGCAGCAACTGGCCGAGCAAGCCGGATTACATAATGACAGCGGACAGATCGACAAGGTAGTCAAGTCCCTAGAGGACTTCACGATGGATGAAACAGCAACGGTCCACGCCGTCGTCCAAGGACTGATCCAAGGTTTGGATAAGGTAGACAGTCCGCTCCGGTCGGGCCTCGTCACACGCAGCGATTCCATCCTTTCGCGATCGTTGACCGCGATGGTCGATGCGGCCAAACGCCGAGCACTCGACGCGAACTCGCCTGTCGATCGCCGAGTGGCAGCGATTGGTTCGCTGACCTTGGGATCTTACAGCCAGGTCGCTAGGACGCTGGGCGAGTTGATTGACAGCCGTCAGCCTCAGGCCGTTGCGATTGCCGCAATGGAGACGCTGGGACGTTTTCCCGATCGTGACGTGGCGCATACGATCGTGGACGCTTGGCTCGGATTGACGCCACGTCTGCGCGGTACGGCCACCGAAGCCTTGTTTGCGCGCAGCGACCGTCTGTCGATTCTTTTGGATGCCGTTGAAGACGAAGCTATTCGGGAATCGCAACTCGATCCGGCGCGAATCCAATTCCTTCTCAAACATCGCGACCAGCAGATCCGCGAACGGGCGTCGCGTCTGTTCAGCCAGCAGAACGCGACGGGCCGCGACAAGGCGATAACCGCGTACCGCGGCGTATTGAAGATGGCCGGCGATATCAGTAAAGGCAAGACCATTTTCAAGAAGGTGTGCGCCCAGTGCCATCGGCTGGAGGGCGTTGGCCACGACTTGGGGTTGCCCTTGGCGACGGTCAAGAGCAAGGGGAAAGAAGGCATCTTGCAGCACATCCTCGCACCGAACAGCAACATCAACCCGCAATACGTCAACTACGTAGTCGTGACCGACGCAGGCCGCGCGATCACCGGGATGATCGCCGCGGAAACCGCCAACAGCATCACTCTGAAACGGGCGGAAGGCGAAAGCGATACAGTGCTACGGGACCAAATCGACGAGTTGGTCGATACCGGCATGTCTATCATGCCCGAAGGACTCGAAAAACAACTCTCGAAACAAGACATCGCCGACCTGCTCGCCTACTTGATGTCGATCGAATAGGCGACGCTCAAACTCCCTTTGGCACAGCCCAATGGCCTTCGCGGTACTTCCTGCGCACGCAGGCGTTTGCCTCCGGATCTTCAAGGATCTGCTCGGCCTTGGGATCGAAGGCCAAATGCCGCCGCCCGGTTCGGGCCAGAATGTTCGCCAAATGGGCAATCGCTGCCGAGTGGTGGCCGATTTCGATGTCGGCGTTGGGACGCGTGTCCGTGCGAATCGCCTCCATGAAGTTCGCCGTGTGTGCGTCGGTGTCTTGGCGGCCTGTCTCTTCGGCAATCAGCTTGTTTCGGGGGCCATACAGCTTGAAACCGCTACCTTTGCCGAGGACCATAAATCCCTCCGTGCCGTAGAAGGCGTTTCCGTTTTCGTGTTCCTCCTGCCGGTACGGCGACCAGATTCGGTGTTCGTAGACTAACAACCGGCTGGCAGTACCGCCTTCGCCAGGATACTCGAACGTAACGTATTGTGTGTCGGGAAACTGCTGGTCGTCGTCGAAGTACAGCTTCGAGGCATGCCCGGAGAGCTGTGTTGGATGGCCGGGGTCGCCGAGGCCGAATCGTGCGATATCCAATTCGTGAACGCCATCGTTGCCCGCGTCGCCGGTGCCGAAGTCGAACCACCAATGCCACGTGTAATGGTGGCAGTTCTTCTGATACGGGCGCATCGGCGCTGGGCCGACCCAGGCATCGTAGTCAAAATCGGCGGGCGGATCCGACGGCTGGGCGTGGCCGATGTTGCCTCGCCGCTGGCTGTTCCACGCTTTGGCCACCAGCACCTCGCCGATCGCTCCGTCACGGAGCAACTTGACCGCCCCCGTGGTCAACGCTGTGCTGCGGGCTTGAGTGCCGACTTGCACGACGCGCTTCGTCCTGCGGGCCGATTCGATCATCAGACGCCCTTCGCGGATGTTGTGCGAGCACGGCTTTTCCACGTACACGTGCTTTCCTGCCTCGCACGCCAGAATCGCGGCCGGGCCGTGCCAGTGATCGGGCGTGGCGATCACAACGGCATCGACTGTCTTGTCATCAAGCACCTCGCGCAGATCGCTGACGGCGTGATCGGCCGACAACTGCTGTTCAGCGCTGCCGGCCCGCCCCGGATCCGGATCACACGTGTAGGCAACCTTGCAGCCATGATTGGCCAGCGAGCCGGCGACGCCTCTGCCTCGACCGCCGCAGCCGATCAATCCGATCGTCAACCGCTCATTGGCGTCGGCGGCCGTCAAGGAAGCTTGCCCCCAAGCCAAAGCGGTCGCGGCAGCCGTACCGGCTCCCGCTCGTTTCAAGAACCCTCTTCGTGTTTGCGTATTCATAGCTCGTCTCCGCTGGGCGACTGGAAACTCGGAACCATCAGCATGAGGTGTAGAATACGCCGGGTCAAGCAGATCTGGCCGGAGTTCGCTGCCGTCCACGGTGCAGCGTCCGAGACTGAATTACCTTGCACATGCGGGGGCGCGCTGTTGTGTCGCGGTCTCCCGACCGCGACACCCGCACGACCGTAGGTCTCCAGGAATCGAAGGAGATCTGCGGTCAGATCAGCGGGCCGGTCGGGAGACCGGCCCACAACCAGGCGAGCCTGCGACTATTCACGATGCGATGGTCCGAATTACCCGCGTTGCATTCGCGGCGACAGATCCTTAGCATCATGATGTCATGCACAGTGATACAGATTCCGACGCCTTCATCGAAATCCACGAATTGACTCGCCATTACCAAGTCGGGCCGTCAACGATTCGCGCTCTGGATAACGTCGACCTTTGTGTCAAGCGAGGCGAGTTCTTAGCCGTGGTTGGAGTGAGCGGCTCCGGCAAATCGACTTTGCTCCATGTGCTGGGCGCCTTAGACACGCCAACATCGGGCAACGTGCGGGTGGATGGGCGAGATCTTGCCACGTTCCGTTCGCGCGAGCGAACCGCGTACCGTCGAACCATGGTTGGATTCGTTTTCCAGTCATACCACTTGGTATCGAGCCTGACAGCCGAAGAGAATGTCGCGCTGGCGCTCACCTTCCAGGGGACTTTTGGAGCGGAAAGACAGGAGCGCGCGTCAGAGGCGATCCAGCGCGTCGGACTGACAGATCGAGCACGACATCGGCCAAACCAACTGAGCGGCGGCGAGCAGCAACGCGTGGCGATCGCGCGGGCAATTGTGCACAGCCCATCGCTGCTGTTGGCCGACGAGCCCACGGGCAATCTGGATCACGCGACGGCGGAAGAGATGATGTCGCTGGTGCGACGAATCCACCGCGATCTGGGTGCCACCGTGGTCATGGTGACACACAACGAAGAGATGGCTCGCCAAACGGCCGATCGGATCGTGCGGCTTCGCGACGGCCGTTTGGTCGACGACGGAGGTGTGACGTCATGAGGACTTGGATGCTAATCCGTCTAGCTCTGGGAGGATTGCGCCGGCGGCCTCTCCGAGTGATCCTCACCGCTTTGGGTGTCACGATTGCTAGCGGCGCACTCGTGTCGATGGTCGGATTCGCGCTGGGTGTCCAGAAACAGGCGGAAACACCGTTCAAGATGCTGGGCCTCGTGAACAACATCGAGGTGAGGCCGAAGGAGGCCGACGATTCGGAAAACGTGCCAGTCCTTGACGATGCTGCACTCGAACGGATGGAAGCAATACCGGGCGTCGCGCTCGCATATCCTGACTTTCGGTTTACCAGCATCAAAGTCGTTTCGGGAGAAAAGGGCGAGCAGGGGCTTGCGTTCGGAATGCCGCGGGAAGCGTCGCTGACCGGCCTCGCGCCGGATCTCCTGGTTGCCGGCGGCTTCTTCACACTAGGCGATCGGCCTGAAGTGATTCTGGGCGACGGGCTTTCGAAAAAGCTGGGGTTCGAATCGCCTGAAAAGGCCGTCGGATCGACCGTGACGGTGGAGGCTGCCGGGCTAACTCCCGAACAAGCGGCCAGCTTTCGGTTCGAGCGCAAAGAGTTCACCGTCACGGTGGTTGGCGTCTATCGTATGCCTCAAATGGGACCTCGGTTTGTGGGCAACGGCGTCTTGCTACCCGTCGAACTGATGAAGCAGATTCCCGGGGTCCAATCTGCCGCAGCTCTTGAGAATCTTCGATCAGGCAAGTCCAATGCCAGCGCGGGATACCAACGGGCGACCGTTCGCGTCGAGCACCCTTCTCGCCTTGCATCCGTCGAGCGTGAGATCCAGGAAATGGGATTCAAGACCCACCAAGTTCTTAGCCGACTTGAAAAGGCGCGCCAGTTTTTTGTCTTTATCGACGTACTACTGGCTGCGGTCGGCACGGTGGCGCTGGTCGTGGCTGGACTTGGGATTGTCAACACGCTGCTGATGTCCGTGCTGGAGCGCTATCGCGAGATCGGAGTCTACAAGGCCATCGGCGCGTCGGACGCGGACCTGCTGGTGCTGTTCCTGACGGAAGCGGCTATGATAGGACTGCTGGGAGGACTCGGTGGGCTGGCCCTTGGCCGCGTGGTTTCCTGGCTTCTGGAAATCGCGGTTAATGTCTACGCGAAGGGTCAAGGCGTGACGGAACACATGGTAGTCTTCGCATTTCCCTTCTGGCTGCTCGCGTCAGCGGTGGTCTTTTCCGTGGTGATCAGCATTCTCTCCGGACTGTACCCGGCCCTCCGTGCGGCGCGCGTCGATCCTATCAAAGCTCTGCGGGCAGAGTAGCTCCTGGTCAGCCTCGCAGTGCGTCCGCAAGCAACAGTGCCAGCTTCCTCATGGACGGCTTTCGGTAGAGATCCAACAGTCTCCAAGCCACCGGTTCAGCTCGGGCGTGCGTGGAAAACCAGACCGGCTTTGGCCAGACGGTCAAAGGTCCCTCCAATACGGTCTTCTCGACGCCTTGCAGCATCAGCGTATTGTGCACCCAGCCAATCCCGCTTTGTGCGTCGGCAAGTTCGCTGCCGGGGAAACCTCCCCAAGGCGGAGTCATCATGGCATAGACCAGACCGGGCCATTGGTTGATCCCAACCGCTCCGTATCGTAACCGGTTCAAGCAGGACTCCAGCAAACGCTTGTTGTCTGGTCGCGAGCGAAATCTCGAGGGAAGCGTCACGGCGGCACACAGTGTGCCCCAGAGGCGCTCGTTTGCGAATTCCACGGCGGTCCGAAAAAACTCTTGCGGTGTGAGCGCGTCGAGTGCCACTTCCGCGAACACGCATACGAAGGATTCCTGTTCGAGAAGGTGCGGGGCTTCCTCGGGATGCACGTCACGCAACATCGTCCATGGCAATGTACCTTCAGGTCCGTCAGTAGGTTCACAGCCGGCAAAGCGACGATAGCGGTCCATCGCCCCGGGGTAGTACGCCACTCGTGGCGGCACTCGACGGAGGATATCCTCCACTTGCTGGAGAAACGACGAGCGATGTGGCCACTGCCGCCATGTGATCAGCACCTTCGTGGCCACACAGTTGAACGAGGCATTGTTGGTAACCGAGGCTGCGATGTTCTCAGCTTGAAACTTCAGTTGCTTCTGAGAGTAATCGCCGGGCACCAGGATCCAAGGGCTCACATTCCCCAGTTCACTGGTAATCGGCTTGGTCAACAGCGGAGTATTCTCTCGCTTACGTCGGTCCCGTTCCGGGCCGGGCGAGCCCCAGACGATTGCATCGTGAGAATCAATCGAGCCAGTAATGTGGACTTCGTCGACCAGATGGTGACCGATGGCGGCGGCACCCACGTCTGCCCCGCCGTAGATGATTCTCAATAGTCCCCGGTCAATAAGCGAGGCGAAGGCCGATTGCAGAATAGAGCCCAAATAGTCGTTCACTGGACTCATTTTCAGCAGCACAACGTTCCCGCCACAGAAGAGCTCGATAAGGCGTCAGCCGCAGGAATACTGGATTGGTTGCCTGCCCCCAAGACAAGCACAGTTCGCGGTGACTTGTCGCCCGCCGCGAGAGGCCCCATGGCGAGTCGATCGAAAAGCCCATCTTGTTGAATCCCCTGTTTCATCCACGCCGTCGCCTTGAAGCCGTGAAAGGCCGCCCGGTCATAGAAGCCTTTGACTGGGAAAAGGGGGACGCGCAGCCGTCCGTCGGGGCCTTGATACGGCTTGCCCGGCAAGCGTGGTGCGCCGTGCGACTGGATTCCATGCAATGACTGAATCAACGAGCGGAGATATCGAAACATGGCGACTGGTCCAGCCAAGATCTCTTCCGCCCGCTGTGGGCTGCCTGGGAGGATCGCTTTCGCCTGGCATGCCGCTTCCACCCACTCGCGAGCGGTGTCCCAGATTCCGCTGACGCACGATTCGGCCAGGGCGATCCGTTCGCTCACGGAAGTCTGCGAGAAATGGCTTCTCCCTTCGGCCAGTTCCTGCAAGAAGCGGTCGATGTGCTCCACAGATGTCGCTTGTTGAGATGGACGGTGGTTGGACATAATTCGGATCATTCACGCTGGCCGGCTGGGCCGCAGTTTGCGGCGGACGGTTTCGCAGGTATGTGGCTCATGACCAACTCAGAGAGTGCCGCGATCGTCAAGCTCGGATTGACCCGTAGGTTGACAGGCACAATGGAGCCGTCGGCCACGTAGAAGTTGTCGTAGTTGAACATCCGTCCATATTTGTCGATCACGCCATCGGACGGATCACGCCCCATACAGCATCCGCCCAGTATGTGTGCCGTCGTGGTGAGGTTGAAGATCGCCTCCGGCAGGCTGCCCGACGAGTCCCCATCCATCTTGGCAGCCAGGCGTTCGGCCACTTCGTTGGCAATCGGAAGGAACTTGGGAATCCGTTCATCAGAATGCCAATCCGAATCGAGCTTCTTTGAGAACGGCCAGAACCATCGCCTTCGCAACCTCAAAGTCATGTGGTTCGGCACCGATTGCATCACCAGCAAGATGCCGCTACGCTTCGCCCAGCCCAGTGGATTCAGTAGACGTAGAAACTTCAGCGGCTTCCGTAGCACTTCTCCTGCGAACCGCACTGGCCGCGGCCATGGAGGGCCTCCTCGCACAAGCAGCGTGCTCAGAACAGACATGAAGTCTTGCCCTGCGCCGTAGCGAACCATCTCGATCGTGGTCACGTCGTCCGGACGAAATCCTGAAGCGATTGCGATGCCCTTGGAGTAATCCACGTTTCGCTGACGGCTTGTGCTGCCCACGAGGGCCTCGCTGTTGGTGCGTACCAGGGCGCCCAGCCGTTTGGAGATTCTCGGCAGGGAGCCACGCTCTCTGCACCTGAGCAGCAACGGAACCGTTCCCAGCACTCCGCCGCACATGACGACCCCGCGCGCGTTGAATCGCTGGCGCCGTTTGACGAAAAAGCCTCCCGTCCTCACGGCGTCAACGGAGTAACCGCCGCCAGGCAACTCGTGAATATCTCGGACCTCCGTTTCGGCGATGATTCGTGCTCCCCTTTGCTCCGCCAAGTGAAGGTAGTTCTTGTCCAAGCTGTTCTTGGCATTGTGGCGACAACCGACCATGCAGCCGCCGCACAGTGTGCAGCCTGTCCTCTCCGGGCCCTCGCCGTCAAAGTACGGGTCCGAATGCACCTCGCCGGGTTCGCCGAAGAACACGCCGACTTCTGTGCAATGGAACGTATGGCCGCGCCCCATGTCTTGAGCGATCTCTCGCAGCATGTGATCGGTCTCGCCCAGGCAATCACTTCGTGTCGTCCCGAGCATTCTCCGGACAGTTGCGTAGTGTGGCGTCAGATCGCGTTTCCATTCCCCCAAAGAGCCCCACGGAGACTGCCGGAAGACCTCGTCCGGAGGAGCGATCAGCACGGCCGCGTAGACCAAGCTGCCCCCGCCCACTCCGCAGCCGTGAAGCACCATCACGTCGCGCAACGTAGTGATGCCCTGAATGCCGAAACACCGGGCCTTGGGAGCCCACAAATATTTGGGTACGTTCCAGTTGGTCTTGGGCAAGGTATCATGCGTCCAGCGTTTACCTCGCTCGATGACAGCCACCGAATAGCCTTTTTCGACGAGGCGCAACGCAGAGACGCTTCCGCCAAAGCCGGATCCAATGATCACGTAGTCGAAGTCAGGCACCTGAACACTCCGAAACAGTTGCCGGGAATTGCCGCCTTGCTGTCTGCGATGCCTTTCTTGAATTGACGTCACGAAATAGCAGCCAGACCGAGTCATCCAATATTGGCTACGTTCCGTCGTACCGCTTCTGGCCCTGTACGATTGCGGCGCGTGTCGCGGCTTCGATGCGGCAGCGCGTGGCGTGATAATCGAGACGTGCTTGATCCGCTTCGCACGGCCGGAATCCGGGCATGTCCGCCCGCGGGTGTTGTTCCAGCATGTTCGTACCCGTTCGGATGATCTCCAGTGCCTCGCCATATCGCGGATCCTCCGCGCTGTCGAAAGCCTGAAGCACAAGGCTGTGTTCCGGCCGGCTGAAGTTGATCGGCGAGCCCATTGTCATGATCATATGGCTCAGTTCGCCACCACTGTACCGCTGGACTGTTTTCCAACCGAGCGTTTTGCCATTTGGCCCAGCCGAAATCAGTTTCCCCAAGTGCAGCATTTGCTGGTGATCCAGCGGGCAGCGGCCGAACGTGTTGGTGCGGTAGTACGTTGCGTGTGTCGGATAATAGGGCGTGTTCAAGTCGATCCAGGTCACGATGCGGTCGAAGCTCTCCTTGTCAAGCTTCACGTCCTCGTGACCTTCGCGCAGCAAATCGACCAGGCGGCTTCGATGGGAGCCCCAAGAGAACGGAGGAAGAATCCTCACCGGACCCGCATCCACGGAACTGATCAACGGTTTCGGACCTTCGGCGTGCTCGGGCAACCAGATCGGCGGTGATCGGCGACGAAGCGAAGCGTAAGACACGCTGAACGCCGGTCCCATGTCGCCGCACAGAATGATATCGCTGGCCTCTTTGCCATAGTCATGACAATCAACACAGTGATCGTCCAGCACTGGCTGAACCTCAACAGCATAACTGAATTCACGCGGCGGACCGTACCACGGTTCGACTTCTCTGGGCTCACCATTCAAAG
>CAZURK010000071.1:0-53651 GCA_964623055.1 uncultured Pirellulaceae bacterium
CGCGGACAGCATCATCAACGCTCCAAAGGAGGAGTTAGCCATGTTGGACATTCAAGGCAACAGAGCAACGTGCAGCCGCACAGGCATGAGCCGTCGCGACTTCGTCAGAGTTGGGGCTCTGGGGGCGATGGGTTTGACCTTTGCAGATTTGCTTCGGCTCAAAGCAGAAGGCAAGACGACGGAGGCGAAAGCGAAATCCGTTATTCAGCTTTGGATGGGTGGCGGTCCGACTCACTTGGATACGTTTGACCCCAAACCCGAGGCGGGCGACGATTACTGCGGACCTCTGAAGAATCCCATCCAGACAAATGTGCCTGGGATTCGCATTTCCGAGAAGCTGCCTTTGATGGCCAAATGCGCCGACAAGTATTCCATCATCCGCAGCATGACCCACCGTAACAACGGTCACGAGACGGCCACGTACATCATGCAGACCGGAACGATGCCTGGCGATCTGGTGTATCCCGCGATGGGTGCAGTGGTCGCCTACAAAAGGGACGAAGCCGGTTACAAAGGCAGCCTGCCACCCTACATGTCGATCACGCGTTCCTTCGGAAGGTTCTCCGAGGCGGGGTTCCTAGGCACCAACTACAAGACGTTTTCCACTGGAGGAGACCCAAACAGAGATCGCGTCAGCGTCCAAGGGATCGTTGCACCTGGCGGTGTGACCGAACAGCGGTTGAACGATCGTCGAACGCTGCTCAAGTCCGTGGACGAGTTGGCCACAGGAATGGATAAGAACAAGAAATACGAGGCCATGGACTCCTTCCAGGAAAGGGCATACGGCCTGATTCTGGGTGACGCAAAGCAGGCGTTCGAGATGTCTGAAGAGAAGGACGAGACGAGAGAGCGGTACGGCCGCAATCGCTTCGGTCAATCTTGCTTGCTGGCTCGCCGCTTGGTCGAGCGTGGAGTTCCGTATGTCACGGTCAACTCGGGCGGATGGGACACTCACCGCGACAACTTCGGCCGCATGGACGTTTTGCTCCCGCCACTGGATCAAGGATTCTCGGCGTTGTTGGAGGACTTGTCTCAAAGGGGACTGCTCGACACAACGATCGTCACCTGGTTCGGCGAGTTCGGGCGAACGCCGAAGATCTACCCCGAAGCACCTTGGGACGGCGGCCGTCACCACTACGGCAACGCAATGTCGGCCATCGTTGCCGGCGGCGGATTCAAAGGTGGGATGATCGTCGGCGAGACCGACGAGACAGGGGCCGAGCCCAAAGAGCGAGCCACTTACCCGTGGGACCTGACGGCCAGCATGTACACGCTGCTCGGCATCGACCCCCTGGGCACGCTTCCTCACCCACTGGGCTGCGTGGCCTACGTCACACCCGTCGGATCGGGCGATCTCGAAAGTGGAGGGATACTGACCGAGATCATGTAACGCCGCCCAACACGGCGCGGTCGCAATAAGTAGGTCCCGCTTGCCGAGCGAGTAGGTCAGGCTGTGCCTGACGCAATGAGTATTGATACAACTGTAACCGATTTCCGTCAGGCACGGCCTGACCTACCGTGTTGCTTCCCGCCCTACGAATCAAGGATTCCGTTGTCACAGAGAGGGAGTCGCTTCGGATGAACATCAAGTCTGTGCGTGCCATTTCGGCCGTCGTTTGCTTCCTCGTTTGTGCGTCTCTTACGCCCCTTGCGGCTGCTCAAGACATCACCCCGCAGAAACAGAAATTGCCGATCCCGTTCACTGCTGCGGGATCTCGCGCCATGGAGCTTGTGGTGACGCACGGCCCCGCCGTACCGATCTCTGCACTCGCCTTCAGCCCGGACGGAGAAAGACTGGCCGTAGGTGGTTATCAAGAGGTCGTGGTATGGGACTTGGAGAGCGGCAAGTTCTTGAAGCGTATCGGAGCAGGCCAATTGGGTACCGTCGGGGCGCTCGCGTTCCTGAAAGACGGTCTGTCGTTGGCCATCGGGGAAGGTACGCCACATGCCTCGGGTTCGGTCAGAATCTTCAATGTCGAGAACGGCCAGCAAACACACAGTTTCGATGAACCGACAGAAGTCGTTTATGCCCTGGCTGTTAGTCCCGACGGCAAGCTACTGGTCGCCGGCAGCGGAGACAAGCTGGCACGCGTATGGACGATCGACGACAAGAAACTCGTGACCACACTCAAGGAGCACGACGAATTGGTTTCGGGCGTCACGTTCAGCCAAGACGGCAAGCTGCTGGCAACCGCCAGTGCCGAAAAGACCGTCCAAGTATGGGAAGTAGAAACTTGGAGTAGGAAAATCAAGTTTCGGGAAAAGGAACCAGTGTACGGCGCCGTTTTCGGATCCGATGCGCGAATGGTGTTCCTGGCGGTTGCCGGTCCAAGCGAACGATCTATTCGATACCGTCGGACGGACAACATACGCTCCACTCGAGCGTATTCTACTGGCACCGGCATGCCGACAGACATCGTTTGGGCTACCAAGACAAATCGGATGTACGTCCCCTGCAGCGATGGGATCGTCAAAGCTTACGACACGAACGGGCGACTCCTGGCAAGCCTAACCGGCGACAGCGACTGGGTCTACGGAGTAGCCATAAGCGACGACGGGTCCAGGCTCGCATCGGGAAGCGGCGATGGCACCGTCAAGCTGTGGAATCTGGCAGACAACAAACTGCTTGCCACGCTCGTTCAACTGGCACCTGGTACCGACAAGTGGGTCATTGTCACTTCACAGGGATACATGGCCACGTCCGGGTTAGAAGCGGAAGAGTGGAAAGGGGAAAACGTCAGTACCCCGCCCGACGGGCTGAAAGACCTGCTGCAAAAACCCGATCTAGTAAAGCAAACGATCGCAGGCGCCAAAGTGGATCCGCCTGCTATACAGTGATAATGGCAGCTCATGCGATGATTTTCTTTTCAGTCCCGAAGGGACGACACTAAGCCAGCCCAGGGTGGAGCGACGCGAGGGAAACGAGCATCGCGCAACCCTGGGTAGAGAGGATCTCAAACCCGAAACCCCAACGGGGTGGCCCTAAGGATGTAGAGACCTAGCCGTTAGGGCCACCCCGTTGGGGCTCTCAGTTCTATCTGCTCTCGTTTCCCAGGGTTCCGCGACGTTCACGGATTCACGTCGCTTCACCCTGGGCTGACATAGGAACGTGCCTTTGGCACTGAGAAGACCCTAACGCAGCTCTTGCCAATGTCGGCAAGACGACACAAACATACCACGAACCCGCCAAACAACGGGATACACGAAGGCCACTCAGCCATGACAGATCAATTCCGATTTCGTGGATTCATCGCAGCACTAATCCTTGCGCTCCCATCGTTCGCCACGTCGCTCGCGATTGCGAAGGAGTACGATCCGTATGTCATGTACGTATACCCAGCCGGAGCCCAGAGAGGGACAACCGCCGAGAGGATGGCTCGTGGCAGGGGCCTTGAGGGGGCAAGTGAGATTCGCATCTCGGGCAAGGGGCTGACCGGCAAAGTAATCGCCGTCGAGGAGCCAAGCACGCGCCTGCAGCAAAGATCCGCAAACCGGCAAGACCAGGCCGAGAATCCAAACGTCGTCCGGTTCTCGGTCACCGTCGCCCCGGACGCCGAACCCGGTTTCAGGGACATGTGGATCATCACGCCCAAGGGAGCGACCAATCGTCTTAGGTTTGTCGTCGGGCAGACGCCTGAAGTAGACGAGGTCGACGACAACAAAGAAAACAACGAACTCGACACAGCCCAGGCTCTGGCGTCTCTTCCCATCCTGGTCAACGGACAGATCGACCAGGGCGACCGGGACATCTTTCGTTTCCCGGCGAAAGCTGGGCAGACGTTGGTGTGCGAGCTTCAAGGCCAGTCGATCTTGCCCTACATCGCGGACGCCGTCCCAGGCTGGTTTCAAGCCTCTTTGACGATGTGCGATTCGGCCGGCAACGAGGTTGCCTATGTGGACGACTGGCGTTTCCGCCCCGATCCCGTGATCATCTACAAAGTGGAAAAAGACGGCGAATACACGCTGGAAATCAAGGACGTTCTCTTCCGCGGCCGGGAAGATTTCGTCTATCGTCTGAGCATCGGTACGCCGCCTTTCATCACGCACATCTATCCTCTGGGCGGTCAACGGGACACGGACGCCAAAGTTCAACTTTTTGGCGCCAATCTGCCGACAGCCAGCATGGACTTCGCCATTCCCGGCGACTCCCTGTCTGTGCGTCAACTGAAGGTGACCGGCGGCGGCTTTACCTCGAACTCGCTTCCGTTCGGTGTTGGCGATCATCCCGAGGCACAGGAGGCCGAGCCCAATAACGCAATTGACCAGGCACAGAAGATCGAAACGCCGCTGACAATCAACGGGCGTATCCAACAAAACGGCGATGCCGATTACTTCGTATTCACCGGCAAGAAGAACGACATAGTTGTTATCGACGTTCGCGCACGACGTCTGGAATCGCCCCTTGATCCGATCGTCACGCTGTTCAACGCCACAGGCGGGCAATTGGCGGAAAACGATGACACGATCGACGAAAGCCAAGGCCTGATCACGCAGCACGCCGACCCGTATCTGCGCTACACGATCCGAGCCGACGGCGATTACATCGTGCGGATCGGAGACATTCGTAGCAATGTGGGAGGCGACGAATACGCCTACCGGCTGACCATCGCGCCGCCCAAACAGGATTTCGATTTACGCGTTTTCCCAGCCAATCTGGCCGTGCCCCAAGGGGCATCGGCCCTGGCCAAAGTCAAGGCGTATCGTTGGGATGGTTTCAACGGCGAGATCAATGTCTCGGCCGCGAGTCTGCCGCCCGGATTTGTCGCCAGCGATATCGCCATCGGGACCGGCCTGAAGGAAGGGCGTTTTACCATCACCGCTCCACCGAACGCACAATTCGGTATCGTGTCGCCGACCTTCCAGGGGAAGGCCAAGGTCGGCGAGGAGGAGATCGTCCGAACGGCGGGCCCCGCCGAGGATCTCATGCAAGCTTTCTACTACCGGCACGACGTCCCCACGGACGAAATGTTGCTGGCGGCAGTCGAATTGCGGTCCATCGCTTTGTCGAACAATAGCTCTCCGACAAAAGTGCACGAAGTCGTCCAGGGCGGCAATCTGTCCGTAGTCGTTAAGGTAACTCGCGAAGGCCTGAAAGCGGCCCTGGCCAAAGCCGAGGCCGAGAAGAAGGTGGTCGACGCAGCGTTGGCCAAGGTGAAAGAGGAAGTGGCCAAGGCCCGCGCCGACTACGATGCTGCCGAAAAGGCGGCTCGCGCGGCGGCAACGGCGGCCGCCAACGCCCGGACGGCCGTCAGCAGGGCGGCTTCTGCACAAACCACGGCGACAGACAATGCGAACAGCAAACGCCAGCAAGCCACCGCTGCGAAGAAGAAGCTGGATGATCTGATCGCGAAGCAGCAGAAACCGGCCGAAGCCAAACTGGCCGCCGCCACAAAGGCCGTGACCGATGCCGCCGAGGATCAGCGGGCTGCGGCCGAGGCGCAGAAGAAGGCGGCAGAACAAGCACTGGCGAAGGTCAAAAACCAAGTGACTGCTGCCACCACGGCCTACGATGCGGCCGAAAAAGCGGCTAAGGATGCGCAAGGGGCGGCTGCCGCTGCCAAGGCCGCCCTCGACGAAGCTCGGACGGAACAAGCGGCTGCTGATAAGGCGGCGCCGGAGAAACGCAAGCTGGCCGATCAACTCAGGGTCAAGCGAGACAGCATGCCTGCGGTCGAGAGGACTGCGGCGGCCAAAGCGACGGAAGCAAAGAAGAGGGTAGATGCCGTCAAGCAAGCGGAGAAAGGCACAATCAGCCTGAAGGCGGATACACCGCCGCGAAACATCACCGTCAAAGCAGCCAACATCCCAGCAGCCAAAAACGAGGCGACAATCACAATCACCGTTGCCAAAGCAGTTGCGGTCGGATTCCGGGACAACATCATCGTTGCAGCAAGCCTGAAAGCCGGTCAGGAGACCTTCACAGGCGTGGCACCTGCCATTCCCATCAAAGTCATCGCGCCGCCGAAATAGAGGCCGTCCTTCTATTGGGACTGCAGTTGTGCGGCCACCTTTTCTACGGCACGCCATACGCGTAGTATGTTACCGCCCCAGATCTTCTTGATCGCTTCTTCGGAATACCCGCGCCGCAGGAGTTCGACGGTTACGTTGTGCGCCTCCGAGTGGTCGTTGAAGCCGTGTATGCCGCCACCGCCGTCGAAGTCGGTGCCGATCCCCACATGATCAATGCCGGCAACCTTCACAGCGTGCTCGATATGATCGACATAGTCTTGGACGTTGGCTGGTGGGAATTGCCGGTCCACGTCCTTCATGCCTTCTCGGTACTGTCGACGCTGCCCGTTGGTCGCTCGGCTCAGCTTGGGGCCCCATGGCCCCACGGGAATGCCGATTCGCGTCGCCAGTTCGTTAATGGCGTGATCCCGTTCGGGTGAACGGGCTTTGAGAAACTGGTCCAACGCAACGACCTGAATTACGCCTCCATTTTTTGCCAGCGCCTCAAGTTGCTGATCGTCCAGATTCCTGGAATGGTCATTCAGCGCGCGACAGCCCGAATGCGAAGCGATCACCGGTGCGTGAGACAACTGGATGACGTCCCAGAACGATTCTGGTGAAATGTGCGAGACGTCCACCATCATCCCCAACCGGTTCATTTCCGCGACAACCCGTCGGCCGAACGGGCTGAGCCCGTCGTGTTCGATATCTTTGTCGCCGAGTCGGTCGCTGGGACTGCACGAGTCGCATATTTGGTTATGACCGGAGTGACTCAAGGTAATGTACCGAGCTCCGAGATCATAGAACTTTTCGACATTCGAAAGTTCCTCGCCGATGGGATACCCGTTCTCGACGCCAATCATCACCGCTCGCTTGCCGCTGGCTACGATCCGTTCGACAGCATCGGGCGACGTCGCCAACTGGCAACGATCGGGATACATGGTATCGGCAAGGCGATGAATCGCTTCGAATTGCGCGATCGCAGTGTCGTATACTCGTCTGTATCCCTCCGCGTCGCATTTCCCTTGCCCAGTCCACACGGCTAGGAACACCGCATCCACACCGCCCTGTACCATCTTCACCAAATCGCACTTGAGTCTCGAATTGTCGATCCCCGGATCCAGCTTCTCGGTTGCGTACTGGACGCCTGCAATATCCACATGTGTGTCGATTGTGATCGCTTCCCGGTGAATCCGCTTCGCCGCTGCGAGGAAGTCCTGCTCGTCCACCGTATGCTGGGCTTCTTGACCACTCGCACAGTGGCCGGTGCACACCGCAACCGCAACCAGAAGAAGTATGCAAAGACGTGTAGCTGCCCGTCTAGGTAGCATTTCAGACTCCGAGCCTTGCAGTTACGCAACGAGGTTGGTTCATTCGCGATTCTACGGTGTCCCAAACGCCGCGTCGTAAGTCAAGTCCCTTTTGCCGCGAGGGGACATTGATTCGATGCGGCGTCTGATTAGACTCATAGCTGGTCGCCTTCACCGCCGAGCGTGTCGCTTCAGACAAACAAGGAGATTCTCATGAGTAAGAGCCGCATTCGCGTTTCGCGTCGTGGTTTCGTTTCGGGTATGGCCGCATCGTTGGCGGCGCCGCTGGTTATTCCTCGTCATGTCTTGGGAGGTGACAACAACGCCCCGGCCAATGAGAAAATCGTATTGGGCGCGGTCGGCATCGGAAAGATGATGTACGGATCGCACTTACCGCACTTCCTGCGCATGCCGGAAGTCAAGGTAGTCGCGGTTTCTGATGTGGACACAACCCGCCGCGAAGCGGGCAAGAAACGGGTCGACGACGCATACAAGAACACTGACTGCGCTGCCCACAATGACTACCGGGAGATCGTGGAGCGGGGCGATGTTGATGCCATCGTGTGCGCCACGCCCGACCACTGGCACGCGATGGTGATTCTTGCCGCATGCAAGGCCGGCAAGGACATCTACTGCGAAAAGCCGCTGACGAACAACCTGATGGAAGCCAAGGCCGTGATGGATGCAGTGAATGCCTCGGACATCATTTTCCAGACGGGCAGCCAGCAACGAGCCAGCAAGAACTTCCGTTATGCGTGCGAACTGGTGCAAAACGGACGAATTGGCGACATCAAGCAGGTGCTGGTCAGCGTAGGCGGTCCGCCGAAACCGTGCGACCTGCGGGAAGAAGAGATGGAACCGGGCCTGGATTGGAGGCGTTGGCTGGGCCCTGCGCCGATGCGCCCCTACAGTTCGGTACTCAGCCCGCGCGGCATGCACACTCACTTCCCCGCCTGGCGCCACTACTGCGAGTACGGCGGCGGCGGCATGACCGACTGGGGCGCTCACCATTTCGATATCGCCCAATGGGGACTCGGCATGGACAAATCGGGGCCAATCGAAATCGTCCCGCCAGAGAATCCAGCCTTGGGCCGTGGTGTCAAGTACGTCTACGAAAATGGAATAGAAGTCGTCCATGGCGGCCCTGGAGGTGTCACGTTTGTCGGCACGGAAGGCGAGATCTTCGTCAACCGAGGGAAACTGTCCAGTAAACCAGAAGACGTCATCAAGACGCCGATCGCCGACGATGAAATCCATTTGTACGAAGCGCCGGGAGGGAGTCACGGAGGCCATCGCCAGGACTGGGTGAACTGCATCCTCAGCCGCAAGCAGCCAAATTGCCCGATCGAAACGGGAGCACGCACCGTCGCCGTCTGCCACCTGGGCAACATCGCTTACCTGCACGGCGCCGAGCTTGGCGAGAAGTCGCTCAAGTGGGATCCGCAGAAATGGGAATTCGTCGGAAACGACGAAGCCAACAAGTGGCGAGATTACCCCTATCCTCGCAGCGAAGGCTACGAGTTGCCTGTCTGACACGGCGGATTGGTACGTGGGGCACGATTCCATCGTGCCGTGGCACGTTGGAGACGTGCCCCACAGAAAACGCGCAACCACGAGAATCTCCAAGGACCGCAAAGGGGTAGATCAAATCATGAACAAGATGGGCGTCGCTATTTATCTGTGCATGGGATTTCTGTTGGCTGGATGTCCACGTGTCGACAGATCGGAAGATACAGTCGAAGAGCCCGAGAATGAAGTAACCGCGCCCGCCTCGGATGCGGCTGCCGTGGAACCAGCCGACGTGAAGCCGGATGCCGAGGCTGAGGCAGATGTCGAACCCGAACCAGCGACTCCAAAGCCGACGCACTCGGCGGAAGACATTGCGGCGGCAAGGGAGTTGGCAACGAACCTTGGGATTGCGGTAGAGGAAGATGCCGAAGGCAATGTGATCGGGATCGACACGGCGAACCGAAGCTGGCCGACCAGCGAGCAAATGAAAGCGATCCTGGTTTTCCCTACGCTCGAATCGTTGACGTTCGAGGGGCCAGACGTCACCGACGAGTTGGCGCCGCGGATCGCCCAGTTAGCGTCTCTGACGTCGTTGGCTCTGTGCAACACGCAAATCCGCACGGAGGGGATTGGACACCTTTCCACGCTCAAGTCGCTCAAGATGATCGATCTGCGTGATTCTCCCTACGTCGACGATGCGTCCATGAAGACGCTGGCGAAACTCTCCGAACTGCGGGCGGTACGACTGAACGGAGTTGCGAAGCTGACCGACGTGGGTATCGGTACGCTGCTGGCGCTGCCGCAACTGACCGAATTGGACATTCGCAATTGCCGCGAGGTAACCAAGGCGGGAATTGAGCAGTTGGCCAAGAAGGAAACGCTTCGCACTCTGAAGATCGGCGGCCCAGCGGTCAACGACGATGTTCTGGCAGTGGTTGGGGGCATGGACCAAATCGCCCGCCTCTTTCTGTACAACTGTAATATCACCGACGCGGGCGTTGCCGGGCTGGGCAAAGTGCCGCTTGTTGATTTGACCATTTACCAAGCGTCAAGCGTGACGGACGCAGGCCTGGAGGTACTGGCCAACTACAACGATCTCCAGCGACTGACGCTAAGGGATGTACCGTCCGCGAAAGGCACTGCTTTGGTCAAGCTACCAAACCCAGAGAAGCTGGTTTCGCTGAACATGTCGCAGTCAGGCATTGGCGACGCCGAAGTGGCACATTTCGCGGGGATGACAAACCTTGAGAACTTAAACCTGAGCGAAACGCAGATTACCGATCAAGCGGCCGATTCCCTTGCGAAACTAACTTCACTGAAGGAACTGATGCTGACACAGACCGGCATCAGCGAGGAAGGAGTGAATCGCCTACGCGATGCCCTACCAGACTGTTCGATCCAGGCAGATTAGCGCAGCGAGGCCGAACCGTAGCCGAAGTGGCAACACTTCGGGCCGGTGCGGCAAATCCCGAAGTCTTGCGACTCCGGTTACACTCAATTCGGTCGGTTATTTCTCGAATGATGCTACGTCGGATAGTCCACGTGCGAGCGTGGCGTCGGGATGGTATGATATTCGGAACACATGCGGACGGGCCCGCAGGGCCTTCCCAACAAACCTCACGTTCCCCTCTATCAACCCCCCAAAACTTGATGCAGCGGAGAGTAACACCATGTATCGACAGTTGACAGTTGCCGCCTTGTGTGTCGCGTTTTTTGCTGGAGCCGATTGGACTCGTTTCCGAGGTCCCGATGGAACGGGCATTTCTGACGACACTGGTCTTCCCACAACCTGGAGCGCCAGCGAAAACATCGTCTGGAAGACGCCTCTGCCGGGATTCGGCGCATCCAGCCCGATCACCTTAGGCGACAAGATCTTCCTGACCGCCTACAGCGGCTACGGATTGGACAAAGATGAACCGGGCGAGCAAGACAAGCTTATGCTGCACGCGATGTGCTTGGATCGAGCGACGGGCAAGATCCTTTGGGACAAGACTACCGACCCCCGACTGCCTGAGACGGAATACGACGCCGGGCGAATTTCGTTGCACGGATACGCTTCGGCCACTCCTGTCACCGATGGCGAGGCCGTGTATTTCTTTGTCGGAAAATCCGGTGTGTTGAAATACAGCCTCGATGGTGAACTGCTGTGGCAGGTCAGTGTTGGTACCGAAGTGGACAAGCACCGATGGGGATCCGGGGCCTCGCCGATCCTGTACGAGGACTTGATTATCGTCAACGCCAGTGCCGAAAGCCAGTCGATCCGCGCTCTGCGAAAGGGGAATGGCGAGGAAGTCTGGCGAGTGGATGGCATCGTCGACTCGTGGAGTACGCCGTTGGTCGTCACGACTGCGGACGGCGGCAAAGAACTGGTGGTTGTCGAGCGATTCCGGGTCTTGGGGCTGGACCCGGCCGAGGGAACAAAGCTCTGGTTGTGCAACAAGCCGTCGGACTACGTCTGCCCGTCGGTGATCGCAAACGATGGAGTCGTGTATATCATCAACAGCCGGTTCAAGGCCATGTTGTTGGCCATCCGAACCGGCGGCCGTGGCGACGTTACCAACTCGCACGTACTGTGGACAAAGAAATGGACCACGCGTGTGAGCACCCCGGTCCTTTACGAAGGGCACTTGTACGCCATCGACCAATCCGGAGCGGCCTCGTGCATCAACATCAAAACGGGAGAAGAACTCTACAGCGAACGAATGGACATCAGCGGTGCTGGCGATAAGATCTACGCTTCGGTGGTGGCCGCCGACGGGAAGCTGTACGGCGTCACTCGCCTGGACGGCACAGTCGTATTGGCGCTTCAGCCCGAGTTCCAGAAACTGGCCCACAACCATCTGGGCGACGACAGCGTGTTCAACGCAACGCCGACCATCAGCAATGGCCAGTTATTGTTGCGCAGCGACAAAGCGCTCTACTGCATTGGAGAATAGGCAGCGCTCGCCAGCAGACGCTTGCCCTAGGTGCGGCTGACGGTTTGTGACGACGATACGCCGGGAGATCGTTATTCCGCGGAGTAGACCTGGACCTCATTGATTCCGCCGCCAGCGGCCCAAAACTCTCTGATGTCCACGCGGACGTATTGGATCGGTTCGTCGCAATCGACGGGTACGTCGACCCAGCCGGCGCCGAAGGGGACGATGGCTCCCGGTTCCAAGATGCCGTCGAATGCGGCACCGTAGGAGGCAAAGAACTCGGGGCGGGCAAACGCCGCGTCGAAGGCTCGGCCCCATTCCCGCCCGAGCGTCACTTTTTTGGTCCAGCGGGGGCTCTTTCGGTCGGACAGCAGCGTCACTCGGCATCGGGTGGTCGCGAAGTCGTTAAGACCTGCGTTGCACGTATTCAGCAGCCGGACCATCTTGATTTGTGTCGGCTCCTTCAACTCGATCGTGATTTCGCCCAGTTGC
Source organism: uncultured Pirellulaceae bacterium (assembly GCA_964623055.1). Lineage (GTDB taxonomy): Bacteria > Planctomycetota > Planctomycetia > Pirellulales > Pirellulaceae > JADHUC01. Next base: position 12,179 of record CAZURK010000071.1, read on the forward strand.
CGCGGCGGCAGCAGCCAGTAGGTGGGCCGGAAGAAAAACGGCCATTCGCTTTGGTTCTCGTGATACGACATGGCCTCCATCCGCCCGTAGCCGAAACCTTGGGTCGAACGGATCGAACCGACGGTGTAGTCGACAACGCCGTCGACGGGGATCTCCCAAGTTTTGTTGTCGATCACATTGGCCGGAGCGAAACGCTCGTCGCGCGTGGCGCTGGCATAAACGTCCGTGGCGTCCAGTGCGATGTTCTTCCAGCCCCTCTCCGTGTACTTGTCTCGATCGCGAACGATTCTCTCGGCCAACGGGGCCAGCCCGGCTTTCAGAAGCTGCTGGCTCTTCGCCGAATTGCCCTTCAACGAAGGTGCACGCGGATCGGGGCGAAGCCTTCCATCGAAAAGGACCGCTCCGGCCTTCGTCATGAACTCTTTGCCGGCAACAGAAACCTCCGCGTCCTGATCCACAACGAAGTTGCCCGTCAGCTTGCCATTCTTCTCGGTCAACGCTACCTGCAGGGGTACGGAAGACTCGAACGATCCTAATGGAAGCCGCGTGGTTTTGCACCCAAACGCCGACTTGCTGTCCTTGGCTTGACGCGATATCTCGACGCGTCCGTCCGTTTCAACGACCATTCGATCGCGTGTTCCGTCCGGATGGGTCACGTCGGCTCGCACCACCCCAGCTTGTCGCGACGACTGAATCTTCGGCGACGGCCCGTCGTTCTCCATCGGTACGGCCACAGTGACGATCGTCTCTTTGTCCGTGCGGACTGGTACACCTAATGGAGTGAAAACGATGTCGCTCAAATAGATCTTGGAGGTCGGCTTCAAGCTCGTGCTGTGACCCCACGTGGCAGGCAGAAAGGTCGCTTCGACGGTGGCGACACCTTCGGGCGTGGTGAAGTGGGTCGCCGTCTCTTTCCAGTCCTCGTACGTGGCCTCGTTTGACGCCGGGTCGGTCAGTTTCAGTGGATGCGGATCGCGGAAGGAGTAGGCTTGATTGGCGTCCGCCACAACGTTTCCGGCCTTGTCCAATAGCTTCAAGTTGACGATCCACGCGAAACTCTCGTAGATTCGTGCATCTTCCTTGCGCGTCGTCAGGCTGACGCGATAACGGCAGCCGGATTTAAGCTGGATCGGCGATCGAAGCGTGAGTGTCTTGCCTTTGGACGCCTCGATCAGTACAGCTTGGTGATCGTCAACCTTCGCCGCCTTGCCGCCTCGCCATAACTTTGAAGGTAGGGCCACGGGCCTCGTCATTGGCCGTTTGGGGCCTCCGGAAATCGCTCGCAGCAGCCGAGCGTTGTGGTCGAACATGTACGAAACGAGCGGTTGCGAGGGGATCTTCTGCCGTTCGTACGTCATCTGCCCGTGCGATACGTTGGCCAGGAAGACGGCTGCGTTCGGGCGGCGGACGATGACCGTGTTGTCGCCAAGCACCTCGTAGCGGCCCTCGTTGCCTGGACTGTCCCAGACGTGCCAATTGAAGCTGTGCCAACGGTCGCCTTCCTGTTCGACGCGGTCGATGAACACGAAATAGTCATAGGTTTCGTCGCGCTGATCCGACCGGACATAGAGGATATCACGAGTGCGGGTCTTGTATTCCTTGTGCGACTTGGCCTGTCCGTCGCGTCGATAATACTTCACGTTGCTCGTCCAGCTCTTTGAGCTGATCATGCTGACGAAATCGCTGTCGAACGAGTCGGTGATTTGCATGCTGGGCGAAAACAGGTTGCCCTCGGTCTCCAGCACGCTTTCGGTCACCGCGTATTGGTGCCATGGGAAATGCCAAGCCAACCCGCTGGTGCAGCAGAGTACCTCGTTGCGGGCCGAAAGGAACATGTCGCCGTTGAAGCTCAGGAACGTATGCGGCGATCCGTAGCCCGAACGGAACATGGCCTCGCGGTCGGTGGCCTTGAACAGAGCCGTCGGCCGCGGCACGTGCGCCGGCTCCGACATGGTTCGCACCCAGAGCAAGTCCATGATCTCGGCATGACCGCTTTGATGAGCTTTGGCAATGCGCCCTTGAAAGTTCTTCGAGATAAAATACATGGCGGGCGAGTCTGGGAAGTTGGCCGCATAGTCGTACCACCACGCGCCGCCGTACGAAACCGAGGGCAATTCGACCGGTTTGTGCTCCATGGTCCCGGACAGCCCGACTTCGTCCTTGGGATACGGCTGATTGAACCGTCCATGGCTATGCGGCGGCACCGTTGCCTCGTGCATGATCGGGTACCACGTGGCCTCGGCAAAGCCAGGATGGACGCGCAGGTCGATACCTCGTGCGTTGTTCAGGCATGCCGCCGCGGTGTAGAGGTTCTGCATGGACACGGACCAGTAGCCCGGCAGCCCCGATTCCAACCCCGTTCCTGCCCAGCCGATGTCGTGTGCGATGATCCAGCAATATGTCGTCAACAGGCTATTGAACCAGACCTCATTCTCCGGCACGCTGTCACCCACAGCCAACGATGCCACCAGGGCGCCGGACAGGGCGTTGTTGCCTTGGTTCTTGGATCGCAGGTGGTGCAGGCCCATGAACGGAGCGATACTGACCAGACGCCAATAGCTTTCCACGGCCTTTTCGGCAAGGATGTCTACCGCCTTTTCTTGCTGCGTCTTGTTCCAGCCGCTCCAACAGAAATCGACACAGAAAGCGGCGTTGCGAGCGTACTGGCCGTAATGGATCTGAGGCATATTTGCGCCTCCCCAATTAAACCAGCCCCAGCGCGGGACGCGGCCAGCCATTTCCAGGATTTCGTACGCCGTCTGGGCATACCGCTGTTCGCCTGTCAGAAAATACATGAAGCCCAGATTGGCCAACGCGTGAACCATCGAACCCAACTCCTGCGCCGCCTCTCGCACATCATCTGTTACGAAATCACGTGGGTTACCCTGGTGCAGTACGTCGAGCATCTTGCCGACGTGCTTTTCGATCTTGGGCTTCACCTTCGGCCACTCGGCAATCGCCTGATCGGCCACGGTGCGTATCCCCTTCTTGCCAACCATCGCCTCCGCGTCTTGGAGCGTCAGCGCTTTGCGACGGATTTCGTTGGCTCTGCCTTTCGGCACCAATAGCCCTTCTTTCGGCACCGGCAGTGCGTGTGCTGACGAGACAAAGACTGCGAACACAATCAGCGAAAGATACCTTGTTCCTGTGCGGATCATGCCAATTCTCCGATCAAGGCAATGCAAACCCAAATGTCAGTTCGAGGCAACGGATTGACTGGCGGCCAGCAATCGCTGCCATTATAGTGACGATGGTGTGGCTCATGGTACGTTCGGGAGAAAAGACGATGTGCAAGACAGCGTTTGCCGACGATCCAAGACACAAGCCCGGTTCTGCGAGAGTGCGGCACGACGGACAGCCAAAGGCCATCGCTGTCGTACTGGTGTTGCTTGTCGCTTTGCAGGTCGCTCCGACGACCTTTGGTGCCGAGCCGACGCCGCTTCGGCTTGACGACCTGTACCGCTCGGATCGTGTAACGTATTTGACCTTAACAATCGATTCCAAAAGCGCGATCTACTGCCGCCAGTGGGTCGATCCCGACAAACGCGAGTACTGTTACGCTCTCTGGCGCGTCGACGAGCTAGCCAAAAACCGGCGTCCGCTGGAAGAAGGCCAACCTGACGCGCGTCAGCCCATGCTGACTCCGGATGGAAAGCGGGTGCTTTTCCTTTCCACGCGTCCGTTTCACGACGGGACGCCTGCCTTCGAGTCCGTGCCACGTTATTCTGATCCGGCCACCGACATCTGGTTTATCTCAACCACCGGCGGCACGGCGATCCCGCTAGGCGGAAAAGACAAGCCGTACGGCCATGTTTTCGGCGATCGTTTCTACGGCAACATCGCTTTCTCGCCGGACGGAAAGCGTTTGGTCTTCGTCGCCGACAACCGGCGCGGATGCCGCACGCCCGAGGAAATCGAAGCCGGCGTCTTTGTCGTTCGCGAGGATCAAGGCGAAGGCTACACCGGATATGGGCCAGCTCAGATCTGGGTGGCCGACCTTAGCGATGAGCCCAGCGACGTGGCCGCCAAACGGATCACCCGCGCAACAAAGGATGACTTCTGGTACGGCGATCCGCAGTGGTCGCCCGACGGTACCTACTTGGTCGTCCACGCCAATCGGACCGACGACCGCGAGTCGGTCCGTTACAGCATCAACAAAAACTACGATCTGTGGCGTGTCGATGTGGACGATCACGAATTGTATCAGCTTACCGACGGTATAGGTCCGGAGATTTCGCCAAGGATTGCGCCCGATGGACGGCGGCTGGTGTGCCTGAGCGTGCCTCGCAAAGGGCCACATGCGGACGTCTACAATCTGCTGGTCGTGGACCTCGACTCACGCGGGCCACAGAGCGAGGTTCTGTATGACCACCATGCTTCCGCGACTGAAAAGCCGCCTCATCTTTCGCCTACGTTCCCCTTGCCACGTGACTGTTGGCTCGACGAGCGGCGGTTCGTCTCCAACGCGTTGGACGGCCTGCGTACGCGGCGGCAGGTGATCGATTTCGGGCACGAGGCGGAGGCTTCGGATTTCGCGTCGGCTGGCGACGAGAACGCGCGCCTTGTGCAGGAGGCCCGGCGGCGACTCACTCCGCCGAGCCTCGGGCCCATGCAGAATCGCCTCCGCGCGCCCGACCGAGTCGTCCGCTGGAAGAGCTTCGACGGTTTGGAGATCGAAGGTGTCCTCACGATCCCGCCGGAGCAGATCGCCAAGCGGCCGTACAAGTTGATCATGCATCCTCATGGCGGGCCACATCACCGGGCTAGCAGCGGCTCGTCCTTTGCCGTTCAACTGTTTGCCGCCAACGGATATGCGGTGTTCCAGCCGAATTTCCGCGGCTCGACCGGTTACGGCCTGGAGTTTCTGGACGCCAATCGTAACGACTTCGGCGGGGGCGACATGCGCGATATCCTGACCGGGGTCGATCATCTCGTCTCCGAAGGGATAGTCGACGCTGATCGACAGTACGTGTATGGAGTCAGCTACGGCGGCTACATGACCTGCTGGCTGGTCGGTCACACGCGACAGTTTCGTGCTGCGGTAGCACAGAATGCCGTGACGGACCTGAACGCCATGTGGTATCTGAGTGACCTGCAGAGCTGGACCGAGTGGGAGTTTGGCGGCCCGCCCTGGGAAGTGCCCGAGGCAATGCACCGGCACAGTCCGCTGAGCTACGCGGCCGACGTGCGCACGCCTACTCTGATCCTGCACGCAGCGAATGACCGGCGATGCCCGTTGGCGATGGGGACGATGTTTCACCGAGCGCTCAAGCGGCACGGCGTGGAGACCCAAATGGTGATCTACCCGGAAGAAGGCCATCCGATCAGACAGCTCCGACACCAGCACGACGTGCTCCGCCGCGTGCTCGACTGGTTCCAGCGTCACGAATGAGTGCGCGTCTCCGCCGGATGCTGGCGAATTACACATTGCCTGTAGGGGCGCGCAGACAAATATGCACTGCATCTGATTTAACGGAAACGAAATACCTCGATTTGGCGTACCGTCAGAACGCCCTTTTTTCGATATTATATATATGGGGGTCTGGGGTTCCGAACGGCCCGGATCCCATGTCTACTTATGTAAGTGACTCCCCGACAACCGGTCCCTTTCAAGAAGGGGCGTTTTGATGGACACCATATCCAAAACACCAGCCGGGATGCTTTGCCCAGCATGTGGCACGGTGCTGCCGTGCCAGCCGCATGCACCGGGGGTCGATGTTCCGTGCCCAGAGTGCGGGTATCTGCTGTGGTGCCGCATGAGGGTTGTAGGTGGCGTCCTCATCCTGAACGTTGTCCCGGGGGTAACACCGGAACACGCGGATGTCGAGCGACTTTCCGAAAGGCTGGTAGGATCGGACGATGCTCCGTGCGTTGTATTCGACTTGTCGGACCTCGATCTCATCAGCAGTGCGCTCACGGCCAGGTTGATAGCCGTGAACAAGAGGGTACGCACCGCCAAAGGCAAGCTGATCTTGTGTGGCCTCTGCCCCTTTGTCCTGGAGACGTTCCAAGGATCCAGGTTGGACAGGGTATTCAGCATAGCTGACGATGAAGAGGCGGCGTTGGCGAGTTTCTAGTTCCCCAGGACCTCGCATCCTCCGCAAGTTTCCGCAGTTCGTCGTGTTCCCGGATTCGAGCCCGCCTGCCGGTTCGCCGTCAGCCTCTGGATCGACAAGATTGACATGGCTCGAAGCCACCCGTAGGCTCAACAGTCCCACATGCTTCGCTGTCCAACGAGAGCCCGAAGGAGATCTACGATGGACGGTCGTTCGAGCGAATCGAATCGACGTACATTCCTCAAGCTTGCCTCGTCCGCCTCGATCGGGCTTCTGTGCGCGGAACGCGCAGCGGCGGCCCCGCCTGTTGCGGCACCGTTGGAGCTTCCCGCGGAACATCGCCGAGCGGCGGCCCGGCGGCGGCGGATCGTGGTTCAGTACGACGCGTACAACGCGCTGGGCGTGGATATCGAGGAGTGGATCAAGTATCGCTTTGCCTACATCGACGAACCGGGCAGTCAAATCGACGCAATCTGGTGGGACATCGGCCCCTTGGGTCCTGCGGTGTATCCCGGCCCCAAAGACAATCCGCAACTCGAACCCTGGCGCAAGGTCACCGTTGATTCCGCAGGTCGACTTGTGCAAGAGACCCGGAAGCGCGGGTTAGAGGCGTTTTGGAGCCACCGGGTCAGCGAGGTCGATATCAGTCCAACCGGTCGCGGCGCCGCGTGGAAAGAAGCGGCTCACCCGTTCAAGCAAGAGCATCCCGATTGGCTACTCAAGACCTGGTGGCCACACGGGCTGTGGAATTACGCGGTGCCCGAGGTTCGCCAGTTCAAGGTCGACCTGCTGCGCCAGATCACCGAAGCGTACGACTTGGACGGTTTTCAGCTTGACTTTGCCCGTCACGTTCCGTGTCTTCCGCCAGGACGCCAATGGGAGATGCGGCATCACGTTACTCGATTTGTGCGCATGGCCCGAATCATGCTATTGGATGTAGCCCGCCGACGAAGGCGCCCCATTCTGCTGGCCGCCCGAGTACCGCGGAATCTCGCAGGTTGCCGAATCGACGGGTTCGACATCGTCGAGTGGAGTCGGCAGAATCTGGTGGACGTCCTGACGCTTGGGACGCGATCCGTCGACGTAGACGTTGCCGGGTATCGCAAAGCGACCGCCGGGTCCCACATCAAACTTCAGCCTTGTCTGGACGATCACCACGCAACAGATGGCTACCGGTATCCACCGATCGAGTTTTTCCGTGGCGCGTTCGCCAATTGGTGGCAGCAAGGCGCCGATAGCGTCGTCACGTTCAATTGGTCTAATGCCCCGCCCGAGATTGGCGAGCGAGTGGGAGCCCGTCCAGGGCCCAAATCGCAGCAGCAGGCGTATCACGAAATCGGTAGTCAGGCAACGCTTGCGAAAAAGGACAAGATATTCGTCGTCGAGCGTCGCGGGGGATACCCGTGGGCCGAAGGCTTTTTCAATCGCAACGACACAGCGCCGCTTCCGATCAAACTGGATCCAGGCGGACGGCCCACGATGTTGACCGTACGAATCAGCGATGATCTGGCGAAGCTGGCAGACACAGTGAAACAGGTCATCGTGCGAGTGATCCTGTTCCAGGCGAGGCCGGACGACGAGTACGAAGTCCGCATGGGTGGAACGCCGCTGCGTCAACTGGTCCGAGATGCCGACTGGAAGGATCCGCAGATCTTCTCCCCGCGGCCTCAGCCGGCTTCTGGAGGCTCGGGCAACTACAAAGTGAATCCGGCGCAGAAGCTGTTGCGGCTAGATTTCGCGATTGCTCCACAAACATGCCGGGTTGGCGAAAACCGCGTGGACGTTCGTTTCAGCAATCAGCCGACAGATGCTCGTAATGTCGTCCTGGAAAAGCTCGAAGTGCACGTGGGCTACTAGCACAGAACGAGTTGTGTAGGGGGCCTGTTCCGCGCACCAACGGTTTCCCCCCGCTTCATTCACGAGCGCGGAGCAGTCCTTTCGTTCGCATCCAAGTGGAAACCTCCCGCATTCGTTTGCGGTACAGGTAAGGAGGTTCAAAAGGAGCGGGACCTGCCTTCGATGCTGCATTCAAACACGCAGCCGCTGCTTCAGGGCAACCGTTGTCACCGTAATGGGAAACGGTTTCTACCGCGAGACGTGCGGAGAGGACGAGAACGGAGTAGTTCCGATCATTGACGAAGACGTAGCCAAGGGTCCGATCATATGGATCTACCGTCGAAGCGCGAAGCAGTTCGACCTTCTCCGCCATCGCGAAGACCCCTCGCGCGAAGGCGGAGGCCTCGCGACTGAAGGGCTGGTCGAACGGAATATCGTGCTCGACATGACGCGTCTCGGGAGTGTCGATCCCGAGAATGCGGACCGTTTCCGTCTCGTCCGGCCTCCAAACGATTCGGATGGTATCTCCGTCGTCAACTCGTATGGATTCGACAGGAACCGAGACACGTACTCCGTGCTGGCGAGATTGGGCACGGTCGTCCTGGCCAGCGACAAGTCCGGCTGAATTCGGGACAAGCGTGAATGCGACTAATGGTAGCAGTATCGCACGTACGTGCCTGTTTCGTCTCACAGCAGAGTCTCCTCGAAGTGCATAGTGTTTAGCGGCGGAGAGTGGATCATTGCGAGCGGCGGTTGACATTTGGCCGAGCCATCTGAGCATCGACCGACTTCAGCCATTGGTGCAGTTTCTCGCGGAGCCTCGCAGCAAGTTCGGGCTCTTTGTCGGCTAAGTCATTGCTCTCGCTGATGTCATCCGTCACGTTGTATAGCTCGACGTGTTCATCTTCGTAGAACTCGATCAGTTTCCAGTCGCCTTCACGAATTGCACCGTACGGGTATCCGCCGATGGGATTGTAGTGTGGATAGTGCCAGTAGATCGCATCGCGATCGAGCGTGCCGGTCTGACGCAGCAGCGGCGTCAGACTCACGCCGTCTATTTCCGCATCTTCTGACACGGGCGTCTTGGAACAAACCATTTGTGCAATCGTTGGGTAGAAGTCGACACTGGTGACGAGTTCGCGGCAAACCGTCCCAGGCGGTACGACTCCAGGCCAACGAACGATCAATGGCTCGCGCACGCCGCCCTCGAACGGGAATCCTTTGCCGGATCGCAGCGGCGAGTTGTTCGTCGCGGTCGGGCGTGCCAGTCCTCCGTTGTCGGAGAAGAAGAACACCACGGTGCGGTCCGTCAGATTGAATCGGTCTAGTGTATCCATGATTCGCCCAACACTCTGATCGACGCTGTCGACCATCGCAGCATAGACGGGGCTCTTCTGGCCGCCACTAGCCGGCTTGTCTCGATACTTCGCAATCAACTCGGCCTTGGCCTGAATGGGTGTATGGACCGCATAATGGGACAAATACAGAAAGAACGGCTCGGATCGATGGTCACCGATGAATTCCACGGCCTCGTCGGTCAGTCGATCGGTCAGGTACTCGTTCGGTTCGCCGCCGGGGATCTTCGGTCGGTCGCCGTACGGGTCGAAGTAGGATCGCGGCGCGCCGATATTGCTTCCCGCCACGTTCAAATCGAATCCTTGGCGCTCCGGAAAGTACGGCTCGCCTCCCAAGTGCCACTTGCCCACAGCAGCCGTGGCGTAGCCCGCGGATTTCAGCACCTCGGCGATGGTCACTTCTTCGCGAGGCAAGTACTTGCGCCAATCGGGAATCAGCAGTTTCGTATTAGGCCGCGTGCTGCCGGGGATCCAGTCGGTCAGGTGCAAGCGGGCGGGATACTTGCCCGTCAAAATACTCGCCCTGGTAGGCGAACACGCGCAGCACGCCGCATAGGCATCGGTGAACCGCATCCCTTGGGCGGCCAGTTCGTCGATCCGCGGCGTCTCGTAATAGCGACTGCCGTAGCAGCCCAAGTCGGCCCAGCCCAGATCGTCGATCAGAAAGAAAACGATGTTCGGGTTAGTCGGAGCGGCGCCCTTGGCGAAGACTCCATCGCAAGACCCAAGACAAGCCGTGACGGCCAGCAAGACGGACAACACGCGTACGGGATGATTGCTCATAATGGTCTCAGCCTCTAACTGACTCCGACGAATTGAAGGAGACTACGGACGACTACATCACACCAGGAAGCGTACACAGTATACTGAAGACCGCAAGACTATACTCGATTCGGGAAACCGTGCTTGGAGGTCCGCGAGATGAGATCAACGTTCATTGTGTGCTGTGCACTGGCCTGTTTCGCCCTCACGAAGCGTCCCGTGATGGCGGTCGAATTTCCCGGTCCGTGTCCTGGAGAAGCAACTGCAGAACTTGACGATCGGGGCCTGGTACTCAAAAACGATGCACTCAGCGTGAGTTGGGATCTGGGCAACGGGCTGAAATTGAAGGAAGTGGTCGATCGTTTGTCAGAACGAACCGTCGACGTCGGCGGGCTCGATGCATTCGTGATGATACTGAGCGACGGCAAGCTGTTCGCCGCATCGGACTTGCGATCCTCGGGCAAGCCCGTCTTGGAACGCGTCAAAGCCAAACCGGACGCTCAACGCATTGCCGAGCGGAGTGCGGGCTACCGAGCAACCGTACCGTTGGTGGCTGCCGACAGTAGCCTTGGCGCGACGTGGCAAGTGACACTGCGCGATGGATCGAATTACCTCACGCAACAGTTGACAATTACGGCCAAGAAGGACGGAATTCAGCCCGAAGAGGTCATTGTCTTGCAGGCATCGGTGCCTGGCGCACGTGCGGCTGGCGTCGTCGACGGGTCGCCGGTAGTAGCTGGCCATTTCTTCTTTGCCTGCGAGCATCCAATGGCCACGAATCGTGCGCAGAACGATCGAGTGACCTGCTCGGCCGAGTGCTATCGGCCGCTGGCGGCCGGGCAGTCTTGGTCGCGGACCTCGGTGATCGGTGTTGTGCCGGATGGACAGATGCGACGTGGATTCCTGTACTACGTCGAGCGCGAACGCGTGCGGCCCTACAATCTGTTCCTGCACTACAACTCGTGGTGGGACATTGCGTGGGCGGACCGGAAAATGAACGAGCAACTCTGCCTTGACGTGGTCGAGACCTTCGGCAGAGAGTTGATCAAGAAGCGTCAAACGCATTTCGACAGCTTCTGCTTCGACGATGGTTGGGACGACAACAAGACGTTGTGGCAATTCCATGACGGATTTCCCAATGGCTTCACACCGCACGAAGAGGCGGCAAGCAAATTCGATTCATCGCTGGGAGTCTGGCTGTCGCCTTGGGGCGGTTATGGTCAGGCGAAGAAGGAGCGCATGCAATACGGCGAGACTCAGGGCTTCGAGACGAACCAACGCGGGTTTTCGCTGGCTGGGCCCAAGTACTACGCCAGGTTCCGCGATGTGTGCTCCCACATGATCAAAGAGTACGGAGTCAACTTTTTCAAGTTCGACGGCATCGCCCAAGGCATCAACTCGCCCGGTTCCGGCGACGAATACGCGCCCGACATCGAGGCATTGCTGCGGCTTACTGGCGATTTACGGCAACTCCGGCCCGATGTATTCATCAGCATCACCACCGGCACGTGGCCATCGCCCTATTGGCTGTGGTACGGAGATTCCGTCTGGCGCAACGGGCACGACTGGAACGCGCACGGCGCCGGACCGGTACGTCAGCAATGGATCACCTACCGCGACATGACGACGCGAAAGATGATCGCGGATCGGGCGCCACTGTACCCGTTGAATTCTCTGATGATCGTCGCCGTCTGCTACGCACAATTGGGCACCGCGACCCGCATGACCGATGACACCGACGACTTGATCGACGAAATCCGCATGGCCTTTGGCGGCGGCACGCAAACGTTGGAGTTGTACGTAACGCCGAAGATGCTCGAACCGCGTGCCTGGGACGCCTTGGCAGAAGCGTCCAATTGGGCACGCCAAAACAGCGACGTGCTGGTAGACTCGCACTTCGTCGGCGGCGATCCGGGCGAAGGCCAACCGTACGGCTACGCGTCCTGGTCGCCTCGAAAAGGAACCCTTGTATTGCGAAACCCCGGCGAGTCGGCGGCTTCACTGACGCTGGACTTGGCCGAAGCGTTCGAGCTTCCCGCCGACGCCCCGCGCAACTACCGTTTGGCAAGTCCGTGGAAGGAGGACCAAGGACGCCCGCAACTCACGTTGCGAGCAGACCAGCGCCACGAGTTCAAGCTAGAACCACTCCAGGCAATCGTGTTGGAGGCAACGCCGGCCGATTAGCGATTGCGTCGATACTACACTACTGTGCCCGTCGCGAGTGGGATGGGAAATGACCAATGTCCAAATCCCAATGACCAAGGGCTCTTGGGGCCTAGAATCGCGAGGAAGACGCTGCCCGATGTAGTAGAGGGCGTTCGGGAGGGCGAGGCTCCTGCCGAGCCGCGCGTCGGTGCCGGAAACTCGGCTCAGCGGGAGCTTCGCCCTCCCATTCCTGGCCACCCTCATCTCATTGGTTGCTGAGCGGTTCGAGGCGAACGGGGGTATCGTAGTAGACGGCGCCGCCGCCGGCGTCGGTTTGGGCGGCTGGGACCAGCGCGTTTGCGCAGCGACCGGCGCCGAGATGGCCGCCCTTGGGCATCAGGAGCACATCGCGGCGTTGGTGGGGATCGAAACGAAGCTGAACTGTTAGCTGACCGATCTCCGATTGTACCCGCGCCAAATCGCCATCGCCGAATCCGGGCGCGGAATCGGGATGGACGGTGGCCTTGGCCGGTCCATCGAGCGCGCCGTGGACCCATTGGGAACTCTGGGACTTCTCTGTAGACAAAGCCATCAGCAACAACGGTCGATCGGGCGACGGTTGCGGCGGTTCGGGATCGACTTGGCGGATCAGGTTGACTCGGCCGGTTGGCGTCGGGAATTGCCGGTCTTCGAAGAAGATCTGCTGAGCCAACGGGTTGCGGACGGGGCCGCGACGCAGGTCATCCAGCGATGCACCTCGATCAGCTACCTTGCCCAGCAACCGTCGCTTCCAGGTTTCGATGTCGCACGAAAACTCGCCGTCCAGGCCGACTCGGCGGGCCAATTCCTGTGAAATCTCATAGTCGGATTTCACGCCGGGCGGCGGCGAGACAACGGGACGCACCTCGGCCAGCCAGTGATGTCCGAATGACCCGAGTAGATCGTCCTCTTCCAGCATCGTGGTCGTCGGCAACACGATGTGGGCACAACGTGCTGTGTCGGTCAGGAACGAATCAACGACAACCGTCAGCTCGCGCGACCCCAAGGCGCGTTTTACAGTTTGCGACTCGGGCAACATCGCCACGGGATTCGCAGCCGTGACCCAAACCATGCGGACGGGCGGATCTGCTGCCTCGATGATGCCCGGTCCAAGCAGCGACTCCGGGATGGTGCGCGGTGCAACCGCCTCGCAACCGGCGAAAGAGGTGTCGAACGCGCCGCGACGTTTGAAATAAAATGACACTCCGCCGCCGGAGATGCCAAGGTTGCCCGAAATCGCGCCCAGAGCATCGATCGCGCGAATCGTGGCCGCTCCTTTCTTGCGGCGTTGCATACCCCAGCCCGCCAGAATCACCGACGGGCCATCGGAATAGGCTTCCGCAAACAACTCGATTTCCAAGACATCGACACCCGACAAAGCTGCCCATTCGGGCAGCGTTCGCGAAAATGCGAGCGAGCGGAATTCGTCCAAGTGGTCACAGTATGAAGCCGCCGTCGAATCATGCCACCCGCGTTCGAAAAATAGCTGCGCAACGGCCAGCGCCAAAGCGATATCACCACCCGGTCGCGGCTGAAGATACAGATCACACAGCCCAGCCGTGCGGTGATGGACCGGATCAACCAGCACCAACCGGGCACCGTTGCGTTTGGCTTCCTTCAACATCGGTAGCAGATGGACTTGGCTGACGTACGGGTTCTTCCCCCACAGGACGATCGTCTTGCTGTTCAGCACGTCGAACAGGTCGTTGCTGTCCTCGTCGCCGAAATCTTCGATCTGAGCCGCGTCGCCAGCCCCGCAGCAGATGTCGCCGGATTTGATCGTTACCGGGCCAAATTGCTCGAAAAAGTAGTCCGTCACATGTTTCATGATTCCCAACGAACCGCCGCAACGATAGTGCAAGATCGCCGCGCCGCCGGATTCGTCTTTGATTCGAAGCATCTTGTCCGCGATCGAGCCCAGCGCCTCGTCCCACGAGATTGGCTCGAAGTCCGATCCCTTGCGAATCAGTGGCGTCGTAAGCCGATCGGGGTCGTACTGCCGTTCGAGAAATCGGCTGGTGCGGTGACAGAGGAATCCTTTCGTAACCGGATGTTGCGGATCGCCCTGCAAACGCACCACTCGGCCGTCTTCGACGTTGGCGACAATCCCACATACGTCCGGGCAATCTCGATTGCAGGCCGTTCGTTTCTGTTCGGTGGCCATTTCTATTCCGTTTTGTCGAGGTAAGGGCAAAGCTTGGCAATCTGGCAGTTGGGGCAGCCAGGCTTCTTGGCCGCGCAGGTCCGGCGACCGTGGAATTGTAGCAAATGGCAGAACTTCACTCGACTGCGGCCAGGCACGATGGTCATCAAATCTGCTTCGATCTTGTCCGGGTCTTTCTTCTCGCTCAAGCCAAGCCGTTGCGAAAGACGCGCCACGTGCGTGTCCACGCCGATCGTCTGCTTGCCAAATGCGTTGCCCAGCACGATGTTGGCCGTCTTGCGGCCGATGCCGGGCAACGCGATCAGGTCGTCCAGGTTGTCGGGCACCTGGCCGCCGAATCGTTCCACCAACTCGCGGCAAGCACTCTGGATGGCCGCTGTCTTTCGGCGATAGAAGTTGATCTTACCCAACCGCTCCTGTAGCTTTGCGGGCTGCTCTTTAGCCCAGGCCGCAGCGGTGCGGTACTTCTTGAATGCTTCGACGGTGACGGAGTTCACCAATTCATCCCGCGCCTGGGCCGCCAGAATCAAGGCGACGAGCAATTCCAGCGGGTTGGAGAACTCCAACGCCAGCCTGGCGTCGGGATGCGTCTTCCTCAGCGTCGCGATGATATTCTTGACTCGCGTCTTCTTCTGCTCCAGCGATTCCATAGTTGCTTCTCCGTCTTCAGATTCCTCGCCTACTCAGTTGATCCCCGCTCTGGCCAACGGCCCGCCCCTGAACTCTTGCGACTTCTGCCACAACCGAGTGCCCGTGGTCTCCAGCGTAGAGGTCCTTAACGGCGTTGCTGGCTGAGGTCGCATCAGTCGCCGAACTCCTGCGCCGTGCCGTTGCGACCCCACGAATCCACACGACCATCGGCGTGCCACGAGAACGTCTCTTCATTTTGTCGTCCGACTCTCGCACGTACCACTTTCTCGGTAGTTCGCCCGTAAGTGCCGCGCCGGTTATGGCTTATCTCGTCTCGCAGCAACACCCTGAAATTACTACAAGCATCCCAAACGGTACTCGGATACGGAATGGGATACTATCGTTGTACTGGATTGAAAATCCTTTAATTCTATGGCGTAAACCGTTTTGGCCGAATAGAATAAAGTAGGCTGGTGCAGGATCTGCGCCCCTACATATTAAACTGGGCAAGGCAAGGGCTGATTCGGCAGGAACGGAGAACGCCCTTTTTCGCACACTCCTGTGACTGGAGTCTTCAAGCATGTCCACACGTAAGTACCTATTGGCTGTTGCACCATTGTTGATGCTGCTGTTGGCGGTGGGAACCCAGGCTGCTCCGCCTGCCGACAATGCGGGTTCCGCTGTTTTGACTACTTATGATAGTCCTTCGGGTGACACGTATTGTGCGTTAAGCCTGACCCCACCGGTCGTGCCGAAGCGGGCTTCGGCCCACTACATCCTTGTGCTGTTCGACACGTCGGCCAGCCAAGCAGGCGTGTATCGTGATGACGCGTTGGACGCGCTGAAAACGATGCTGTCAAGCCTTGACGCCGAAGATCGCGTGAAACTGATCGCCGTCGATCTGAATGCGATCGCCATGACCGACGGTTTTGTCGCACCCGGCAGCCAAGCGATGACCGCAGCGCTTGCCAAGCTGCAGAAGCGTGCGCCGCTTGGTTCGACCGACATGCGGGCGGCCCTGAAAGCGGCAACCGACAGCTTCGCCGACAAACCAGTCGATCCGCGTGCGGTTGTCTACATCGGCGATGGCATGAGCCGGGCCAATCTGCTGGAAACGGGCGAGTTCGCCGGTTTGGTGGACAAACTGGTTACTGCCCGAGCGTCGGTGTCCAGCTTCGCGATCGGTCCGGGGCGGGACGTACATCTGTTGGCCGCTCTGGCCAACCACACGGGTGGTATGGTGTACGTGGACGCAATGGCAGGCCGTACTTCGGATCGAGCCGGTCTGGCGATGGCCGATGTGGCTCGCGCCACCGTCTACTGGCCGGTTTCCGCCGAGTTTCCGGCTGATATGCAGGATATGCTGCCCCAAAGGATACCTCCGCTGCGCAGCGATCGCGATACGGTCCTGATCGGCTCGCTTGCCTCGCGCGATGCTCAACAGGTTGCGGTGACCGCCGAAGTCAACGGGAACCCAGTCGCGATGCAATGGAACGTCGCCCCCGAACCGACGAACGACGACTACAGTTTCCTACCTCAGTTGGTCGACTTAGTGCGCACGGACGGTGGGATCAGCCTTCCGACGGTGGGCACGGTTGGTCTCCGAGAAGTGGCCAGCCTAGTCGTCAATAATAACGACTCGTTGGCCAAGCTGGGGAGCGCTGCCTTTCGTAATGGCGACAATGACGGCGCCATGAAAGTTGCCAACGCCGTGCTGAAGCGAGACCCCAACCACCCCCAAGCGCAAGTAATCCGTAATGCTGTACAACGCCGAGGCGGATTGGCCGACGCGAACGACGAGCCGGGAATGCGGCTGGTTACCTTGCAGGATGCCGACGCCGCGGGCCCGCCCGCCGCAGGCGGTGGTCTGTTGGCGGAATTCCAGGAAAGCGACGAAGGGGCGTTCCTTAACTCGGTCCAGAATACCGAGGAGGTCTTGAGACAGAAGATCCAAGCCGAAGTCGAGGAGGAATTGCGCAACTCGCGGGACATGATGGGCGACAACCCGGCGGGAGCCCAGCGAAATCTGAAGCTGCTGAAGGAGACTGTCGAGCAATCCACCGACTTGGACCCGGACACTCGTGCCCAATTGCTCAATCAGGTCCAATCGGCGACTCGCGAATCGGGGCGCAGACTCCACGAATACAACACGCGCCGCCTGCTGGTCGAACAGAACCGAGCCGCGGCCGAGGATCGTCAAAAGTTACTCGAAGAAATGGACACGAACCGGGAGAAAGTCAAACAGATGATGGTCCGGTTCAATGCGCTGATGGACGAGGGAAGGTACCGAGAGGCCGAAGATGTGATCGCCGACCAAGTGCGAGAGCTGGATCCGGAAGGAACAGCACCCGTTACCGCAACATGGGCCTCGCGTTTCGGCGGACATGTCTCGACCCTGGAGCGTCTTCGCGAAATACGTCATAAGAATTTCGCACTGACTTTGCTCGAAGTCGAGAAATCGCTAGTGCCGTTCCCCGGCGATCCGCCAATTCTGTATCCCGAACCGCAAGTGTGGTCTGACTTGACGCTACGTCGCAAGAAGTACGCCTCCATCGATCTGGCCAGAACCGGCACCGCCGAGGAGAAGATCTTCAAGGCTCTGGACGACGACACTCGTCTTGAGTTCATCGATACACCGCTGGACCAAGTCATCGAGTTTCTCAAGGACGCACACGATATCAACATCGAACTCGACACCAAAGCGCTGGACGATGTGGGTCTCGGAACCGACGCCCCCATCACACGGAACCTGAAGGGTATTTCTCTTCGTTCCGCCCTGCGTCTGATGCTCAAGGAAATGGAATTGACCTATGTGATCCGCGACGAAGTGTTGATGATCACTACGCCTGAGGAAGCCGAAAGCGAACTCGTGACCAAAGTGTATCCCGTCGGCGACCTTGTGCTGCCAATCCAAAGCGGCATGGGAGGAATGATGGGTGGCATGGGCGGCATGGGCATGGGCGGCGGCATGGGCGGCGGCATGGGCGTATGGGAATGGGGGGCATGGGCGGCGGCATGGGTGGCATGGGCGGCGGCATGGGTGGCATGCGCGGCGGCGGTATGTTCGCCGTCGAAGATGACCTCAGGCTGGGAGTGAAGAAGAAATCGGCCGCATTCCAGGAAGCTGCCGCGACCACGCCCGCCGCAAACCGACCCGCAAACACCCGCCGAGCGAAAGTCGCCAAGATCGAACTTCCCACCCAACCGGGTGAAAACGCGAGTGACGCCTGGGACAGGTACTTCGAGGGCCTGAAGGGCATGTCATTTGAGGAACAGCAAGCCGCTCGCGCCCAGATTCACGAGACGGTTCGGGGCCTGATGAGCCGCGCGGCCCGCCAGATTGACCAGGAGGATGAGGAAAAGAGGGCTGAAGCCATCGAGGAGTGCGATGAAGTCGTCGCGCTGGTTCAAGCCGCTCTGCGGCACGGCTTCCCGCAAACATGGATGTACGAAGCCATGGGGTTGGCGATGAAGGCCAAGGAGGCTCCCAACGAGGAGATCGAACGGGCCCTGATGTCGGTCGTGGACTTCGCCACGAATCTGGACGACGTGCTGATCGTGGCCGAGTACATGACGAAGTTGGATCTGGACCGCCGTGCTCTGGAACTCTTCAAGAACGTCGCCGAGGCCCAGCCAATGCGTCCAGAACCATTCGTACGGGCACTGGCTTTGGCCCAGAGTCTGGATGACGCCGAAGAGATTAGGTGGGCTTGCCTGGGGCTTCTCCGCCAAGCGTGGCCGAAAGACCACCGAGAAGACATTGGGCTGAACGCCTACGAGGTTGCTCGGGCGACATACAACGAGTTGAAGGCGGACGGTCGAACCGAGGAGGCCGAGCAATTCGACAAACAGGTTCGCCAAGCACTGACACGCGACTGCCAAGTGAAAGTCACGTGGACCGGCGACGCGGACATCGACTTGGCGGTAGAAGAGCCCACCGGAACGGTCTGTTCGGCCCAGAATCCGCGCACCACGGGTGGTGGCGTCCTGTTGGGCGACAAATGGCCTCACCTGGGCGGTGAATCACCGGATGGCTACTCCGAATACTACGTTTGTCCCCAAGGCTTCGGTGGCCGGTATCGCATACTGATCAAAAGCGCGTGGGGAAAGCCGACGGCTGGGAAAGTCACCGTCGAGGTGGCCACCAACTACCTCTCGGGCAAGCAGAAGTATTTCAAGAAGCAAGTGCCGTTGGGCGAGAAGGGGGCCGCCGTGTTGTTTCAGTTGGACGAGGGACGGCGAAAGGACCCGCTGGACGCCCAGCAGATCGCTAACGTTGCCCGCGCCCAGCAAGCCATCGGCCGCGCGGTGCTGGCGCAGCAACTGGCCAGCTATGACAGTTCGGACGCAGTTGCAGACTACTACCGGGCGGCCCTACAGGCGCAGCGCGACGGGCGTTTGCCTCGTCGCGGTGTCGGTGTTCGCCCCGTAATCACCACGCTTCCGGAAGGCACCAACTTCAGTGCTTCAGCGGTCATTTCCGCCGACCGCCGTTATGTGCGCGTCACCCCGATGCCACTGTTCTCGGGCATCGGCGAAGTGACCACCTTCACATTCAGCGGTCCTGCCGCTGGCGGCCAAGGTGGCGGCGGTGGCGGCGGTGGCGGCTTCGGCGGCGGCGGCGGCGGCTTCGGTGGTGGTGGTCGTGGCGGCGGCGGCTTCGGTGGCGGCGGCGGCGGCTTCGGCGGCTTCTCTGACGGACGATTGAAGACAAACGTGGAACCGCTGAGGTATGGGCTTGATACCGTCAAACAGCTCAATCCGGTTCGCTTCAACTGGGCGGAGTCCGCTGAGCTTCCAATCGGCGGCGGCGAAGCGACAACTGAGAATCGGCCCACCGTCCGGCCAAGCAATGCGTTCGGCCGCCAAGACGAGGTTGGCCTGATTGCGCAGCAGGTCGAAGAATTGGTTCCCGAGGTTGTCTCGTCCGACGACCCGACCGGTTTCAAACGCCTCGACTACGATAAGCTCGTGCCCGTCCTGATCAAAGCGGTGCAGGAACTGTCGGCCGAGAACGAGCAGCTCAAGTCGGATATCAACGCGTTGAAAACTCGTCTTGACGATGCGGGGATGTAGCTTCCTCTCCTCGTTAGCGACGTGAACGAGAAGGTGCGCGCACAAACGGCGCGGACACCAGAGAACGCTGGCCAGGGCTACAGACGCACCAACCCCGGATAGACATCCAAATCCAACGATTCGACCAGCCCAGCCTTCAGCCGCTCGATGGCAATCGCGCCCATCACGGCGTTGTCCGTACACAGCGACAACGGCGCGATCAGCAACTCACAGCCAGAATCAGCGGCCTCCTGTTCAAGACGTTCACGCAAACGGCGATTCGCGGCCACGCCACCGCCCACGCACAAAGTGCCCAGGCCCGTTTTGCGCACGGCCAGCATGCTCTTGGCGACCAGGCAATCGACAACCGCTTCCTGGAAGCTGGCCGCCAGATCGGCGACCCGCTGCTCGGGCAGATCGATAGAATCGAAATCAGGGCGACCGGGACCGGCAATTTCGTAACGCACGGCCGTCTTCAAGCCGCTGAAGCTGAAATCCAATCGGTCTTCGTCCTTGATGAACGCTCGCGGGAACCGATATGCCCGCGGGTCGCCGGATTCCGCCGCGCGAGAAATCGCAGGGCCGCCCGGATAGGGCAAACCGAGCATGCTGGCCACCTTGTCAAAGGCTTCTCCGGCAGCGTCGTCGATCGTTCCACCCAACTGATCGAACCGAAACGGGTTCCTGCAATGGTAGATACTGCTGTGGCCGCCGCTGACGATCAGACCGATCGTTGGGAACACTTCCCGGCCGCTGGCGATCCGACAAGCGTAAATGTGCGCGTGCAAGTGATTTACCGCGACCAGCGGTTTGCCGAGCGCCAAACACAACGTCTTTGCTGCAACCAATCCCACCAACAACGATCCCGCCAGCCCGGGCATGTTGGCCACTGCAATGGCGTCCAATTCGGCAAGCCGGACGCCCGCGCGGCGCATCGTTTCGTCGATGACCGGTAGAATCCTTTCCACGTGGGCCCGAGCGGCAATCTCAGGGACCACACCGCGGAAACGTTCGTGCAACTCGTCCTGCGAAGCCACGACCGCGCCCAGGACCTCCAACTTGTCCGTCACAACAGCAGCCGCCGTCTCGTCGCACGTGCTCTCGATCGTCAGGACTTGCATCTCACCCGGCTGCTTCTTCGGTCGGAGCGGTCTCGTCGGCTTGTTTCGCGACCTCTAGCTGCTTGTGGAGATACTCCAGACCCTTTGCCAGTTGGGTATCGACAAAATCCGTTTCCTCGCCCTCGTCAACCTCGTCGCCGCCCGGCTCACCGTTCTCTTGTTTCCGAACGATGTCTCTGGCTCGCCAGTGCTTGTGCAACAGGGTCATTTGAGGCCCGGACAACTTGACCTCGAATCCATCGTTCGGGCTGATACCCCATTCTCCCTCGTCTTTCAAGTCCTTGAAACGATGTATGTTCTTGCCGCTGGGACGACGATAGCCGGCCGTGGTCAGTTTTAGCGCGCTGGCCTCTTCCTCCAAGTAGATGATGTTCTGCACGCTGCCCTTTCCCCAAGTTCGCTCGCCCACGATGATTGCCCGATCGTGGTCTTGCAGACACCCCGAAACGATTTCGCTGGCGCTGGCGCTGTAGCGGTTCACGAGAATCGCCATCGGAAAATCCTCGAATGTGCCCTTCTCGTGGGCATCCCATGTTTTCGGGACCGTGTTCCTGCCTTCGGTACTGACGATTCGCCCGCCGTCAACGAACATGTCGCTCACCTCGATGGCCGAAGACAACAAGCCGCCGGGGTTGAACCGAAGATCCAGCACCAATCCCTTCATGCCCTGCTCGGTCAGCTTGTCCAACGCGCCTCGCAGTTCTTCGGCCGTATGGCGTGCAAACGCCGTGAGACGAATGTACCCGATCTTCTTCTCGTCGTCGTACATCCAGTTCCACGAGTCATCGGCCTTGCGTTCCTCGCCCAACACCGTCTGCACGCGAATGATCTCGCGTTTCAGCGTGACTTCCTCGGGCGTCGTCGTGTTCGGGTGAATGACCTTGATGGTGACTTCGGTGCCGACTTTTCCCTTCATGCGTCGAACGGCTTCATCGATCGTGATTCCCTTTGTTGTCTCGCCGGCGATCTCGACGATGTGATCGCCCGCCATCATACCGGCCCGATACGCCGGCGTTCCCACCAACGGACTAATGACCTTCAAATGGCCTTTCTCGGCGGAAACCTGGATGCCCACGCCTCCGAATTCGGCCTCGACGCCTGCTTTGAAGCGATCCAGTTGTTCGCGTGAGATGTAGTTGGAATATGGGTCCAGTTCGGATAGCATGCCTCGAATCGCCGCCTCCACCAATTCCCGGCGGCTTACATCCTTGACGTAGTTGCGGTCGATCTGATCGAAGGTGTCGGCAAACAACCTGAACAGTTCGTAGTACTCCTTGTCCTGTAGCTGTTTGTCTTCCGTTTGGTCCGCTCCCGCCTTTTCGCTCGCCGGCTCGCCGGCAACGGCACGCGCGCTGGGCAGCCCGACGAATACAACAGACGAAAGAGAGAACAGTGCAAGGGCAAGCGACAAGGGTAATGTGCGAGTCGACATCGTGGAATTCCTGATCGAAAAAGCGTGTTCGGGGCTTATCGGGCTGGTTTGAGGTTTGGTCCTGCGGACAGCAACTCGGCAGAGAGCGGCCGAGGCCCCGAGGATGGTCGTAAGGTACTATCCGCCAACAAGTTAGTTATAGTATAGAACTTCACGGCAGAAGTAGCAACGGATGTCGCGGGGCAAGCTATGAGCGAAGGGACATCCAGGGATCGGACGGGCCAGGACGCCGTCACTCTGATCGAATCGCCCCCGACGACAATCGGAGGGATTGTCCGCCGGTTGGGGCCGGGTTTTGGCTGTTGTGGCTGATCCTGATTGGCTGCGTGATCAAGGTGTTCATCCAGGTCGAATTCGGTCGCTATTCGATCGTCAACGGCGACTCGACAATGGAGGCATTGAACTCCGTCCCAGGCCCGCGAATCCGCGGCCATGGTAACTGGATCGTGTGGTACTGGTTCCTGATGTGGCTTGCCAGCATCGGCCAGTTGGGCGGCATCGTCGGCGGCGTTGGGCAGGCGTTGGCCATCAGCGTGCCGTTGACCGAGAACGGACGCGAATTCAATGAGTTTGTGGATCACAAGACGAAACTGACAGTCAGAAAGGCCGAGTTGGAGTTACTCGAAGCAAGTGCTCGAGCCAACGGGCAAAGGGACGAAGCGACGGTCAGCCGGCTAGACTCCGATATCGGCGCATTGAACGAATGGATCAACACGGAGGAGCAGACGTTGATCGCCGAAATCGGAGAGGAAAGGTCCGATGAACTGGGTCGAAGACCGAGGGAGCCCATCGCCAGCGGGTTGTGTTTCTCAGTGGTCTGTTTCCGCTGCTATGTCTTGCTATGTACCTGTTCTTCCCAAAACCCGCCCAGCTTGTTCTAATCAGCGGCTTGATGCAGGCGATCATGCTGCCGATGTTGGCAATCGCCGGCTTGTATTTCAGGTACTACCGAAACGACCAACGGCTGACCCCCGGCAAGACCTGGGACGCGTTCCTCTGGGTCTCTGCTGCTGGGATGTCTGTCGCTGGAATCTGGGCACTCATTAGTAAGTTACAGTAATGCGTATCGTTCTCTGCTACCCTGTCGAACAGCGTCACTTGGACCAGATCGCCGCCGCCGCACCCGATGCGGAAATCGTCGACGCCGGCCAGCAACACATCGACCACGAAATCCTGGACGCCGATGTCTTCTGCGGACACGCCAAGGAGAAGCCGGTGCCTTGGGACGAAGTTGTCGCCCAAGGACGCCTGCGTTGGATCCAATCGTCGGCCGCCGGTCTGGACCACTGCCTTGCACCGTCGGTCGTCCAATCGGACATCACCGTCACCAGCGCGTCCGGCCTTTTCGCCGATCAAGTGGCCGAACAGACAATGGCGATTCTGGTTGGTCTGCTGCGCGGGCTGCCCGTGTTCTTTCGCGCGGGTCTCCGCCGCGAGTTCATCCGCCGCCCGACCCGTGACTTGCACGGTGCAACGGTCGGCATCGTCGGCTTTGGCGGCAACGGCCGCCGCCTGGCCGAAGTACTGGCGCCCTTCCGCGTGCGCATTGTGGCAACGGACATTTTCCCAATCAACACTCCGGGCCACGTGGACCAATTGTGGCCGGCGGACCGGCTGGACGACGTCTTGCAGCAATCCGACATAGTGATCCTGTGTGTACCGCTCACCGAGCAAACCAGAAGCATGATCGGCTCGCGCGAGTTGGCGCAAATGAAGCAAAACGCCGTGCTGATCAATGTCGCGCGAGGCCCGTGCGTCGTGGAATCGGACCTTGTCGCCGCTTTGGAATCCGGCCACCTGGGCGGGGCCGGTTTGGACGTGACCGAGGTCGAACCGTTGCCGCTATCCAGCAAGCTCTGGGAAATGCCCAACGTGATCATCACGCCGCACGTCGGCGCCCAATCGGCTCGGCGATACGACGATGTGACCAACTTCTTCTGCGAGAACCTGCGCCGCGACGCGATGAGCCGCCCCCTGTTGAATCTGGTCGACAAAGAACTAGGGTTCCCTCGCCCAGCAGGCGATGAGAACGTACTGGATCCAAGGGACTGACTTCACAATTGGTGCCGGGACATCCTGCCTTTCCGAGATGGACGATTCCATTCAAGGGATTCTTGCTGATGGAAAGATAGACACCGATGAGTATGACACGTTGCAGGCCAGATACTGCGCGGATGAAGTTGATTCAAGGTATCGTAGATGATTGAGTTCTCTTTCTTCATGCCATGACTCCAGACGAACTGTTTGATCGCGCGAAGCAAATCGAAGCTGAACTCCGCAATCTGTGCGCGAACCCAGATCGGATCATTAGCGCCGAGCAAGCCGCCCGCGCAAGGGAACTCTACGACGAGCTCGTCAAAATCGACAGCATATTCACGGCCGCAATTCAGCCCTACGTGGACTGCCTCATCCAATGCATCATAGCCAATGACGACATCGCGTCTCAATCTGCAACCAACCTCTCGCAGATTGGCCCCAAGGCAATTCCACGACTGGCTGAAGTGCTCAAAAGCACCAGCGGCGATGCACATTATCACATTGGATGCGCGCTGGGAGGCATACGTGACGAGCGCGTGATTCCGATCATAGCAGACGATTGGCAACTCAATTGCTCCGCTTGCGGCGGGCGAGGGTATACGGAAGGCTCCATCCGCAGCCAAGACAGTCGGCCATCGACGCCCCACCCGCCGGAACAGCAACAGTGTAACAGATGCGATAATCCTCGGATGCTGGCTCGCCTGCTCCACCGCTTGACTCGTCCACTGAGAATTCGCCGCCTCACACAGAAGCTAAAACGCAACGATACCCTCTATCCATAGTGCCCGGCCGCGCAGGAATCGGCACGAACTGGAACACATGATCCAGAATCAGAAAGGGGTTGTCCATGATCCACGGAGAAGGGCTTCGAGATTTCGGCGTTGGACCATATGTAGAAAAAGTTCGCGAGTTGTTGGAGCTGGGATATGACCCGTTGACAGTAGAGGACATCATTTCAACTCGAACTCGCGTGCTTGAGATGGCACCGGGCGACGAGCGAAATCGGCTGCTCAGGCTGTGGGGCGGCAGCTACTTGACCGGCGATGCGGTTGCCCACCTGGACGATCGGATTAAGGTGATACGTGGGCCCGATCTGATGCGGCAACTGGATGCGATCGAATACAAGCTCATAACACGAGGCGACTACTTGATCATGCGAAGCACCTGCGACCGGCTGCACGGCCCCGAATACACCGTCGGCCCGAGTCCGGAAGATGAAGATTTCGTATTTGACGACTCCTCGATCGTTATGAGAATCTGGACCGAGTTGGTCGGGCATCCAGAAGCGGTCCTTCATTACCGTACATTACTGGAGCGTTGCGACTATCAGTGCAACATGAGATTGCTGTTTGCGCCAGTAGGGAGCAGGGATGACGACTGGGTCGCTGTGCGCCCGTGGAAACTCGACGAATTGTGGCACGGCTCCGATCTTGACGGCAGATATCCGTGCGACACTGTGTGGGAGGAACACCCGCATATCGTGGGCAAGAAGCGTTTGGTGTCAGATCCTTGGACTTGACCACTGGCCAGCGCATGAAAGGCCAACCCGTTGACTCAGAACAGGTTCCGGGTTAAATAGAATACTGCCCGGAGGGTATCCGAATTGGTGAGGAGGTTGATTCGAAATCAACTGCCCCGTATGGGGTTGCGGGTTCGAGTCCCGTGCCCTCCGCTTGAATTGGAAGCCGTCGCCGCAACCGGTTGGCGGCTTTTACTTTGCGCTCTCATCATTTTCTCCTCCTTTGGGTTTGTGCTGAGATTGCGCTGATTTGGAATCCCTTTCCTGTTCGGATTCCGGTGACTTCTTCTCCGCTGCGTCTGACAGTCGTCGCATCGCCTCCTGGCTCTCGCGGTCCGCCAAGTGGAAGTACCAGTCGAGGATCTCGCGATCCACGTGGCCAATCCATTTCCGCAGCACGCGTTCCGGAACTCCCTCGCACGCGGCGAAGCTGATGAAGGAGTGCCGGAAGGTGTGCAGGTGCCCCTCCAACCCAAGACGCTTGAGGATCCGCTTCAGGTACTGCAGCAGTCGACGTTCGGAAATCTGGCGGCCAGCTTGAGGATGGAGCCGGCTGACACGAGCAGAGAATACCCAACCGCCATTCTGAGGCATTGCCTGGAGGAGATTGTTCAGACGCTCGTTCATTGGCACGACGCGTTCGTCGCCCGACTTGGGCTTCCAGCCATCCTTGGGCCTGATGTGGATCAGTTGCCGCGCAAAATCCACGTCGTCCCAACGCAACCACTTGGCTTCCCCCACTCGGGCGCCAGTCTCGGCCAAGAACACCAATGGCTCGCGGTGAGGCGATCGGGCCTCGGCGAGAATTTCATCAACCTGATTCCGGGCCCAGCACGGTTGACGTGTGCGTTTTGGTTTCTTGATCTCTAGATCCTTGAGCGGATCGTCGCTAATCAAACCCCGTTTGAGAGCGAAATTGACTAACTGACGGATTGTCACGGTGTCGTTGTGAACGGTCTTTGGCTTTGATGCCTTCCGTCCGGGACCGCCGCGGGCTCGCTCCGCACGGTAACGATCGACGAGGGTGACGTCGAGCTGAGAAATTCGCCGGATATTGGAGCGATCGGCGATTGTCAGCAAGAGGTCACAACAGAAACGGTACTTACCGAGGGTCTTTTCCGAGCGGCCTTCGGCTCGCAAGTGCTCCAAGTACTGCTCGACCAGCTCTTTGATTAGCGGAGCGCGGCGCTGGTGCTTGTGTTCGCCGGCGAGGATTTCCTTTTCGATCATAAGGGCGCGACGGCGGGCCTCTTTCTTGCTTCGGGTCTTCAATGACCGGCGGACTTGTCGGTTGCCATGCTGATAGTTGACATACCAGATTTCGTTTCTACAGAAGATGGCAACAAACTCGCCGACCTTCTCGTATGGATCAGAATGGCCATGATTTGAATCATCGCTCTTCATTGGGTATTCCTTCCTCTAACATTTGCTTTACGAATCGGTCGCGGAAGATGCGGAGGTGCTTGCCTACTTTCCGGGAACAGCCTCGCAAGTGCCCGGCAGAAGACCATGCATAGACTGTGCCCTTCGGTACGACTGCGAGTTCCGCCGCTTGGTCAACGGTGAGAATTGGCGGGTATTTTTCCGCCCAGGTGGGACTCGCGAATGCCTGCGAAATCTCTTTATCGGAGAGCTTGAGTCGGTTGCCGTCCATGATGCGCAAATGAAACCGGTTCGTGGTGCAAAATCGCTGGGCTGCTTACCTGTCACGATGCAACGCGATTTTCGCACATCCCCAGAATCTCACCTAACGGCAGTGGCTAGACGATCACTAGACGGTCAACATTCTCCCCAGAAGATGTAGTCCCCATCCACATGAAATCGGATTTCCTGAAGCCCTCGATTCAGGGCTCCAACGGCATCATGCAAGGGTTGAGTCGACAAACTAACGTCGATCGAATGCACGATACGTGGTGGCCAGTCTGATTCTTGAAAAGCATCCAGGATGGGCGAGATATTGCTGGATACGTTCTCCCCCCGAACACGCCGAACGATTCGACCACGAAACCGAAGCTGTCGACGTGCCTTGTCCCAAACGGGCTTTACGGGACCCTCTGGGGCATGCGTGGATTCACCAATGTGCGTCAGAAGACGTTCATACTCTGGACTGAACACGAAGTTCAACTGATATGCGAGCTCCACGATGGCATGGAAACCAGAGACCCCTTTCAGTTCGATCCAAAGCTGAATTGCATTTCCCATGCGCTCACGACACCGACTCAGATCCCGGTCCAATCGCTCGCGTTCCTCTTCGCCGAGTATTTCCTCCCACACTCGAACAAAAGTGTTGGTCAAACGAAGCGAGTCTTTTAGATCTCTGAGACGCAACTGTACGTGAGACGGCAGTTCATCGTACGTTGGACGTTTGTTACACATCAGCAGTTCTTTCGTCGTGAGATCGGGGCGAAACGTGTCAGCAATACGAGTACTGAGCGCGCGGGTGACGGCTGGATCGCACCAGTTCAGCGGTATCGGAATTGTAGCTGTATGCAGCTACTTAGGCGAACGGGCGAAGATGCGAGCGCACTGGTGCCGGAGAACAAGTATGCCTCAACGATCATTTGAAGGCAAAGCAAGCCCCACAACAGAATAAGCGGCTTGAGATGCGACAGCTAATCTGTCATCTATGTAATATGCCCCCGTTTTCCCCTCAGTTAAGCATGGAGACCGCGAAACTTGGCGTCCCAACGCGCGAGCAAGGTCGTCAGCGAGTCTAACCCAGGCGGAGGCGGCCTGACCGGGCAAAGGAGATGCACCTTCTAGATCGGTCACGCGCACGACAAATCGCGTTTGTCATCGTTTCGAGCGCCCGCTACTGAACCCCGCGAGTGGGATTCGGGAAAGATCGCAAGGCGCATAGGTCTGTCAGACGAATGTCGCTAGTTTAAGCGTAAGCCATTGAAATTGCTCTGGTTACCCGTGCTGTCGCTTCACTGCTATCACGTCGATCCGCGCCAGCTCAGGGACGTTTGGAAAACTGGGAAATCAAGATGTCAGCTCGTGTGCCCGATAGCAATGATGCGATAGCAACGCTTAACGCTTCCCAGCAAACAACTTCGGCTTAAGCTAGTGACATTCGTCTGTCAGACCCATGCGCGATAGGAGCCCACCCAACTGGCCTCTTAGAGTATTTGTGCACCACATTTTGGAGCCGGTCGAAAAGCATCCGAAAAGTCTATTTCTGGCGGCGAGCGTTACGTCGGTCGTGACCACCCTGGGTTCGCCCACTCAACTGGCGTCAATCGGCGGATGTGCGTCGGACATCTGAAGTTCTTGATTGCGCGAAAAGTCCTACGTTCTGAGGTGTAGAAAAGTTGGAGGTCGTCGCGAGTTTGTCTGGAAGACCCTGCTGGTAGTCAGAGTTCTTCCGACAGACTTTCCGTTTGCTGCGGCTGACGATACCCTCGGTAGTCGGTGTGCCTTTGGCTGTGCAGGCACTCTTCCGGTGATCATCTCATCGTAGCCGCCCACGATGGCGGAGATTGATTGCTTTCTAGCGGAGGATCATAATTGGGCAATTCATTCGATCCTCCAGACGAAGGTCTACCGTGAAGATTTCCGTTTTGCGTTGTCTGGCCACATCCGCACTCCTTGTCTTGCTCGCCGACTTACTGGCCGCTGCTGCGCCCCGGGTGTTGATCCCCAACGCCATGCACGATGCCGCGACTTGGCGATACACGATGGACAAACCAGGCGAGCACTGGACCAAGCCCGAGTTCGATGACAGCAAGTGGTCAGAGGGCAAGGCAGGTTTCGGCGTCACCGATTATGTCACGCCGTCGGCTACCATCGGTACTCCTTGGGGGACGCGCGACATCTGGCTACGCAAGACGATCGACGTGTCTGCCCCTATCGAGTTCACCTCAGCCGGCATGATCGTCCGACATGATGAGGATGTCGAGGTGTACGTTAATGGCATCATGGCTTTCTCCGCCCATGGCTTCAACATGCGGTGGACCGCTTACGACGTGAGCAAAGAGCTGAGGGACACACTGAGAACGGGCAAGAACCTCGTCGCCGTCCATGTCTCCCAGACCGGCGGCGGGCAATACATCGATGTCGGCCTCGTGCTCGACCCAGAGCAGGCGCTCATTATGCCCGTTGAACCGATGGGCCCGGTCCAATTGCAGAAGCTCCGGGACGCGCGCTGGTCGGAGGAAATGGCCTGGACGTGGTACGCCGAAATCGGACCGATCGCTGGCTGCAACTACCTGCCGCGGACGGCTGTGAACATGACGGAGATGTGGCAGAAAGAGACGTTCGACCCGAAGACGATCGATGAAGAACTAAGCTGGGCCGAGAACGCCGGATACAACAGCCTGCGGGTGTTCGTGCAGTATCTCGTCTGGAAGGACGATCCCAATGGTCTGAAAGAGCGGATGGACGAGTTCTTGACAATTTCCGAGCGGCACGGCATGCGCGTCATGTTTGTGCCGTTTTGCGATTGCGCGTTCGCCGGCCGCGAGCCCTACTTGGGCAAGCAGGACGAGCCGGTGCCGGGTGTGCACAACAGCGGGTGGGTCCCCAGCCCAGGCTTGAAACGCGTCGTTGATCGTTCGGCATGGCCCGACCTGGAGCGATATATCAAGGACTTGGTTGGCCGATTCGGCAACGACCGCCGCGTGCTCATCTGGGACCTATACAACGAACCGGGGCAGTCGGCCCTTGGTGAGAAGAGTCTTCCGCTGGTTGTGGCCGCGTTCCGCTGGTCGCGCGAGGCGGGGGCGACACAGCCGCTGACAGTCGGGGCGTGGGTTGACTTCGACAGCCGCATGTCGAAGGCCATGATGGCGATGTCCGACGTGGTCTCGTTCCACGGTTACGATACGCCCGAGGGTATCGAGAAGAAGAGCTGGATTTGTCGCCAGTACAATCGGCCTGTCCTGTGCACCGAGTGGTTGCATCGTCAGTCCGGCAATACGTTCGAGACGATTCTGCCGATCTTTGCCCACGGCCAGATCGGCGGCTATCACTGGGGTTTGGTCGCTGGCCGAACGCAGACCTACATGCCTTGGGGTTCGAAGAAGGGCGATGCTGCCCCCGATCGCTGGCAACACGACGTGATGCACCCGGACGGCAAGCCATACAAGGCCAAGGAGTTCGAGCTGCTGCAGAATTTCCGCGATGACTTCCGCTTGCGGCCGATCAACCGTCGTTGGCCGAAGAAGAAGGTCTGGCAGTGGTACGAGCAAATCAGCCCGGTCGTCGGCTGCAACTTTCTGCCCAGCACGGCAGTCAACTCGACCGAAATGTGGCAGGCAGAGTCGTTCGATCCGGAGACGATCGATCGGGAACTCGGCTGGGCTCAACAGGCCGGCTACAACAGCGTTCGGGTATTTCTGCAATACATTGTCTGGAAGGATGATCCCGAAGGGCTGAAGCGGCGGATGGATCAGTTTCTGACCATTGCCCAGCGGCATGGAATCACCGTGATGCCCGTGCTGTTTTGTGACTGTGCCTTCTCCGGAAAGGAACCGTACTTGGGCAAACAGGATGATCCGATTCCAGGCAAACCGAACGGCGGCTGGGTGCCGAGCCCGGGTCTGAAACTGGTCGCCGATCGTTCTGCATGGCCCGATCTGAAGCGATACGTGGAGGACATCCTCGGGCACTTTGCCGACGACCCTCGGATCCTGATTTGGGACTTGTACAACGAGCCGGGCAACTCGAAGTTGGGCGAGACGAGCCTCCCTCTCTCCGAAGCCGTGTTCCAGTGGGCCCGAGATGCCAAGCCCTCGCAACCATTGACGATGGGCGCGTGGGTCGAATTCGACTTTCCCATGTCTCGGCGGCACATGCAGTTATCCGACGTGATTTCCTTTCACGGCTACGACAAGCCGCAGGAATTCGAGGAGAAGATTCGGACCTGCGAGCAATACGATCGGCCAGTCCTCTGCACGGAATGGCTGATGCGTCAACACGGGAACACATTCGGTTCGATTCTTCCCATTCTGGCCCGACGTCGCGTCGGTGGGTATCACTGGGGGCTGGTTGCCGGCAAGACACAGACCTACCTGCCGTGGGCGTTCAAACCGGGCGACCCGCCACCAGAGGTCTGGCAGCACGACGTATTCCACGCTGACGGCAAGCCGTACGATCCGGAAGAACTCAAGTTGATTCGCGACTTTCGCTTCCTCGGCGGCGTCCAGCCGACGATTTTGCCAACGTCGGAAGACAGGGCACAACAGTGGTTTTTCACGACGGACATCCCGAACTATGGATGGCACTTGCCGAAATACGACACTTCGATTCCGTCTCGGGGAATCGTTTGGCGAGAAGGTCCAGGGGGCTTCGGGTCGAGCGAAACGCCCAACATAGTGGCCCGCACGAGTTGGGGCACACAGAACATCTGGCTACGCCGCACATTCCAGCTGACCGATGCAGATCTGCGCCATCCGCACCTGCGAATCCGACACGATGAACATGCCGAAATCTACATCAATGGTCAGCTCGCCGCGAAAGTGGCCGACCGCAACACAAACTACCAGTTGGTGCCCCTGAGTCGAATGGCGCGACAGGCCTTGCGCGAGGGCACGAACGTGGTTGCCGTTCACTGCCATCAGACGACCGGTGAACAGTGTATTGACGTCGGTATCGTCGACGTGATTCGCCGCGACGAGAGCGACGGACCGGGTAAGCCCGAACCGTCCGCGGCACCTGAGTCGACCGGTCCCGGCACGCCGTGGCCGTCCAAGCGCGCCCGCGCGTGGTATGCCGAGCTGCCGCCGATTCGCGGATGCAACTATGTGCCCCGCACGGCAATCAATTCCGTCGAAATGTGGCGGAAGGAAACCTTCGATCCGAAGACGATTGACGAGGAATTAGGCTGGGCCGCGGCGGCTGGTTTCAACAGCGTTCGCATCTTCCTTCAATACGTAGTCTGGGCGGACGATCCGGAGGGGTTCGGGCAGCGCCTGGAAACGTTCCTTTGCATCGCCGACAGCCACGGCATCACAACGATGCCGATCTTCTTCGACGACGTGTGCTTCGCCATGAAACTCGAACCGATCCTCGGCCCGCAGGACGATCCCGTTTACGGATTTCACAACAGTGGGTGGGTGCCGAGCCCCGGCTACTCGATGGTGCAGGACCGGCAACAATGGCCTGCCCTGGAAAAGTTCGTCAAATTCGTAGTGCGACGCCACGGGCGCGATCCACGAGTGATCGTGTGGGACGTCTATAACGAGCCGGGGCCTTTCTTTGACAGCACGCGAAGTTTCCCCCTTGCCAAGGCCGCCATGGGATGGATCCGCAGCTTGAAACCGATGCAGCCGGTGACCGTTGCGGTTTGGGGCAACCCCCAGTCGCGACAATTCCTTGCGCTCTCGGACGTGCTGTCGCTCCATACCTACACCAGTGGAGGCCTGGTGGAATTCCTCCGCGACGCGCGGAAGACCTACAATCGTCCGGTGCTCTGCACGGAGTGTCTTGCCCGCCCCGCCTTTGGATTCGAGACCATGCTCCCCGTGTTCGCTGACCATCACGTTGGTTGGTACAACTGGGGACTGGTCGCCGGCCGCACCGAGACGAACCGCGGCTGGGCCGCCAAGAAGGGCAATCCGCGGCCGGAGCTATGGTATTACGACGTGCTCCGCGCAGATGGCACCCCCTACGACGCACAGGAGATTGAATTGATCCGTAGTTTCACCTTCGACGGCCAGACGGACAGACGAAAGCCGTGAAGCGACCGCGCGCCCGAACTAGAAACGCCGACGCACGAATGGCCTTGCTCCCGCGGGATACCAGAGGTAAGAAGCTCGGCGAGATTCCTGCCAAGCAAACGTAGACAATATTGAGTCAAAGAGGCGAATTTCCAACACCGATCAATAGCCCATTCTCCGTGTTTGTCAGAAGGGTGTGTTAGCGAGGATTCGAAGATGAAGACGTTGTTACAGAGAACCACGTGCGTTGTCTTATTCCTGGTCTGCCGATACGCGCTGGCGGATCCACCACGTGCGGTGGATCAAGAGCGGTTGGGCGCGGCGTTGGACGAGGCGGAGCGTTCAACGAATCCAGATTTCCCTTGCGTTCGCATCGCCGATGTGATCTACGGTCGAAAATCTGGCATGCTGCTTACGATGGACGTACTCAAGCCGCCCAAGCAGAACGGGGCGGGCGTCATTTGGGTCGCCAGCGGCGGATTCATTTCGAACCATGGAATGATCGCAGGCGAAGGCTTCGTACGTTACAAGGAGCCTTTTCTGAAACGAGGTTACACGGTCTTTGCCGTGCTGCACGGTTCCATGCCGAAGTACGAGATGAGAGAAATCACGGCCGACTGTCACCGCGCGGTGCGATTCATTCGCCACCATGCAAACGATTTTGGGGTCGATCCGAATCGGATCGGTATCAGCGGCGCATCGGCCGGAGCCTCTCTGGCGTTGCTGATCGGTACGAAAGGAGGGCCTGGCGATCCGAAAGCCAGCGATCCGGTTGATCGAGAATCAAGCCGCGTGCAATCCGTCGCTTGTTTCTTTCCAGGAACGGACTGGCTAAACTTCCTGGCCGACGGCGTCGATTGTCTCGAGATCACTCAACGTCGTGGACTGATCGATGGATTTCGCTTCCGCGAGTATGACCCAAAACTGAAAGAGCATGTCCTGATCACCGACCCCAAAAGGGTCGAGAAGATCCTCCGGGATTATTCGCCGGTGAATTGGGCGACCCCCGAGTCCGCACCTGCGTTGATGATCCACGGAGAAAAGGACGTGATGCCACCGCACCATTCGACAAGAATGGCCGACCGACTCAAGGCCCAAGGCGTGCCTGCAGAAGTTATCATCAAGAAAGGCGAAGGCCATGGTTGGTCGAACATGGAGCCCGACATGCAGCGCCTTGCCGATTGGCACGATAGGCATCTCAGACCAAAAGGCGCTCCGCAATAGCAGTGAAGTAGGGCCGGTTCCTACAGGCCGGGTGTTTGACCGGGCCGGTGGGGACCGGCCCTACGCCATCTGAAAACACAGAGAAAATAGCCACGTAAACCACGAAAAGTCACGAGGAGCTTTCCAATCAGAGCCATCGCATGTCAGCTTCCTTTCCTGCGTCTTTTCGTGATTCTTGTGGCTATCCCGAGCGATCTTGCGTAACGTCGATCAACAAACAGCAACAAGAGGTTACCAGGAATGACCAGACACACGAGGATACTGGGCGTGGCGGTAGCCATCTCTCTGTCTGCAGTGACACTCGCCACTGCACAAGAGAGATCCCGCGCTGACGAAGAGGGAATCAGAGCTTATTGCATCGATTTCAACTGGGGGCCGGGCGGTCCGAACGCATTTGCCGCACCCGGCTTGTGGGCCGATGCCGAGCCGGGAGAGCATGTTGCGTGGTACAAGAGCCTGGGGGCCAATGTGATCCAGACCTTTGCCGTGTCGTGCAACGGCTATGCCTGGTACAAGAATGGTGTTGTGCCGGAACAGCCGGGGCTTGAGCATGATTTTCTTACGGAGATGGTTCGCGTGGGCCGCGAGGAAGGCATGATGGTCATGGGCTATTTCTGTGTGGCGTCCAACACGCGCTGGGGGCAGTTGCATCCCGAGGAAAGCTACGGGATCCCTTCCGATGGACACATTCCCTTGACCAAGAAATACAACGCGTATCTCTGTTCCGCGGTAACCGATGCGCTGAAGAAAACCGACATGGACGGATTCATGCTCGACTGGTTCTTTCACGGTCCGATCCACGAGACAAAGATACGATGGCTGCCCTGTGAGATTGAAATGTGGGCCGAGCTGATGGACGGGCCTTTCCCAGGCAAGGAGGACGTCACAAAGGCCCAGGAATTGGAGTTCACCCGACGTTCCGTCGACCGCTGCTGGCAGCGCGTCAAGCATGCCGCGAAATCGACCAAGCCAGACTGCATCATTTGGCTGAGCCTATTCAGCCTGAATCATCCCCAACTCGTGAATTCCAGAATGATCAAAGAGGTCGATTGGCTGATGAACGAAGGGGGCACCGTCGAAGAACTGAAACACATACGAGAGAAGCTGGGCAGAGGCAACTTGATAAACTGCCTTGCCTCGTGGAACCGCGCCGATGCAAGAACCGTCGTGCCCGCGTCGCTTAAGGCAGGTCTTGGCCTGTATGGCTTTACGAAGCCGGTCAAAGGCTCTTTGCTGCCGAGCATCGATGACTATTATCTGGCCAAAGACATGGCTCAGTTGACAGGCAAAGACGAAGCCAATATCGCCATGCTTGCCCGGGGCTATCGAGGGCTGCCCTTCCCGCCCACAGCCGCGTCGAACAAGAAGCCATGAACGCCAGCAGCACCAGCGAAGATGATCTGGGCTTTGAAGCAAACAAGATCAATGAGGCCAGATAGGACGAATCCCTGATGAAACCGCCGTTGCTTTCCCTGTCGAGTCTGCTCAGTACGATCTTCTTGACAAGTCTCTCCGCGACGTCGCCGTTGCTCGGTTTTCTCGCTGTGTTGGCCTGCCCGTTGGCACTCTTTTTGGACGATGCCGGCGCACATGGCGCAGAGCCCGGGAGCGTCACGACCACGTGGTTGCCGGATCCTTACGCGAATGCCGCGCCGAAGGCACTCGACCGCCACATGACGATCGAGATTGACACACGGACACGGACTCCAAGCGTGTTGCTGGGTGTGTACGATGTCGAGAACGATCCGCTGTCGGTGTCATCCTTCACGCAACCCGCGCACGGGTCCGCCGCTCTCAATCGCGACGGCACTTTTGTTTATGCGCCAAAGCGGCAGTACGTGGGCAACGACCAGTTCACGTTCACGACAAGTGATGGCCGTGGTGGCATGTCAACGGCTGCCATGCATATTCGGGTGATCCAGCCGACGGGAGCCTGGTCTACCACGTCCTTTGTAGAGCTGGCCGAGGTGCTTGCCGACGACAAGGCCATCACCTACGGCTCCCGTACGACCGTTCCCCGCGCAGTCGACTGGAACGGCGATGACAAGGTCGACATGCTGGTCGGTGCGCAGGGAAGCGTATGGTTGCATCGCAATATAGGGACGGCGACGGACCCACGTTTCGCGCCGGGCACCAAAGTTCAAGCCGCCGGTCGTGATATCCAGTGTGGCACGGAGCGAGTGGCAATAGCGCTGGCCGATATGGACCGTGACGGGAACCGGGACCTGATCGTGATTGCCCAGAACGATCGCAAGGCCCGGTATTATCGAAACGTATCGCAAGACGACGAGTTGGTATTCGGCGCGGCGAGTGTTCTGAAGACGGCGGCGGGCGATGACTTGGTGGTGGAGGATATTCGAGCCGACGTAGCGGATTTCAATGGTGACGGGCTGCCCGATATCATCACCGGCTCGCGTTCCGGTTCGGTAAAGCTTGCCTACAACCGGGGAACGCCGTCCCGGCCGGCGTTCACGACGCCGACGACCGCCATCGACGCCGACGGGCGAACGGCCAGGGGCTCGTACAACTTGAATGTCCGCCTTGTTGATGTCAATCAAGACGGCATGTTGGACTTTGTTGACTCCTACAACTGGGGCAACATCAACTTCCGAATCAACGCTGGCACCACCGTCGAACCACGTCTGCCGACCCGCGGCACCTTCAGTCTGTCAGGCCGCGAAGACGCAGCGGTCGACATGCATGCGTTGTGCGACGGCCCGATCGTTGATTTTGCCGATTTTGATGGCGATGGCACGATCGACCTGGTCGCCGGCGGCGAACGGGGTGGCAAGGTCCGCATAGCTTTCGGCCAGAGCGGTGAATCGTACGTGGATGGAATTCGCGAAATGATCGCGGCCCATCCCCAGGACCTGGGCGCGTATCTCAGCGATCCAGCGAATGCGGCGGCCAAGGAGCGGATGCGGACCCTTCAGGGCGCACTGTACGACTACGTGGTCAGTTTCGCCACACCGCGCCAGAAGAATCAGATCGGTCGGGGCCTGGTCGACCTGATCAACGAGTACCCTCAGTACTTCCGGCTGCAGACCTTCGACCTCGAACAACAGCCCGGAATGCCGTCGCTCGCCGTGCAGGTCTGGCTCACTTTGCTGATGGTCAAGTACGACGATCCCGCCGCTCGTCGCGTCCTGGCCGACGCAGCACAACTGACGGGCGGATATCGAAAACTGGTCAAAGAAATCGGGTTGATCTATGCCGACAACGCGCAGAATCCGCGCGGAGCCGAAGCCATCTATCAGTGGGTCCGCACGATTCCGCGGGAGATTTACCCCGGCACCTGCATCACGGCCAACGACTGGTTGGGCGGTCGCACGTTTCTCGTTCGCGGGCACATGAAAAACACCTTCAACGGGCATCCGGTCCATCGAGGCGAGTACGGCTTCGGGCAAGACGCTCGCCAAGTGATCGGCCAGCGCGGTAGCGAGAACTGGTTCATGACGGTGGTGTGCCATGAAGCATGCCACGACCTGGACGCCTACGTGCGACAACGGCCCGACCTGAATCGCCGGTGGGGCCAGACCCTCGTCCTGGCCGGCGGGCCCGACATGCGTGCCGACCCGGAGACCGGCTGGCTGAGTTGGGAACGAACCAAGCAGCACTTTCGTGAAACAGGTCTATGGAACGGTCAGCGCGCTGACTGGGATGCCGCATGGAAGAAATACTGGAGCGAGCCTCCCGGATCCGGCTGGCGAGAGTTCGGGTTCATGCGAGGCAACATCCCCTGGTTCTACGGCGTTCCCCAAGAAAGCCTCGCGACACAAGGCAATCAGTACTGGAATTCCACCGAAGGCCGAATTCGGGTTGCGGTTCATCGTTGGAATCGCGGCTACAAGAGCAACCTGACCGAGGTCCTGTTGTACCTGGACATTTGGTCGCTGGGATTCGCCAAGATCAAGTTCTACGAAACCGACAACGCGTGCAACCGGGTCGTGTCCTTTGCCCAACTTCGCCGGAACTCGATAGGATACATCGACCGCATCGACTTCCCGGACCGCTACTACGAATTCGTCGTCGACAAGAAAGGCGTCGTTACCGACGTAGTCCACGCGCCTGAAGTGAAGAAGAAAACGCCCTGAAGGAAACGCAGGAGACTATGATGGCAAATCAGAGCATTCCCCGTCTGTTACTACTGACCGCGATGTGCTTCCATGGCGCAAGTATGCTTGAAGCCGGCGAACCGTTGGTTCTTTCCAGCCCGGTTATCGAGGGCGAATGGACGCTTGATGATGCTCGGATCAGTGCGCTGGTTCTTACGAACAAGCACACGGACCAGGTGCTGAGCCTGAAGCCTGGCCACGTGCCGCGGATCGTTCTAGACGACGGGCGGATCATCGACCTGGCGGCGCTTACGCCTACGGCGCCGGCGCATCGCGAAGACGACGCACTTCACGCCGCCTTCAAGGATGACACATCCGGGCTGGAGATCTGCTGGTCGGCCGAATTGGCTGACGAAGCGAATTACGTTATCCAATCGCTCCGGCTGACCGCTGACCAGGACACGAAGATCAAGGAGCTAGTCTTTGTCGACACGCCGATCGACGGCGCGAAACAGGTTGGCCAGGTCGATGGTTCGGTCGTCGTTTGTGGCGACATCTTTCTGGCAATCGAACACCCTTTGGCGAAGAACACGGTTGACAAGGATTCACGCGTGCGGTGCGCCCTGCCACGCGGTAACGTGCTGAAGGCCGGGCAGACGTGGCAATACACGTCGGTGTTCGGCGTCGTCAAGCCTGGCCAACTGCGACGCGGGTTCCTGGCCTATTTGGAACGACGACGGGCGCATCCGTATCGCCCCTTTCTTCACTACAACAGTTGGTATCACCTGAACATCGGCCGGCCGGACAATCACATGACCGAGGCCGAGTGCCTGGCGACGATCGAACACTTTGGGCGCGAATTGATCGAGAAGCGCGGCGCGAAGATGGACGCGTTTGTGTGGGACGACGGCTGGGACGACTTCAACTCGCTATGGGGCTTTCACAAAGATTTCCCCAACGGCTTCGAGAATCTCAAGGAGGCCGGCGCCAAGTACGGTGCGGCTCAAGGCGTATGGATGTCGCCGTGGGGCGGATACGGCGGACCGAAACAGAAGCGGATTGCTTACGGCAAGTCGCAAGGCTATGAAACCAACGCCAATGGCTTCTCCATGGCTGGCCCGAAGTATCGCGCTGCTTTTCGCGATGTCGCGCTGAAGATGATGCGAGACAACGGAGTCGTGTTCTTCAAGTTCGATGGCATGGGAGGCGGAGGCGGCACCGGCGCGGCCGGCGAATTGGCCGACGACGTCGATGCTGTGCTGAGCCTTACCCGCGAGCTCCGCAAGGAGAATCCGAAATTGTTCATCAGCGCCACGGTCGGAACCTGGGCCAGCCCCTTCTGGACGCTCTACGCCGATTCGATTTGGCGCCAGGGCGGAGATACGGGCTTCCATGGACCGGGCAACGGACGGCAGCAGTGGATTACTTACCGCGATATGTTCTGTTACCGCTGCATCGTCCAGTGGGGACCGCTGTATCCTCTGAACTCGTTGATGCTGCACGGTCCGTGCATTGGCGGGCGGACCAACCCCGCGAAGATGGACCGCGACGAAAAGTCCGTGGCCGATGAAATCTGGACCTTCTTCGGTTCCGGCACCAACCTCCAGGAACTCTACATCAGCCCTCATCTGCTGACGCCGACGATGTGGGACGAACTGGCCGCAGCGGCCAAATGGTCGCGCGCCAACACGGACGTGCTCGTCGATACCCACTGGATCGGCGGCGATCCTGGAATGGGTGACGTCTACGGCTGGGCATCCTGGCAACCGCGCGGCGGCATCGTGGTGCTGCGCAATCCTTCGGACAAGCCTGGCAGCTTCGAGTTGGAACTCGCGCGCGACCTCCAACTGCCCGACACTCATCTGACTGATTACCGGCTCACCTCGCCCCGCGCGGGGCAGCGAATCAACTCGCTCCAAGCGGTCTCCATCGAACCACAGCACATCGAGCTTGAACCGTTTGAAGTGTTGGTCTTTGAGGCGGCTGCCGTCGAGGGCGGCAAGGAATACGACGCCGCAGCCTACCGGAAGAAATGCGCGGACCGGGAAGCAGCCCGCTTGAAAGCGGCAACTGCCCCCTTTGAGGGTGGCAGCGTCTGGGAATACACCTACCAAGGCCAGACTTGGCAGCGGCACTTCTTCCCCGACGGAACCGCCCACCTCTATATTGACGGCCATCGCGCCGCGGTCTGGAACGGCTTCACCTGGCGACTCGAAGGCGAACGGCTCATCGTCGACAAACCCGACGGAAGCTCGGAGGGACATTACCTGGACAATCAAGGCCGCCTCGTGCTGCCAGCCGGGTTGGGTACTGCCAAGAAGGTTCATTAGTTGTGCCAAGCCGGGGCGATGGGGCTGATCGCTTCTTCGAAGGTCGGATCGC